>JANMMU010000076.1:0-37222 GCA_031373555.1 Segetibacter sp. | reverse complement strand
AATCCCCAAAAACTAAGAAATACGAAGCAAAAAAGTGCATAAAAATCAGATCTTACAAAAGCCATCAAAAAAATGTGCACAACTTCCAGGTTTTATAAAAAATACCCGAAAAATTGAATTTTGGGGAGTGAATAGTTACATATTATCTATATATGCTTCAAGACACAGTCTCTAATTAAGCCTATTATAATATACAAAGTGCATGGAATAACACTTAGGCCCAATTGTATAAGTAAATTTTGAATTATAGCCGACTCCTAAAATTTTTTATAAGAGGTTATAGTGCACAAAAAAACCCAATCAAAAAGATTGGGTTTTTTAAATTCTAAATCTTGAATTTTATTTACTGTTCCTCAAATTCGGATGTGGCGCAGGAACTGTGTTTGGACCAGTTTCTTTTGTTCCAACCAAATCAACAGTGTTATTATCGCCTTCTTCACCATAAGTAAAGATGAATCTGTCTTGTGATAAACCTTGCTTCTCAACAAAGTAGCGTATTACTGCTTTTACTCTATCCCAACTCATTTGCTGTGCACGTTTGTCACTTGTACCGTGTCCTATAACTTTCACACGACAATCAGGTTGAGACTTTATTTGAGCAGCAGCAGCAGCTAACATGTTCATTGCAGAACTACTCAACTTAGCAGAACCGGTCTTGAATTGGATAGAAGGAAGATTATTCAATCCGCAATTTCCACCTCCATTTCCGCCACCATTATCAGGTCCACCATCATGATGTAAACTATCAAGTTTGTTTCTTAGCTCTGTGCAACAAGCAGCTTCAGGGCAATTTCCAACACCATCTGTACTAACAGGGAAACATTTTGAAGGAGTCAACAATTCTTTGTCTTTGTAATCAGGAACACCATCACCATCTGTATCCTTAGCTACACCGCGAACATCTACAGGAGCTCCGCTTGGGGTATTTGGTTCCATATCGAATTGGTCAGTAACTCCATCATTATCTGCATCAGGAAGTACCGGAGCTGGAAGAACCATGTGAGTTGGACGATTAAGTTCATTATACACATAGTTGTTTGGATTGATCCACCAAAGCGGCTCAACTCTTGAAGATGAACTACCTATATTAAAGTTAAGTCTTGCACTTGTAAGGCTGTAAACATCTGTAGATGAAGCTCCACCTTTGCGTGCATCAAGTAAATCATAATTTCCACCCATGAACCTTTGCTCTACACCAATATTCATTTTCTTACTTAACTTGAAAGAAATACCGGCACCTACGCTAATAGCTGGTAATAATGCTGTACCTTTTCTACCATTAACTTTTTTACCCCATATTGTTTCAGCACCTGGAAATAAACCTGATTTAGAACTAGGAACGCCATAGGCATAAAAAAGACGGTAATTTTTATCAATGTGCTGTGCACGTCCACCACCTACATATTCAAAAACACGTGCAGCTACCAAATTAACTCCTCCAAGTAAATAAACATTTGTTTTAGGATTTCCTCTGTAAACACTTATTGGGTTAAGAGAGGCGAGCAATTCCATTCCAAGACTATGTGTCCAGTTTTGATAAGACTTTTGTCCAATCAAAGTACCGTAACCACTTGGATAGCCTTGCTGATATCCACCGAAATAAATTCCGCGGATAGAGAAGGTAGTGGAGATGGCCTTTCTTAAAGTAATCGTTCCGCCGATATCAGCTTTGGACTTTATATCACCGAGGATAATACTGTTACCTCCGCCAAATCCCAATTCCCATTGGCTACGTGGCTTAGGAGGATAAGGGTAGGTGTGGTTCATAAAATCATTCTGCTGAGCCTGGCTCTTAGGCGAGACTTTAGAAGTGTCTTTCCAGGTTGCCATGGCATCTCCCTGCGAAAAACCAAGATGCGAGAATAAGCTTATAAAAGCTAAAAGTAAGGCGTACTTTCTGATTTGCATACAGTTAATTTATGTGGTGTTAACTTTTTAGTTTTTTTTAAAATATTTGTTATTTGTTAATGATACTTAAGTAAATATAGTGCCATTAATTAGGCGAAATTAAAAAAACTGTTCGAAAAAACAAAAACTTAATATTTTTTCAAGTTTGCAACATTGAATTCCTACAGTTTTTATAATAATTTATATTTGTTTAGGCTACAAAATAAAGCATTTATAGTTAACAACTTATCCACTTAGACAGTATTTTTTTGAAAAAGGTGGCATTTGGGTCATAATTTTTTAAAATTATTCCCAATTTTTAATTAAAATACTACCCATTTCCAAGTCATTTATTATTTTTAAGTTTACTTCTATCTCCCTTTGCATTTCCTCAATATGGGAAATTACTCCTACAATCCTGTTTTCTTTCCTCAGGTTTTGCAGGGTTTCAAATACGATAAATAAAGATTCTTTATCCAGAGATCCAAAGCCTTCATCTAAAAAAAAGAAATTCTCCGAAGATGATGTCAAATGTTGGATATTATCAGCTAATGAAAGTGCCAATGATAATGCGGCCTGAAACATTTGGCCGCCTGATAAAGTTTTAATACTTCTTACCTCACCATTATTAAAAAAATCCCTAACCTGAAATGCATTGTCTGCTGTTAATTCCAACAATAATTTTTGCCGGGTCATTTTATTAAACCGCTTATTGGCAGAGTTGATGAGATTTTGTAAATAAACCGACGAAACATGATTTACAAAGCCACCCGACCTGAACAAATTGGATAATGTTTTTAAATTGCTGCTTCTCTCCGTTAACAGATCAAAGTCTTTTTGCAGTTTTTCTCTAAGTACTAACTGCTCTTTTAATTGAAATAAGTCTCTCTTAAAATTTGTCAACAATTCAGTTTGCTCCTGAACCTTTGTAACAAGTTTTGCTATTTCGTCTGTTAACACTATATGACTTTGCTCCTTGTATTCCTTGCCAGCAACTTTATATTCTGCTTCGGCTTTTTGTATCTTGGCAGCATATAATTCTCTCTGATAATCGGCTATGTTTTGTTTTTCAACACTAGGGTTTGTTTTCCTTCCAAGTATTTTTAAAACAACCTCTTTATCAGCAAATCCATTTTCAACTAATAATGAATGAATGGAGTTTACAATTTTTCCTAAGTCAATTTTTTCTAAAGCTATCTGATTTTGAACTTCTTCTATTTTTCCATTTATTGTTCCATACTTTGTTTGGTTTTGCTGCAATGATTTTGAAGCATGTTCATAATCGTTCGTTATTTTAGTAAAATCATTCTTGTGCTTAGTAATGCTGTTTTGCAGAACGTCGTCTTCCTTCACCATTTCATCTTGTAATACATGAAGCAACACCTGACTTTCCAATAATCGCAACTCGCCTTCCGATTGAGCCATTTCTCTGCTTATCTTTTCTACCCCGGTTTTATATTCAATAATATTTTTTGAAAGCTTTTCTGCCTCTTCTTGTTTTGAAACTATTTGCTTTCTAAGTTCATTTATAATATTTCTTTCTTCTTCAAATTGCTTCAATTCATCTTTCAGTCTTAGTTCATCATCAATTGTATAACCGGAAAATGAAAAGCCGGATTTATACATTTCAAAATCCTTTTCAAGCTTTGCTAAATTTTCCGTCTTTTTATTTGCACTTTGTTTCTGACCCTTATATTCGGCATACAAGGCAGATATAAGAATCAATATCTTTTGAATTGAAGCCATTTCCTTTTCTACATTGGTAATTTTTTCTTTTAAAGTAATAATCTCACCGGTAACATTTTTTACAGACAAAATGTTAGGATGATCTACAGAACCGCATAGTGGGCATTCTTTGCCGGATTGAATGTTTTGAACAAATGATTCCAGCTTTTGAGAAAGTTCCAGATGTGCTAATTCTTCTTTAAGAACAAGCAAATTATTGTTGTTTCTAATGATGAATTGCTCTGTTTTGGCATCTACAATTTCTATGGTAGGGGGTAGGGTATCAAATGTGATTGATGATGGGAAATTTTTTAACTCCCGGCCAATGTTTTCCATCGTTTTTACAAACACATCTTTAGCTTCTGCTCTTGATTCTGATTCTTTAATTATTTCATTTTTTAATTGATTCATGCTACCAAACCAGCTGCTCAATGCTATCAATGTGGTCGTGTCAGGCAATGATTGTTCTTTTGCTAAAACACTTTCCTGTAATAATGTAATTGCCTTTTTCAAATCATCTGATTCCTTTTGCTTTTGAACAATCAACTCCTGCCCGTTTATTATTCGTTTCGAAAAATTTTCTACTGTTGTTTTTATATTTTTTATTGAAATGATTTTTTCAAGTTCCGCAGCCTTCTGTAGTAAAAGCTCTTTATTTCTGAAACTTTCTTCAAGATTTTTTAAAAATAATTCGCTTTCTTTTATTGCATTTCCCAAAGCTTCGCTTTCATTTTTTTGCTTCGCTAAATTTTCTGATTTTTCGTTGATAGATTTTTCCAGTTTATCGTTGGCTTCAAATAGATTTTTGAAAATCTTCTCACAATTTTCATATTCATTTACTTCTTTTTCCAGTTGAAGAAAAGCAGGTTCCTTTTCCTTGAGTTTGTTCCAAAGATTGGTTTTGGTTTTAAGGTCTTCAAACAATTGTTTAAGTGTTTCAAATGTCTTTTCCTCTAGTTGCTTCTTTTGTAATTCAACAGTTTGTTCATCCAGTTGTTTTTGATGAATGACTATTGTATTTTCCTTTTCCTGCAATGTTTCTACATCTATAAGGGGCAGAGACTGCATCTGTCCTTCGGTGTGGCTGATTTTTAAGTCATTCGCTTTTGTAAGAATAGCTACTTTAGGGCCTAACTCATACTTTTCAAGATTGAAAATCTCTTTAAGCATTTGGACTCTTTCGGTCTCTTTTAATTGCAAAAATTCCTGAAATTTTCCCTGTGGAATAATGACTGTTCGCTTAAAATTATCGTAGGAAAGCCCCAATATTTCATCGGCTGTTTTGGCTGTAGGTTGCCAATCGCTATTTATCCAATGATATGCTTTGCGTTCAAAGGCAGATGTTTCTAAGTAACGCTTTTTATTGCGTTTGCAGCTTACGGTAAACCTGTATTTTTTTTGTGGTGATCCACTTAAAAAAACAAAGTCTATAAGCAGTTCATTGCTCTTCAAATTCATCATGTTGTAACCACGGCTGTCGCGACTATTG
Organism: Segetibacter sp.; assembly: GCA_031373555.1. Taxonomy (GTDB): domain Bacteria; phylum Bacteroidota; class Bacteroidia; order Chitinophagales; family Chitinophagaceae; genus Segetibacter. The sequence goes on along the minus strand of JANMMU010000076.1, from coordinate 32,121 downwards.
AGCCGTTCTGTTTCGCCATAGAGTGCAAATGTGATTGCCTCAAGAATAGTTGACTTTCCACTACCTACAGCTCCGAAAATGCCAAACAAACCTGCCGCAGTTAATGGGCCGAAATCAATAGTAGTTTCCTGCTGATAAGAATACAGTCCCTTTATAGTGAGTGATACGGGTATCATGTTGATTGAGTGTTGTTATACTTCTTCTGTTATTCCCAAAACTTCTTTAAATAATTGCATTAAATTTTCATCAGGCTGCTGACCTTTTACATGTTGAAAATATTCGACAAATAATTGCTCTACTGATTTATTCAAATCTATTTTACCCGTTTCATTTAGCGTGAACGCTTTATTCTTTATTTCGGGTATAATATTTACGATTTCGCTGTGTGCATCGTTTAGTCGCTTGCGATCTTTGACTGCCAGAAATTCATTTGCTACTATCGTTAATTCAACTAAGGTTTCCGGATTGGCATTGAGCCATATAATGGCTTCGTCTATATCTTCAAATCTTTTGCGGAGCAGTTGCTTTCCTTTTGTCAAAGCAGCCTTGCGAAACTCTAAAGTTTCATTTAAACCCGCCTCTATTATAACAACATATTTTTCCTGGTTTGCTTCTGCAAAGCTGTATGCCAATGGACTGCTGCTGTAAACTATTGGACAAGGCCTCGTATCAATAACCTGGTAACGATGCAGATGCCCAAGTGCAGCATATTGCATTTGTACTGGAATATTTTCAGAGTAAATGGCCTGTGCTCCACCTATGTGCAATATAGGTCTTTCATCATCGGGTTCTTCGGGTGGAGTGCTGCCTTTTTTCATAAAAAAAAGATGGGCACACAATATATTGATGCCGTTGGTATCGCAATACTTATCTGCAAGTTGTTGCCATTTTTGTTGCAATACTGCCCTTAATTCTTCTTCAGGATTTTCTGCACCGAGATAGGTTTTTAGTCTGAACTCGTTGGCATAAGGAGTAATCAAAAGGCGTAAAGGTTCGCTACAATGTTGCAATTTTATTTCTATAAATCCGGCTTCGCTTTTGGTAATACAAAATTCAGGTCCATTGGTAATGGGAACTATTGTGTTTGGATAACCTATGAATACAATTCCATGTTCACGGGCAAGGTGGTCGGGTGCCTCTATGCGTTCTGGTTGGTCGTGGTTGCCGGCTATGGCTATTACTGCACGTTTTCCATTGTTGCCTAATCTTCTTAGTGTTTTGTAAAGTAGTTCCTGAGCCTCGGCAGAGGGATTAAAAGTATCGTATAAATCACCTGCAACCAACACTGCATCTACGTTTTCAGCTTCCGCTATTTCACAGATTTCGTGCAAGACTTCTTTCTGCTCCTGCAGGCGGGAGAAGTTGTCGAGCCATTTGCCAAGGTGCCAATCGGCGGTGTGAAGGATTTTCATTCTAATGTAATAATGTGATGATTTACTAATTTGCTAATGCCGGCATTTTTATGCCAATGTACATTGGCAATATTGAACACTAACAACTTGTGTAAAAAGTTCAATAAAGATATGCAGTACAAGTGAGTGACACAACGATGATTAGCAAAGTGCAAATGCTGGTTCCCAAAAAAGCCTCATCTCCGATTTTTCTCCCGGGGGAGAAGGGTGACTTTGTGTAACAGACGTTCTTTCTACTTACTACTAACACCTTACTACTACTACAAAATAATATTCTCCTTCAAACTGCTTTTTTCCGGGTAGTCTGTATTGAAATGCAGGCCGCGGCTTTCTTTACGGAAGGATGCACTTTTGACTATGAGGTAACCTACAGAAATAAGGTTGCGAAGTTCGCAAAGTTGGGTAGATACACTTGTATTTCTATAGAGTTGTTCTGTTTCTTCAAAGAGTAAATCCAGCCGTTTCATGGCACGGGCAAGCCGGATATCTGTGCGAACAATACCAACATAATCGCTCATGCTTTGCTGCAACTCTTTGAGGCTTTGGGTTATCAAAATCAACTCTTTGGGTTCCCGGGTACCTTCTGCATTCCAATCTGGTATGGCAGAAATATCGAAACGTTTGAGTGCATATTCGGCTTCTATTTCGGGAAGCTTCTCTATAGAATGAAGATAAGCACGGTGACCAAAAACCATAGCCTCTAACAAGCTGTTGCTTGCAAGGCGATTGGCTCCATGAAGGCCGGTACTTGCACACTCGCCACATGCATAGAGGTTGCGTATGGAGGTTTGGCCAAACTCGTCGGCCTTAATGCCGCCGCAACTGTAGTGGGCTGCCGGTGCCACGGGTATCATATCTTTTGTAACATCAATACCTATGCTTAGGCATTTTTGGTAAATATTTGGAAAGTGGTGCCTAAAATTTTCGATTGGCATGTGGCGGCAATCGAGCCACACAAATTCGTTACCGCCTTTCTTCATTTCATTGTCTATGGCACGGGCTACAATGTCTCTTGGTGCAAGGTCTTTGCGTGGGTCGTAACGTTCCATAAAAGCTTCGCCACTTTTATTGCGGAGTATGCCGCCGTCGCCACGGACGGCCTCGGTAATAAGGAACGACGGAGACACCCCGGGCTGGTACAAAGCCGTTGGGTGAAACTGTATAAACTCCATGTTTTCTATGCGCCCCTTGGCACGATAGACCATTGCTACACCGTCGCCGGTAGCTATAATTGGATTAGTAGTGGTTCGGTATGCCTGGCCATTGCCGCCTGTAGCAAGCACCGTTACTTTTGAAAGAATCTTTTCGGTTTCGTTGGTATCGTGGTTGAGGACATATACACCAAAACACTCAATGTCTAAAGTGGATTTGGTAACCAAATAGCCAAGGTGGTGCTGGGTAATAATGTCAATAACAAAACAATGATTAATCAGACGAATGTTGGGAAGCGACTTGATGCGGTTTATGAGTGCCCGTTCCATTTCTGCACCGGTTACATCTTTGTGGTGGAGTATGCGGTTTTCGCTGTGGCCGCCTTCTTTGCCCAAAGAATAATCGCCTTGTGAGTCTTTGTCAAAGTTGGCGCCCCACTCTATAATTTCACGGATGCGCTGCGGGCCTTCGGTCACTACTATCTCCACAATCTTAGGATTGCATAGGCCATCACCTGCTATTAAAGTATCTTCTATATGCTTGTCGTAGCTATCTTTTTCATTGTCCCACACGCCGGCAATGCCGCCCTGAGCATACTTAGTATTGGTTTCGTCTGGTTGTGCTTTTGTAATTACAATGACTTGCCTGTCGGGCATTGCTTCAGCCACCTTAAGTGCATAAGTTAGGCCGGCAATGCCACTTCCTATAACGAGAAAATCGGTTTGCATGATTTTGCTTTAGATTATTACAACGGAGGACAAAGATAGTTTTTGAATGGCGGATGTATTGAGTAATTGAAGATAACAGGCTTTTGCACCCAGATGAGTTTCAGCGGGATAGTCTTTCCCGATGTTACTTCCGGATCCCATTCGGATTTAGCAATGCTTTTGGGCTTTTTCTGAATTGACTTAGAAGAATATCAATATAGGAAATTCATTTTTTCTATAAAAAAAGCCGGAACCCCTTTCCTTAGGTTCCGGCGAGGCTTAGATAAACCAAAATCGCCCCTCAAACTATTTTATACCTACTGCTTTTATAATCATCAGAAGGGTAATCAAAAACCTAAAATGTGTAAGCCTAATAAACCATGGATATAGCAGTTGGTTCTTGTTGTTGTTTAGGATTGTTTGAGGGTTTGGTGATAAGCATATTATTAAGCCTGTTATTTTAAAAGTTTTTTAAATAAATCCGCTGCCTTTTTTAATTTTTCGCCGGACTTTTCTCTTCTGCTTTGGCTGGCAGCTGACTATCGTTTTGTTCTGGTTGAGATGATGTTTGTTTTTCGTCTGCTTTGGTTTCATTTGCAGATGTATTGATATTTGCTGCATTGTCAATGTTCACAATTATTGGCTTTAACAAATCAACGGCATCGCCATATTTTTCATAACCAATTCTGTCTTTGAAATAAAGAGATGTTTTGATTGTTACTCTTTTTCCTTTCGGGTGCCTTTCGGCTTCTGTCTTGATTGTTTTTACTAACGTGTTTGCCTCATCCCACCAATCATTTTGAATTTTAAAGGTCCGTTGTTTTATGCCCTGCTCATAGAGTGTATAATAAACGTTGACGTCGCCTAAAAATGCTTCTATAGCATTCATGCCGTTTTTTACAAAGTAATACTCTTCTATTGTCTCTCCTTTGGTTCGTGTCAGGGAAACTAACATTACAACCTTTCCCTGACCATAGTCCTTAAGTACCTTGGGATTATCAAATGCTATTTCGAATTTCCTGATTTCCTCACACTTAATAGTAGTGTTATCGTCTACCAAATTGCCATTTACTTTTATCTTTAATTGAGCTGTTACATTTACACCGGTAAAAAGCAGAAAAAAAACAATATTTGTTTTTAAATAAAGTTTCCATTTCATTGTTCATGAATTAAAACTTACCTAAAAGTAGTTTGATATAACCCTTGTACAATTTATACATGGATAAGTGATTTAAACAATTTAGTATTTGCAAATTTTTGAGCTATAAGTGATTTCTAATTTGAGTTAACTGATTATTATAATAAGGAATATCGTCTCCATTTATTGTTACATTTACCACTACCAAATCTATTGACAGCCTGAAAACTTTCCTCATCATACTATTGGTATTCTTTTATCAAATTTCTGTGGGACAAGATCCATTCTATATTCATTATTCCACAGATAATGGACTACCATCTTCTACGGTTTACTCTATACATCAGGATGAGAAAGGACTTATGTGGTTTACAACAGATGCCGGCATAGCCCGATATGATAGTCATGATTTTAAAATCTATAATTCCGACGACGGGCTTTCTGACAATGAAGTATTTCAGATGAAAAAAGATTTTAAAGGCCGTCAATGGCTTTTGACATTGAATGGTAAACCATCCTTCTTTTTTGAAAACAAAATTTATAATTATTCAAACTCTGCATTTATAAGAAAAATTGCCGGCTCCGGCATTATTGTAGACTATTATGAAGACAATGAAAATAACCTCTGTTTTATTTTCAGAAATGGAGAAATGACTATTGTATCACCAAACGATAAAGTACAAAAAAGCAGCATTGCCAATGTAACTTACTATGGCGGGTGGAAATATAAAACCGACAGGTTTCTCCTCACCGGATTAGGCATTTATAATAGTAATACAGGATTAATAGTAAAGGAAATTGAAAGGGGAAATTATTATAAAGTTTACCATTTTGAAGGTAAAGATTATTACAATCAGTCTAATATTCTTTATGAGATAAAAGAGGGTATCCGCTTTAATAAAATAGTAGAATTACCCGAACACACAGAAATACTACATATTTATTTTGAAAGCAACAACAAGCTATGGGTATGTACCAGAAATGGGTTGTTCCTTTATGAAAAGGGTGTTTTGAAAACCTTTTTTTTTTCGGGTTATACCATATCAAATTTTGTTAAAGATTTTGAAGGTGGCTATTGGGTAGCCACATTGAAAAACGGGGTCTTGTATGTTCCTTCTTTTGATGTTTTTGTAGATAACCCCGGACTGGTAGAAAACACTAAAATAAATTGTGTAAGTATAAATCATAAAAAGGAAATCTGGTTAGGCAGTGATAAAAATGACTATTACATAAAAAAAGGCGGACAGCCCTTTTTGAGGCAAACATTTAAGACAAATAACAGACTTGATGAAATTAGGAATATTAGATTTTTCAATAACAATACTTATGTAGTAGGCAAGGTTGGTGTATACAAAATTAATGATCAAGGCAAGGTTACTTACTGTGGTTTTGGGGCCAATGATATCCTTATTTCTGACAGTAATTTTTTTATCGGCTACACCTATGCACACAAGGTTCCATCCATAAAGATTGAAGATGAATATTTAAGCAGATTCAACGATTACATTTTTATTAATAAACGTGTATCTGTTTTTGAAAAAGGTGAACAAGGTGATATTTGGGTGGGGACCAACTACGGGCTTTATCAATATACTTCAAAAGGGGAAATATCATTTTGGGGAAATAATAGCGAACAACTACAAACAGCCATCAATGATTTATATTATGATGTGCAATCAAAAACATTAATTATAGCAACCAGTTCTGTTGGTATCCTTACAATCAAAAATAATAAAATCAGTAATCACATTTATATTAAGGATGGTCTTAACAGTATAGGGGGGAAAACAATAAAAAAAATAGCGGACAATTCTTATTTGATTGGCTCTAACAACGGGTTAAATGTTTTATTGGTAAATAATGATTCATTTAATATCAAGAATGTAAATGTAATTCTGGGATTGAGAAATAGTAAGATAAATGATATTGATTTCATGAACGATACCGTTTACCTTGCTACAGACAAGGGGTTAATTTTCTTCAATATAAAAAATATTGACCAAAAAAAAGGTGCTTCTAAATGCCTGATTGAGAATTTTAAAAACCAAGGTAAAATTGTATCTTACAATGATAGCCATCAATTTGTTTATGATAGCAATGATGTAAGTATAAGTTTCACCGGTATCTCTTATATAAACCCGAATACGCTTACTTACTATTATAAACTAAACGGAAAAGGAGATGAATGGTCTTCAACAAAAGAATCGCAAATCAACTATAAATCTTTAGCACCCGGCAATTATATTTTCAGTGTTTACTGCATCAATGAATTTGGAATTAAAAGTAACATAGATAGTGTATCTTTTGAAATTCTAACTCCATACTGGAAAACAACATGGTTTTTATTAGTTGGTTTGCTCTTGGTTTCCGCTGGTATCTTTTTACTTATAAAATACTTGCTAAAGCAACAAAAGAAACGTTTTGAAAAAGTGCGATTAGCAATTCAACACGAAAGAGATAAAGCAACCCTTGAAAAACAAATGATAGCCCTGGAACAAAAGGCGTTGAGATTGCAAATGAACCCACATTTTATTTTCAATGCACTCAACACCATAAAAGGGTATTACGCTGAAGGTGATCCCATTAATGCAAGTACATACATTTCAAGGTTTTCGAAACTACTGCGTATGTTATTAGAAAATACGGATCAATCCATTCCGCTGTATAATGAAATAGAAATGCTGGAGCTATATATTGAGCTTACTAAAATCAGGTATAAAAACAAGTTTGAATCAAAAATAATTGTAGATGAACATTTGAACAGGAATGAAATAATGATCCCGACCTTGCTATTACAACCAATTGTAGAAAATGCGATTATTCATGGCCTGGCCCCAAAAAAAGAAGTTAGTCTTCTTCTGGTTTCATTTATGAAGAAAGGAAATCAACTGGAATGCATTGTAGAAGATAACGGAATTGGAAGAGATGCCTCTGCCCAAAGGCAAAGAGAATATGAGTCAAAGGCAATTGAAATAACAACTGAAAGAATTGCTCTTTTTAGCCAGGAAAACACAAGTTCATCATTTGAAATTGTTGATTTAAAAAACAATCATTTACCAACCGGTACTAAAGTAATCATAAACATACCCCTAATATCAATCTGGCAATGAAAACAATAATAATTGAAGACGAAGACCAATCCATTTCTGCATTGAAATCAGAAATCAATACCCATTGCAAAGACATTGAAATAGTGGGGATTGCCAAATCAGTTAATGAAGGAATTGAAAAAATTAATTTGCTAAAGCCTGAACTTGTTTTTTTAGACATACAATTATCAGACGGCTTAGGATTTGAAATTTTAAATAGTTATGAGGAAAACAATTTCAAAGTAATATTTACAACAGCTTATAGCCAATATGCTTTAAAAGCAATTAAGTTTAGCGCATTAGATTATCTGCTAAAGCCTATTGATTCGCAGGAATTAATTCTGGCGGTAGAAAAAGCACATAAAAGTTCAAAGCAAATTGAAAGTTCAAAAATTGAAAACTTTATCAGAAACCAAAGCGAAAAGAATCCAAGAAAAAGAATAGCTCTTCAAACAAATGACAGCATATCCATTTATGAAATTGATACTATTTTAAGATGTTCGGCAGAGAGCAATTATACAAGCGTTTTTTTCACCAATGGTAAAAGGATTTTGTTTTCAAAAACGCTTAAGGAGTTCGAAGATTTGCTTTGCAATAGCGGCTTTGAAAGAATCCATCATTCCCACATTGTAAACATAAATCATCTTGTAAGCTTTGTAAATAAAGATGGCGGCTATGTATTGCTTTCTGATAAAAGCACCTTGCCGGTATCACAACGTAAAAAGGCACAATTGGTGGCTACACTTAATAATTTCAACTTGTAAACACTACAAAACCGGCTCTACCCATGCATCACTTTCTTTTAACAAAAGAATGAGTTCTGATACGGCAATGTCGCTGTCCACATTGCGTTTTACAACTTCTTTGCCACGGTATAAAGTTATTTTACCAACTCCGCTACCTACATAACCAAAGTCTGCATCTGCCATTTCTCCAGGTCCGTTTACAATGCAGCCCATTATAGCAATCTTCACCCCTTTCAGGTGGTTGGTTACAGCTCTTATTTTTGCGGTTGTTTCCTGTAAATCAAACAAAGTACGTCCACAAGATGGGCAGGATATATATTCTGTTTTGGAAATGCGTGTCCGTGTAGCTTGTAAAATGGCAAAAGCGGTATTATTAATGAAAGCAGCCCCCTCCCGGCCTCCCCCTGAAGGGGAGGAGTTATAACGCCGACCCGTTAATTGAGCTTTATCCTGTTCAAAATTCTGCCATGCCTTCTCATTCATACCAAGACAAATTCCATCACCAAAACCATCTAATAACAGCGCCCCACATTCTGTTGAGTAGTGTATCAGGTGTTCATCAGCTGTTTGCCAATAGCTATCGCAGATTATGACCACTGGGTTTCTTATTTTGCGAAGCATCAACTCCATAAACATACGGCGTATAGATTGCATGGCGTTTTTGTTGGTACTGCTTAAACATAATACGACTGTTGGGTCATTGGCTATAGTATCTAAATGAGTAAAGTCGTTGATAGAGGTATCATCGCTAAAACAATCCATCATTACAAAATTGATAAGTTGGCTTTTTTGTTCGGCCTGTACATATCCGCTTATATCGAAGATGGGGAAAACGCCCCCTTCCTGAACTCCTCCAAAAGGGTAGGAAAAACAGGTATTAGGATAAGCAATCACCTTCAATGTTCCCGGCAGAGAAAAGTTGATTAGTTGATTTCCCGTAAAAACATAATCGGCTGCTGCATCACTAATGCTCCATTTATCAGTTGCTGCATTATAGGTATAACCAATGCTTTCAAGATCTGTTTCTGTAATTTTTTTTATTTTACTAAGGTCTGCAACCACTACAGGAACATGGTGGAGACCAATATTATCTACGGCAAATCTTTCGCGGCGACCAGCCCCCCCGACCCCCCAAGGGGGGAGTGATGGCACAACACCCTGACTAAACTGATGGTGGCCGATTAGTAATGAGGAAGCCTGTTTGTCTTTTGTGCTGTCAACTATTGATGATGGCGCTACACCTATCTCCCCCCTTTGGGGGGCCGGGGGGGCTTCATACCTTTTCACCAAATCTTTACAAACCGGAATTTCAAGTTCGGGGTCTTCGGTCAGGCTTACACGTATGGTATCGCCAATGCCGTCTTCGAGTAGTGTTCCAATGCCGGCAGCGCTTTTTACCCGTCCATCTTCGCCATCACCAGCTTCGGTAACCCCAAGGTGTAGCGGATAACATTCGTTAAACTCCTGCATCATTTGATGGATGAGTAAACGGTAAGCCTGCACCATTACCTGCGGGTTACTGCTCTTCATGCTCAATACAATATTGTGGTAGCTTTCGCTACGTGCAATACGCAGGAACTCCATTGCACTTTCTACCATACCCATAGGCGTGTCGCCATATCTGCTCATGATGCGATCGCTAAGGCTTCCGTGATTGGTACCTATGCGCATGGCGGTTCCATATTCTTTACAAATTTTTACCAGCGGGGTAAACCGCTCGGTGATTCTTTCTATTTCCTCTATATAATCAGCATCCGTATACTCTATAAATTCAAACTTCTTTTTGTCCACATAGTTGCCCGGATTTACCCTTACTTTTTCGACAATTCTTGCTGCTATTTCTGCTGCATTTGGGGTAAAATGTATGTCGGCTACCAACGGAACAAAGTAACCCCTCTTGTTCAACTCATTCTTAATCAATAGCAGATTCTCTGCCTCCTTTTTGCTTGGTGCAGTTATACGCACTAATTCCGCTCCTGCTTCTATACATCTTATAGTTTGCTCCACTGTTCCAATAGTATCCATGGTATCTGTAGTAGTCATGGTTTGTACACGAATGGGGTGCAGGTTACCAAGAAGAAGATCGCCAATTTTTACTTCACGTGTTAGCAGGCGGCTATATTGAGTAAGTGAGTTACAGTATGATTGCATAGTGGCTTTTTGTTTCACAGAATGTGACCAATTATTTTAATAACAACGTCATTAATGTGAAAGTTTATTTATTGCAAAAGTAACAAACTATAAATTGTCTGGTTTAAGAAGAAAATGAGTTTTAATTCTTTTAAAGAATGAATATAGGCGTAATTCTAAGAAATAGATAAGTAAATGCTTTGTCTTTGTGAAAGCAAATCGGGTAAGATATTTTGTATGATATTCCATTGAATGCTTCTCTCAACCCTGAAATATTCATGAATAAGCAAGTTTCTGAAAGAAATCATCTTATTCCACTCAATCTCGTCATGAAGTTGAATAAATGTATCCGGCAATTGTCTTGCCACCTCTCCAATAATTTCGAAGCCTCTATCAGTCGCAAAGGAATAATTCTATTTGCAAAAAATTCCTCTTTCGTTTACCCAGAAGTGATTTGAAGAAGAAATTTTATGTTATCAAGTATGTCTTCAAGAATTACTTTCTCATCTCTTTAGGCATAAATTAGATCTTCTTTTATAAACTTCCAATAATTTTCCTGAATAGCTCCTTTTGAAACAACATCTACTTTTTCTTCCGGAAATAACGCCTGAATTTCATAGCATAAATCAAAATAATTCCAATCCATTTCTCCATTCAATTCCACCAGAATATCAATGTCACTTTTACTTTTTTGTTCTCCACGAGCATGGGAACCAAATAGTGCAATGCTTTGAACCGGATATTTTTGTTTCAATCCCGGCAGAGCATTAGAAAGCATGGTTTTTATATACTGTGTGTTCTTCATTTAGGTAAACTCGTATTTAAAACAAATTTATGACTATCCTTACCAATCCTTTGCATTATTGCTTCCCTGATTATTTTTCTTCTGAACATTTTGCTGCAATCTTTTCTCCTCCTGACGTAAGGAATTGAGCATTTGTTCTACCTGCTGCTTATTGAGTTTGCTATTATTTTGCTCTGGTTTCGGTTTGTCCTCATTTTGAGGTTGCTTTTTATCGTCTGGCTTTTTAGGATCTTCTTTTGGCTTTTGCTGCTCTTGTTGCTTTTTTAGTTCGTTCAGTGCCATCTGAAGGTTTTCCCTAGCCTGTTGGTCATTGGGGTTTAATCGAAGTGTTTGTTTATATGCATTTATGCTTTCTTCCAGTTTTTTCTGACGTGTTAGTGTTACACCTTTGTTATACAATGCCTTTGATTTCTGTAAGGGGGTTTTTGTTTTTTCGGCTGCGCCGGAAAATGCTTTTTCTGCTTCATCTTTTTTTCCGGTTTTATACAACGCATTTCCAAGGTTGTAAAATGCATAGGTATTTTCTTGGTTCAGTTCTGTAGCCTTCTGATATTGCTGTGTTGCTTTTTCAAACTCGCCTTTTTTATAAAGTTCATTACCCTGCACTATAGCCCCCTGCTCTTGCTGAGCATTGAGCGTAGCGATACTAAAACAACCAAATATGAGTACTATTACTTTGACCATGAAAACCATTTCATTTTTCTTTCCGGAATAATAATTTCTAAAAGTAGCAAGATAAATGCTACCAATAAAAACCATTGAAAATAAGAGTTGTATACTTTAATGCCCGAGCCACCAATATGCTTCTTTTCCATATTATCCAACGATTTGTACAGTTTGGTGGACACATCATCAGCATTTGTAAACAATTGATATTGTCCACCGGTTTTTTCAGCAATATCCTTCAGATCTTTTTCATTCAACTTAGTTACCACAGTTACACCGGTTTCATCTTTTTTAAAATCTTTGGTTGCCGCATCAAAAATTGGGGCGCCATCAGGTGAACCTATACCAACGGTAAACACTATTACACCATTTTGTTGCAATGCTTCTACTGCTTTAGCAGCAGTTTCATCCTGATCTTCACCATCAGAAATAAGAATGACCGCCTTGTATTTTTTCTCTTTATTGTCTAACGATGTATTGCACAGCCTTAGTGCATCCCCAATTACAGTACCCTGATTTGGCACCGCATCTGTACTTGCGTTTGATACATACATATGTGCAGCGGCAAGATCACCCGTTAATGGCATTTGTAAAAAAGCCTGTCCGGCAAATAAAACAAGCCCCATTCGGTTGTTGCCCATTTTATCTATGAGTTTATTAATAACCTGACGGGCTCTTTCTAATCTGTTCGGTTTTATATCCTGTGCAAGCATACTATTACTAACATCCAGCGCAACCATTACATCTATGCCGGTCCTATCGCCTGTACTGCCTTGCTTGGGGAATCGTAAGTTTGCGGCTCCAACTATGCAAAGTGCCAATGCAATAATGATTAAGATAAACTTCCAGTTATAATTTCTATGCGAATAACCGGCTGTTAAGGATTTTACCAATTCTTCATCTCCAATTTTTTTTCTCACATTTTTTTTCCATTTCAATACCAGGACAAATAAAACCGTAAGGGGGATTATCAGTGCAAGTGCAAAAAGAAATTCTATGTGTTGAAAAGTCATTTTTAGTATTGAGTAATAAGAAATCGGGTTAGCAGAAAAGGTTAAAAACAAATATCCCAAAATCAGACATTATAAATTCAGACATTCTACATTTTTCCTTTAAGATAACCAAGCTGCGTTAAAATACCTTTTAAAACATTCATTCTTACAGTTGGCATATCTGTATTTGCAGGGCCTTCTACATTTAATACAAAAATATGTGGATGCCGGTTTTCTTCTATCCAACCTACTACCCAACCAATTGAATTACCGTTTGGCAGTTGACCCCATCCGGTTTTATAAGACAATGCGTAATTTGAATTTTTTTCCATCACCATCACTTCTTTTACCACCCGCATACTTCTTTTCTGGAACGGTAACTGATCAAAATATAATCGTTTTACAAGACCCAATTGTTCATCGGCGGTAATTTTAAGAGTATTGTCTAACCAAAAAGTATCAATTTTTCCAATTTTAAATTTACCATAACGCTGACCATAACCCAAACTATCGAGCCATAGTTGCATGGTATCTTTACCTATACGACGGGCCACCTCCTGAAAGTATGGAACCGCAGAAACCTTAAAAGCAGAATCCATCGTTAAATCACGATTCCATTCAGGAATCTTTCGCTCAACTCCATCCCATTTAATAACCATTTTTTCGTTGCTTATTGCTCCCGTTTCCAGACCAATAAGCGAATTGACTATTTTGAAAGTTGATGCCGGCAAATATGCACTGTCTTTAAACTGTGTCAGATTATAAATGGTAAATTGGTCTGTTCCATTGTTATATATTCCAAAAGTGCCCCGTACATTGTTCTCATCAAAATACTTTTTCAGGCTATCTTCTTTAGTTACATTATTTGGGCTACAGGAAGCAAAAACTACCACTAACAGTAAAAATGAAATAATTTTCATCTAAAAGAAATTTTGCGCAAAGGACGGAAAGTTTTTGCGGAGAAAATCATTCCCAATTGATTCATCCAAGTTTTTAACGGTTCCGAACATATACACAGATTCTTTTGAGTATCCGCTACATGGAGTCATTTTTGCATTTGTAAAAGTGACTTTAAACAAAATCTATTGTTATCGCTTTTATTTTTTTACATTTAATGATAAAACCTGCTTTTTGATCCAACGCTCTACAATACAATTACTTCGCTTTCCTTTTTCTTATTTTTTAATGCCGGTTTATTGGTTTGCATTAAGCTTTGTTGAAGATATTAATGTAAGCAGGGCCATTCTTGTATTCAGTATTTTTCATTTATTGGTTTATCCATCGAGTAATGGCTATAACAGTTATATGGACAGAGATGAAAGCAGTATTGGGGGTATAAAAAACCCAATGCAACCAACTAAGCAATTGTTTGTTGTATCAATTGTAATGGATTTATTGGCAATTGGTTTGTCTTTGATTATTTCGCCATTGTTTGCAGTTTGTATTGGCATTTACATTTTGTTTTCAAGGTTGTATAGTTATAGGCGCATCCGGTTAAAGCAATATCCTTTGGCGGGTTATTTAACTGTTATTCTTAACCAGGGTTCGCTAACTTTTTTTGCTGTTTACTATGCATGCAATCAAAATTTAGATATCCATGTGTCGTGGCTGGGGTTGGTAGCAGCGGCATTTTTAATAGGTGGTTTTTATCCAATTACGCAGATTTATCAACACGATTCAGATGCAGAAGATAACGTAACAACAATAAGTATGATGCTGGGGAAAAAAGGGACCTTTATATTTTGTGCTGTCATGTACACCATTGCTATAATCATACTTTGGTTCTATTACAGCGGCCATCAACAATACAAGCCTTTTGTTGTGTTGCTAATCTTTTTTCTACCTGTTGTCGTATATTTTTCCAAATGGTTTTTGCAGGTTTTAAAAAATGAACAGGCGGCTGACTTCCAACACACTATGACCATCAATTGGCTGGCAAGCACATGCACCAGTCTTGCTTTTATCACCATTATTTTCATTCAACATTTTGGCTAATATTATTTCCATAGGAACCGCAGTACCACAGCATCGCCACAGGCAGAGTGATATCTTGCATTTCATGCAAAGGGCTTATAAACTGGATGAAACCGATTCACGTAAGCTAGCCTTTTTATACCGCCACAGCGAAATAGTAGACCGGTATTCTGTATTACCCGATTTTTCGCTTTCTCAAAATGAATGGGCTTTTATTTCACCCGATGCCAAAAACCGTTCGTTGGATTGCAGGATGAAACTGTTTGACCAATATGCGCCGGGACTTTCTGTTGAAAGCATTCACAACTGTATTGATGGTTTCATAGAACCCAAACAAATCACCCACCTCATCACGGTGAGTTGCACAGGCATGAGTGCGCCGGGTCTTGATTTGCAAATAGCTGAACTATTGCAATTGCCTGCTGATGTATTTAGAACATCGGTAAATTTTATGGGATGTTATGCCGCCATTCATGCACTTAAGATTGCAAAAATGATTTGCGACAGCGAACCGAAAGCCAACGTGGTAGTTGTTTGCACAGAACTCTGTACACTACATTTTCAGCAAAATTATTCATTGGATAATGCTGCAAGCAGCCTGTTATTTTCTGATGGCAGCGCAGCCGTGTTGGTGTCTAATAATCTTGTTTCACAAAATGCGCTTCGCTTAAAAAGCTTCTATTCCGAAATAGCTACCAAAGGCAAAGAAGACATGAGTTGGCAGTTAAGCACCGAAGGTTTTCTAATGAAGTTGAGTTCATACATTCCACAACTCATAGAAGAAGATATTGCAGGTTTGGTGGACAGAGCCTTGCAAAAAGGAAACAATACGATTGATGAAATCAGTCATTGGTGCATTCACCCCGGAGGTAAAAAGATTGTTGATGTTATACAGTCAAAACTGGGGTTAACTCCTGATGCTTTATCTACCTCCCGAAAGGTGTTGGCTGAATACGGTAACATGTCATCGCCAACAATTTTGTTTGTATTAAAAGAGATAATGAAACCGCTTGCCAATACCAAAGCAAATGTGTTTGGAGTGGCTTTTGGCCCGGGGTTAACCATGGAAACTTTTATTGCTGAAAAGGCATGACGTTTACCAACAGGTCATACGAAAAAGAACTACTTGACAAGGATGACATTCCTTTTGAAGATATAAAGCAAAATATAAAGGAGCTTAACTTCATCAACACCTGGTTGGGGGGCCATAAAATAACTATTGATGGATTCAGAAAACTAGCTAAGAATAAACAATCAATCACCGTTTGTGAAATAGGTTGCGGCGGTGGCGATAATCTATTAGCATTAGATAAATGGTGCAGAAAGAACAATGTAAAAGTGTCATTGATTGGCATAGACATGAAGCCCGAATGCATCACATTTGCCGAAGGCAGAAAGCAATTTATTGGCTCCGTAAAATGGATAACAAGTGATTATGCGAAAGTGCATTTCCTTTTAAAACCGGACATCATTTTCTCGAGTTTATTTTGCCATCATTTTACAGATGATGAATTGGTTTTTCAATTTAAATGGATGAAAGAGAATAGTACGCTTGGCTTTTTTATAAATGATTTACAACGGCATCCTTTGGCGTTTTACTCTATCAAAATACTGACTACATTTTTTTCCAAATCATATCTTGTAAAGAATGATGCGCCGTTGAGTGTGAGGAGGGGCTTTACAAAAAAAGAATTGAAAATACTTTTGGATAAAGTCGGAATAACTCAATTTGATTTGCAGTGGAAATGGGCTTTTAGGTTTTTGGTGGTGGTGAAGAATTAAACATAGGAAGTACCCGTCATTGCGAGGAGGAACGACGAAGCAATCTGCTGTTTTGAATGCAAGATTTTTTTAGAAGGATTTTTAAACTTTTACAAAGCAGATTGCTTCGTTGTCGTACCTCCGCCTCGCAATGACGACAACTGCAATCACAAAAATGAACAACAACAGTACATACGAAGTAGCCATTATTGGTGGTGGATTAGCTGGTTTGTCAATGGCTATACAATGCGCTGCAAAAGGCATTTCTGTTGTATTATTTGAGAAGGAAAAATATCCTTATCACAAAGTTTGTGGAGAATACATCAGCCTGGAGAGTAAGCCCTTTTTAGAATCGCTTGGTTTGCCGTTTGCTGAACTTAATCTTCCCGTAATAAAGCAGTTGAAACTATCTGATGCCAATGGCAAGTTATATTCATTTCCGCTTGACTTGGGCGGGTTTGGAATCAGCCGTTACTGCCTTGACGAAGAATTGTATAAGATTGCTATTGGACAAGGAGCTTCCATTTTTACAGAAACAAAAGTGACCAATGTTTCTTTTGAAAATGATGTGTTTTCTGTGGAGTCTTTTGTCAGCTTAATTAAGGCAAAAATTGTGGTTTCCTCCTACGGCAAAAGAAGCAATCTTGACATAAAATGGAGCCGCCCCTTTGCAAAGCAAAAAGCAAATAAACTCAATAATTATGTTGGCATAAAATACCACATTCAACACGAACATCCGGCAGATGAAATTGTGTTGCACAACTTTTACAATGGTTATTGCGGTATGTCAAAAATTGAGGAAAATAAAAGCTGCCTCTGCTATCTTACAACTGCAGAAAATTTAAAAAATAGCAACAACTCTATTGACCAAATGCAGCAGGAAATTCTGTTTAAAAATCCACAGTTAAAGGAGATATTTACCAACGCCATCTTTCTTTATAAAGAGCCGTTGGTAATTTCACAAATCAGCTTTACCAAAAAGTCACAGATTGAAAATCATATGCTTATGTTGGGTGATTCGGCTGGGCTGATTACACCCCTTTGCGGCAATGGAATGAGTATGTCTTTACACTCTTCCAAACTCGCTTTTGAAATTATAGAATCTTATCTGGGAAAGGAAATCAGCAGACAACAAATGGAGGAATTGTACAGTAAGAAATGGAAGGATAATTTTGCCACAAGGCTGATGATTGGCAGAATTGTGCAACGGGTTTTTGGAGGTGAACTTTCAACTTCCTTATTTTTAAAAACAATGCAGTTGTTCCCCCACATTGCCAGAAAGTTAATCCGCTCAACTCACGGGAGGTCTTTTTAAGAAAATCAATTCCTACTTTAAAAAATTATCAATTTGTTTTATGGAAATGGGTTTTTCAACTACATGAAAATGGTCATTTATTAAATCGGAATGCAAGTTGGTTTTGTTTGCACTAATTAAAAACAAATTTGATTCAGGAGAATTTTGTAAAATATTTTGAGCTTCAGACCAACCTAATCCATCAGGTAAATTGTTATCTAAAATAATAACATCAGGATGTTTGTTTTCTACCATAGACATCCCTTCGCGAAGTGTATGAGAGATGCTTACATCACAATTTTTTTTTGAGAGATAATACTTAATCAGTAAGCAAAAATCTATTTCATCATCAATTATCAAAACTTTTCGCTTCATTGTATTTATAATATGGAAAAAATACTGCCACTTATATAACATCAAAAAAAAGCCATTTTTTAAATTGATGTAGAAACATTTGCACAATGATGGAGATTAATCATTCAATAAATTTTTATTAGTATAAAATTCAACAACTAGGAATTGGTAATGGATTTTTAATGGTATAATTATTTATGGTATAGGGTAAGTATAAAGTATCGATTATTAATAAATCGGTCTTTTTTAATCAAAAATAAAAATATGTATAAAAAATTATTAATCATTTCAATGATTACCTGGAGTTTTTTGAGTGTTTCTGCACAAAGTAAATTTTCGTTAGGTCCAACAGCAGGTTTTGGATTTTCAACACTGTCAAATGTTGAATATTCAAAAGTTAAATCTACGGGTAATGCAGGATTATCCCTTGTTTATAGTGCAGTAGAACATTTTGGTATAGGAGTAGATGTCAAGTATTCATTTGAAGGTACTAAAATTGATTTTAACGGCGTAAAAGCTGAACTGGATTTAAATTATGTTCGTATTCCCATAAAGGCTACTTATTTCTTTAATAAATATGGTGATAAGCTTAGGCCAAAGATTTTTGCAGGTCCTTCACTTGGATTTCTTACTAAAGCTAAAGAAGATGGAGTTGAAAATACAACCGATTATAACAGCTTTGATCTGGGAATTTTATTGGGCATAGGCTTAAATTATAGATTGGTAAATAAAACATGGTTCAATGTAGATTTTACAACCAATAGTGGACTAAGCGATGTTACAAAAAATACCACTTTTAATAATGACAAAAATTCAAACCGTAACGTTCAGCTAAATGTTGGTGTTAATTTTGGCCTTTAAAATAAAACAAAAAATAAATAATATGAAAATTTACAAATTACCCTTCTATGCATTTTTATTAGCATTCGGGGGTCTGGTTATATCGGGTTGCAGCAACATGAATAAGACTCAAAAAGGAGCTATCATAGGTACAGCAAGTGGCGCAGTAGTTGGGGCTGCCGTAGGTTCTGCAGCAAAAAATACAATATTGGGCACTATAATAGGTGCAGCTGTTGGTGGTGCTACAGGTGCTATTATAGGACGCCAAATGGATAAGCAGGCTAAAGAGATTTCTAATATTCCGGGTGCTGAAGTAAAAAGAGTAGGCGAAGGAATCAATGTGACATTTGAATCGGGAGTACTGTTTGGTGTTGACCAGTCGAACATTAGTCCAGATGCTTCATCTAAAATTAAAAACCTGGCTGAAATATTTACAAAATATCCTGATTCTTATATCCTTATAGAAGGACATACAGATGCATCGGGTTCCGGCGAACATAATATGGATCTTTCTGAAAGAAGGGCTAAGTCTGTTGCTGCATATCTGCAATCACAAAATGTTGCTTCTTCCAGAATAAAAACTGCATGGTATGGTGAAAACCAGCCAAAAGTTCCTAATACTTCAGAGGCCAACAAAGCCCAAAACCGGAGAGTGGAGTTTGCTATTTACGCAAACGAAGCATTGATTGAAAAAGCTAAAAAGGAAGGGGCTGGGTCATAAATTGTAATTTCCTTTTACTAATACAAAAGACAAAAGCTGCTTTAGGGCAGCTTTTGTCTTTTGTATAATTTAAAAATTAGCATTGATAATCAATCAAATGAATAATTTTCCCGGATAATTGGGGAATTATTTCCCCGCATGATATTTAATAAGAAATACGCACATCATACCCACAATTTAATAATACTTCATAACATGCTGATTAGCAATTGTTTTAGAATAATTGCCTTCAGATTTAAAATTTGGTGCTTTATTGGATTTACTGCTATCAAGATTTAGAAACCCAAAAGCTTATATAGTATGATTAGTCAGATTCAAACCCAAAAGCATCAGCTTAAGATTTTGCCACAGCAAATTCAAATGCTGAACATATTTCATCTCAATGTACTTGAATTAGATCAGCGGATACAGGAGGAACTTGAAGAAAATCCTATGTTGGAAATGAATGAAGAAGAGGACACCACAACTATAGACAAGTTTGCAAAAGAAGACGTACAGGATTATGAAGACTGGGAAGAACATGGTTATGATGATGTGCCCGATTATAAATTAGAATATGAAAATTATTTTAACAATGAGGCTGCTCCCAACATTCCTATCAGAGCATACAATGACTATCGGCAGGGACTAAAAGAACAAATTCGTTTTTATGGTCTTACTGATAAGCAATTGAAATTTGCAGACTATATGATCGACTGTCTCAACAGTAGCGGTTTTCTTCAACAGGAACTTGAAGATATGGCCGATGACCTCTCATTCAAACATTGTCTTTTAGTTGAAGCATTTGAACTGCAGGAAGTTTTGAATTGCATTCAAAAGCTTGATCCTATTGGAGTTGGGGCAAAAGATAGCAGGGAATGTTTGTTACTTCAACTACATAGCATTACTAAAAAGGGACCTGATGTTAAAAAAGCAATCTTATTATTAGAAAATCACTATTCTGATCTATCACACCGTAACATGGAGCGTATAATGGCAGCTCTTTGTATAGAAGAAGATGAACTTAAAATATTGCTTCGCTTACTTTCCAGCCTCAAAATGAAACCAATCATAGAAGAGATTGAAGGCTTGTCAGTAAACAATAATATAATTCCTGATTTTATTATTACTGTGGATGATAGCGGTGAAGTAGAGGTAAATTTGTTCAGATCAAGATCTTCTTCTTTATATATTAATCAGTCACTTATGGAAACTGTGCATGTTGCAGCTTCAAAAAAAGATAAAGCTGCCACACAGTATCTTAAAAGCAAACTTAATTCTGCACAATGGTTTGTAAACGCAATTAAACAACGCGAAGGAACTATGATGCAAATAATGAAAGCAATGGTTGCTATGCAATTGGAATACTTTAGAACGGGTGATGTAAGTTTGCTTAAGCCTATGATTCTAAAAAATATAGCCGATAAAGTAGGAGTAGACATTTCTACTGTAAGCCGTGTTACTTCTAACAAATATGTGGATACCCCTTTTGGTATTATCTTACTAAAAAACTTATTTACAGAAGGTATCGTAAACAAAGAGGGGGAAGTGGTAAGTAATAGAGTTATTCAATCTGCCATAGAGGTAGTAATAGAAAAGGAAAACAAATCAAACCCATATACAGATCAGCAGTTGGTAACAATATTAGGAGACAAAGGCATAAACGTAGCCCGCAGAACTATTGCTAAATACCGTGAACAAATGCAGATACCTGTAGCACAATTAAGAAGAATGTGGGCCTGACCTTTAAAAAATTTAACTTTATAATTCTAAACACTAACAATGAGTAAAATATTAGTTATTGATGATGATGTTGACATGTGTCTTTTATTAAAGCGTTTCCTTATAAAAAACGGCTATGAAGTAATCTTAACTCACAGCGGCAAAAAAGCTTTGGAAGAATTGGAAAATACCGAACCCGATTTAGTATTATGCGACTTTAGATTAGAAGATATTGATGGAAAAGAACTGCTGATAAAAGTAAAAGAAAAATATCCAAATACACCTGTAATAATTGTTACCGGCTACAGCGATATAAAAGTGGCAGTTGATGTAATGAAGTTAGGGGCGTTTGATTATGTAACCAAACCGCTTTTCCCTGACGAAATATTATTGAGCATAAAAACAGCATTACAAAAAGCAGGAACAACAAGCGAAACTGCAAAAGTTATTCTTCCAAAAGAAATTTCTAAAACCACTTCAAAATCCAATATCATTACTTCTGGTAATTATATATTTAGTGATAGTCCTGAATTTGTTCATATTCTTAAACAAATAGACCTTGTTTCACCAACAAATTATAGCATTATCATTTATGGCGAAAGCGGTAGCGGAAAAGAAGCAATTGCCCAGGAAATACACAAACGCAGCAAGAGAAAGAATATGCCATTTGTAGCAATTGATTGTGGCGCCCTTTCAAAAGAATTGGCGGGAAGTGAAATGTTTGGTCACGAAAAAGGTTCGTTTACCGGTGCACTCAATCTTAAGATTGGAAGTTTTGAAATAGCTAATGGCGGTACCATTTTTTTGGATGAAGTTGCAAACCTGTCTTATGATGTTCAGGTAGCATTATTGCGTGTGGTGCAGGAAAGAAAGATGCGCAGAATCGGGGGTAATAAAGACATAGACCTTGATGTAAGAATTATTATTGCAAGCAACGAACGGTTGCTTGACTCTGCAAAAAAAGGCAAATTCAGAGAAGACTTGTATCACAGGTTTAATGAATTTAGTATAGAAGTGCCTCCGCTAAGAGAAAGAAAGTACGACATAATGATTTTTGCAAGGCATTTCTTAAAAATTACCAATGACGAACTTGGAAAAAACATCAAAGGGTTTTCTCCCGAAGTTGAAAATATTTTTAACACATATGTTTGGCCGGGAAATCTTAGAGAACTTAAGAATGTAGTAAAAAGAGCAACACTCCTTGCCGATTCCGAATATATTAATGCGCTAGTTTTACCTTTTGAGATTACTAACTTCAGCAAATTACAATTTGGAGAAAGTAACGATGAGGTTTCTTCCAATATACAAATCCCTTCAAGAGAAATTGCATCAGAGCAACCTATAATTAAAAGTTCTCTGCAAAGTTTTTCTATAACTGATCCATCTTCAATAAACCGGAGTGTAGAACTAAATGAACACAGTCTGAAAGGGGCGAGTATAGATGCTGAATATGAGCTTATAGTTGAAGCACTAAGAAAAGCAAACTTTAATAAAAGTAAAGCTGCCAAAATTTTAAATGTTGACAGAAAAACATTGTACAATAAAATGAAACAGTACAAACAATTCAACAGTGATATGTAATGGTAAACTAAGAATTTTTAAAAAAATTGGGTAATGAGTTTTTACTCTTTTTCTTTCTATGTAAGCATAAAATAAAAGCAGACATAACCTCACTTCTTACAACAGAATTTTAATGAAACAGGAATCTATTCCGCGGCATATATTAATAGTAGATGATGATGAAGATGACTTTTTCATAACTTCTGAATATATTTCATCAATACCGGGACTTGTGTCGGTTGTAGATTGGTCATACAATTATAATGATGCATTGAAAAAAATGCTTTCGCAGACTTATGACATTTACTTTGTTGACTATAGATTAGGAATAAAAACCGGAATGGACTTGCTACATGAAGCCATTAAGAAAGGTTGCGAAGCTCCCATTGTTTTATTAACAGGCAAGGGTACACAAGAGATAGATATTAAGGCCATGGAAGGTGGTGCTTATGATTATCTTGTAAAGTCAGAACTTAATTCAGAAAAATTAGAACGGTGTATTCGTTATTCACTTGAAAGGGCTTTATCGTTACAGGCACTAAAAGCAAATGAAAAGAGATATAGAAGCATCTTTGAAAAGTCAAAGGATGTGGTGTTTATTTGTTCTGCAGCTTATGAGATATTGGATATTAACTATGCGGCTACAGAACTATTGGATTATGAATTAGAGGAATTTCAAGGCACAGATTTATTTTCACTTTTCAAAGGAGAAAACGATAGGATTTATTTTTCTGACGTGCTGAATGAAATAGGAGAATTCTATGATTATGAAGCTGATATGGTTGCAAAAAGTGGTGAAATAAAAAACTGTCTCATTTCAGCCTCAATAGAAATAAATAATAATGGAGAGCGATACATTCAAGGTATCATTCATGATAATACCAACAGAAAAAAAGCTGAAAAAAATGCACGCCAGGCAGAGAAGATGGCAGCTACCAGCAGACTGGTTCGTACTCTTGCACATGAAGTTAGAAACCCGTTAAATAATATCAATCTGTCCTTAGAACATCTAATGCAGGAACCTATAAACAAAGAGGACAAAATTTATTTAGACATAGTTCTGCGCAACAGCAAACGAATAGGGGATTTAATTACTGAATTGCTTGATTCTTCAAGGCTTTCTACACAAATGAACCTGCAAAGGCAATCATTAACCTCTGTTATAGATGCAGCAATTTCAGCAGCTTTAGACCGCATAACATTAAAGCATATAAATCTGGAAGTATCTTATCCGCAAAAAGACTGTTTTGCACTACTGGATTTTGATAAGATACAACTGGCACTTTTAAATATTTTGATTAATGCTGTAGAGGCAATGGAACCACAGGGCCAATTAAAAATTGCTGTAAAGTGCTTTACCGATGAACATTTTGTTGAAATTTCAGACAATGGTAGTGGCATAAGCGAGGAACATATCCACAGACTTTTTGAACCTTATTTTACTTCCAAAAGAAACGGTATGGGACTTGGTTTAGCAAACACACTTACAATTATACAATCTCATAATGCACATATAGATGTGAAGTCGCAGGTTGGTGTGGGAACTTCTTTTATAATTGGTTTTAAAAAAGCAGATTAACTGAATTCTTTTCTCAAAAGAGATTTCAATAATATTGAAAATTATTAACCGGAATTTGTTTCCCTAAATAGTAACTGCGAGATACATTTCCAAACCAGTCAAAAGCCGAAGAGCAAAACGACCATACTTTTTTAAACAACAAATTTTTTCTTTCAAAGTTGGTATCCCAAAAATCAACTTTAGAAATAGTAACAATAACCAATGCTTTATCTGCAAGTGTGTCCGACATTTCTTCTATAGATTTTCCTGTTAAAGAAGCGGCCTCATCGTTATTATAAATTACCTGCGCTTTCCCCAATATGTTCATGAAATAGTTTTTCCCTTTTCTAAAATAATTTAATCCTACCGGAAATTCCTGGGTGTACTGTTCAAGCAATTGTTTGGGCTTGTTAATAAAGAATGTGATTGTACCATTCTCATTTACTGTTGAAGAATGGATAATTGAGTTATTAATATGGAAATCATCATTACTATGGCAATAAAAAATAGCATATTTTAAATCCTCGATTTTTTCAGCAATAAAATTTTGCAACTTTTCATTTTTCATAATCTGTAATTATTAAAATATTAATGACTTAAAGCAATTGTAATTAATACTGTTTGAGAATAAAACAGGTTTATATACTACCGCCTTGGAATGTTTCAAATATTAGAACGAATACAGGAGCTTTTTATTTCCTATGGGGAAAACTTGAAAAGTTGTAAGAAGTTATGGGTTTTTAGTTTTCAATCCTCATGATGTTTGCCCGATAGGCTTTCTGGCTGTGTTTCTATTTCCTTGGCTTCTCGTTTTATGATGAAAACGGCGGTTTCGTCAGGAGTAATGCCACCACCATAATTTAGCGCATATACTTTTGTAAATTCTGCACCAAAATACAATATAATAGAAGTATAATAGACCCATGTAAGAATGATAATAACTGATGCTGCTGCACCATAAGTCAAACTAAGATTACTTCTACCTAAGTAATAACTGATTCCCCCTTTTCCCAAAATAAAGAGAATAGAGGTAAATGCAGCTCCTGTAAAAGCATCTCTCCATTTAATTTTTCCATCTGGAAGTACTTTAAAAATGATAGCAAACAACAATGCTATAATCATGAAGATAATTGCCCAGTTTATTGCATAGAAAATATATACCGTGGTGTCTGGAAAATAGACCGTTAGCCTGTCGCTTAATAAATCTAACAAAGCACTTAAAACCAAAGAAACCATTAACAAAAATCCCAGGCTAACAATAAGCGAAAAAGACAAAGCTCTGTTTATAAGGTATTTTAATATCCCTCGTTTGGGTTTTGCCTTTAGCGACCAAATAAAATTAATGGAATCCTGTATTTCTGTAAAAATACCTGTTGCACCAATTATTAGAATAGCTATACCTACTATAGTACCAACAACGCCCTTACCACCAAGCGTACTTGCCTTTATTATTTCCTGAATTTGTTCGGCTGCAGTATCTCCCAACAACTTGTGTAGCTGAAAAAAAATTTTTCCCTGTATGGCTTCGCGGCCAAAAAATATGGAGGATAAAGAAATGACAATGATGAGCAAAGGACTAATTGAAAATACTGTGTAGTACGAGAGGGCTGCACTAAGCTTAATACAATTATCATTGCTAAATGCAATCCCTGCTCCTTTTATAACCGTCCAATACTTCTTAATTACTTTCATATTTTGTAAACTCCCAATAATATTAATAATGCAGAAAATCTGATATCAATGTTATTTATTAATGCCCTAAAGATAATTCTACCTAACAATATGGGTAAAAGTTTAGTGGCAAGGTTTTTTAATTTTTAAAATAAAATTTATAATTATGAGAAGTATTTTGTACGTGATTGCAGTCATACTCGTTATTGGTTGGATTTTTGGATTCTTTTATGCAAGTGTCGGTGGTTTAATACATGTTTTACTGGTTCTTGCTCTAATATCCATTATAATAGGGGTAATGCGTCGAGCTTAGCAATTTAAACCAAATTGAAAAAACTACCATAGTTGTAGTTTTTTCAATTTGGTTTATTTCTAAGATTTAAAAATCCAAACACTCACCGAGCCTGCGTTTACATAAAAATCGGCAAAACCATTTTCATCAACAACAACTTCAGCGCTATGCTTTTCGAGCAAATCTGTAAATAGTTGACCGGCATATCTTTTACCTATTTCCATATTTTTAAAACCATCATCTCCATTACTCATTAATACAGCACATCCCTTGTGTTCTTCATCACCCTCTCGGGTAAAACCTACACAATTAGCATGATCAAAATAATCATGTTGTAATCCATAGGCATATTCTTTTCGCGCCTTTATCATAAGTTCCAATTCCTCTACTTTATTCAGTACAATTTCATATTCATTTCCATCTCTCCCCTTGTCTTTATAAAATGCGCCATGAAGATCAGGATAGAAAATACAAGGGTACCCTTCTTGTCTTAGTAATATAAGGGCGTACGCCAATGGCTTAAACCATGCTTCTACCGGTGCTTCCAGAGATTGCAAAGGTTGTGTGTCATGATTGTCCACAACAGTTACAGCTTTTTCAGGCATTACCTGAACTAAGGTCTCATTGAAAATTTTTGAAAGGTCATAATCGCGGCCCTGTTTACTGGCGTTATGAAAATTGTTGTGCAACGATGAGTCAAACAAACTCATTCTTCCTTCTGTGGCATCAATATATTTTAATAATAATTGGAGAAACCCGGGTGCCCAATATTCGCCTACGGCAAAAATTTCTCTGCCCGTTTTTTCACGCAGCTTCTGAAGCCATTCATTATAAAATTTTGGAGAAATGTGTTTTACAGCATCTAACCTTACCCCATCAAAACCTATACTATCATGGTACCAATGAGCCCAGTTATTTAACT
The DNA here is from genome assembly GCA_031373555.1 of Segetibacter sp. Taxonomy (GTDB): domain Bacteria; phylum Bacteroidota; class Bacteroidia; order Chitinophagales; family Chitinophagaceae; genus Segetibacter. The sequence goes on along the minus strand of JANMMU010000076.1, from coordinate 4,636 downwards.
CCTCTCTTACAGCAGGATTTCTAAACTCAATGTCGTTAAACATGAGATAATCATAATTTCCCTTTTCATCATCTACAACTTCCTCCCAATTATCGCCCCACTCCTGAATGAATCTGTAAATGCCTATCTCTCCCTTTGCCTTATCATAATCCACCCCACTAAAACAATGATGTGTCCATACAAAATCAGAATGTTTCGCTTTGCGTCCGGGAAAAGTAAATTTTGTGAAAGCTTCTATCTCATAAGGTTCTGATATCTCTTCCTCTCTGTTTTCGGGATTTACTTTTACTGCTGTAACTTTTTCTGTTTCATCACCCCCACCTTTGTGATTTAAAACAATGTCTGCAATCACCTGAATACCTGCTTTTTTTAATGCTTCTACTGCTTTTTGATATTCTTTTTTGGTACCATAGCGGGTTTTTACAGATCCCTTTTGATTAAACTCTCCCAAATCATACAAATCATATACATCATAACCAACACTAATTCCTCCGGCTGCGGCTTTATAAGCAGGAGGCAACCAGGCTGCCGTAATTCCAAGTTCCGATAAATACTTTGCACAAGTTTCTACTTCCTTCCACCATTTGCCATCTTGCGGTGTGTACCAATGAAAATACTGAATCATTGTACCATTTAACATGTTACTGACTTTTAGTTATTTCTATACTTTAAAAACATCTTTGAAAGATTTCTATTTTAATGGTATTAAGCTTTAATTTTTTTATTAAAATCCTCTACTTTATTTAAAAACTCGGTCAGTTTTGTATCAGCATAAGGACCATATGCATCTACAATGGTACCCTTTACACCATCTTCAGTTTCTATTACATACAATATAGTATTATCATTAGGATCAGACTGTCCTTCAAACCTGAAAAAATTGGAAATGTGTATTTCGTCCGGTTGATAAATTTTGTTGGTTTTTAAAGATTTTAATCCTTTGTCATTAATCTTAAAATCATCGTCGTAGCCATCTAATACCATTTTGTTAAGACATGCTGACAATGATTTCATGTGAGGAATCATGTCATTATTTTCTACTGTTGATTCGTTTTCCATAATATAATTTTTGCGCCATTTGTTCTACTGGCTTATTAACAAAACATAGAATAAAAGATAAAAGCCTGTTTATGACCACAGGCTTTTATATATTTATCATTAACTCACATTTTCATGCATGTCTCTGTATTTTTTTATGAGGTCATGTGATTTTTTTAAGTTGCTTTTTTGAGTAGAAATCAATTGTCTGATCTCGGTACTCATATAAGCATCGCTTTCCAGCGCGGCATCATATGCTCGTTGTGCTACATCTTCACCATATTCACATGAACCCAGGATGGTTTCCCTATCCTTCCCCGATATTAAAGCCTGCAAATCCATCCAAATCCGATAAACTTTTCCGGACAATGTTGTGCTGTCTGTAGCTTCCCCTCCTAAACGTCCTACTTCTTGTGTAAGTTCTGCAGCATACTTTCTGCTTTGGTCGGCCATTTCTGTAAATACAGACTTTAAATCTGTGTCTGAATCTTTAGATTCATTCATTGCTTTTTCATACCCTTCAACACGATCATTGTTGATCTGGATAAGATCGTTTAATACTAATAGTAATTCTTCCTGCTTTTCCATAAAAATGTTTTTAGAATTTTTGATTTTAATACAAAGTCCTTTTTAGTAAATAAAAAAACAAGACCATGTAAATACAAGATTTAAAGGAATAATTACACACTTGGAATTTGTTATTTTTTCTTGGTTTTGTGAAAATCTTTCCCCGCCTTACCATTGATACCCAATACTTTAGTTATCAACTGTATTGTTATTAGGCTATTTTTGCTTTTTTCTTTGATAAAGCATAAGGCACAATTTTTTCCACACTATTGATAAATAAACAAACATGAAAAAATTACTTCTACTCTCCGGCTTTTTAGTTTCATTTTATTTTTCTGATGCACAAAGCATGGGAAGATCTTATAAAACAGCCTTGGGTGTTAAGTTTTGGGATGGGGCAGGCATAACTTTCAAAACTTTTGTAAATACACAAAACGCATTAGAATTTATTGGTTATTTCTATAAAAACGGAACCCGCATTACAGGATTATATGAAATACACGGCAATATAGATGGTGCGCCTGGATTAAAATGGTATGCAGGACCCGGTGTACACATTGGTTTTTATAATAAAAAGTATTACGACGGCAATGCAGTTGCTGGTATAGATGGAGTATTGGGTCTGGATTATAAAATAAACAAAGCCCCATTAAATATGTCTTTGGACTGGCAGCCCTCTTTCGAATTTGGCGATAATCGTGGTTTTATTGGTAATTGGGGTGGATTTGCTATTCGTTATGCATTTTAGATTCCGCAGGATAGATTATTATGAAAGAATGGACAACAGCATACCAACACATAAAGTTGGAAAATCTAATCTCTCTGGGAATTGCTTATGGAATCAAACTCATTATTGCAACCCTGTTATTGATTATCGGATTTTGGCTTATCAATCGATTGCTTAAGGTTGCAATAAATCATTTACACGTCAGGAGTTTCGATAACACCTACAAAAAGTTTACCCGCAACCTCCTCAATTTTGCTTTAAAATCAGTTTTAATTATTGCAATATTAAATTTTGCAGGCTTTAGAACAACTTCTGTTATTGCATTATTAGGAGCAGCCGGTCTTGCAGTGGGGCTGGCTTTACAAGGCACACTTACAAATTTTGCCGGAGGCGTCTTGCTGATACTTTTTAAGCCCTTTAAAGTTGGAGATACAATAGAGACACAGGGTAAAAAAGGGACTGTTACTGAAATACAGATTTTTACTACACTTATAAGAACTGAAGACAACAGGATAATAATTATTCCCAACAATATGCTTTCAAATGGAATAATTGAAAACTATACTTACCAAAAAAATCATAGTACAGATGTAAATGACGATGATTGACTCTTTAATACTTTACCAACGAATGTTTTGAAAATTGTAATATCCTAAGTTCAAGACCTAATTCTTGTATTTTTGTTTCAAACTTTCAATATTGAACTTAATTATTCATACCGAAGAACTGATCAAAAGTTATCGCAACCGAACAGTTGTTAATCATGTATCGGTATCGGTAACACAGGGTGAGATAGTTGGGCTGCTTGGTCCAAACGGTGCTGGTAAAACCACTACATTCTACATGGTAGTGGGACTTATAAAACCGGATGAAGGCAAAGTTTACCTGAATGAACAGGATATTACCAACCTACCCATGTACAAACGTGCACAAATGGGGATAGGATACCTGCCACAGGAAGCAAGTGTTTTTAGAAAACTGTCTGTAGAAGACAACATAAAGGCAGTTTTGGAAATGACAAAACTGCCGAAGAAAGAACAAAGGGACAGATTAGAAAACCTGATAGAAGAATTTAACCTGCACCATGTGCGTAAAAACAATGGTGACAGCCTAAGCGGTGGAGAAAGGAGAAGAACCGAAATAGCCCGTGCATTAGCCGTTGACCCAAAATTTATTTTACTGGATGAGCCTTTTGCCGGCGTAGACCCGATTGCTGTAGAAGATATACAATCTGTTGTTGCCAAATTGAAATACCGCAACATAGGCATACTGATTACCGATCACAATGTAAATGAAACCCTCTCCATCTGCGACAGAGCTTATTTACTGATTGAAGGCAAAATATTTAAACACGGCACGGCCGAAGAATTGGCGAACGATGACCACGTACGCCGTCTTTACCTGGGTACAAACTTTGAACTGCGCCGTAAAGATTGGATTATAGATATGGAACGGGACAATGCTTTGCAGAAGGCTGCGGAGAAGGCGGGGGAGTTGTAAACCTTAGAAATTTGGGAGAATCAAATAGTAAAAGTATTTATATAAATATTTGGTGTTAAATTTATTACACATATCACCTCCCCACATATACCATCAATATATGCATATTACTTAGATTTACCCCGCTTATGCGACTTGCTTGCCCGAGTATTGTGTAGTATTTCAAATCTTTATTGCCTCTCTACAAAATCCAAAAGTTAGTGAACATTCCCAACTACAATGTACTCCAACTCAAACTTTAGTGTACATTTGTACACAAAAGTTCATATAACTTAAGTATGCCCATAGGTAAATACATTCAACAACCTTCCGGTTACAAAGCATTTGTGCCCGATGCTTTTCCGTCCGGCGATTTGCTGGAGTTTCCTACAGCCATTGTGACTAAAGCAGCCCTGGCAGAGCGACTTATAGGAAAGCTGGATGGCATAACGCATATATTGCCCGATTCCGATTTTTTTCTAAGCATGTATAGTATGAAAGACGCGACCAGTAGTGCCCAAATAGAGGGTACAAGGGCAACTATGATGGATGCTTTGGAAATGAAGGCTGGGCTAAACACAAAACAAACGGATGCGGATGATATTTTGTTTTATTTAAAGACACTGAGTTATGGTACAGAAAGGCTGAAATCCTTTCCTTTTTCACTTCGCTTTATAAAAGAACGTAACTATTCACTCCCCAAAATTCAATTTTTCGGGTATTTTTTATAAAACCTGGAAGTTGTGCACATTTTTTTGATGGCTTTTGTAAGATCTGATTTTTATGCACTTTTTTGCTTCGTATTTCTTAGTTTTTGGGGATTAA
>JANMMU010000074.1:0-10407 GCA_031373555.1 Segetibacter sp. | reverse complement strand
ATCTTGAATGGTGGTATTTAGTGTGGTGATTAAATGCGATAATAATACTGTTGATGTTTCAGAAGCTAAGACAGCCCCTATCTATATACCGTTGCGCCAAATCAAAAATTTTAAAGAAAATTCCTTAAGTTAATGACATTGCATGGGTACCTATAATTACGATAAGGGTGATATTAGTAAAGCATCAAACATTGTAGCAAAGTTTGAGGGAAATCTAAAGATTGCTCAAGAAGCTTTGGAATCGGCCAAAGATGAATCTATGATGGAAATATGGAAGATGGAAATGGGTGGTAAGGAAATTTTTCCGGCTATGCCACGCATTCAGGTAGTGAGAGGATTTCTATTCAACCACTTATACCACCACCGTGGTGAAATGATTGTGTACCTACGAGCAACAGGTAATAAAGTGCCGGGATTATATGGTCCTACAGCAGATGATACGATGTTTTAAGAACCAATAAATGTGCGTAATCAAAAAAGCCTTCTGTTTTCGGACAGAAGGCTTTTTTGAAATTGAATTTTACAAATCAAACTTAATCCCTTGTGCCAAGGGTAGTTTAGTAGAGTAGTTGATCGTATTGGTTTGGCGACGCATATACACTTTCCATGCATCGCTGCCACTTTCGCGGCCACCGCCTGTTTCTTTTTCGCCACCACAAGCACCGCCTATTTCTGCACCGCTTGTACCTATGTTTACAGTAGCAATGCCGCAATCGCTACCGGCTGCAGATAAAAACTGTTCAGCTTCGCGTAGGTTTAACGTCATAATAGCTGATGAAAGTCCCTGCGGAACACCATTCTGAATAGCAATTGCTTCTTCAAAAGTTGAATATTTCATCAGGTATAGTATTGGCGCAAAGGTTTCATGTTGTACTATCTTCATTTCTTTTGTAACCTCTGCTATAGCAGGTTTTACATAGCATCCGCTTTCAAAACCTGCTCCTTCCAATACACCGGGTTCTACTATAAAATTTCCACCTTCTGCTTTGCATTTTGCAACCGATTCATTGTACATGCTTACAGCATCTTTATCAATCAATGGACCTACATGATTGTTTTCATCAAGCGGATCTCCAATTCTTAACTGCTTGTAAGCTTTTATAAGTTTATCTCTAAAAGTATCATAAACACTCTCATGAATAATAAGACGGCGTGTACTTGTACAACGCTGACCGGCAGTGCCTACAGCCCCAAAAGCTGCACCAATCAAAGACATATCAAGGTCTGCATCTTTACTTATAATTATGGCATTGTTTCCACCAAGTTCGAGTAAAGACCGGCCCAATCGGCTTCCGACTGCTGCAGATACAGCTTTACCCATACGGGTAGAACCGGTTGCAGAAATTAGTGGAATGTTCGTATCATTAGACATCCATTCACCTAATTCTCTTCCGCCCTGTACCAGGCAGGATACACCTTCGGGTACATTGTTTTTCTTTAAAACATCTGCAATAATGTTTTGGCAGGCAATGCCGCAAAGTGGGGTTTTCTCACTTGGTTTCCAAATGCATACATCGCCGCAAATCCATGCTAATGCTGTGTTCCAGCTCCAAACTGCTACCGGAAAGTTGAATGCTGTAATAATACCAACAATGCCCATAGGATGCCACTGCTCGTACATACGGTGACCGGGGCGTTCGCTGTGCATAGTAAGACCATGCAACTGTCTTGACAGGCCAACTGCAAAATCGCAGATGTCTATCATCTCCTGTACTTCACCATAACCCTCCTGCAGACTTTTACCCATTTCATAGCTCACCAATTTTCCCAATGCTTCTTTGTTTTTGCGAAGCGCATCACCAATTTGCCTTACTACTTCACCACGCTTAGGGGCAGGCCACAAACGCCACTCAATAAATGCCTCCTTTGCCTTATTAATAACAGCATCATAAGAAGCCTTATCTGTTGTAGTAACGGCAGCTATCAATTTGCCATCAACAGGAGAAAATGATTCTATTTTTTCGCCTTTACCTTCTAACCATGTTAGTCCGGTTGATATACCGGTATTGATACTCTGTATATTCAGTTCTTTTAGAAAATCCATATTTTATATTTTTATTTTATTGTAAAAAATCATATCCATCTTTATGCTTAATGGAGATATTATTGAAATTTTTTTTGTGCTAGTTATTATTCGTGATTATTTATAAATGCGTCAAAAGTATCATTTTGTTGGGTATTCAAAAATTAATCTGCTAAAATACCACAACTGAAGATTTTGGGGATATTTACCTGGTAAAAGCCCGCAGTAAAACGTTCAAAATCTTGTGTTTTTACTAAGTATATTTCACTACAAAAAATTAACTTTGAAAGTCTGGAAATTGTCTTGCAATTTCCTACTTTTACAGAGCATATACCAATCCGATTATTCAGATTAATCAACGATTTTGCCCCCGTGAAACAAAGTTGATTATTTAAAAAACCATTTTATGAATATACATTTTAGTTATTTGGGTTCAAACTATAAAGCCCACCTTGCAAAGGAACAAGACAATAAAGTTCAGGTAATATTTAATGACAAAATGCTTGAAAAAGAGTTTGGTTCTTCTTTGCATTTTTATATAAATGAACGAAAGGTAGAATTCATAACATACAATCGATGTCATTCTAACTTATTTGCGCTAAACAGCTCCATATCAAAAGCCATCAAAGAACAATTAGTTGATTTGACATAATTTATTCCTTCCTGTTCTTTTTGATTTTCTTTTGGTTTTTCACTACTGAAAGTCAAGCAAAAGCATCTATGCTCCATTCTGCTGTGAAGATATTTTTTCACAACATGCTCATTTTTGCTAATTGGGATTAATCCAAAAATTGGATTCATTTGTATAACAGAAAACGACTTTTTATTGTAAAAAAATAAACGGTTTGAAATTGTTGATGTGCAAAAAATGTTTACAAAATTCACTTCCCAATTAATTACATATTTTTTGCTTATGCATTGATTATTAGCATAAAAGGAGCCCCAAAAAAAGTTCTCTTTTTACATAATAATTTTATAAAAGAACCGTTAATAGATAGAACTTTTATAAAACTATTTACTATGTGGAACAATTTAGCAATCTTTAATCTTGAGGTTTATTTACCCTTACTTTTAGGGGCAGTCTTAATCATTAAGACAGCTTTTTTCTTTATTAATAAAACCCAAAGCTGGGGGCTGACTAACTTCTTTTATTTTGATAATAAACACATAAAAGGAAGTAGAAACACTAAAACATTAAGCGCTAAAAGGGTGCAAAATATTTTATCTCAAGTTGCCCTTACTATGTCGTTGCTTACACTAATACAGATTGTAGTAAAAGCGCTTGTAATTAATTATTGAGTTGAGGATTTTTAAGTAACAGATATTTTCTAACCCCATTGAATTAATGATGGGCTTACTTCGCCAACTATAAATACACTACCACAAATCAAAATCATATCATTGGTATGCGATTGTGTTACTGCAGCCTGCACGGCTGATGTAACTGTAACATATGTGTTGCCTTGCAACCCATAATTTATTGATAACCGCTTCAATTCATTTTCTGCCATTGCCCTGGGAATTTGAGCCTTTGTAAAATAATACTGTGCATGTTTTGGTAGTAATGTCAAAACTTTTGAGATGTCTTTATCTTTTACAAGACCAATCACTATATGTAATTGTTGAAATGTACAATGTTCTAATTGTGAAATAACCTGGCGTATCCCGTCTTCATTGTGCGCAACATCTAACACAGTGTAAGGATGGTTGTGGATAACCTGCCATCTTCCTTCAAAACCGGTTAATTTTGAAACGTATAACAATCCTTGTTTAATATTTGACTCATTGATTCTCCACCCTTGTAATTGTAATTGATGAATACTTTCTAATACCGTGAGCAAATTTTTTAACTGATACAACCCGGTGAGAGATAACTCATATACTTTTCTTTCTTCACTATGTGAATCTGCAACAGTTACTCTCAACAAATGATTGTGCTGCTCCCAATCTGCAATCCAACTTTGTTTGCCGGCATAAAAGATTGGTGCATTTTCCAATGCTGCTTTTTCTTCAAATACCGGTAAAGTTTCCGGAAGAGTTTCACCAATAACAACTGGTATTTTATGCTTTATTATACCTGCTTTTTCTGCTGCTATAAGTGGTAAAGTTTCACCCAAAATATTCATATGGTCGTAGCCAATATTGGTAATAACAGACAACTCCGGAGTTATAATATTTGTGCTGTCTAACCTGCCCCCAAGGCCGGTTTCAATGATTGCAATATCAACTTTTTGCAAGGCAAAATATTCAAACGCCATTGCAACAGTTATCTCAAAAAAAGAAGGTTCTATTGATTCAATTAATGGTTTAATCCTTTCTGTAAAATCTACTACAAAGTCTTCTTCTATCATTGAGCCATTGATCTTTATCCTTTCCCTGAAATCTCTTAAATGGGGCGAAGTATAAAGGCCTGTTTTATAACCTGCTGTTTGCAATATTGCAGCCAATGTATGGCTTACAGAACCTTTGCCGTTAGTGCCTGCAATGTGTATTGATTTAAACTGATGATGGGGATTTCCTAATGCTTCGCAAAGCTTGATTGTGTTGGTTAAATCAGCTTTGTACGCTGCTGCACCTATGCGACTGAACATAGGCAGCCTTGCAAAAAGATAATCAATAGTCTGTTGGTAATTTAGCATAAAAAAAACCGTAACGGTCAAAGCTACGGTTATGTAATTAGCTGAAAAAAGAATTTATCCTTTTAACCTGAATTCAAACAAAATTGTTCCAACCTGCTCATCTTCTTCAGAAGTATTAAGCTTTAATTGCAAAGCTTTTCTGATGGCTATTGCACGGATATTAGCATTAGTGGTAGTTGTGTTGCGTGGATTTACCACCGCACTTAACACCTTACCCGTCGCATCTACTTTTATATCAACAGCTACTTTTGCATTTTCATTAAAATCATCTTCAAATGATGGGAAACGTTGGATTTTTCTTCCGCCAAGTCCTTTGCTGATTCTTACGCCACTACTTCCATTTCCGCCATTACCCTTGTAACTGTCTGAATTTGGGTTGCCATTTGGACTACCCTGATCTCCATTGCCACCTGCTATTCCCTGATTGCGAACTCCATTGTAGGAGTCAGCATTATTTCCGCCTGTACCATTTGCCGTAACTCCTTTGTACACTGCTTTAGGTTTTGGTGGTGCCGGAGTAGGATTAACAACAGGTTGTGTAACCGGTTTAGGTTTTGTTACCACAGGTGTAGTCACATTGTTGGGCTTGGTAACAGGTTTAACAGCATTATCTACAGCAGGCACATCTTCTGTTTCGTTTTCATCGCCTGTAATATTTTGCTGTTGTGGGGCCGGTTGTGCAGCGGCAGGTGGAGTGTAATGTTCATCACTTGCAGCAGCAGGTTCACCGGGAAGTTGCGGTGCCACATCTCCCAAGCCTTCGTCACTGTTGCCGAGGTTAACTTCTAAAAATTCCATTACAGGAGGTGGAGTTACTTGTGGCAGTGTCCATTTTACATAAAAGAAAATAATAAACAACAATAAACATATACCAATGGTATAAGTGAGTGCTTTAATATTTTTATCCCGGTCAAACGTAGTTGCTGTCATTCTGTAATTATTCATACCAAATGTAATTTGTCTTTGTCAGCAATTATTCAATGTTGAAAATTACTTGTATTAAGATGCACAAATGCACAGGATTACATAAAATATGGTTAAGAATCTGATTATGAAAAACCTATTTTGAAATGCTCTAATTAAAATATTACACAATTTAGATCAAATGATTTGGGCGAATGTGAGATTAGTAGAAATTAGTATAGTTGTGATTATAAGCATAAATGACATAATTACTGATCTTTGTTTCAGGAAAACTAAACCTAAAAAAAGCCATGACCATTCTAATAGTAATCGTGTGTATAGCTATACTCACTATACTTATATCGTGGGCTAAATGGAACACTTTTCTGTCATTTTTAGTGGTAAGTCTTTTGGCAGGATGGCTTTTGAAAATGCCTCCTGACAAAATAGTGTCGGCAGTAAAAAAAGGCATTGGAAGCGTAATGGGTGATTTGGTAGTCATCATTTGCCTTGGTGCAATGCTTGGAAAATTAGTAGCAGAAAGTGGTGCAGCAAAAAAAATTGCCGACGTATCTATTAGTGTTTTTGGAAAAAAGCATTTTGCCTGGGCTATGATGCTTACGGGGTTTATAGTTGGGATTCCATTATTCTATAATGTTGGTTTTGTGTTGTTGGTTCCGCTTGTATTCTCTATTACTTATAAAACAGGGCTTCCGGCAGTTTATACTGCACTTCCCATGTTGGCAGCATTGTCTGTAACTCATGGCTTTTTACCACCTCATCCGTCACCCTCGGCTATTGCAATTCAGCTTCATGCAGATCCGGGTAAGGTATTACTTTATGGTATTATGATAGCAATACCTGCCATGATTATTGCAGGACCAGTCTTTGCAAAAACAGTAAAGGGTATTAATCCACAAACACTTTCATTATTTCAACCTATACAGCCACTTCATAGCCAATTACCCGGTGCAGCCAATAGTTTTCTTTCCTCATTAATGCCTGCATTGCTGCTGTTGATAGTTACCATCATTTTGCCAATTGCCAAAATCGATTATCCTTCTTCTGTTCCGCTCCTTACCTTTTTAGGAGACCCGATTATTATTCTGCTGTTATCCGTTTTACTGGCAACATGGTCGCTGGGCACTGCACAGGGAATGAGCATAAAAACAGTTATGAATTTCTATAGCGAATCGGTAAAAGATGTAGCAATGATTCTGCTGATAGTTGCGGGTTCAGGAGCATTGAAACAAATATTAGTTGATAGCGGTGTAAGTGCTTACCTGGGAGAGTCACTCAAAAATTTATCTATAAATCCTTTGCTGCTCGGTTGGCTGGCGGCGGCAGTGATAAGGGTTTGCGTAGGCTCTGCAACAGTTGCAGGCCTTACTGCAGCAGGAGTTATAGCACCATTGATTGCAACAACAGGAACTAATGCTAACCTTATGGTATTATCAATTGGTGCCGGTAGCCTTATGTTTTCTCATGTAAATGATTCAGGCTTTTGGATGTTTAAAGAGTATTTTAACCTTACACTAAAGGATACACTAAAGTCATGGTCAGTGATGGAAACCATTGTATCAGTAATGGGCCTTATTGGAGTACTATTATTAGAACTTATTTTATAAATAATTTCGTGCTACTGTTCTTACTGTAGCATTGTAGTTATATAATACTTTCAGTTTTTCTTTGTTATAATATTCCTTACAGTTACAGGTTCTTATGATATGGATTAAAGAGTTTACGGCAAATGTTTCCTTGGAATCATCATTTGAAATGAAAAGCTTTGTTGGTTGGTAAAGAAATATTTGTTGGTATTGTAAAATGAACAGGTAATTGTTTTGTGGGAACTTTTATACCGGGTAAAAAAGACTATACGAAAGTGGAAATGGTGCATCATTGCTCAACCCGTTTTTATGAAAGTAGCTTTACGGGCATGTAATGATGATGCTGCATGAGTGAGGAAAAGGTGTTTTGTGGTCGGGGAAGTATGATTTGTTGTTATGTAAGCGTGTTTTATGGGGTGGTAAAGATAATTTGAGTGTTGGGAAAGGTGCGGAGGATTAAAACCGGCCTCCTTGCCCGGCAAAAATTTTCATTATTTGAAATGGGATGGTGTATTGACAATGGGTTTTTATGTTGTGCGGTTTTTGAAGGTGAAGAAAACCTTCAAAGGCGAAAACTATTTAATACTCTTAAATAAATCCTTAATTTTGGTTTATGGAAACACTCTTGCAATCATCTCCTTCTGTATTTGCCCAAATGGTAGATAAGCTTCGCACTAAGAGTGAAGAGGAATTAAAGTTGCTCTACCTGAATTTATTTTCTGCCGAATTGAATGAGGAATGGAGGAATGTGACTAGTGGGAGCGACTTAGCAGCAGCCACCGATGAAGAAATAATAGAGGCAATTAAAAAGAACCGTTACAAAGGTTAAATGCATAAGATTATCATTGATGCCAACGCATGGATTAAGTATGCAAGAATAAAAGACATTGCCCCTCTTTTAGACCGCTTTACTTCCTATAAACTTCTTGCTGTCAGCAATAGCTATCTGCTTTCCGAAAATTTCAACGCAGTTGTGGAAAATAAATGGATGAAAGAAAAGCAGGCTGACAAACTAATTTAGTTTATAAACAAGATAACGCTTCATGTTACTGAAACTTCGGCTTATAGATTAAGCCCTGACCCTAAAGACAATTACCTGTTTGACCTTGCTATTCAAAACAACTGTGTGTTTATTGTGAGCGATGACAACTTATTATTGCAGTTTAGCTTAAAGCCTGTCCCTGTATATACCTCCAAATGGTTTCTTAAAACCTTTTCGTTGTAAGCTTGGTAAAATGGTTTGTTGCACTGTGCGGGTTCCCAGCTTGAATACAAGGCTGTGCGAGGAGAACCCGCAGGGACAAAAATACCAACATGCGCGGAAAATGTATTTTTAGTCCTGGAGATGTAATGCCTGCAGTTTACTATCCAGATATAAGGTGTCTGGACTCATATCTATATCTTCATTCCAAACGACGGTGCCCCATGCTATGTGTGCTTTTGTAAATAAAGAAACATCCTGTAATGCCTTAAATACACCTTTGTCAAGGTAAGGCTTCATATCAAAAACTCGTTCTTCGCCATTTGTGAACGTGATGATTAGTTGAAAATCATTGGTTGGCAGCACTTTTTCTACTCGTGGATTAATCATAAAAATTATTTTAACGGATCTAATCTAAATGGCTTTTCCCCGTTTACAGCCAGTTTCCAATTTTGCATAAGATCTTCCTGATGAATTTCAATCCAGGCCAATACCAATTTCAATTTGTTAGAAGGCAAACTACCTTCAATCACATTGCCATTTGGAATTGCAATGACTGCTGTTTCGCCTGCATACTCCACATGGATATGTGGTAAGTTGTGTTGTTTAGTATCGTAATAATACATGATGACAACAATTCCATAAAACATTGAAATGACTGGCACTAGTTATCCTTATTTGCTTACAAAACTAAATACTCTTTACAATTAAGCTATCCCTTTTGTGAATTTTCTTTTTCTTCTTCTTGAAAAAATAGGATTGTCATAGAAATGGGTACTCTTTTCTGCGACAAGAATCTGGTAGTTTCTCCTTTCCCGTCCAAAATAGATTGTACACGGTTCGTTTGAATTTCCGAACAAACTAAAATAAAACTCGTAAGTTTTGGTATAAGCGTTGCATTCAATGGCACAAAAGGCCTAAAAAGATGTGAATGGGGATTTTGAAATTTGTAAACGTCGGTTAAATGCCCGCATCACAGTTGCAGGTGATAATCCCGCATTTTGCGGGACAACGGCGATGCTATCAGGTTGAAATTTGCAACACCAACATGGGCGAAAAGGTAAGAAGCGTATGAAGCAGATTGGTAATGTAGAACTGCCACAGGAGGCTTTTTTTGGCGGTGTTGAAGTTGGATTAGATATAGTAAATAAAATAGCAGTTGGTGAAGAACACCAACTGCAGCTAAAATACAATACATTATCTACGATATTTGTCGATAATCAAACACTCCTCCAGTACCAGAATCTCCAGTGCCACCAGAGTCACCGGGTCGTCCTCCATTTGCAGCAGGAGGTGGATTACCTGGATCATAACCGGTGTTGGTATAGGAAGTAGTAAGGCCTCTACCAGTTAATCCCGTATCGCCTGGATAGCCTCCAGGTCCCCCTATGCCTCCCGGGGCTCCCGGGCTTCCTTCAACATGCCATATAGCAGGACTGCCTCCACTAAGGTCTTTCTTATAGTAGAAAAAGAACTCACCGCCATCTCCTCCTTTGCCTCCTCTACCTCCATTACCTCCTCTTCCACCTGTACCACCCGATCCACCATAGGCATTAGCTTCGCAGTTACTACCCCAACCGCCTGCGCCCCCAGTACCACCTTTACCCCCGCGGCCACCGTCGCCACCGTTTCCCCCTTGACCGCCTCGACAGTCAACTTCAATACCACCACGATATTCGTCAACTTCAATACGTACGCTGCCACCTTTTCCACCTGCTGAACCATCAACTCCGCCACTAGCATCACTACCAGAGCCGCCAGGGCCACCCCGAGATGGAGAATCATCGTCAAAAAATCCTTCAACTGCGTCAATTCCATTTCCACCAGGCCCGCCTTGTGTACCATCAAAGCCCTTAGGCCCCTCTATGCCATCAAATCCTACAGCTATAATATTAGTAACTATTCACTCCCCAAAATTCAATTTTTCGGGTATTTTTTATAAAACCTGGAAGTTGTGCACATTTTTTTGATGGCTTTTGTAAGATCTGATTTTTATGCACTTTTTTGCTTCGTATTTCTTAGTTTTTGGGGATT
>JANMMU010000067.1:0-2503 GCA_031373555.1 Segetibacter sp. | reverse complement strand
CTGAAGCAGAATAGCGAAGAAATGTTTGGCAATCTATTGTCCTGCCATATTGCGCCAACCCATTGTTATATTGGCGTTACGAAAAGAGTTTAAAACAAATGAAAGCTTAAACGGTAAAAAGAAGTTTAAAGAATTAGAAAGTTGGGAAAGCATTAAGTTCAAAATATAAAATGGTCGAGCCAGGAAAATTGTATAAGATTTTAGAGAGTTCGCTTACGCCGATATAACGTTCAAGCATTTACGCAGGACGGGAATTAGAATTCCGTCTGCCGTTGCTCGTCGCCCGATAAAGGAACGAAAAATTTACTTGAAATTAAATTTTAATTAATGAACGGTCCAGCCGAAACTGAAGAAGATTAAGGAACTGAAGCCGATTGTACTTTCGTCAGCCCGGCTTGCGTAAATGCTTTTGTTGGTGGCAGTTACTTATAAAAAATTTTAATGCTTAGGAGATGAAAATTGTATTTGAGTTTGCTTAACGAATGAATTTTGTCTAAAAATAATTTGGTTTGAGATCATTCATCAATTTTCCTCTGGTTCTTTGTTTTTGATGACATTCACAACCAGTAATCATAAAATTACACAAGTTACCTTGCAGAATTACCAAGAGGCTTTTAAGTTATTTTATCATTGCCTTTTCGCAGTTAATATATAAGGTCATTTTACAAACATAGAATTAGCAAAGGAATATACCTCTATTACAGGTAAAATAGTGGCTACACCATTTTTGTATAATTTGGCGCTTGTGTAGCTGCTACCATTGTAGTCCTGCCCGGCAACATAAACATCTGATCCTACTACACAAACTTCCTGACAGTAACCATCATAGCCGGTTGCCGTTAAACGGGTAGCAATACCATTTTTCCATAGTGTTCCTGTTGGATGCCCAGATGTCAGGTTTTCATATCCCACTACATATACATCAGTTCCCGAAACAATCACTGATCTAGCTTCGGCCTCACCTGAGCCATTTGACAGATGGGTACCAACTCCGTTTTTCCATACTGTCGCATAATAGTTGCCTCCTTGGTATTGGTATCCTGCCATATAAACATCTGAACCTGAAACAAACACGGATTTTCCGGAGAAAGGGTCAGTAGTATAATTAATAGCAACCCCGTTTTTCCATACTTTTCCAGTACTTCCACTTGAATTTGACTCAAACCCCGTTACATATACATCGGTACCTGAAACATATACAGAATAAGCCTGTCCATTGTTTGAAGTACTCGTAAGTGTGGTGGCAACTCCATTTTTCCAAAGCATTGCTGTATAAGGTTGTCCCGTTTCCTCGTATCCTGCTACATAAACATCTGTACCCGAAACAAAAACTGATTTGGCTTTCGCATCATGGGAAGGATTTGATAAATGAGTAGGCACGCCATTTTTCCAAATCGTTGCTATAGGGTTAAAGCCCGAGGTCTCGAATCCGACAATGTATACATCAGTTCCTGATACACATCCTCCAAATGCGGAAGCATTATTTGTACCATCTGTTAAAATAGTAGCCACCCCGTTTTTCCAAACTGTTGCTTTAGAATTGGCTCCCCCGAGGCCATACTGTCCTCCTACCACGTATATATCTGTTTGAGAAGAATTTATCATTACCTCATTTCCATAAGCTGTTCCTGCACTATTTGTAGCATATGCCCTGATATAATAAACAGTTGAGGGATTTAGTCCTGTGACCGCACTTGTAAAGCTGCCTGTACCGATACCGTCAGCAGTATGATTCCCGGTAATGACAGGGTTAGCAGTGGTATTCCAGCAAACACCTCTTACAGTAACAGTATCCCCGCCATCATCTGTTACTGTCCCACCTGAAGTAGCTGTTGAAGATGTTATTGCAGTTACTGTGGCAGTAATAACTGTTGGTAATGATGTTGTCCTGTTTGTACTGTCTTTTTTACAACTGAAAAAGATCACAGCTACCAGTAGAATTAAAGATAATTTTTTCATACAAGTTGATTAATTGGTAAAATTTGGCCGACTATTTAGTTATGAAACTTCTTATTAATGATATATAGACCCTACAATTCCGGTTAGTGATGCCTGACCGAAATAGTATTTATTCTGTGAGCGGAAACAAAAAGGATTAGCAAAAAAATAAATTTGGTCATTTTACTTCAAATTATTTGAGATTTCAAATGTAATTGCCACCAACGTAAGCAGCTTGGCGCAGTACGGGTATTTCGTGTTCCGTCCGCCAGGCGCAGTTGCCAATTAAAGGAACGGAAATTTATTTGAACTACAAAGCAATTTAAGAATCGTCCAGCCAATTAACCAAAGAAGAGTAGTGAACAAATGCCTGGCAACACGATGTCCTGCCCGTATTGCGCCAAGCTGCTGTTATGTACCGCATTACCGTGAGCCGTTCAAACTAAGATGAACTGCAAAAAGTAAAAGAAGATTAAAGAATTAAAAAGTCCGAATTATTGTCGCTGAAATTATTGAAGCGATTGATTCAGGAAGATTTTAAAAAGTTTTATAAAGCTCGAAATAT
>JANMMU010000054.1:0-1748 GCA_031373555.1 Segetibacter sp. | reverse complement strand
TTATTTCTCGCAGCGTTTGCTATGAAGCAGCGGCGCAGCGGACTTTGCTCCTTTGCGTTCGCTGCGTGAAATTACAAGGTTACAATTTTTCTTTATCAAATTTTGCACCCCAGTCAATTATTTCCTGCACTCTTTCCGGCCCTTCCTTTACTACAATCTCTACTACATTTTTATTGCACAAGCCATCGCCTGCAATCAGAGTGTCATCAATATGTTTTTGAAAACTATCGTTTTCCAAATCATTCACTACGGCTATTCCACCTTGTGCATACTTCGTATTAGTTTCATCAGCCGCAGCTTTTGTCATCACCAATACTTTTTTATCCGGAAATTGATTAGCCACTTTCAGGGCATAGGTTAATCCTGCTATACCGGAACCAATTACTAAAAAATCTGTTTGTTGCATATTTATTTTTTTGAACCCAGCTTCAGTACTACTATCATCTTCGTTGCGTCGCACTCTTCAGGGTTCTGTTTGCTATTCAGCTTTTTATTTCTCGCAGCGTTTGCTATGAAGCAGCGGCGCAGCGGACTTTGCTCCTTTGCGTTCGCTGCGTGAAATTACAAGGTTACAATTTTTCTTTATCAACCAAAGTTATATAACGACCAGCACCTTCTACAATAAAAAACTGTGCTAACCCATACGTTAGCATATTTAAAACACCGGCCACTTCAAAAGGTTGATAAAATTTATCGATAGCCAATATTGAATCAGACATTACAAAAAGCAAAGCTCCAACCATCATCCATTGACCGGCGGTTTTATTTTTAATGAAAAGCATATGCATAGCCAGCATAAACATAAAGCTGATAACAATGCCATATACCAACACCGGTATTTTCATATCAAACAGGTAAGGAGAAAGCAGGTTAATAAGTGCAGCATAGTAAATAACTACCACTACCAATAGCCATGGATTACTTTTCACATTTTCTTTTACCCGAACTTTATGAAAAAAGATGATATAGAAAATATGAGCTATTAAAAAAGCAGATAATCCGAGTAAAAAGAAAATCGAATCCCTTTCCTGGAACATTAGTAATACATCGCCCAAGAATGAAAATAGCAGGGCTAACAAAACCCACTTTGCAATACCTTTTGTAATATCCTTTACTTGTGAGTAAAAGTATCCAATAACAACAGGAATAATAAGCGGCTTAAAAATAAACTGTACTAGTTCGTTCTTTAATTGAATACCAATGAGGTCACCTATAAGAATGAAGACGAAAAGAAGTATCCAGTACTGTTTTTTCATGGCAAAATTTATACTTCTACCCAGGCATCACTCTCTTTTATCAACTCAATCAGTTCTTTCACCGCCACCTCACTGTTTACATTTTTCTTCATTACTTCTTTGCCTTTGTATAAAGTAATTTTACCTGGCCCACTGCCCACATAACCAAAATCTGCATCGGCCATTTCACCGGGGCCATTTACAATACAGCCCATGATGGCAATCTTCACTCCTTTCAAATGATTTGTAACTGCCCTGATTTTTGCCGTAGTTTCCTGCAGATCAAATCAGGTGCGGCCGCAGCTTGGGCAACTGATATATTCTGTTTTTGAAATTCTTGTTCGGGTAGCCTGTAGAATACTAAACGCAGTATTATTGGTAAACTGGTAAATGTCTTTTACTTCAAGATAAGTCCTACCTGTCGCCTTAATATTTTCTATTTGTGATGAGCCACTGTATCCCAAACAAATTCCATCACCCATGCCTTCTAAGAACAATGCCCCTGTTTCTGTT
>JANMMU010000044.1:0-49080 GCA_031373555.1 Segetibacter sp. | reverse complement strand
AAACTTCACAGAAATAGCCCCAACATCAGATCAATAGCTGAAAACCAATAAAATAAAACTAAAAAGTAGAGGTAAATCTTAATGTAGCTAATAATTTTATAATATATTTTTTGCCCTTCGCATTTACAGGAATACCCTAATTAGTGGATAGAAAACTATTCGCCCCTTGTTAGTTAATACTCTAACAAGTCATAATATAGAACTACCCGCCTGTATTTGACCCAGGAATCAAAAAATGTTTTCCAATAAGTCTTACTTACTAAAAATTACAAAAGCAATATAGGCTATAAAACTAGCCACTAAAATTGCAGTAATAATGTTTTCTTTGATTCTGTTAGTTTGTGTAAACCTCTCCATAACATGTCAATTTATACGTGATAAAAAAATGTTTTTAACGTCGCTACCAAAGGTACTAGGGAGGAAAATAAAACTGTCAAATAATTCTTACTGTAAATCTAAGATTACTTCCTGATAATTTCATTTAATTTTTTTGAGTAATTTCTACATTCAAATGATACGAAATAGCCATTAACCGATGCCCGCTTTTTTTAGAATTGAAAATTTATTTATGGAAAATCATATTGGCTAAAAAAGAAAAAATAAGAACCTATTATTTGGCTAAAATTTCTTTCACAACACCAAATAATACTTCTGTTCCCAATGCTAAATCTTCATAAGAGGAATACTCTAAAGGATTGTGGCTGATGCCGTCTTTGCAGCGGACGAATATCATTCCATAATCACAGGCGTAAGATAGTGCCAACGAGTCGTGAAATGGCCCACTCATTAGTTCAGGCGCATCAAGATTAAGTGCATTACATTGATTGTGAATAATTTCTTTTATCCAATCGGCGCAATAGCGTGGTTCGCTGTTGGTGTCTTCGCTAATTGAATAAGTTAGACCATGCTTTTGAGTAATGGTTTCAATACTATTTCTAAGCTGTGCTTCGTAACGGTTGCGGCGGTCGAGGTCTATGTCCCGGAGGTCAACAGTAAAGGTTACTTCTTCGGGAATAATATTTCTGCTGGCAGGAAAAACATTGAGGGTACCAACTGTGCCAACTGTAGGCGCACCAGGTATTTGCGTAGCTATTTCGCGAAGCGCAATAATAATTTCTGCGGCACCTACTAAAGCATCTTTTCTTATGGCCATAGGCACACTACCTGCATGACCGGCCATTCCTTTCAGCTTCACCGTAAGCCACAGCGGGCCAGAAATGCCGCTAACAACACCTATGGGCTTGTTGGCCATATCGAGAATTGGCCCTTGCTCAATATGCAATTCGAGAAAGCAATGGATACTGCCGGGGGCATATTCTGAATCTTTGAATTTGGTGGGGTCGCAGCCAAAATCAATCAAAGCCTGCCGGCGGGTGATGCCGTCCTTATCAGTCCGTTCCAATTCGCCTTCTTCCAGTTTTCCCAGGATGCCACGGCTACCAAACAAGCCTTTGTTGAAACGCCATCCTTCTTCGTCTGCAAAGGAAATTACTTCAATGCTTCTTTCGGGAGTAATTCCCTGTTCTGTTAAAGAATGTACGGCTTCAATAGCACACAGAACACCTGCTACACCATCAAAACGGCCGCCATAGGGTTGGCTGTCTAAGTGCGACCCCATCATGAGTACGGGTAGGGAATCGCCAGTGCCTTTTAGCCTGCCGATCAGGTTGCCAAAGTTGTCAATTTTTGTAGTCATACCCGCCTCTTGCATCCAGGTAGAAGCCAACTGAAACCCTTGCTTTTCAAGTGCAGTCATAGTTGGACGGCAAGTGCCGGTTTCACC
This sequence comes from Segetibacter sp., assembly GCA_031373555.1. Taxonomy (GTDB): domain Bacteria; phylum Bacteroidota; class Bacteroidia; order Chitinophagales; family Chitinophagaceae; genus Segetibacter. Next base: position 47,297 of record JANMMU010000044.1, on the reverse strand, counting down.
AATTTTTCCTATTAAAGACATGGCTTCGAAATGTTGTTGGAGGCGAGATGAGTTGATGGTCATATTTCAAAAGTATTTTCCAAAGTTTATAAAATAAAAGAGCAATCGAATAAAAGAGCAATCGAATAAAAAAAGCTGCCCCAAATTTTATATTTGAGGCAGCCTTTAAGTTTTATTTAAAAGATCTATTGTTTTACAAAAGTGCTATTTAAGGTTTCACCATTTACAGTCACTACTTTTAAACTATAGATACCAGTGGTAAGACCGACAACATCTATTGAAATGTTGTTGTCCCCGTTGTTTAATTGAACTGATTGATTTTTAAAGACTTTCCCTGAAACGTCAGTAATCAAAATATTAGCTTTACTCGCAACTAATGAAGATAAGATTAAACTAAGTTTTTGTAGAACAGGATTAGGATAAATATTTGAAATTTCCATTTCCTGCGCTGTCTTAATTCTTACTATTTTTGAATATTTAAATTTCCCGTCATTATCCACCTGCTTTAATCTGTAGTAGAGGTTTTGGGTTTTTAATCCCCAAATATTAACATCTGTAAAGGTGTATCTATTTTGGCTAACACCATTAGAATTTGCTTTTACAACACCGATTTTTTCAAATTCGTTTCCATTCGCAGAACGCTCAATCTCAAAATTTTTGGTGTTAATTTCGTTAGCAGTCCTCCAATTCAATGAAACATTTCTTTCTTTTAAAGTACCATCGAAACTTAAAAAATCTAAAGGGAAAGTACCAGACACAACTGCTTCTATCATAAAACGCCCTATGCTGCTATTAGAAGTTGGTACACCGCCAGTAATTGCAGCAGTAAAGTAAGCATTCGTTTTTATCGGAGATTCAGTTTGGTAACCAACTGGAAAATAACCCGTTGTTGCATTTGCCTTTTGAGCAAGACCTACAAAAATTGTATCAGCAAAAGTAGGTGCGGACGGTATAAGGAAAGTTTTGTATTGTCCCAGGTCTGCTGTAGCGATGGTAATACTATCAGATTTTGCTATTATAGCTCCTGCTGAATTAACAACAACTGCATATACCATATTGCCAATATTGGTAGTTGCGTTAGATAAAAATACATTCACTGCACTAATGTTTGCTACACCACCATTGATATTATTTCTTATATACCTTGTAAGAAGAAGCCCTGAACCCGTATTATATCCTACTGCCCCTTTAGCACCCGAAGTATCGGCATAGCTAAAAGCATTGCTTGTGACAGTTTGATAAATGGTCTTTGAGTTATTAGTGTTTACATCATCCGACGGTATTGTCACTGTCACATCACTCCCTCCCACAACAGTTGGTGAGTATGCATCGAATGTTACGAGGGTAGATCCTCCAACGGGAAGGCTGATTGTCCGGCTGTTAGTAAAGGGATTTGCACCCGTAATAGAAAGATCCACCATAATTGAACTTAAAGCAGTCAAACCTTTATTTGTTATTAAAGCTGATATGAAATGCGGTGTGCCATACCCTACAGGCAATTTTCCATAAGTATTCAAGACAGTCACTTCTGCATCAGCATTAGCTAATACTACAGGAGTAAATCTAAAAGTAACGCCCGGCACTGGCAAAAAATTATTTCTATTATTGAAAGTATTTGCTGTATATGGTCCATCTAAAAAGACAGCAGCTGTCCATGCGTTTGCTGATGCTTTAGTTGCATTGACTGATGCAGCGGCTGTAGAACCTTTAACTCCTAAATCAGTAGTAATAAATGCTGGTGCGGCAGAAGAAGCCGTGTATGTACCATAGATATATTCAATAACATTAGTACCCTCATACAGCTTAATTTGAAAATTAGCTGCTGAATATTGACCTGTAGTAGCACTGTAATCTTTTACATTTTTATACTGAATAGTGCAAACCTGTGAGCCAGGTGCCCCTGATGTAAAATAACGATATTCAGTAGTAGCTGTTCCATCAAGATCACGGGCAAAAGGATAAATCAGGTTCGTATCTGTCGAATTTATGGGGTCAATATCAGTTGATGATGAGGTATCCGCACCTAATTTTATGAAGCCATTAGTATTTAGTGTAAACTGTGTAAAACTTTTATTATTGAAGGAAAAAGAAAAGCCGATTGGCTGTGGGCCGGAAACATCATCATCAGTTGTGATCGGAACACCTAAAGCACTGTTTACAATAGCAGTACCATTTGTACCTAAATCAGTGTAAGTGCCACTAACAATTGAAGAGTTGGTTGCACTATATGCAAACTGAGAAAAAGATTTGGTAGCCCAAAAAAGCAAAAAGATAATTGTGTAAATTTTTTTCATAATTTTTTAAGTTTTTGCTAAGTTACAAAACTAGATAGATTTGAAGTTCTTTTTTTTAACTAATTCCATTATAAACTATCCAAACCCTGCGGTTAATAATCTGCGTTTGGCAATTGCTTCACCAAGGAACGAAAAAGTAACTTTAGTAGTTACAGATTTGGCTGGCAGAATAGTAATGCAAAACTCAGCCCAATTAGTAGCCGGTGACAACAACCTGCAACTGAATGTAAAAGATTTGGCAAAAGGTTCTTACAGCATAAAAGTTGTTTGCAGCAATGGCTGTAATAGCCCCGCAGCGAAATTTGTGAAACAATAGATTTTTAGCATTTCAATAATAAAAAAGCCTCTCTAACACTATGTTGGAGCGGCTTTTTTTATAACCAAACCTGCTCTTCTAAAACGAAATATCTTTCAACCTCACCTCCCATTCTGACAGTTTATCTCCTTTAATGCCGATGAACTCCACCTTCATTTTACGCTCTTTCCCTTCACCCGTAAAAGTTATGCGGCTGTAGTTTTGCTGCCCCACCACACTTATGATTCTTGACGGGTTATCCTTTTCCTTATCGTTGTACTTTGACCGGCCTGAAGTAAGGGGCGAAGAGGTAATGTCATACATTGGATAAGCACCATTCCTTTCTACTTTGTTTATTTCGCTTAGGTGCCTGTCGCCTGTTAAAAACACTACAGCATTTATTTTTTCCTCTTGCAGAAAGTCCATCATTTCTTTATACTCTGCGGGGAAATGCCTAAAGCAATCCCAGGGTGAAACCGGATTTATGACCTGGCTGCCTGTGGCAATTATTCTGAAATGCACATTGGCGTTGGAATTGCTTTGCCTCATAGCATTTTTAAACCATTCCATTTGTTCTTTACCAAACATCCTTTTGTCATCATTTGGTTTTCCGTCTAAGCTATCGGGTGTTTCATCGTTGCTCCTAAACCAACGGTCGTCTAACAGAAAAAAGTCAACATCATTGTAGCTGAATTTTGAGTAAACCCCTTTTCCATTTTCGCCAAAGGATGGGTTGCACCAATTGTTTATAAATACTTTTCTGCTTGCTTCTTTTAGTACATAGCTTTTGTCTGCATCGTTGGGGCCATAATCATGATCGTCCCAAATGGCATAATGCCCCATTGACTTCCAAAAAGGCTGCAACACTTTTAAACTACGGTCATGCATTGGCCTGTAGTTAAGCCCCCATTCGCTTTGGTAATCGGCCTCACGGGTGTACCAATTATCCCCCAACCAAAGCATGAAGGCAGATTTTTCCTTCGCCATGATTTCAAATATGGAACTATCACTTCCATAAGGTTTACCGGGACGGTCATACTCAGGTTGGTTAAAATATGCGCAACTGCCTGTTATAAAACTAAAATCAGGTGCAGGTTTTCGCCATTGCCAAAGATTTTGTGTTGTAAAATGCCCTGCTGTTGTAGCAATTGGTTTACCATCAATGACAAACTCATAATCGTAAGTAGTATTTACATCTAATCCGGTAAGTAATACTTTTGCTGTAGCAAATTCATTGCCTAAAGTGCCTGAGAAGTTGACCGTTTTAGTTGTTGTTTTCTGTTTGCTTTTCCAATAATTTACTGCTATTTTTTTTACTGAAGGTTGCAACTGTATCCAAACTTCAGCAGTTCTTAGTTCTACGTGCCCAAGTGCAGGGCCGCAGACTATCTGGGCATTTGCATAATTTAAAAAAGAGAAACCGAAAGAGAAGTAAGCTATGATAAAATAACTCTTTTGGAATTTGTACATAATGAAAAATTTATTGAATTTATTAAATCAAAAGTAAGCAGATGATATGGCGATAATGTATAAATAATGTAAAGAAATCTGTAAGTTGCCAATAATCAGGTTTTATTTAAAAAAATGAATTTAGTTACATATTTATTATGGTTTTATTTTAATATTGAGCTTATTTATCAAAATACCCAATTTTCATTCTTAAAGCACTGACTTGTTAAAAATATACGTCCCCGATATTGGTAGTTCTGACAATACAAAAATATACACCCCATTGCTATACCCTTCCTTTAATATGGAAATGGATGAAGCAGAAATGATTGCTAAACATGGGGCATGGGCGGGTAAAATAAAATACGTTTCATCAGTATTTGATTGTGATATAGCCACCCCGGCATTTTACATAGATCAATATATTTTAAAAGGGAGAAAAAGCCTGTTGGATGATTTGTACAAAGAAGCCACTGCTAATGGTAAGCCACTGCTATTTTTTACAGGCGGCGATTTTGGCATTACTCCTACATCATACCAACACTACCACTTATATAGAATGGGTGGCTATTTATCAAAAAACAATGGCAATGAATTTGCTTTCCCCAATTTTTTTCCAGACCCAGCAGCAAAGTATTTTAATAATGAAGACCTAACTGTTTATGACAAACCTGAAATGCCTGTTATTGGGTTTTGTGGACAGGGGAAGACAACTACTTTTAAAACAATACTGGATTACATACGTACCACCAAAAGGTATGTTGAGCATAAACTGAACCGCAACCCTTACGATACCGAAGCTATTGAAAGCACAACTTACAACCGTTCTGAACTACTGGATACATTAGAGCAATCAAAACTGGTAGAAACAAATTTCATCAGGCATACTAAATATAGAGGTGGTGTTAAAAAATACGATGTCCTGATAAAAGAAATCAGTTCAAAAAGTTTTTTCAACAACATGCAAGAAACCCATTACAATGTATGCTACAGGGGCAATGGAAATTTTTCGGTACGGTTGTTTGAAACCCTTGCCTGTGGTAGAATACCAATAATCGTAATGAGTGACAACAACATGGTTTTTCCTGACATTATTAATTGGAAACGGTTCCCGATAGTAGATGAAAAAAATCATGCTCATATAGATAAAATTGTAGCAGACTTTCATGCAACATTAAGCAATGATGATTTTATAGCGCTACAGCAATATGCAAGAAATGTTTGGTTAGAACATCTTTCTTACAAAGGGTATATGAATACAATGATTGAGAAATACCTGGCTTTAAAAGCAGCGGGCAAACTGATTTAAGTATAATAATTTTTGACTAAATAAGCTATATTATGGAGTTTACTTTTCAATATTATGTCAATGCTCAAGCCGCGTGGCTTCGTTCTTTCAATGGAGCTGCATTCGCTTGTTTCTGAAACTGCTTCGCATGTTTCAGAATACCTTTGCCTTGCCCGGTACCCAAGCGAATGAGGCTCCTTATGCAAGAACTGTTGTCAGAAATATTTGAATAATGCAATACTATTGCTTATAAGGATTTACTTATCAAATAAAATAAATCTATGCAACCAAAGAAAAATGATGAAATTGATTGATTAAAGAGGTATCACCCTTATGAATAAATAAATAATTGGTGCGGTGCATATCGCCATGCACGGCTATATCTGTTAAGTAGGTTAAAGTGCATTTGCTTTCGTTAATGAGGTAAAAATCATACTCATTGTTTTTTAAAATGCTCAATAATTCATCCTGCCTTTTTTGTCTGTATTTCCCATTTTCTTCTTTATCATTGTAAACAGGAAGAATTTCTAAAACAAGACAAGGGTGTGTGCGGTTGATTGTTTTTTGCAAACCCTTCACCACTTCCAATTCTGCACCTTCTACATCTGCTTTTATTACTGCAATTTGGGTTTCATTTTTAATTGCTTCTACTTCATCGCCTTTAAATACGGGTATATTTAAATGTTGGTTGAAGCGGGTCATATTTTTTCTAAAATCTTTTAAAACAGATGCACCGCTGCTGTATTCTTTATCAATGTATAGTGTTAGAAATCCTGTCTCATCAGACAAGCCACTTGGAAAAACATTGAAATTATCAAGCTTATTTTCATTCACCAACCCTTTGCAAACGTGGTAACACAATGGATTGGGTTCAAAGCCTATGTAGTGCCTTTCGCTATCTATTGATGCCGTTTTAATAAGAGTTTGACCAATGTTCATGCCCACATCTACCATTGCTCCCTTTTTTGCAGCAAACAAATCTTTCAATAATGCCTGAAACCACGGTTCGCTTGGCATTATGTTGTGGTAACCAGCTTCATTTATTACAGGTATAACAAATTTTTTATTATTTATTGTAGTATTTAACCTGCTATTTACCCTTTTAAAAAACCCCATTTTAAACAAGGATCTATGCAAATAATAATTCATAACTATTACTGTTTGGATAGGTAACGTTAAATACAGGGTGGATTATTATAAATAGTCCCATTATTATTGACAATAAAAGAGTTCTCTTTCCAAAAACCAGAGGTGGTGGTAGCCTTTAATCAGCTTTCAATTATCAAATAGCAGATAGAAAACCTTAATTAACACCATCCGTTATTGCTTCTTTAAAGATTTTAGACACAAGGCCCTGCAATACTTTTCCCGGGCCAACTTCGGTAAAATGAGTGGCACCATCAGCGGCCATAGATTGTATTGTTTGTGTCCAACGCACAGCTTCTGTAAGTTGATTAATGAGGTTTACTTTTATCTGTGCAGGATCTGTAACAGGGGATGCTCCTACGTTCTGATATACCGGTGCTATTGGGTTGTTGAAGTGCGTTTCATTGATTGCTGCTGCCAACTCTTCTTTTGCAGGCTGCATGAGTGGGCTATGAAATGCACCCCCCACAGGAAGTACCAATGCCCTTTTAGCTCCTGCAGTTTTCATTTTTTCGCAGGCTGTTTCTATGCCTTTTATGCTACCACTAATGACCAATTGCCCCGGACAATTATAGTTAGCTGCCACAACAACTTCTCCAGTTTCGTTTTGAATTTCGTTACAGATTTCTACTATTTTATCATCGGCCAAAGCCAAAACTGCGGCCATGGTAGAGGGTTGCAACTCGCAGGCTTTTTGCATTGCTTTAGCCCTTATGCTTACTAATCTAAGGGCATCTTCAAAGCCCAATGTTTTATTGGCTACCAAGGCAGAAAATTCACCCAAAGAATGACCCGCAACCATATCAGGCAACGGATTGTCAAGAGTAAGGTAAGCAATTACAGAATGTATAAAAACAGCAGGTTGAGTAACATTGGTTTGCTTAAGGTCTTCATCTGTACCGGCAAACATGAGATCAGATATCCGAAATCCAAGTATTTCATTTGCCTGCTCAAAAAGTTTTTTTGCATGTGCATTGGAATCGTACAAAGACTTGCCCATTCCTACAAACTGACTACCCTGTCCCGGAAAAACAAATGCATGACTCATAAAGTATTTTTTTTCAAAAATACTTATAGTTATACGATTTTGAAATTTAAATAGTCTAATATAATCAAGGAATCATACCAATGCGATAACCGTTTAGGCCTATGCAACTGAACATTACAGATATCCACTAGTTATTAGTTATGTGCTTTGGAAATAAGTTTCAAAAATTCATTTCTTGTTGGATATTTTTCAAACTCACCGGAAAATGCTGAAGTGGTAGTAAGTGAGTTTTGTTTAGAAACGCCACGCATCATCATACAAAGATGTGATGCTTCTATAACCACCGCTACTCCTAATGGATTGAGCGATGAAGTAATTGCATCTAATATTTGTGTTGTTAACCGCTCCTGTACCTGAAGCCTGCGGGAAAATACATCTACTACACGGGCAATTTTGCTTAAACCCGTTATCCATCCGTTAGGTATGTAGGCAACATGTGCTTTGCCAAAAAAAGGTAGCATATGGTGTTCGCACATGCTGTAGATTTCAATATCCTTCACTATAACCATTTCACTCATTTCTTCATGAAACTTAGCAGAATTAAGTATTTCAGTAGCATTCTGACCATATCCTTGAGTTATATACTGCATTGCCTTAGCCATTCTTTCGGGTGTTTTTATCAAACCCTCCCTACTAGGATCTTCGCCCAAAAGACCGATTGCCTCTTTATAATTTTTCATTAAAACTTCCGTAACATCCTGATCGTAAGATTCAGTTTTGATATAAGCCATAAGGTGTAATTGTTTTGATAGTTTTTTAATGGGCGGGATATTCTACAAAATTCCTTTCTGTTTCATATAATCTAACCTGTAAGTCTAAAGAAGGTTCAATTTTCTCCCTTAAAATATTATAAATAACCCTTGCAATATTTTCAGCAGTTGGGTTAAGGTTCTTAAATTCAACTGTATCAAGGTTAAGGTTTTTATGGTCAAAACGTGCTAATACATTTTCCTGTATAATGTCACTTAAAACTTTTAGATCTATTACATAACCTGTTTCAAGATCAGGTTCACCAATTAATTTTACAATCAATTCATAATTGTGCCCATGGTAACTGGGATTATTGCATTTTCCAAAAACCTCGGCATTCTTTTGACTGTCCCAAGCCGGATTGTTTAATCTGTGTGCGGCGTTAAAATGTTCCTTTCTGTAAACGGCAACCTTATTATTCATAATTAATATTATTATAGCCTTACGACTAATGGTTAATCGCCAAAATACTCAACATAAATGCGTGGTGTCTCGTATAGTTTTATGCAATGTAATGAGACAAATGTTGGTAAATGTGGTTGCAATTGCTTCCATATTTCCATTGCCAACGTTTCTGTACTGCACATTTTTCCCTGTAAAAAGGGTACATCTATGTTTAAATTTTTATGGTCAAGCTTATCAACAACGTGTTCCTTAATTAGTTTACTCAACTTCTTAACATCAAACAAAAAACCGGTTTCAGGATCAGGATTGCCTTTTATTGTTACAAAAAGTTCAAAATTGTGACCGTGCCAGTTTTCATTGGCACAAACCCCAAAAACCTCTTCATTCTTTTCTCTGCTCCACTGCGGATTGTACAACTTATGAGCCGCATTAAAGTGTTCTAAACGTGTCAGATAAACCATTCCCAATACAAATTTTTGCAAAGGTAGTAATTGAAATTTTAAGCGAAGCCAACTAACCCCGACCTTTGCCTGATATGAAAATTGTAATAGTTGCTGCAACCGATAAAGAAATTGCGTTGCTCCGGCAAAAAATTGATTCATCGTTTATAAGTGACCGGTTGGATATTAATATTGATTTTAAGATTACTGGTGTAGGAATGTTAGCCGCCTGTTTTTCAATAGCTGAATTAATATTTACCCAAAAACCCGATTTGATTATTCAGGCAGGTATTGCAGGCACTTTTTATTCAAGAGTTACATTAGGTACTGTTTTCGTTGTTAAAAATGAATTTCTTGGAGATATGGGCGTAAATGAATCCGGTATATTTAAAGACCTTTTTGATTTACAATTAGTTCAAACAAATGATTACCCATTTTGCGATAGCAGACTAGAAAATATAAATATCTACAAATGGAACCTTTCCAACCTGCAAATTGTTAATGCAATAACTGTAAATGAAGTAACTACTAACCACCAAAGAATCATGCAATTGCTAGAAAAGTATCATCCTGCACTTGAGAGTATGGAAGGTGCAAGTCTGCACTATTGCTGCATTAAAACCGGAACTGCATTTATACAAATAAGGTCTGTCAGCAATATTGTTGGGGAACGTGATAAAAGCAAATGGGCAATGAAAGATGCTTTGGAAAATTTGTCGCAAAAAGTACTTGACTATTTAGAAAAGTTAACACATTTACCTCAAACATTATAGAGATGGAACTTACTATAGGATTCAGTCCCTGCCCAAACGACACCTTTATTTTTGATGCATTGGTAAATGGGAAAATAGATACAGAAGGAATACACTTTAAACCACTGCTTGAAGATGTGCAAACCCTTAACAGATGGGCCATAGAAGGAAAACTGGACATTAGTAAAATAAGTTACGGAGTGTTGCCATTGGTAATGCAAAATTATACTTTACTCAACAGTGGCGGCGCATTGGGAAAAGGGGTAGGGCCATTGCTCATTTCCAAACAAGCCGTCACTAATCTTAATAAAGCAATTGAAGAAATGACCGTGGCTATTCCGGGTGAAAATACAACTGCACATTTGTTGTTCTCGTTTGCATTTCCTACTGCTAAAAAGAAACAATTTTTAGTATTTAATGAAATAGAAAATGCAGTATTGGAAGGAAAGGTAGATGCAGGAGTTATTATTCACGAAAACCGTTTTACGTATCAGGATAAAGGTTTGGTAAAACTGATGGACCTTGGACAACATTGGGAAGAAAAAACCGGTTCACCAATACCGCTTGGAGGTATTGTTATGAAAAAGTCATTTGATCAAAAACTTCAGCAACAAGTAGATAAACTAATCAAAAAAAGCCTTGAATATTCATTTGAACATTATCCCCATATTTCGCAGTATGTGAGCAGTCATTCACAGGAAATGAGTGAAGATGTAATGCGCAAACACATAGAACTGTATGTCAACAATTTTTCTCTTGATTTGGGGAACGAAGGCAAATCAGCAGTTGAAACATTTTTGAATGTATATAATAGTGTCAGGGATAAAACAAAAAAGGGATAAGACCAATTGTTTCTTATCCCTGAATTTTGGGGAGTTGTTTATAATTATTAAAACCTTATCCCTGCGGCTTTTCTAATAATTTAAAGAATTGATCCAATTGAGGTAAAATCACAATGCGGGTTCGGCGATTGGCAGATTTCCCTTCTAAAGTATCATTGCTTGTAAGTGGTACATATTCGCTGCGGCCACCTGCTGTCATACGCTTGGGGTTAATGCCATATTGGTTCTGCAAAATTCTAATAACAGATGTTGCACGTTTTGCACTAAGATCCCAATTATCAGCAATACAACTGTTCTTAATGGGCACATTGTCAGTATGTCCTTCAACTAAAAATTCAATATCGGGTTTATTGTTCAGCACTTGTGCTACTTTGCCCAAGACTACTTTTGCAGGTTCTGTTACATCATAACTTCCACTTTTGAAAAGTAATTTATCAGAGATAGAAATGTAAACTGCACTCTTCTCCACCTTAATCTGAATGTCTGTATCATTGATATCTGATAAGGCACTTTTCAGATTCATCACCAAAGCCATATTTAATGAATCCTTGCGGGCCATAGCCCTGTTGAGGTCTTGTATGTAAGCATCTTTGGAACCAATGTTTTCCATAGATTTTTTGATGCTTTCAGCCTGTGTGCTGGAGATAACAGACAAATCTTTTAACTGACTAACAAAGGTGTTGTTGTTCTCTTTAAGAAAAGCAATCTGCTTGTTCAGGTTTTCGATATCCGTCATTAATTGATTCCTTTTTCTATCGCCGGATGCCACTTCTTCTCTACATTTTTCCAACTGCAACTGTGTATTGTTGTAAAACATGTTAAGTGTATCATACTTTGCCATTTGCATGGCCAATTTTTTACGACCCGAACATGATACTAAAAGAACAATAGAGAACAAGGCAAAAGAAAATTTTGCAAATTTCATTTATGAAGTATTTGATTACATCAAAGGTAATTGGGTATGCAGGTATATAGCTATACTTATTAATAAAATTTCGTTAATGGCGGGATTACTGTTAAGAAGACCAAGAAGAGGTGGAATTATTATAAAAAAGAAAGAACTTGAAATATTATTTAATAATAGTTCTTATTTTTTCTTTCGCCTTAAATTCAACTCCGCAATGTCATTTAAATCTTTTGGCCTGGCATTGATTTCTTTATCCTTGATTAAATCATCTAAGCTAATATATAAAATCTCTATTTCGTTTAGTCTAACAATTTCTCTTTCATTATAAGACAATCTAAAGTTTTTTAATCCCTTTAGTACTGGTAAGAAATCAAGAGTGAAGTTTTCGAATTCAAATTTGAAAAAGGATTTTCTGGGAGTAGGTGTTATTTCTTCTTTGAATTCTGATACATCTTGTTCCAACTCTTCTAATGCATTCAAAAGTCTAAAATAATTACCGTAAGTAGGATTATACCAAAAATCTAAATCATGTTTTTCAACTGGCAATCCTGAATGGGTTTCAGACATCCGGAAATATCCGTGCAATGCCACGGCTGTACCACCAACAATTAAATATTGAACAGCATGTTTGTCGAGGGCCTTACAAACGGAAAGGATACTATCAGCTAAACTATTGTCCATTAAGCTTGTGTCCCCGATTTTTCTTCGCTAAAGATTTTTTTCTTAAAAGGTTAATAAAGTCTTCAAGTTCCGATATTTTTTTCAATTGATTGGATTCATTTATTGGAATTAAATTTGAACTCGCCTTCAAATTGTCATAACTGTTGTATCGTGTTAATTTTGCCATACGGATTTAATAATTATTATGCATTGACATAAATTTACGGAATAGAATAACTCAAAATAAATTTTTATTGATATTTTACTAATAATCAGCAATTGTTTGTACAATTTCCTTCATGCAAGACTTATTGCAATCTAACCTTTCTATCTCCCTACCCCATCTCTATCCCAATCTTCCGCATTAATATTGAAGCGTTCAAACTGGTGCAAACACCTTCTTTCAGTTTAAAGTCAAAATACAATTCGTCATTCTTATCTACCTGTACATCAAAGTGATAATTGGCAATAGAGTTAGGATATTCATTCTTAAGTACTGTCAACTCTACATCGTGGGTGGCTATGATTGCAACTGCATTTTGTTTGATCAATTGCTTTATTAATGCTTTAGAGCCGGTATGCCGGTCGAGTGAGTTGGTACCTCGAAGTATTTCATCCAACAAAATAAATATCTTTTCATTACGGTTTACCGCTTCTATTATTTGCTGAAGTTTCTTTAGCTCTGCATAAAAGGTAGAAGTGTTTTCTGCAAGATTATCCGCTATACGCATACTACTCATAAGCCTTACAGGCGAAATAGAAAAACTTTTTGCACATACAGGTGATCCCATCAATGACAATACTACATTCACTCCTATGCTTCTTAGGAATGTACTTTTGCCGCCCATATTAGAGCCTGTGATTAGCGACACTTTTGCAGTGCCTTCCAGATTAAAGGGATTGTCCACCCTCTTTGCGGTATCAATCAACGGATGACCAATATCTTCTCCATGCAATGTAAAATGCTGTTCTGCAATTTCAGGAAAACACCATGTCGGCTGATTAAATGATAAGGCTGCGAGGCTACTTAAAACTTCAGCTTCTGCAATTGCATTGAACCAATTAGGAACAGCTTGTGAGTTCTTTTCCTTCCAGCGGTTAAGCGCAAGCATTTGCCAAAGATCCCACAACAAAAATGTGTTGAGAAAGAAGAAAGCAAAAACATTTAACCTCATATCAAACCGGTTGAGGATATTGCTAAGCTTGTTGATTTCAACCGATGCTTTATGATTATTCTTACTCTCAATATTGTTTTTAAGTTTTGAAATTACATCGTTGCCAAAAGGTTCATTTTCAAGGTGATTCAGTTGAGCAAAGAGTGTTGTTATTTCTGTAACAGTTTTAGATAGTAGCATGTAAGTAACCTGTATCTTTTTACTCAACAAAGTTGAAATAACAAAGCACACAAAAACAATAAGCGAAAGCAATGACCATTCAATTATTTCTGCAACATATAACGCTACACAACCTAAAGTAAAAACCGGAAACAAATAACTAATCAACCGCCAATAGTTTTGTTTGAAAACAAAAGGCTCCTTCAACCAATGAACTATTTTACTTTCTGTGTTATTGCTTACAGGGCTTTCCATTCCATACGCCTGATACTGCTGCCGCCATTCTACCTTTGGTGCAAGTTCTCTAACGGCTTGTTGCGCTTTAAGGATATCCGTTTTCTCCATCGGATTCAACAAACGACTGGCCAAAAGTTGACAACTTTGTTCAGCAGTACACCGGTTAATATATTGATAAATAGATGCCGTTCCAAAAATGTCTAAATCCTGCGCATAGGCATGTGCAGCAGGTTCATATACTTTACCATCGGGTCTTTTGTAATAATCACCTTCAAGGGTTAATATTTCATCCTGATTAATTTTAAGCAAACACTCCATGTTAGCCATATTTTGCTTCAGGTTAGCATCTACAGAAACAATGTAAAGAAAGCAAGCAATGCCTGCAATAATAATAGCAGCCAAAATCAAATTCGAACTTATCCAACCAGAAAAAGCAATCACTATTGTTATTATAAAAACAGCGAACCGTAGCCATGCAATGTTGGATCGCTTCTTTTTGCAAGCAGCTAACTTTGATGAAAAAGATACAATATTTTGCTCATAAAGCTGCAAGGGAGTTTGTGTATTACTCATATTGATGAAACAAAATTTATCAGCATTTACAAAATCATTTTTCTGTAAAAATAAAAATGGGACTTTGATAAGCCACATTCAAAATTGTATGAGCATGTATAAAATTCGATAAGATTAAGTACAACTTTTGCAAGGCTTGTTTAATTTTATTTTTGGCTCAAGCCGTGGGGCTTCGTTGCTGCAACGGAGCTGAATTCTCTTGTTTCTGAAACTGCTTCGCATGTTTCAGAATACCTTCGCTTCGCTGGGCACCCAAGAGAATAAGGCTCCTTTTGCACCAACTCTTGTTAAGAGTGGATATTTATAATGCAATCTGTAATTAATATTTCAGGGAGTTAGCTAAGCTTACAATTAGAATAGATTAGATAGAGCTAAGATGCTTCCATATTGTTTTCCATTTTAACCTCGTTGGTTATAACAACTTCCTTTTTTTCATCATGCTCTTTTTTGAAAAACTTATTTTGAAAAACTAATATTGAAATAACCCCTATAGAAATAGAGGCATCTGCAACATTAAATACAGGTCTGAAAAACTCAAACTCCTCCCCTGCCCATACAGGAAACCATGATGGATAATGCGCATTGGTAATTAGTGGGAAATACAGCATATCAACCACCTTGCCATGCAGAAGTGTTGAATAACCGCCCTTTTCAGGAAAGATAGCAGCAAGGTTTTGAACATAAGGATCGCTTTCGCCAAACATAACCCCATAAAACATACTGTCTATAAGGTTGCCGGTAGCACCTGCAAAGATCAATGCACTGCAAAAAATAAAACCCGTATGAAATTTCTTTCTGATAAAATCCCTGATAATAAAAACACCGGCAATAACTGCAACTAACCTGAACAGTGTCAGTGCAACCTTGCCCCAATCACCACCCATTTTCCAACCCCAGGCCATGCCTTCATTTTCTACAAAATGCAGCCTGAACCAGTTAAGCCCCAAAACCTTAACCTCGTGACCAATATAAAAATGTGTTTTTATGTAAATTTTTAATGCCTGATCTATAAAAAGAATGAGCAGAATAATAAATACAACTTGCCTCGATTTCACTATGCTAAATTTTGCGGTCAAAGATAAAGGCATATTGTGGTATTAATATTATGCGCCTTTGAACAATTGTGGATAATTAAGGGGTGTTTAACATTGAAGTTTATTGATTCAGCATTTATGACTCTGTGAGGCTTTTGTCCCCGCCGCGGCAGGGCGGTTTATCTGTATATTTTCATTGCAGCTTTTTCTATGTTCTTTCCCACAAAATATGGCGGTTTTGCTTTTTTCATCCACAAAACGCCAAGGTACAAAGAAAAACACAATGGATTTTCCCCGTCATTGCGAACGGAGTGAAGCAATCTGCTGTTGCTTAAAGTGAATTCTTAATGATAGTCTGTAGATTGCTTCGTCCTCCTACGTCGTCCTCGCAATGACGAAAACCTCTTTGACGCTTAAACCTTTTGAACTTCTTAAACTTCTTGAACCCCTTAAACATTAAACCCTAAACCCTAAACCCTAAACCTTAAACCCCCAAACTCACTCCTCAAAATATTCCCTCTTTACCCGTTGGCTGATACCGGTCATGATTTCGTAGGGGATGGTTTCGCACCATTTTGCAACTTGCTGTATTGGTATATGTGCCCCAAAGACTTCTACAACATCACCTTCCTCCACATCGTCAATGCCTGTTATGTCTATCATGACCATATCCATACATACATTGCCAATAACAGGGGCCATTTTGTTGTTTACATATACCTGCCCTACACCATTGCCTAATCTGCGGCTAAATCCATCAGCATAACCAATGCGAATAGTTGCTATTGTACTTTCTCTTTCAACTTTTCCTTTGCGGCTGTAGCCTACAGTTTCACCTGCTTTTACATTTCTTATCTGTGCAATTGTGGATTTTAAAGTTGCAACAGGCAGCAGGTTCAGCTTGCTCTCTCCTATACTATCCACTCCGTACAAACCGATACCAAGCCTTACCATATCAAACTGATAATCAGGGTGCCTGAAAATAGCAGCAGAGTTGGCTATATGCTTCATAAAAGAATAGCCTGTTGCAAGTTGGATTTGATCACAACTTTTGTTAAATGCTTCCACCTGTATTGATGTAAAGAAATCATGTTCTTCAGTTTCACTTCCGGTAAGGTGACTGAAAACAGATTTAACAACCAATCGTGGATTTTCCTTGAGTAATTGAGAAAGTTTTGGAACTTCAATTTCTTCAAACCCAAGCCGGTGCATACCTGTGTCTATCTTGATATGAACAGGATAATGTGCAATTCCTTCACCTTCAAGATAATCATTAAACCGGGACAAAATATCAATTGAATATAGTTCAGGTTCCAGATTGTATTCAATCAAAAGTGGAAATGTAACCACTTCGGGATTCATGACCATAATTGGCAAATGTATAGCGGCTTTGCGTAAGTCAACACCTTCATCAGCATAAGCCACTGCCAGATAATCTACCTTTTGAAATTGTAAAATACGGGCTACCTCTGCACTACCACTTCCATAGCTAAAAGCTTTAACCATAGCCATAACCTTTGTGGTTGGCTTTAGGTAATGTTGGTATGCCTTTAGGTTGTGAATCATAGCAGTAAGGTTGACCTCAAGCACAGTCTGATGCACCTTTTGCTCAAACAATAAACCGATACTTTCAAACTCAAAAGAACGTGCCCCTTTTATTAAAATAATTTCATCGCGGTAGCGACTTAGTGAAAACTGTTGTATAAACTCCTGAACAGACGGATAGAAAAAAATATTAGGAAGCGCTTCTTTAAAAAGAGTATGCAAAGCACACAATCTGGGTCCTATACCTATAAATTTATTGACCTGATGTTGCCGCAATGCTTCAAGAATTTTCTCATACTGCTGATTGTTACTTGCCGCATCGCCCAGGTCAGAGAGTATAACTGTTGTTGAGTTATTGCCAGACTGCTGTTGCAAAAAATCTAAGGCTATTCGCAGGCTGCTTATGTCATTGCTATAAGTATCATTAATGATAGAACAGTTGTTGTTTCCTTTCTTAAGTTGGAGACGCATTTCTACAGGTTGCAATTGCAACATTCTTGCTGCAATATCCGAGTGGTTAACTTTCATCAGCAGCAAAACACACAGGCAGTTGATTGCATTTTCTACAGATGCATTATCAGTAAATGGTATTGCTATTTGAATGCGTTCATTTTCAAATGCTGCTACAAGCACTGTAATGTTTAATTTCTTCTCAATGTTTACAATGTGCAAGTCAACATTTCCGCTACCCCATATAAAAAGCTTTTCTCTCGGTTGAATTTCTAAAAAGTCTGCAACAATGGGATTAAGGTTGTTGCAAATTACAGTTGTTGAATTTTCAAACAACTTCCATTTTTCTTCCAGCTTTTGTTGCTTACTTTCAAATCCTGAATTGTGCGCTGCACCAATATTGGTCAATATTCCTATATCAGGGCAAATCATTTTTTCCAGCAATTCCATTTCATTTATTTCTGAAATGCCGGCTTCAAAAATGCCCAGATTATTTTGTTCATTAATACCCCAGATACTCAACGGAACCCCAATTTGCGAGTTATAACTTTTTGGGCTACGCACAATGTTATAGTCAGTATGAAGTAATTGGTACAACCATTCTTTTACAATTGTTTTTCCATTGCTACCGGTAATACCAATTACAGGCAGATTAAATTGCTGTCTGTGATATACCGCTATTTCCAGTAAAGCATTGAGCGGGTTTTTTACTTTAATAAAATTCCCTTCGGGAAAAATAGCATGGTCGAAATTTTCTGTAACAATAAATGATCTGACACCTGCACTATATAAATCAGGAATAAAATCTTCACCATTTCTTCTTATGCTTTGTAAAGCGATAAATAATGAAGATGTTGGAGCATTTAACTTACGACTATCCACTATAAGGTTTTCAATAAAGAGGATATCCTTATGAATGATAGATTGTCCGCCTGTAATTGAAGCTATTTTCTCAATAGTATATTGCAATGGTTAATTTTATTTGTAGTTAAATTTCGTCAAGAAATTCGGTAATGTCTTTGTTTTTATTTTTATAAACAGAGTAAGCCATAGAAGCCCCCAAACAAACTACAATTACAATGAGCGAAATATAGATGGAAATATAAATATCGAAATACTCAACGAGCATTTTAACACCAATAAAAACGAGCACTACAGCTATACCTTGTTGCAGGTAAGCAAAAGTATCTACAGCACCACGCAAAACAAAAAACAAGCTCCGCAAACCCAATACAGCAAATATGTTTGATGAGTAAATGACCAGTTTATCTTCTACTGAAAATGGTACAGATGCCTTTTGCTTAACCAATGAAACTACTGTAGGAATACTATCTAAGGCAAACAGAATATCTGTAGCCCCTAACATAATAACAACAACACTTAATGAAGTAAAATACAACTGATTATTTTTTCTAACTATAAATTTCCCTCCGGGATCTCCATCAGAAATTCTAAATAATTTTCTGCTTAAAATATAAATTTTACTTTTTGAAGGATCGTAGTCCTTATCATTATCTTGAAAAAACATTTTCCCTCCGGTGTAAATAAGAAAAAAACCAAAAAAATACATAATCCAATGAAAGCGGTCAATAATTTCAAGGCCTGCAGCAATAAATAAAATTCTAAAAATAATTGCTAATAAAATTCCAATCAACAATGCTCTTCCGGCGTCGCTCTCCTTTACCCGCAAAAAGGCAAAAATTAATATAAAAACAAAAATATTATCTATACTCAAACTCCACTCCATAAGATATGCGGTCACATATTTTGTAGCTATTACGCTTCCCATTTCAATCCATAAAAAAACGCCAAAAGCCAAGGAGAGTAAAACCCAAAAGAGGGTTTGAAATAGTGCTTTTTTTATTGTAATAGTCTTATTTTTTTTGCTTAGTAATCCTAAATCGACAACCAATGCTATCAATAAAACAAGACCAAAAATCAGGTAAGTACTTTTTACACTTAACATTAAAAATATAATATGATTATCACAAAAATACAGTCTTTAACTTCAAAGGTTAATGGCAATCCTTTAAAACTAAACATAATAACCGTTTAAAAACTAAATAACTATACCACGGTTATACATAAAGAATGACGCTAAAGGTTAATGCTAACTCAAAATTTTCTATTCCATTTTATGAAAAATGGCTATTTTGCCGCTCATTTTCTTAGAACATTCTGCATAAACGATTTTAAATCATAAAACTGATTGTATGGACTTCAAACAAATTCAGGAATTAATTAAAATAGTAAACAAGAGTAGTATTGGCGAGTTAAGCATTGAAGAAGGCGAGTTTAAGATTACTATTAAACAAAAAGAAGAGCCTACTCAAATGTTTACTTCAGTTTCTGCACAGCCTATGCAGAATTATATGCCTCAACAGGCAATGCAGGCACCACAACCTACACCTTCGCTGCCTGCAAGTGATGGAGGTAGTGAAAAATCATCTGCACCGCCTAAGCAGGCAGATAATCTCATTACAATAAAGAGCCCTATGATTGGAACTTTTTACCGCAGTGCGGGGCCAGACAAACCGGTTTTTGTAAATATTGGCGATGAAATAACAGCAGGTAAAACAGTGTGTATTATTGAAGCTATGAAACTTTTCAACGAAATAGAAAGCGATATTAAAGGAACTATTGTAAAAGTTTTGGTAGATGATGCTAGCCCGGTAGAGTATGACCAACCGTTGTTTTTGGTGGAGCCTTAGCAGCAAATGTGAAAATGCCTCAATGGCTCAATTTGAAAATGTAAAGACAGCACAAATTGATAAACAATTTTTATTTTGTATGATTTTCAATGAAAAAAGAATTATTCGATAGCAACCCTATCCTAAAATTATCTTTTGATTTCGCATTAATGGTCATAGATTATTGCGAGCAATTGGAAATTGAAAGAAAGTACATTATTTCCAGTCAATTATTGAAATCGGGAACATCTATTGGTGCTAATGCAATGGAAGCTCAAAATGCAGAAAGCAAGGCTGACTTTATCCATAAAATGAAAATTGCAGCAAAGGAAGCAGAGGAATCACAATATTGGCTATGGTTGTGTCAATATTCAAAAAGCTATCCAGATTGCAAAACACTGCAAATAAAATTAGAGGATATAAATAAGGTTTTAGGCAAAATATTGTCAACATCAAAAATCAAGTCAACTTAATTTGATTTATATTATTTTAAATAATGAGTTCATTTGAAAATTATTATCTCATTGCTTTTTAGGAATTGAGCCATTTTCAAATTGAGCCATTTTCAAATTATTTCCATGTTCAAAAAAATACTGATTGCAAACCGTGGCGAAATAGCCCTAAGAGTTATAAGAACCTGCCGCGAAATGGGTATTAAAACAGTAGCTGTGTATAGTACTGCTGACAAAGATAGCCTGCATGTAAAATTTGCCGATGAAGCAGTTTGTATAGGTAAGCCACAGAGTTCAGAATCTTACCTCAATATTCCGCATATTATGGCGGCTGCAGAAATAACCAATGCTGATGCAATACATCCGGGATATGGTTTTCTTGCAGAAAATGCCAAGTTTTCACAAATATGCCATGATCACGGGATAAAGTTTATTGGACCCACGCCTGATATGATTAACAGGATGGGGGACAAAATAACAGCAAAAGAAACCATGATAAAAGCCGGTGTACCTGTAGTACCCGGTGGAAAAGGTTTGTTGGAAAGTGTAGAAGAAGCCAAAGAACTAGCCAAAGAAGTTGGTTATCCTGTAATACTTAAAGCTACAGCCGGTGGCGGTGGCAAGGGTATGAGAGTTGTATTTGAAGAAAGCGAAATTGAAAAAGCATATACCACAGCCCGTGCAGAAGCAGGTGCATCGTTTAAAAACGATGGCATTTATATGGAAAAATTTGTGGAAGAACCTCGCCACATAGAAATTCAAATAGCAGGCGACCAATATGGAAATGTTTGTCACCTTAGCGAACGGGATTGCTCCATACAACGCCGACACCAAAAGTTGGTAGAAGAAAGCCCATCTCCCTTTATGACTCCTGACCTGCGTAAGCGAATGGGAGAGGCTGCAATCAAAGCTGCTTCAGCCATTAATTATGAAAGTGTAGGCACAATTGAGTTTCTGGTAGATAAGCACCGCAATTTCTACTTTATGGAAATGAATACACGTATCCAGGTAGAGCATTGCGTAACAGAAGAAGTTATCAGTTTTGACCTTATAAAAGAACAGATAAAAATTGCTGCAGGCATTAAAATAAGTGGATTAAACTATGAGCCGAAAATGCACGCCATAGAATGCCGTATCAATGCTGAAGATCCTTATAACGATTTTCGCCCAAGCCCGGGAAAGATAACTGTACTGCATACACCTGGCGGCCATGGTGTACGTGTTGATAGTCATGTGTACGCAGGCTATGTTATACCACCCTATTACGATAGCATGATTGGTAAATTAATCACCATTGCTCAAACCCGTGAAGAGGCCATAGACACTATGTACCGTGCATTAAGCGAATACGTAATTGAAGGAATCAAAACAACCATTCCCTTTCACTTGCAACTAATGCAAAACGAAGATTTCCGTAAAGGGAATTTTACTACTAAGTTTTTGGAGACGTTTACGATGAAGTAGGGTTGTATTTTTCTACTTTTTTGAAATAATATATATTCATAAGGCTGTTTCATATTTGAGACAGCCTCTTCTGTTGTAAGAATTCTGATTATTTTTAGCTGTAAACCAAAATATTTTTTAAAAAAGTTATGACAAAAGAAATTTGGATAAACCTGCCGGTAAAAGACATTGCCAAATCAAAAGAATTTTTTACCCATATTGGTTTTACTCCTAACCCCGGCCCGGGTAACAGTGATGTGTCTGCTTGCTTTCTTATAGGAAGCAAAAAAGTTGTTATGATGTTATTTACTGAAGAAATGTTTCAGGGTTTTACACGGTCACGTATTGCTGATACCAACATGGGTACTGAAGTACTTTTTTCAATAGATACAGAAAGCCGTGAAGAAGTAGATGAACTAGCAAAGAAAGCAGCAGAAGCCGGTGGTAAAGTTTTTGCACAACCCGACGAAAGCCAGGGTTGGATGTATGGTTGCGGTTTTGCAGATTTAGACGGTCACCTGTGGAACGTTTTATACATGGATGTGAGTAAAATGCCGGGTGCTAAAAACGTTTAGATAAAAAAATAAACCGGCTACAATAACTTTCCATTGCAGTCGGCTATTAAATTTTAGCTGGCAATTTTAACCAAGTGAAATAATTTTCCCCTACCCTTTCTTTTTATACTTTTTGTAATTTCTTTTGGGATTCTTTTTACCGGCACTTTGCATTTTCAATTTTCTTCCCTCTAGTTTTGCTAATTGTTGCTCATTTATTACTGAAAGCAGATTTCCCCTTTTTTCAGTTTCTAACGGTTCAATTCTTGATTTTTTGGCACTGTCGCTTAATTGTGTGTCAAGATTAATAGCTCTAATACGCAGATGATAATCCTGCTGTATGGCATCTACTTTTTTGGCCTGTTCGGTAGTTAATCCCAAACTATCTTTTAGCTTATCGGTGTGCATTGCTTTAATCTGTTCATTAGTACCCGCTCTCCTGTATCCACCTACTATTACATCTTGGGCAACACTTAAATTTGAAAAGAACATTGTTATTAAAGCAAGCGCTATCATATTTTTCATAACCTGATTGTTTTGATTTCAGATTATGCAAAAACTATGCACCCCATATTCATAAAAAAACCCTCCACAATTGTGGAGGGTTTTCTGTTTTTAATTCTTTATAAAAATTTAAGTATGAAATTATCTTAGAAATAACAACTCTCTATACTTAGGCAATGACCATTCTTCGTCTGCTACCAACAATTCCAGTTTGTCAACGCTGTAACGGATTACATCAAAGTATTTATCTTTTACTTCTACATTATAGGCAATTGCTTTTTCACGGGTATCGGTGAGGTTATTGCTTACTTTACGGGCTTCTATCATTGCTTCCACATTTTGTCTTATGATTGCAATGTGTTTGCTTATTTTTTCAAGTACATCTAACTGAACAGCATAATTAGAAGCATCTGCACCAATTTCTTTCCAACCTTTAATATTTGTCAATAAAGTATTTTGGTATCTTATAGCAGAAGGCAGAATATGGTTTGTAGCTAAGTCTCCCATTATACGGGCTTCTATCTGTACTTTCTTAATGTACTTTTCTAATTCTATTTCGTGCCTTGCTTCCAGTTCTGTATGGTTATAAACACCATTGTGCTCAAACAGGTTTTTAGCTTTGTCTGTCACCATTGCATCCAGTGCCAATGGTGTGGTTTTTATGTTTGGCAACCCACGTTTGGCTGCTTCCTTTTCCCACTCCTCGCTATAACCATCCCCTTCAAAAAGTACACTTTTACTTTCAACAATATACTTCTGTATCACATGCATTATAGCAACTTCTTTCTTCTCGCCTTTATCTATCAGATTATCGACCTCTTTCTTAAAGTTTTTTAGTGTTTCTGCAACTACAGTATTAAGTGTAGTCATTGCATTGGCGCAGTTTGCAGCAGAACCAACCGCTCTGAATTCGAATTTGTTTCCTGTAAATGCAAACGGAGAAGTACGGTTACGATCGGTATTATCAAGCAACAGTTCAGGAATACTACGGTGCAGATCAAGTTTTAAAATTGCTTCATCCTGCTCATCAAATTTTTCACCCACACGGCCTTCTATTTCATTAAGTACCTTACTCAAATATTGTCCGGTAAAAACAGAAATTATAGCTGGCGGCGCCTCGTTTGCACCAAGCCTGAAGTCATTGCCTGCACTTGCTATAGAAGCCCTCATAAGGTCTGCATAGTCATGCACAGCTTTTATAGTATTTACAAAGAAAGTAAGGAACATAAGATTGGTCTTAGGCGTTTTGCCCGGTGCCAGCAGGTTTACACCTGTATCTGTTGCCATACTCCAGTTGTTATGCTTACCACTACCATTAATACCGGCAAATGGTTTTTCATGCAACAACACCTTTAGCTTGTGACGTTTTGCAACACGCATCATTACATCCATCAACAAAGTGTTGTGGTCTACTGCCAGGTTTACTTCTTCAAAAATAGGTGCACACTCAAACTGTGCAGGTGCTACCTCATTATGTCTTGTACGAAGTGGTATTCCCAACTTATAACTTTCTGCTTCAAAATCTCTCATGTAAGCATATACCCTTTCTGGGATAGAACCAAAATAATGGTCTTCTAATTGTTGCCCCTTTGCAGGCGATGCACCAAATACTGTACGGTCAGACAAAAGCAAGTCTGGTCGGGCATTTGCCAGACCTTCGTCTATAACAAAATACTCCTGTTCCCATCCAAGTGTTGGGGTAACTTTTGTAATGTTTTTATCGAAATAATTACAAACCTCTACAGCAGCTTTATCTAAAGCAGCCAATGCCTTTAACAACGGAGCTTTATAGTCCAGACTTTCGCCGGTATAGGCAACAAATATGGTAGGAATACAAAGCGTTTTACCATTTCCAATCTCCATGATAAAAGCAGGAGATGAAGGATCCCATGCAGTATAACCACGGGCCTCAAATGTAGCCCTGATACCACCACTTGGAAAAGAAGAGGCATCCGGTTCCTGCTGAATCAAGGCAGCACCGTCAAATTCTTCTATTGCAGTTCCATCACCTTTTAAAGTAAAAAAACTATCATGTTTTTCAGCAGTCGTACCGGTAAGTGGCTGAAACCAATGTGTATAGTGTGTAACACCTTTGCTTTCTGCCCATGCACGTATGCCATTGGCTATTTGTCCGGCAACGGAACGATCAATTTTTTTTCCGCCGCGGATACTATTTATCAGGCTTTTATAAGCTTCATCACTAAGATATTCACGTGCAGTTTTTTGAGTAAAAACATTTTCACCAAAAATTGCAGTCACTTTATTACTTGTTCCTACATTAATTTCGGCAGTACCATTTTGTAAATTCTTAATGGCTTGAAATCTAATTGACATTTTGAAAGTATTTAGAGTGCGAAAATAACATTCAAAAAATTATTACAAGTAATTTTTTAAATTTTTTTTATAAAAAACTATTTAAAAAAGGAATTTAATGTAAGTTTCACTGCAGCAAAATAACTATTTCCACTTTTTTGAAAATAAATATTTATATCTACTTTTTACTTATTTTATTTTGATAAAATATTACTTGCCCCTAAAAGTGGGGTAATTAAAAATGGAAAAACAAAGCTTCTATACCGTACAATAGCTCCTGAAAACGGAATTGTATAGCCACATATTAATAATATAGAAATGGCGAAGAAAATAAAAAAGAAAATTACCGGACTTGGTGAGATTTTGGATTTTTGTACAAATAATACATAAGCTACTAGGCCAAACAGCAACAATACTTCTGCAGCAGCAGGTATGTAACTAAAGTTTTTTATTTCCGATAAATGCGGTCGCATAAAGGCCATATCTAAAGCATAGGGTAAAAAGGTTACAAACCCCTTAAAAGTAGGTACCAATGCAGGTAAGTTCACCACTGATGTAGCTTGCAACTGCATGAAATCATGTTGCTTTAAGGATAGATACAATGGCAAATTAAAAGAAACGGATATAAAAGGTAAAAGAAAGAATAATACACCTCCAACAAAGTAGACAAGTATAAAAATTGCAGGGCCACGTTTAGTGAATTTATGACTAAGATACCAACTTAACAAAGCAGGAAATAGTGCAAGAAGTACATAATTTCTTAAAGAAAAAATCAGCACCCCACATAAAACTATACCTATCCAATATGTGAAATGAAACTTAGCATTTAAGCCCTGATAAAATAAATAAATAATAATTCCTGTTGCGGATAAAATTAATCCGTCTTTGTGAATGCCACTACACCAAAAGAGGGTTGAGGGCAACAAAAAAAGTCCTGCTATAAGCAAGTATTTTTTATTGTAATAAATACTAT
This sequence comes from Segetibacter sp., assembly GCA_031373555.1. Taxonomy (GTDB): domain Bacteria; phylum Bacteroidota; class Bacteroidia; order Chitinophagales; family Chitinophagaceae; genus Segetibacter. Next base: position 20,919 of record JANMMU010000044.1, on the reverse strand, counting down.
TGAATATTTTGAAAAGCGCAACTAAACCGAATAAAAAAAGAAAATTGAAAAGTATAATATTTGTATAATAGCTGTTATGGGTAATTACATTCATAACAGCCATAATTTTTACAGGCACATTGCTTTTCAAATCATTCCAATAACTGTTCTCAACCCCTAAAATATTGCCTGGGCTGCTATAACCATGCACAAATAAATCTTTAACAAACGCAATGGGGTCGTGTATTAACCATTGTGTCTCTGTTAAACTTAATCTATAGAAACGCCATGTATCAGAACCCTCATAATATTGTGGTAGTCTGTAAAATCTTGCATAAGCAATTCCTGCAGTAATCTTAATTACAAAGAGGCTAAGCAACTCCCACTTTGCCAATCCCGACTTGATAAAAAAAGGAATTTTGGTAATGATGAAGCCAAAAAGCAACAGATATAATATGAAAATAGTTGCTTCCAAAATACAAGAGTGTTAGGTTTAATCAATCAAATGATTTTTTACAGCAAAGAATACAAGGCCTGCAGTATTTTTACAGCCAAATCTCTCCATCAATCTATCTTTAATACTCTCTACAGTTCTTGGGCTGATTGACATTTTTTCACCAATTTCAGCACTCGTAAACTCCTGGCAAATGTAGGTCAGCACTTCTTTTTCTTTAGGTGATATCTGAATTACATCATTGAGAGAAGGTATAGTTTTATTCCTATTATGGGATCTCTTCAATAATATTCTGTTAACAAAATTATTTAGATAGTAACCCTTTTGCAAAACTTCCACTATTGCTTTTTTTATTTCATCAGGTTCTGTGCTTTTTAAAAGATAGCCATGTGCACCATTTTCCATTAGGTGTATTACAAACTTCTCATCTTCGTGCATAGTGAGTACTATTACCATTATATCCGGGTAGTTCTCACTTATATACTTTGTTGTAATGATGCCATCCTTTACAGGCATCCGCAAATCCATCAAAATTACATCTGGATTCTCTTCATTAGAAGCTAAATAATCTAATAATTCCTGTCCGTTTTCAGCTTCAAAAATAAACTTTATGTTGCTAAAATGCCTAAGTGATATTATTACACCTTTTCTAAAAATTTTGTGATCGTCGGCTATCGCTACTTTTATTTCAGCCATGTTTTTTGTAAATAAAAAAGGTATTTTAAAATGCTGATGAGTCAAAAACCTATCAATTATTTTCCGTCGAAATCTCTTGGAATATCTATTGTTACCTTATAGAATGATTCAGAAATATCCTGTTCAAAATAAATGTTCCCCTGCACAACTTTTAACCTACTTTGAATGTTTTTTAACCCAAGCCCATTAGGGCTTTTAGACATTTTTATAAAATCTTCCTGTGTCAGCCCCCTGCCATCATGATGTAGCCTGATTAAGAAATTTTCTTCTCCATTATTTTGGGTAAGATGTATAAAACTTGAATTGCTATGCTTCAAAATATTATTGATTAATTCCTGAATAACCCTAAATACAATCAGCTCTTTTTCTGGCTTTAACCTTACTTTATAATCATTAAATCTACAGTTTACATTTAAAGATCCTGCACCATTTATTTTCTGAAAAAAATCATTCACCGCACTTTCCAAACCAAAATTTTTCAGCGTTGGTGGCATCAGACTGTGAGATATATTTCTAACCAACTGTATGGCCTCATCAATTATTTGCTTGGCACTAAAAATTGATTGTAATTGTGAAGCTTTGTCCAGATTAACAAGGTTTTCGGTCAGATACAGCCTGGCTGTTGCAAGTAGTGGCCCGGCATCATCATGCAGGTCGGCCGCAATACGTTGACGCTCTTCTTCCTGCAATGCGATAGATGCATGAAGTAAGATTTGTTGTTGCTCAGCTTCCATATATTGCATCTTAAGTTGGTATCGTATAACCCTCCTTTGATGGAATACTATGAATACAATAAGGGTGAGGGCAAGAAATATCATGCCTAATGTTCCTAATAAAATTGGTTGTATTTCTGCAAAAATTGGTTTTATCATTTATTCAAAGTTCTTTTGCCTAACGCTGAAATTGTTATTGAAATTATCTTTTACCGGTTTAATAATCATAGCTGTTGACAATAGCAAACTCCTGACAATTATAAAAACATATTCAAGTGAATAATAATTAGCCGCTTCTTTGAGACTAAGCGTATCTATATAAATGTACATGAAGAATATGCCAGAAAAATAAATAAAATAGGCGGAAATAACCCAAAAATTTGGGTCTCTATATATGTAAGGGGTGTTAATACTAACAACCTGTTGGAACAAGTATATTGAAATCAAAATTAATATTGAAACATTTTCAATATTCGAACAAAAATCATAATAAACATTAACGCCTAATGTAGTAAAGAAAAACAACCAAAAAATAACAAAAATAATAATTAGTAAAAAAACTATTCTTTTAATTATTTTACCATTAAGAATAATAAAAAAGAAATAATACAACAAAATTGATTCTATCAATACAGTTACATTATAAGAAACAAAATTTGGCTTACCATTTTCATACAAGTAGAGGCTATAAGATGCACTAAATAGAGAAAAAATTAATAAAAAAAATATTACCCATATACTTTTTTTCTTTAGTCTTTTTCGAAAAAAAAAGAAAAAAAATATGGGTAATATTTGCGATAAAACGGAAGAGAGATAAAATATGTGTGTAGTTGAATTAATGGATAAAAGTTTGGCTCAAATATAAAACCTTTTTAGAACTAAACAATTCAATTAATTCAATCCTAATTCTACCAACTGCCAGAATCATTTGGACTTCCACAATACGGCGGGCAGTTCTTAACTCCACCAGCAACAATACCTTTGCTCTTCTCAATCTCTCCATTGTCACCTACTGTTGCGTAATCAAGCACGTTGGTTCCATTTGCATCAGTTCCAACAAGTACCAATTGTTTTAGACCCATTTCGTTTTGTGCATAAAACATACGAATGCCTACAACTCCTGGTTGTGCTAAAATTCCTTCAATGATGTCACGACCCATAAAGTGTGCAATAACATCATCTGGATTTTGGTCATAATTTGCCTTAATCATTTTGGCTCCTTTTTCGTAGCCAATGTTTTCTCCTACATTTGAATTGTAGCCTTTTTTTTGCTCGTACACTTTGCCTTTGACAACGTACAATTCTGTGTCCATCATAGTTTTAAATTTTAGGGGGTTATCGGTGAATAAAAATTTCATCATAAAAATCCCGATTTGATACTTTTCCACAAGAGGGAATTTTATCAAATAATTTGATTATTTTGTACAAATTATCTGATTATTAAGTACTTACACACTAAAAGTAACTAATAAAAAAAATAAAAATTTAGTAATAATACTATCAAAAACAGTAAAATTACGCACCCGAATGTCGTAAAAGTATCAGGGAGGGAAGTAAAAACACACGTACTTTTTCCTTTTTTTCTAAAGAAAATGATTGTAAAATTGCTTTTTCTTTTCTTTTCGATAACCTCCGTCACATTACAACAAAAAAATGGAAAAAATAATTCACATAGCCTTGGCCGATGACCATAAGATATATCGTGATGGTATCAGAATGTCTTTAAAAATGCATGATCATTTGAGAATAATATGGGAAGCAGAAGATGGGAAAGACATGATACACAAGCTTAAAATGAAGCTACCGGACTTATTGATAATGGACATCAGTATGCCGGAAACAGATGGCATAAAGGCACTACAACTTATAAGAAAAGAATACGAAGAGTTGAAAGTTATTATTCTGAGCATGTACAATGACAGGGAAACAGTAACTAAAATGATGGAATATGGTGCCAATGCCTATCTAACCAAAACAGCCGATGCAGAAGAAATCTATGAGGCAATAATGTGTTGTGTTAATAACGAATATTATTTTAACGACTTAGTAAACTCTGCAGTACTTCTTAATCTCCAACGTCGCAAAACCAATAAAAAATTTATATCCAACACCGTTAATCTTAACGAAAAAGAACTCAAAATGTTGAAATTACTTAGTGAGGACAAGACTACAGAAGAAATATCAGAAGAGTTATTTTTGAGCCCCCGAACCGTAGAATCAATAAGGCAAAATATGAAAACAAAAACCGGGGTAAAAACAATTGCGGGTCTGATAATGTATGCAATAAAAAGAAACATGATAGAATGGTAAGTCATGAACCGGAAATGAATTTTAGTAATATCAAAAATGCTTTTTCTTTGAGTCTTTGTACATTTACCAATTATTCTAACTTTTATCCATTTTTTGTGAATGCAATCTTTAAAAAATTATTCTGATAGAAAACATACCTCAAAATCGTAAATGAATACAGACAGCAATGGCAAGATTAAAGTCTTGATAACAGATGACCACGCACTTTTTAGGGCTGGAGTCAGGTCATCACTTTCTCAATATGTTGATATTGAATTTATTGGAGAAGCCGAGAATGGGATGCAATTACTTAATCTCCTAAAATTTTTGAAGCCAGATGTTATTTTACTTGACATTCAAATGCCAATTTTAGATGGCATAGCTTCCCTTCCTGAGGTTAAAAAAGTATTGCCCGATGCCAAAATTATTATGCTTACTATGAATGATGATGTAAGCATGATTAGTAAGCTTATGGAAATTGGTGCTAATAGCTACCTCACAAAAGATAGCGATAGCGAAACAATTTATTTAGCTATAAAAACAGTTTTTGCGAAAGAATATTTTTTCAACGACTATACCAATAAAGCTTTACTTACAGGCCTTAAAAGCCGTAGGGTTTTGGATGCTTCTAATCACGAAGATGCAGAACTTACAGAAAAAGAATTGCAGGTTTTAAAACTTATGTGTGATGAAAAAAGCACAAAAGAAATTGCAGATATAGTAGAAATAAGTCCCCGAACAGTAGAAGCAATAAGGGATCGGTTGAAAATGAAAACAGGAGCTAAAACTACAGCCGGGCTCATATTATATGCAGTCAAGCATGGAATTGTGGAAGGTTAGTTTTTTATTTAATTTTTCCTAAAAACATATGAATCCTGCATTTTTTGTAGGATTTATTTTTTATAAATGCCCTTGCTATTAAACTATAATGGAAAGTTAATTGAAGAGAAACTGGTGCATATTTCACCAGGCAACCAATCATTTAAGTACGGGGACGGATGTTTTGAAACAATGAAATTGATTGATGGAAACCTTTTGCTGCAAGACTACCATTTTGAAAGATTGTACAACTCACTTGATCAATTAAAACTCCGGATTCCGGCAAACTTAAATCGTCATAATCTATTTAAACAAATCAAGCAATTAACCCAAACAAACAACCACGAAAGCTTTGCCAGAATCAGGTTAACCATTTACCGAAAGGGAGAAAGTTTTTCTAAAATAAACAGTGATTGTGGTTATATTATTCAATCTATGATTGGGGATAAAACCACTAACCAATATAACCAAAAGGGACTCAGGCTAGGCATTTACAAAGATGCAGTTAAGAGTTGCGATAATTATTCTTCTATAAAGAGCAATAATTATTTACCCTACATTATGGCTAAAATATGGGCTAACGAAAATAACCTGGACGATGCATTGGTATGCAATTCTTTTGGAAGAATAGCAGATTCAAGCATTGCCAATATTTTTATTATTGAAAATGGGATCATAAAAACACCCCCAATAAGTGAGGGCTGTATCAATGGGGTGATGAGAAAGCATCTCTTACATTGTTGCATTAAAGAAAATTTACCTTATAGAGAAGAAGCACTAACTCAGGAACAGATTCTTAATGCTGCGGAAGTATTTCTCACAAATGCAATCAGAGGAATTTGCTGGGTTGAAAAAATTGAGAACAGTGAATATTCCAATGACCTTAGCGCCATTTTATTTAAAAAATATATTGAACCTCAATATAACAGGCAAACCATTTAATCTAAATATTGTTGATCCAAATTATGGATACTACACAAATAAATATACTCTGGTTTAGACGTGATTTAAGGCTACAAGACAATGCGGGTTTGTATTATGCTCTAAAATCAGGCAAGCCCGTTCTTCCTGTTTTTATTTTTGATAAAAACATTTTAGATAATCTGGAAGATAAAACCGACCGAAGAGTAAACTTCATTCATTCAGCCATTCTGGAACTACAAGATGAACTTTTAAAACTTAAAAGTTCATTGCATGTATTCTATGGCGAACCGCAAAAAATTTTCAAACAAATCATTAGCGATTATTCGGTAGAAACAGTTTTTACAAATCATGATTATGAGGCCTATGCAAAAGTTAGAGATAGTGAAATAGAATCATTTTTGCAAGACCATAATATTGCCTTTAAGACCTATAAAGATCAGGTGATTTTTGAAAAAGATGAAGTTTTAAAGGACAATAATGAACCCTATACGGTATTTACTCCTTACAGTCGTAAGTGGAAAGAAAAACTAAATACATTTTACCTTTCCCCCTACCCTACTCATAATTATTTTAAAAATTTTTTTAGGCAAGTCGCTAAACCAATACCATCCTTAGTCAGCATGGGCTTTGTAGCTTCAGCACCCATATTTCCTTCAAAAGAATTAAAGGAAGAAATTGTAAGGAAATATAACACAACCCGTGATTTTCCTGGTCTTGAAAATGGCACATCAAAAATGGGTGTACATCTAAGATTTGGAACAGTGAGTATCAGACAACTAGCAGGTACCGCTACCGGCCTTAACCAAACTTATTTGAATGAATTAATCTGGCGGGATTTTTACCACATGATTTTATGGCATTTTCCCCGGGTAGGCTTAGGTAAAGCATTTAAACCTGCCTATGAAAATATAGAATGGCGTAACAATGAAGATGAATTTGAAAAATGGTGCAAAGGACTTACAGGTTATCCCATAGTGGATGCCGGTATGAGGGAACTGAACAGTACCGGATATATGCACAACCGGGTAAGAATGATAGTTGCGTCTTTTTTAGTAAAACATTTACTGATTGACTGGAGATGGGGGGAAGCATATTTTGCTCAAAAGCTTCTCGATTTTGACCTCGCAGCTAATAATGGCGGCTGGCAGTGGGCTGCAGGCAGCGGATGCGATGCGGCTCCATATTTCAGAATTTTTAACCCTTACCTGCAAACCACACGTTTTGACAAAGATCTTACTTATATAAACAAATGGGTTCCCGAGCTGAATGAATTTTCCTATCCCCAACCTATTGTTCAGCATGAGTTTGCCAGAAAAAGAGCATTGGAAGTGTATGGGAAGACATTACAATCAAAGGACAAATAATTTTAAATAAAAAATTTACATACGGCATAATACCCAACCATTTTGTTTTATTACAGGTATATGTAGAAGTCAGACAATCCCGTCAAGAAAAGAATCCTTAAATTTCATGGCGTTTTTTTGAAACTAAAATACACCGGGATTAAAATTCAATTGTCAGGCAGCGAATAGTATATAATCAAGTTCTATCATTTTAATAAAAACCTTTGCTATGCGATACATTTATCTACTCTTATTTGCCTTTGTTATTTCACAAAGCGGATTTGGTCAAACCGCCCCAACAGTAATTGTAAAAGGGCGGATAATCCATACCGACAGCACCCCGGTATCGAACTGGCCGGTATATATTATGTCAGATAGCACCTTCGGGTGCAATGTTAGCCATGGAGTTTTAACAAATGCAAATGGTTACTATACTGATACTATTAGTTGCACCCAACCTTTATATGTAATTTTTGTAACAACAAAAGATTGCAATGGCAACTATATAACACACGTTGATAGCGTTCCCCCAACGGTGCCGCCTATAAGTATAGTTGAAGATAACTTTACTATATGTAAATCGGGTACAGTTCCATGCCATGCAGCTTTTACTACAATTGTAAACAACAATGTTGGTTTATTTAATAGCTCCGGTTCAACGGGTTCATCTGCCAGTGCTATTGTACAACGACGCTGGAGTTTTGGTGATGGAAGTACACTATTAGGTAATATTATCAGTCCTGCACACACCTATAACTCACCTGGTACTTATATTGTAAAACTTGTAATTGTAACCACTAACAATCAATGCATGGATTCGGTAAGCCAGGCAGTTGTTGTAGTGCAAACCCCAAGTTGCCAGGCTTATTTCATTGATTCCGTTATGGGTCAGGTAGTATATTGCAACAGTAGCAACAGTACCACAGGCTTTGGGGACTCTATTGTTCAACGCAGGTGGACATTTGGCGATAACACACCCCCGGTTACCGGAAATCAGGTTTCGCAATTTCACACTTATTTGAATGGTACGTATAATATTTGTCTGAAGATCACCTCGGCCCGTGGTTGTATAGATTCTTTTTGTAAGACCGTAACAATAAATCCTGTACCTACCTGCTCTGCAACCTTTATAGCCAACCAGAATATTGCTAATCCTTATGCTTTTCTCTTTAATAGTTCAGGGTCACAAGCAACATCACCAGATGTTATTATACGCAGGAAATGGGAATTTGATATCAATGACACACTTGGTGGAAATCTTATTAGTGTTGCACATGTTTTTAACCATGCAGGGTCTTATAATGTTAAACTCACTATATATACGCAAAACGGATGCAGCAGTACATACACCCAGTTTGTAAATGTAGTTGACACTAATTGCCGAGCCAATTTTCTATACAACACCACACCCGCATCATCCTTGTTTACTTTCAGCAGTACCTCTTCAGGCGCAGGGTCACCTATCACAAGCCATTACTGGAATTTTGGTGATTCTACCCATGCAACAACAATGAATCCAACACATATCTACCAGCATCCGGGAACATACAATGTTTGTCTGACAATTGCTACGGCATCAGGTTGTCAAAGTACTAAATGCTATACTATTGTAGTGCAGGGTACAAGTACATGCCATGCATCTATTCAACTAGCGTCTAATCCTAAAACAGGCTTACCGGTAATCTTTGATAGCAGAAACTCTACTGCTACTCAACCGGACACTATCTATCAGCGTTTGTGGAGTTTTGGGGATGGATCAGGCTTATCTGGTAATGTTCCCTTACCATCACACGTTTATACTACATCCGGATCTTATATAGTTCGTCTGATTATTGTAAGTACAAGCGGTTGTCGTGACACCGCATATTTGACTATACCTGTAGTACCAAACACACCACAATGTCACGCTGCATTTAGCGATAGTGCGTTAAATCACCTGGCGTATTTTTACAGTGGTAATTCATACACAAGTAATCAGGACTCTATAATAGAAAGACGCTGGACTTTTGGCGATGGAACATCTATGGCAGGCAATGTGGTTAACCCGATTCATCAATATGCACAAAACGGTACTTATACAGTTTGTCTGCGTATAATATCAAGTAGTGGTTGCAGAGACAGTATTTGCAAAGCTGTTGTTGTTGGAAATACTATTCCGGTTTGTACTTCATATTTCACTTACACAAACAGCACCCAAAATACTGTAGTGTTTAATAGCACAAGTTCCTATACCAGTCCCGGCGATTCAATTATTCATAGGTATTGGAATTTTGGCGACAATATTGCTTTAGGGGCTAATATACCAAACCCTGTACACACTTATGCCGCATCAGGCATTTACAACGTTTGCCTTACTATAATTACAGCAAAAGGTTGTCAAAATATTTATTGTAAATCAATAACAATAGTAGCACCTCCACGCTGTAAAGCAATTTTCAAATATGTAAAACTGAATCAAAACACAATCAAGTTTAATAGTGCAAGCAGTATAACTGATCCAACCGATTCTATAGTACAGCGCAAATGGACTTTTGGTGACGGAAGTTCTATAAGCCCAAATGTAGTGAGTCCTGTAAAAACATACGTTTTCGCCGGGTTGTATAATGTTTGTTTGCGTATTCAAACAGCTAAAGGTTGTGTAAGCGAAACTTGTATAGCCGTTAGAGTTGGTGACTCTACCGTGAATGTAGATACAAGTAAAAAGGTAGAAATTCTTTCTATTTATCCTAACCTTGCTACTACACAGTTTACTTCATTAATATGGAGCAGGTATAGTGGTATAACTGCTGAACTTGCTATCATTGATATTTATGGTATTAAGAAGTGGGGTACAAGAAAAATATTGTCTGCGGGAAATAATTTTTATGTAATTCCTACAAACCTCCTTTTAACCGGCCCTTACACTTTTAGGGTCACTACATTGTTTGGAGTAAAGAGTAAACAATTTTATAAACTCTAACTTAGAAATTGTTTCAAATAAAAAGGGGCAAATTGCCCCTTTTTTTTAATGCTAATTCATTTCTAAAAATTAAAGGCTGCCAGGATTGTATATCAGTAATAGTCCAATTGCATTGGCCTAAACGGCTATAACGAATTGTACGAGGGCTACCTACCCAGGTTTCTGTATCGGCATTATACCAAAACCAGATTGAACTAAAATTAATTTAGAAATGGGATAAACTGTAAATTGAAATTTAGAACAATAATGTAAGTATAGCTTGTGATGAAGTTACAATTCACTTTATTGATGATGATGTAACCTTGTACTTTAATTTATCTCCTTAATGCGTCTGATTGATTTCCGTTATCCATTCCTCTGCGAAAGTTCTTGCAGGCTCCACTACTTCTTTACCGGCCCGGAAAGCCATTTTCCAACGAAAACTCTTGCCTTCATAAACCTTACTAACAAATACCTTCTTGCCGTTTATATTAGTTAGTTCAGCTGAGAAGTCAATGCCTTTTGTTTCTTCAAGGAACTGCTGTAAGCGTTGCCTTACAAAAAGTAGATGATTAGCTGGGTATTGATCTTCCCATTTTTTTAATTCCTGTTGGTATGATTCCTTAAATGATTTTGCCAGCCCGGGGTAATTTTTTGCATATCCGTCAACATCTTTATTGTTTGGGTCTTCCGCTTCTTTTAATTGCTTTTTACTGTCCGCCAGCATTTTTTCATAAAGCGCTTTTGAACCTACTCCAGCTTTTAATACCAATGCTTCCATGCTTGCAACACTCTTTTTGTTACTTTCAATATTCTCCTTACGCATTTCTTCAGGCGTTTTTATTTTGTATTCTTTGGGCTTGTTCGCTTCTTTTAATTCAGCATACTCTTTTTTAAATGCATCGCTGTTTACAGACTGCTTGGTGTAAGTCAATAAATCCATAACTACTGCACCACGATTTCCGAGTACTATATTTTTTACATTTTTCGCTCCATATACATTCAGATAACCTCTCAAAAAACTCTGGGTAATTTTTTTATCCGCATCAGTTTTACTAATTCCTAATTCCTTAAAAAAATTAGAGTTGAGCGTATGAACTGTAAACGAAAAAAGTAAGGTCGTCATTACCGCAATCGCAAATAAATTTGTGTAAATGCGGTGAAGTTTGTGTGTTTTAATAAAAATTCTTTCTTTCATGATTAGAAAATTTTAATGATTATAGTTTAAATTTTATGCTATCATAGCCCCTTCGGTAAGGGCTTCCTGTACCAATTGGAGTCTCTGCGGAATCAATTGCTGCTCGGCTGTTTTTAACAACGATTGAAAAACAAAATCCGGCCCGGTGTTTTTAACATCTATCAGCCAGTTGGTAATTTCTATGTTGCTAAGACCCCTCATCATCCATTTGGTAAATTGCGTCGTTTGTTCCAGAGGGGTGTTTGCAAGAATACTAACAGCAATACCAAATAGTTCTTCATCTGAATAATTGCGCCATAATAACTTATTGATAATTTCTTCTTCCTTTGTCATTTGCTCCAGGTTAAATATCATAAATTCAATAAACGCCTGGTAAAGCAATTGTCCAATCTGCAATTTTTCATCATCATATATTGCATTAGAAAAGGTTGAAAGTAAGTTGGCCAGATGCTCACTCAATGAATGGTTTTTTAAATGCTCCTTTTCAAATACATCAACAACTTCCGGCTCGTATGTATGAATGGCAGCAAAAACAAACTGGTCTTCTGAATGCGCATGTTTATTAAAAAGTTGAATTACATTTTTTATATGCTCCGGCAACTGTTCTGTTTCTTCATTAATAATAAAATCAGTTTGTTGAATTTTTAAAGCAGTTTCATAAAGCAGGGCTCGAAGTCCTTTATGTACTTCGTAAAAAATGTTGTATCGTTTCATAATTTTCTATTTTGTTGTTTATAAATCTGAATACAAATTTCAACTTCACCCTTTCCTAAAAAAAGCATTCGCTGTATGAAGTGCTTAAAAGTTATCATGAATTGGTTTTTTTACTTTTATTATTCCATTGCACTTTATATCTTTAGGTTAATGGAAACTGAATTACTATGCAGTTTTGTACAGAAAATATCTCCGTTAACTAACGAGGAGTTACTAGCATTCACAAATGGATGGCAGGCAATTACAGTAAAACGTAAAACAGTTTTAACAGCAGCCGGCGAAACAGAACGTTATCTATATTTCGTATTAGAAGGGTTGCAAAGGGCATTTTATATTGGCGAAGAAAATAAAGAAGCTACAATTGTTTTTACATATCCGCCTTCTTTTAGTGGTGTTGCAGACAGTCTTCTTACACAAACCCCCTCCCTTTATTTTCTTGAGACAATAACAGCAAGCCGACTAATCAGAATCAACTATGAACAGTTAAGTGATTTAATAAAAAACTACCCAGGTATTCAACAGCTTATTTTCAAAACCACCTGCTTTGCTTTAAAAGGTGCATTACAAAGGCATATAGAACTCCAATGTTTCAGCAATGAAGAGAAATTTAAGGTGCTGCTCCGGCGAAGCCCACATATGTTGCATCTGGTTCCCAATAAATACCTGGCCTCATACCTTGGTATGGATGCCACGAACTTCAGCAAACTGCTGGCTACAGTAAAAATTTGAGGATACTGCATGTAGTATTTCATTTACAAAAAACTGAAATCTTGGTATTTGTCAAGAATATCAATTTATTTATGAAAGAGATTTGCAGAAAGGTTATAATCATGAAAAAAATTAATAGTCAACAATTACTTGCAGTTTTAAAGGAAGATGTACGGCAGATAATTTTGAATGCTTCAAAACTTAAAAACAAGCCTAAAGAAAAATTAGTTCAACAACCAAGTCCCGACAAATGGAGCATCGTTCAGGTATTAGAACACCTGAATATCTACAGCCGTCACTATATAGATGCCATTGAGAAAAAACTTCATCATCATGAAACTAATAACAGCCATTTTTTTTACCCGGGTTTGCTGGGCAACTACTTCACAGGTTTAATGAAACCAGATAAAAACAATTCTATTTCAAAAAAAATGAAAGCTCCTAAAAATGCTATCCCGCAAGACAAGCCCGACGCTACCGCCACAATCGAAGAATTCATTTTACACCAGAGCACATATTACAACTGTTGCAAACTGCCACTTCGGCCAATTTAAACAGTATTAAAATACCCACATCACTAAGTCGTCTTTTAAAGTTGAAACTTGGGGATACTTTTCGTTTTTTAATTGCACATGAACAGAGACATTTTATTCAAATTGAGAATATAACGCTGGAATGTGATAAACAGGCAGAAATTAAAGCGGCGTAATAGAAATATTTTTTCTTCGCTACTACGATTTGAAGTGAAATAAAAAACCTGCACCCCTTTTGGGGGCTTGCAGGTTTGCGACAATTAATTTTTACAGTTGTTTAAATTACAAGCCTTACAAGAAGAAGAAGTAGTTTATTATGAAACATGTCTTAAAACAATCCTTCCGGTATTATATTGGGTACGCTATTTGATTTTGCAATATGCATCATTGCAGGATAGTGACCAGTGCTTTGCCATTGCAAAAACCATCCTGTCTGGACTTTATATACTTTGATTTTACTTGCCCATCCACATTTTAAAATCCGTTACTTTTTCCCTGCTCACTAAAGCTTCTTTATCTACATCGGGTTTTAAACCCAGTATCAGCCGGTTGCCAAAATAATCATCTATTTTAGCAATGCTATTTACTGATACATAAAAAGAACGGCTGATGCGGAAATACATTTTGGGATCCAGCATATCTTCCAGTTCATCCATGGTGTAATCCACTACAAACTTTTTATTATCGGTTGTTTTAAAGAAATTCAGCCGGCCATCGCTGTAGAAATAGGCAACCTCACTTATCTCTACTGATATCAATTTCTGACCCAGCTTAACCAAAAATCGTTTGCGGTATTCTTTGGGCTGTAATTTCTGTTGCAGTTCTTTCACCAGGCTATCGATATTAACTTCACTATTAGTTTTTAATTTTTGAAATTTGCTTAATGCCGTTTGCAATTCATCTTTTTGTATAGGCTTAAGCAAATAATCTACACTGTTTACTTTAAAAGCTTTTAAAGCAAATTCATCATAAGACGTGGTGAAGATAACAGGGCTTTTTACTTCAGTAAGATTGAAGATTTCAAAACTCTGCCCGTCTGCCAGTTCAATATCCATCAGTATTAAATCGGGTTGAGGGTTCGTAATCAACCATTCAACTGTTGACTTAATACTGTCGGCAGTACCTACTACTTCGGCTGTTACATCTACCGCTGCTAATGTTTTCTGTAGCTTTTTTACTGCCAGTTCTTCGTCCTCTACAATTAGTATTTTCATAATGCTTACTTTTTGTAATTCCTTTACAAATTACAGCGTTTTTATTATTTTAAAAATTAGGATAACCTTAAGATGGCAAGGCCGATGTATGAATTGAGGAAAACGAAGTATGAATTGTTGGGGGTCAATTTCAGCTTTAAATAATATTTCCCTTAAAAGTGGAAACAATAACAGTTTATACTACAGTTATCGTTTCCATTCTGTTATCAATTTTACGCCAGGTTTATTCCAAAGCTGGCCATTAAAGCAACCATTTGTCCAATGGCTTCTTCAGTTGGCGGCCCCTTTACTTCCGGAACTTCGGTTCCTTCATAAGGCATAGAAATCATCTTAAAGAATTCACCAAAATTGGCTGGTGTTGTTACAAACAACGCCTTGGCACTTTCTGATGTAATAACAAAGTGATGAGGAATATTTTTTGGCAGAAATACTGAATCACCGGGTTTTGCCTGAATGATATCATCGCCGCAAAAAAATGTAACCTCTCCTTCTTTCATAAAAATAAATTCATCTTCCACCGTATGTACATGCCTTGGTGGCTCGGAACCCGGAAGAAATTCAAATTCTGCAATGAATAAACTGTTGCTGGTTTGTTCAGCAGATACCAGTATGTTGATAATGGCACCGGGATAAGCCCTGCGGTTTGCTGCTGTTGCTGTGTTTGTTGAAATTGTTGTCATGATGTTTATAATTTTTATACAAAGCAATAAACATTGACAAGGTTTGTAAAGGGCAACAGGTATGAATTGAGGAATTGATGAAATGAATTGCGGAAAAGAAATACTGGAAGTGAAAAGGGTGATAAAAATCAGGCTTTGTTAAGTGCTTCCAGCAACGGAAGCATCACTATAAATTCTGTGGCGGTTTCATTTATCACCACATCTGGCTGTTCAAGCAGCCGGAACTTTTCTTTGATGTTATTTAGGCCAATCTTGGAAGAATCAACCTTGCTGGTTTTCTTTTGCAAATTATTTTTAACAACAAGCCAGCCGTCATCCCGGTTGTTAATTTCTATAACTAATGGGCTTTCTTTCATCACATTGTTATGCTTTACGGCATTTTCTACCAGCAACTGCAACGTAAGCGGTGGCAATAAATAATTTTCTGATTTCCCATTAATACTCAATTTCATTTCAATGCCGTTGCCATATCTTGTCTTCAGCAAATGATAATAGGATTGAATAAATTTCAGCTCCGTTGAAAGTGAAACCAGTTCTTCTTCATTATTGCGGAGCAGGTAGCGATATACATTGCTCATTTCATCAATAAACTGCCCGGCCCGTTCTTTATCTTCATGTATCAGTGAGGATAAAGTATTGATACTGTTAAAAAGAAAGTGCGGACTTACCTGGTTCTTTAAACTTTCAAACTGTGTCTGCAGGTTTGCTTTTTTGAGCTGTTCAGCTTCCAGAATATTTTCTTTCCATTTGCTGAAGGTATAAATGCCTTCATTAAAAGCCACTCCAATAATATCTGCTACAAAACCAACCAGCAGGGCCCATTTCCAACCATCTTGCTGCACTTCAGCCGGAAAATGCATTTGTTTATAAAGTAAATAAAGCAATATTAAGAAAACGGGTGTAATGGGTAATACTAAAAAACTCCAAGTGAAAATGCGCCTGTAAGTTTGTTCATATGCCGGGTATTTGTTTCTCATCTTGTTGCTTAATCCTATTTGCAGTTGTGATAAAAGAAAAATGGTAAGCAATGTTATAGCCGTAGCAAATGCAAATATTTTAACGCTGCTGTAATAAGCAGCACTGAAATAAACATAGTTAAGCATGAATACAACAGAAGGCACTAATAAAATAGTGAGCAGGATAAATGCCGGTTTATTTTTCTCTTTACTCATTGGCGCCTATATGTATTTTGCTGATGTATTGAAGCGGTACCGTTACCATAAATTCACTTTCCGTTTCTGTAACTGAAAAACCGGGCAGGCTTTGTAAATCAAATTTTGCTGCCAGGCTTTTAAGGCCTACAGCATGCTGGTGCAGCGATTGGTTTTTCTTTTGCAAATTATTTTTTACTGTTAGTGAATTGTTTTTGTTTGTTACAATCCCGATTTGCAGGGGCTGGCCTTTGCCGGTTGTATTATGTTTGATGGCATTATCCAGCAGCAGTTGCAGGGTAAGAGGCGGCAGCATATAACTGTAATATTTTTCATCCGCTTCAATTTGTACACTGATACTGTTTCCATATCTTGTTTTTAAGAGCTGATAATACGAATTTATAAATGCAAGATCCTGCTGCAGCGTTACCCAATCCTGATGATTACTGCGGAGCATATAGCGATAGACCCTGCTCATGTCATTTAAGAAATCATCTGCCTTATCAGCATCTTCAGCAACCAATGCAGAAAGCGAACTAAGAGTGTTGAATAAAAAATGAGGGTTTACCTGTGACTTTAAGCTATCAAACTGCTGTTGCAAATGCTGCTTCTTCAGCCTTTCAGTTTCCACCAGTGTTTCCCTGTACTTGCCAAAAGTGTAAAACACCTCGTGTATTGCGCTTGAAATAATATTAATGATAGTGCCCACCAATAAAAAAGTGATTATTAAATTTTTTGTAACAGGATAGGTCAATACCGGGATAAGCTGGTATCCCCATATGCAAACTATCAGAAAAACAGATGTTGTGATTATGGTAGCTGACAAACAGCATAAAAACCGTTTAGCAGTTTCTTTATAACTGGGAAACCGTTTGCGGAAGAACATATTGACAATTACCAGGCAATTTTGCAGCAGTACAGAAATAATCAGTCCTGCCAGTGTACTTATAAGAAAGAGTTTCCAGTCAGTAAAATAACGTTTGCCATACATTGCCAGGTTCAGAATAATAACGGCAGGGAAAAAGGTAGCTGCAAAAAGCAGTATCTCTTTTTTTGTTCCCCAATTTGTTTTTATCAATGCTGCCATTATTATTTATGAGAGCATAAATTTAACAACTGGATATTTATCAATTGCATTAAATGTTAACCGGCTACAGAAATTATGTATGAATTGAGTAAAAGGATGTATGAATTGCAGTCTGCACTTATTTGCCAACGGATTCCATTGAAAGCTTCGGCATTCAAAAATCGGTTGTATAGATTTTTGTTAACTGCTTTTCATTTACCTTTTTTGGTAAGTTTCTGAAAAAAATATTTCTGCATCTGCTTAAGAATTTATTTTCAAGCTGTGCAATTTTACCAATACGCCATGAGGTATTCACAATCCAGTGTGTTCTTTTCAGGCGCCTTTTTTCAAATTTTTTGAAGGCAGTTGTAATGTCATGATTGTGTTTAATTTCTGCCGCAAGTATAACCGCATCTTCAACAGCCTGGCAGGCGCCCTGCCCCAGGTTTGGTGTGGTGGCATGTGCTGCATCACCAATTAAAAGAATATTGTTGAAGGCATACCTGTTAATTGGTTTTATATCATTAATATCGCCCCATATCAGGTTTTCATTTTTTGTCTCTTTTAATATTGCCTCTACAGGATGATGATAACAGGCAAATTGTTTGAGCAGATCCTGCACAGTATAATTCTTCATAGCCAGATTATTAGCAACTGTATTTACACAGGCAAACCAGTAAATTTTATTCCCCGCCAGTGGAACAATACCGAACCTCCCTTTTGAACCCCAGGTTTCCGAACATTCATTTAACTGTAGATTGCTGTTATCAATCACGGCTCGCCAGCAGGTATATCCGGCATAACGTGGTTTGGTTTCAGGTAAAAAGTATTTGCGTACAACAGAATGAATACCTTCTGCTGCAATTAGGTAATCCGTTTCATGAACTGTGCCATCAAGGAAATGGAGGATAATTGTATTTTCCTTTTGCTGAATTCTTTCCAACCTTATATTTGTTTGAATACTCCCGGGACTAATTTTCGAAAGCAGCAGCGCATGCAGATCGGCCCGGTGAATGGTAAAATTATCCAGCCCGTATTTTTTGCTAACCGATACGCTGTCTGTTTTTGCAATTACTTTACCCTTTTGATTGTAAACGGTAAATGAAGGCAGGAACCTTCCTTTGCTCATCACTTCTTCAGCGATTCCCAAAACCTTAAATGCTTTGATGGCATTGGCTCCCAGGCCAAGGCCCGCCCCTACTGCTTTTATTTCGGGAGCAGCTTCAAATACCAGGGTTTCTATGCCTGCATTTTGCAAAGCAATAGCTGTTGATAAACCTGCTATGCCGCCACCCAGTATAGTAATTGTTTTTGTTTGCATGATGGTATATTTAAAATTTAAGCACCTTAATAATAAATACTAAAAGGACCATCAGGATCATGTTCCAACAGCAGATGAAAAAAAGCATATTCGGTAGCAGTATTGGCAGGAAATATTTCCTTTCCGTTCAACCGTTCTTTTAAAACAATCTTTTCTTTGTTGTTTATGGTTGGTTCAAATATGTACCTGCCCGTTTTACCCGAGTGTATCAGTTCCGAAATTGTATTGCTGTTTTGCACACCTGCCGACATATGATTGAGTTCGGCAATACTGGCTGCGGAAGCTGGCATTGTCATCTTTCCTGATTTATAATTTTTCATCATTGCATGATATTGTACCATCATCTCTCTTTTAATTTTTTCAACATTGACAGGGTTGCTGAATTTTGCAGCATCATCACGGCTCCTTGCTTCATCAACAAAACAACCTATAAGTACGTTACCTGCTAACGATGCATTAGTAGGGCCTTTGCCGGGAATATTCCATATTTCTTTATGTCCTTCGGGGTAAAAAGGGTAAGCGGTTATACTGTCAATAAAGTTATCGTTTTTGCAGAAATCAGCTTTAATGGTTGGTATATCACTGTTCCATATTTTAGTTCCGGTATAAATTATGGTCCCGCCATTTCCTTTTATTTCTGCAGCAAGTAAATCCATTTTTGTTTTATCACTATATGGCCCAACTAATATCCATTTCAAACGGCAAGTGGAATCAGGCACGGCGCTAAACCAATTATTGCCTTTTACCTGTACCAATTGGTGACCGCCATTACCGGAAATTTTTGCCGAGATATCCATATTCAGTTTAAACTGGTTAAACTTAAGTGCCTTGGTCAATAAATCATCAGACATGGTAGCGCCGATGAATAATTGGAATTGCCGCTCTATACCAATTATCAATTTCAGGTTAAGTGCAATGGTGTAATCTTCTTCATCAATCGCTTTACCAATGCGGCCAACCATGGTTTTGAGGGGCTGCACATAAAACCCATCAGGAAAATGCACAGGGGCACCGGTTATCTGAAATTGCCTTTCTACGGAAAGGGCAACCTGCAACAATGCCGGGCATCTTTCAGGGTCGTTAAAATATTTTTCCATCAATACCATCATCTTGCGAAAAGTCCTTTCCCAGACAAACACAATCACATCATTCAATTCTTTTTGTATCGTTTCATTGCTTGCCCCGGTACGTGTTAAATGCGCCTGATGTGATGCGGTATAAGCTTTGTTAATGATGGCTATATCTTCGTCCACTTCAGCCAATTCTATTTTAAATTTTTCCAATGCCTTTTTATACGCCTCTTTCTTTTCAGCATCGCAGGGATAACAGTATGTGTAATCAAATTTTGGTAGAACGGGCAAAAGCAATGCGGTAAACTTATCTTCTTTATGAACATCCATGTAGTGGTGCATTTCCTCTATCATTTTATTCAAAGGATCATCTTTAATTTCATAGGCTACGTGTGAAAGCTTGTACCCCGCTGTTGGCAACACATTTCCAGGCAATGCTGATTCCGGGATATTGATTTCAGAACTTAAGGCAGAGGTGTAATCTTCTTTTACCTGCTTGTATGCAGCGCTTACATTATAAAGAATTGGAGGCAAAGCATCCTTTGGAAGCTTCTTCATTAAACGACGTGTTGTCTCCACTATACGCTGCTGTGTTTTGCCCAGTTCAGCCAGCATATCATCCATGTGTTTTCCTTCTCCTGATTTGCTGCTCACATTAATAGTTCTCTTTGAAGGATTGTAGTTTACTACATCGCCTTTAGGTGTAAGCAACACATTTTCTTTTATTTTTTTTCCTTTGTACCAAAGTAAATGATAAGAGGTATCTGTTATTTGTGCTGATATTGTAATGGCACAAATTAAAAAGATTGATGTCGAAATAATTTTTTTCATGTTGGTTATTTTACTTCGGTAACAATATGATAGATAAAATCAGGTAACTGATAGTCGGAATTAAATATGCCGGTAACGGCATTTGCATAACTACCGGTATTGCGTATTCGTATTTGAAGCGGTAGATTTGTAGCTATATTTGTAACTATTCAGTACCCAATTTAGCAATAAGCAGTAGTTGGTTCAAAATATTTTGACCTGCTTTTCTTGCAGTATCGATCACAGATCTTAGTATGGCAAAGCCATCGGCACCTTCATCAGATTTGAACTGGCCCGAG
>JANMMU010000040.1:0-3472 GCA_031373555.1 Segetibacter sp. | reverse complement strand
TGATTTTTATGCACTTTTTTGCTTCGTATTTCTTAGTTTTTGGGGATTAAAAAAGTGCATAAAAATCAGATCTTACAAAAGCCATCAAAAAAATGTGCACAACTTCCAGGTTTTATAAAAAATACCCGAAAAATTGAATTTTGGGGAGTGAATAGTTACGAATAATTTAAATAAGCTATACTCTAGTAAGGTATAGCTTATTTTAGTTATGCTAAAAATAATCAACTACAAGAATTCACATTTCATTTATTTATCCAACTTACTTTTGCAGAATGAGATATTTATTTTTCATACCAATATTTATACTATTTGCAGGATGTGAAAAAACAATTGTTCTAAACCCCGAAAGCAGGCAACCATTATTAGTTGTAGATGGTTCTATAGAAGATGGTAAACCACCAATAGTTTTTTTAAGTACTTCATTGGATTATTTTGGACAAATTAATGCACAAATATTGGCTTCATCGTTGGTTACCAATGCTACTGTATCCATTACTGATGGAACAGATACAAGTGAATTGAAAAAATATCTCTTGCCTTTGGGTGGGGGTTACAACTTAGTGTATTACACTACAGATACAACAAATCAGGCAGCAGAAATTTTGGGGATGCCGGGAAAAGATTATAAACTCAGTATCCGATACAATAACGAATTATATACTGCCACAACCAATTTACCTTTTATTACAAAAACCATTGACAGCCTTTGGTGGAAACCCGCTCCTTTTAATGAAGACTCTTCCAAAGTTGTTTTGATGTTCAAAGTAACTGACCCTCCCGGTTTTGGGAACTATATCCGCTATTTTACCCGGGTTAACAGCGGACAGTTTTTACCCGGCCAATTTTCAGTTTTTGATGACCAGGTAATTGACGGTACCACTTACAGTATACAGGTTGATCAGGGTATAGACCGCAATAACCTTCCTAACGAAAAAGATTATGGATACTTCAAACGGGGAGATACGATTACTGTAAAATTTGCCAACATTTCCAAAAGTACTTTTGACTTTTGGAGAACATTAGAGTTTGGCTACTCTAATGTAGGCAACCCCTTCTCAAGCCCTACTAAAATATTGGGAAATGTAAGCAATAATGCACTTGGGGCATTTTGTGGTTATGGTGTACAATATAAGACACTCATTGTTCCGCAATAGAACAATGCTACCATAAACTTATATACATTTGTCAAAAGCAATTTAATAATACAGAAAACTTAATAATTGTAAGAATGGAAAACAATATTGAAAAAACTCATTGTTTAATAATAGGTTCGGGGCCTGCGGGTTACACAGCGGCTATTTATGCTGCAAGAGCCAATATGAAACCCATTCTTTACCAGGGAATACAACCCGGTGGGCAGTTGACAATTACAACCGAAGTAGAAAACTATCCGGGGTATGCAGACGGCGTTCAGGGTCCCGAAATGATGGTTCATTTTGAGAAACAGGCTGCACGCATGGGGGCAGATATCCGCTATGGTATTGCTACAAAGGTGGACTTCATGGAACCGCCATTTAAAGTTTGGATTGATGAAGAAAAAGTCATTGAAGCTGATACTGTAATAATTAGTACTGGTGCCTCTGCACGATGGTTGGGCCTGCCAAGTGAACAACGGCTTAATGGGTATGGTGTCAGTGCCTGTGCCGTATGCGACGGCTTCTTTTTTAAAGGAAAAGAAGTTGTAATTGTAGGTGCCGGTGACACTGCAGCAGAAGAGGCACTTTACCTATCTAAAATTTGCAGCAAAGTACATATGCTTGTTCGCCGGGGGGAAATGAGGGCTTCAAAAATTATGCAGGAACGTGTCTTAAATACCGAAAACATACAGGTCTATTGGCATACCGAAACAGACGAGATTTTGGGAGAAAACAAAGTAGAAGCAGTAAGGATAAGAAACCTGCAAACCAATCAACTTTCAGATATTCCTGTCAGTGCTTTTTTTGTTGCCATTGGGCATACGCCAAATAGTGACATATTTAAGGGGTGGATTGAAATGGATGATAGCGGATATTTATGTACAATACCTGGCACCACTAAAACCAATGTTGCAGGTGTATTTGCCGCAGGCGATGTGCAGGATAAAATTTACAGGCAGGCTGTTACCGCTGCCGGTAGCGGATGCATGGCTGCTTTAGATGCCGAAAAATATTTAATGATTAAGGGGAAATAGACTTTAAAAAGAATAGTAAAAATACAGTTGGAAATTTTCCTTTGTTAACAGTATTAGATTCCCAATCCGGAATTATTCACAACACATCTTACATCAATTTATTAGTTATGTGCCACTGTATTGCAACATTCCGTTAAATTTGAAGTATGACAATAGCGAGTAAACAGCGAACCCTTTGCTGCCAAGCACTTTTGCAAGGTATCCAAAGCCGCCGCCCCAGCTATATTTCTTTGTTCATCTTTAACTTGTTAGCATTGGGCTTGACAAGCACCTATGGGCAGACAATCAGCAGAAGTACAATATTCAGCAAACAATCAATAACCGAGCTGACACAGCATCCCCCAACACCCCAGCAGCAAAAGTTTCAAGAAATTCCCACTACTCCTGTTGTAATTAATAACTACAACCCAATCTTAGGTAACAATCCAATAGAACAACAAAACAGAATTATTTTACAACAACATGGAATGTTACCAGGACAGAATAATAAACAAAGAGAAATACAACAATTAAAACGGGAATTGCGAAACGATGAAATAGAAGCAACAAAAGCAGAACGTTTAGCAATTATGAGACCATTTCAAAACAGCTTGCAGGAAATTTTGAAAATGAACCCTGACAGTTTCTCTGTTACCAAAGCAATTTATTTAACTGAAAGTGCATGGTACGACAAAGCACCAACCTACCAGCAATTTGAAAATGCAGTAAAACAAAGAGCCGAAGTAGTAAAGCAACTTTTAAAGCAGCAAGGAATAAATCCTAACAGTAACATTGCTAAAAACTACGGAATACAAAAACTCTATACGCAAGACAATAAATTTATCAATCCAAAAACAAAGCAAACTTTTACTGCTCCAAAAATTAGTTATGATTTCAACGACTTTTCAGGCGACAAGAATTGGAGCAATATGTTTGTAACAAAATTATTAGGCACTGGAAAAGGGCAATGCCATTCAATGCCGTTACTTTATTTAGCAATAGCAGAACAGTTAGGTGCAAAAGCATATTTATCACTTTCACCCGAACATAGCTTTATACAATACTTTAATGAAAACGGGTATCGTTACAACTTTGAAACCACAAACGGGAACTTAGTAAATCAAACATGGTTGATGCAAAGCGGTTATATCAATGCAACTGCTTTAAAAAACAAAACATATTTAGATACCCTTTGCAGCAGACAATTATATGCAGAAATGATTGCCGACCTTTTACAAAACTACACCGCTAAAGTAGGTTATAACGAATTTTCAGAACAACTGACCAAACAAATACTGGCATTAAACCCAAAGAATTAATTGG
>JANMMU010000028.1:0-58722 GCA_031373555.1 Segetibacter sp. | reverse complement strand
GGTGTTCACCTCTTCCCTTACCGAACAGAGAAGTTAAGTCCCCCATGGCCGATGGTACTGGTACACCAACCGGGAGAGTAGGTAGCTGCCATTTTTATTGAAAAGACCCTGTCGCTTTATTGCAACAGGGTCTTTTTGTTTAGGGCGAATATATTTTGGTTACCGTCTTCTGTTAATATTTAAATATTTTGTTACCCTTTGCATTAATTTGCAAAGGGTTTTTTAATGAAATAGTGAAAAATGAAAAAAGCAGTTGTAATAGATGGACGGTTAAATAATTTACCATTTCGTGATGCATTGTCATGGGAAGATTTTCAGACTTTTTGTACGGATTTATTATATCAGCAACCCAATAGTTTTTATAGCCGGGAGTACCTTTCTCTAGGAAGTAATCAGCAAGGGATTGATATTTATGTGGTCCCGATAGATGGTGAGAAAATTACTGTGGCACAGTGTAAGTTGGTTGAATATTTAGGCCCTCAACAAGTTTTAGATATCATCGATGATTTTTTGAAAGGAAATTTGGTTGAGGGAACAAAGGAGTTCATTTTGTGTACGAGTGCAGATTTAGGAAGACAAAGGGACGAAGAAGAAACAATCAGAAAAGCAAAAGAAAAGTTGAGTATTCATGGAATTGATTTCATCCCTTGGGATGCAAGAGAATTATCTACAAAGTTGCGAAATGAGGGTGATGACAACTTTATTAAGATTGTTTGTCGCTATTTCAACAATGAAATTGCAGAAAACTTTTACGAACCCAACGTATGGAAAAGGTACATCCAAAAATATTCTTTAGTTGAAAAGAAGGTGATTGATTTGCCACAAGACTATATTGAACGGAAGGTTGTTTCGTACAAAGATTCAATTGAAGATAAGGGAAAAGAAAAGTCAAATTATTGGGGTTATGGGAAGAAACTAACCATGATTGATTTGCTTGAAAAAAGCAATAAAAAGGAGGATAAGAAAATTGTTTTGTTGAGTACTGCCGGTTTTGGCAAATCGGAAGAACTCGCCTATTTGAATGCTTATTTTTCTACAAAAGATAAATTACTTCATCCAATAAAGTTTAGCCTTAGAGATTATGAAGGGCAGTCAATAGAAATTATTCTTTCTTCTTACAGTGTGCATTGGAGAAACATTTCCCAAGAAAACCTTTTGCTATTGTTAGATGGAATTGATGAAATCGGAGAAAAAAAGGCTTCTGTTTTCATTAATTACCTTAATGCCTTTGTGGAGCAAAACAGTGAAATTCGGGCTGTTGTTTCATCCCGTTACAACTTTTATGATGTACAACACCCACAACTCCGCTCGTTTGAAATTTTTCTTTTAGAGCCTTTGAATCATAATGATATTCAAAACTACTTAGACAAAAAGCTACCTGGTATTAAAGCAGATTTTGAACAAGTATTAGAAGAACGACATTTTAGTGAATACCTCACTAACCCATATTACTTAACCCGGTTGGTAAGATTTTATAAAGGCGATTTAAGCCTGTTTCCTAAAAATAAAACAGCATTATTTGAGCGTATTTTGTTTGAACAATTGGATGCCGATGAGGGTAAGTACAACATCAAGGAGCTGAAGTCTAAACTATTGCCTTGTGCAAAGCAGATTGCGTTTTGCATGACAGTGTCTGGAAAGAGTAATTTAACTGATAAAGAGGTTGATGAATTGATACCGGATTCGGAAGTGAGAAGGCTTCTAAACCATTTTTGCATACTCAACAGAAATGCTTCAACATTAGGGTCGTGGTCGTTTGAACATAAAAACCTACAGGAGTATTTGTGTGCTTCTGTGTTTCAAAGTCTTTCTTTCGAAGACGTAAAAAGTATTGTTTCATTTAAGTTTGACAACAATAAATTATTGCCCGGGTTTCTGAATACTATTTCATTTTTGTTTGAACTTGCTGATAAAGCCGATGAAAATTTCCACAAGCTATTTGATTGGATAAATGCCAATGAGCCTGAACTATTGGTAAGATTTGAAAAAGAGCAGATTCTTAAAGAAACACGTAACGAGATTTTCAAAAAAATCATTCAATACTACCAAGATAAATCAATAACGCTAAGGATATCATCCAATTTTTCCGATAGAGAATTGGCTTATTTTATAGAACTGGAAGATTCAGCTATTGATATTATATCCGCACAAATCAGACAGGGTTTAATACCAAATTTAGTTTACGACTTACTGTATATACTCTCTTATACCCAAAGGGCATACCGCTTTGAAGGCAAAATCACAGACCTCCTTTTCTACATTTTGAATTGCAACAGCTACCCGGAGTTCGTACAGGCAAAAGCAATTAGAAATTTTGCTGAATTAAATTTTAATGAAAAGGAGTTTTTTGAAAAAATTCTAAGCTGTAAAATTCACTTGAGCAATTATGAAATAAGGAGTGCCTGTATTTATTTTTTAGATTGTTTAGAGTATCAAGACGACTATGTAAAATTTATTTTAGAAAGCATTGAGATATTTGAAAAGCATGCAAAGAAGAGTAATTCTAGTAGTAGTAGTTTTACGCTCAAACATTTAATTCTCAAATTTGAAAAACCACAAGCAATTAAATCTCTCTTTCAATATTGTATTGGAAATAAAAATTGTATTGATCGTCATAGCCAGTACCGCGAATTTCATTTTGAGTTAGATGATCTAAAAATATTGTTAGGAAGAGCTAAAGAAATTTATAAAATTGATTCTTCGATAGTGCGTATTATTTATAGACTTTTTTGCAAACAAGAATATCTTTCACAGGATAATAATTGGCTCCATCCTTATTGGCTGTTTTTCGAACAAACATGTGGCTCAAAAAAGCTTTTTTATACATTTTACAAACATGACAAAAAGGGACGAGACTTGATGTCATTTGCGGATGAAGAATGTTGCGACTTCCTTGTAACAGAATATAAGGCAGGTAAGATTTTGGAAAGCGAAATGTTAGCTTTTAAAAACGTTTTAAGTTGGGTAAATTGGTCGTTGTATAAATTTTTTCATGAAAAAATAAAGAGTTTAGGCAATGGTATCTTTTTAACAGTTGACATAGAGGTGGACTATGGAGTAATAAGAAAATTACAGCTTGAAAAAAATCAGTTGATGCTTTTAAACAAGAAGCTGTTTCTTGAAGAAGCAGAACAAATTTTTAATTTAATTGCTAAAGAGAATGTAAGCCAAAATGACTTTTGGTTTTCGGAAAATGTGGAACTCCAAAAGTTTGAATCTTCTGTGGCAAAAGATGCTATAAGAGATATGTGTATTCATGATGATGATAAAGAAATAAGCAAGGAAGAATTTTTTGAAAAATACAATGATGAAAAAGAGTGGAAGGGATTTGTTATAGATACCATAAAAGGATTATTCGAAAACAAAAAGGAAGAAGTAATTAATCCAGAATTGATTGGAATAATTGAAAAATGGTGTAAGGATAAAATTGTTGAGTTGAAGTTTGAAAACAGTATTCTAGATAATGGAGATTCTTTTAATTTCATAACGATTGTCGAGTTTGTTAAAGATGTATTTGTTTTGTTGGACATGGACTTGGAAGATGAATTGCTTTTGAAGATGTTACCGTCTTTGTATGAGTGCTTTTATGAGATGAATGATGACAAGAAAACCATAGGGTCACTCATTTTAGATAAAATAGAAGACAAGGAATTGTTGAAAAGTACAATTGTTAACAACGTAAGGAATGGGAAATTACCTTTTGTTGTTTTATTGAGTCATTTTGCATTATGTCATAAGCAAGGTTATAAAGAATGTTTACCTAAACTTTACCAAACTATCACATCTGCAAACCCCCATTTAAAAGATCATGACAGGGTTAAACTATCAGATTTTTATTTAGACTTGGGTGGTTCAATAGAAGATTTTAGTTCTTATTTGGCTGTACCCGAATCGGAGGACAAAAACAGTATTTATTATTCGTGGCATTGGTATCTCATAGAAAAACTGATAAAGGTTAAACCGGAAAGGATTACACAATTGCTTTTGGAAATAATGAAAGACCCCAATCAGTTTTATAACAAAGAAAAAGCAGCCCAGCACTTAATTGAACTTAACAGAATAGAAGGATTAATTTATTGCGGGGAGCATGTTGAGGAACATAAAAAAATGCCTTTTGAGCAGAAATGGGCTTCGTTTCAGGCTAATATAAAAGAAATGCCTTTAAATGAAACATTGGAAATTTTATTTTCACTTTTGCAGGTATGCATAAGATATAATGTCAAGGAAAGATTTGGTAGGATGGATGAATCTGTTTATGGTAGTTTGATAACTATTAGCCAACCCAACTTTAGTCTGTACAATACCATAAAAGAACGAGTAGGAAATTTGATTTTATCAGAAAAAGATGATTCCTGGATTGATTCACTCAAGTATTTTTCTGAAAGATTGACTCAACGGTATTTTGAAAATCAAGTGCAGGAAGTAGATGTTAATGAGGCAAACTTGATTTATCAATCTAAAGTTTTGAAAATGAATTAGCTTTTTCCATATTTTCCATTCACCCTAATTCTCCCCTACTCCCCCTTCCCACAACACTTCTTATACTTCTTTCCACTGCCGCAGGGGCACGGGTCGTTGCGGCCTGTTTTGGGTTGGGTGTGTACGAATGGTTGAAACAAGGGGGTATGGCTGTAAGGTTGTGCTTGTGTGTACATTTCATCGTCAATTGAAAGCTCGTTTTCATAGAGTTCATCACGGATTTCAAATAAAGATTGCAATGGGCGTTTTTCGGAACGGCGGCGTTGATCATCGGGGATGTTCAGTTCTTTCAGGCAATCTTGCCATTTCCCATACATATGTAAGTCAATTAAATCGGCATCGTAAAACTGCTTGATGAGCGGGGCTAACTCCGTTCCGTTGAAGTCCACTACATCAGAAATAATGAGTGTGATAAAATCCCATGGTACAATACTAAAGTCATCCTCGTTTTCTAAATAAAATGGTAGCAGCCGTTCGTATAGCCCCACCACTTCTTGCCGGCGTGTGGGCTGGTGCATTGCCAATTGGCTGATGGCCGTAGAAACTGCTGTGCGGCTGTAGGTGTAGTTGAGGGGTTCTTTTAAAAAAGCTTCGAGTAAGGGTAACTGCGTTTGCCCAATTGCATAAATCACTTGCCATATATTGTCTGTGAGTAAATCGCCCAGCCATAATTCTAAGACTTCCTCCGGCTGGCGAAACAGTTCAAGTGCGGCGGGCAGTGCTTCGGCTGCTTTTAGTTCCATGAGCAGGTAGAGTGCATGGAGTGCAAATGATTGTGTTTGCGCATCGTATTCCTGTTCAGAAAAATAATCGTAGCGACGGATGGAATCATACACCACTTCGCAGAGGTCGTTGACAAGCGGTTCCCGTTGCAACATCAGCAGTTCTTCCAACTTTTCTTTTTCTATAGTGAAACTGTTTTCATAGAGCCACTGTATTTGCGCAAAATGGAAAACGGGCGGGATGGTAGTTTGTGGTAGGGTAGGTGTTGTCCTTACATAGTTTTCATCATCATCATCTTCTTCATAAGGTTCTTTTATCCCTGCTTCGCAAAGCAGGTCGTCTATGTCGTACAAGTCAAGTTCTTCTTCAATTATATCTTCGAGTATATCCAGGTTGTTGAAAACGGCTAAAACATTTTCTGTCTTGCCTACGGTAATCCAATACCTCATCAGTATTTTATGAAATTCGGTATATTCAAAAAAATGAAAAATATGGCGATTGTTTGTGAAGGAAAATATATCAGGCGAAGTTCCAAGGATAGCTTCAACTTTACCAAACTCTTTGCGATACAAGTATTCTTCGAGCAGGTTGAGCTTGCCGAAAATATAATCGGGGTGTTGCTGAACAATGCGGTGGTTGCATTCAAACGCCTTTTCATTTTTCCCTTTTGCGCTGTAATAGCCGCTCAGGATATTCTTAAACATTGGAACCTGTGGGTATTCCTCTATCCACTTTTCCAATTTTTTTTCGATGTGCTTATCTTTTTTGTTTTCTAAAACAATAACGCCTGCTTTGCGTATTAGCGAAGCAATTGGTTCGGGGAAAATGTAAGGTGAATCGGATTCGGTTAAATCATCGGTGATGCGCAAATCGCGGTGCTGGTAGTCGTAAAAGTCATAAAGCATATGAGAGGTTTGAATTGCAAAAATAAGCCCGAAGTGATAATTTTTCCTTGAAAAGGCCATTCATTGTTCTCCCCACCCCGTGTATAAAAACTCTCTCATAAGATTACTTCATTGCTTACTTTAGCCGCAAATTATTCGCATGTCTAAATTTTTCGGCAAAACATGGTGGGGGCAGCAGTGGCTCAATTCGTTGGGCAACATTGATTATAGCAACCGGCTGCCACGTGGGAGCACTTATGCACGAAACGGATCTATTGCCAGCCTTGGCATTGATGGTAATAACATCCATGCGAAGGTGAAAGGTAGCCGTCCGAAACCTTATGATGTGACGGTGATTATCCCTCCTTTTTTTGAACCGGAAATAAAGAAACTGATTAAGGCGATAGCAGATAAACCGGTGATAGTGAGCAAGCTGCTGAACAAGGAACTGGATTCTGAATTGTTAGCAATTGCCGAAAGGATTGGACTGAAAATTTTTCCGAAACAATGGACTGATTTTAAAATGCAATGCAGTTGCCCGGACTGGGCTGTGCCTTGCAAACACCTGGCTGCAGTTATCTATAAAATAAGTGCTGAAATTGATAACAACCCCTTCCTTGTTTTTGACCTGCACCGGGTAGATTTGGTGGCGGAACTGAAACGGGAAAACATTTTTATTGCTCCGGGAAACAATGCTATCCCTACGTTGAAAAGCCTGCTGATTGAGGGTTTGGTTGTTGGTGAAGAACACCAACAACGGCAGAAAGTGAAAGGTGTTAAAGCGGCTGCAAATGCAAAGAATGCTATTGAAAAGTTGGAAGCAAATACAGCTTTGCCAGTCGGCATATCGGGTAAGGCACCATTGAACTTTGCTACACTTTCACCTATACTTGAGCCGCTGATCCAACTGCTGCCCGATGAGCCGGTTTTCTATCAGGGCAATGGCAATTTCAGGGACAAATATGCAGCAGCTTTGCGAAAAGCTGTTAGAAATGCGCAACGGATTGTGACTGGCAAAGTGGCTATGGATGCTTATTTTGGCGGAGCCGAAATGGCAAAGAAAGCGAAGGCAAAACAAGTCGGAGCATCTGGTTTTACAATTGGTTATCATACCCACCTGCAGCTTGCTGTTAGCGCCAATAATGAAGTGGGTGTTTGGGCAGATGGCAAAAATGAAAATATTTCGCTGAACAACCTTATTGCTTTGCTTTGGCAAATCCCATTGCAAAAACTGGAAGACTATGAGCCACAGGTTGGAGCATTGCGCAGCAGCTTATTATTGGCCCTTAACCTTTTGGCTAATGGAGCTGTGGTACCGCAAATGGTACAGTTGGATAATGGCTCTTTTACCATTAGGGTCTTGCCTGCGTTAATCAGCAAAGAGGTGAAAGCATTGGTGGACAAACTACAAGAAACATTGCCGCAAGGCACCCTGCTGATGAATGGAAAAACGAACACCCCTGTTGAAAAAAATATAGCAGTGCAATTATTATCGGTTTGGATAGATGCTCTTTTACACAAACTGGTAGAACATACAAGTGGTGATGTGTTTGCAGATTTATTTTTCTGCAATTACTCCTACGGTTTTAAAGAGCCGGGACAGCAAGCATTGCCGGGAGGCATTCAGGCATGGCTGCAACGCTACTACCTGACACAGGGCAATTTTAAACCGGTGATCATAGTGGAGGAATTGCGGGATGAAAAGTTTCAAATAACCATTAACATGGAGCAGCATGATAAGCCAATGGGAAAACCAGTTGCGCTAAGGGATGTGCTTACGCTTAAAAAATATGAACAACAACGGTTTGCAATATTGCAATCGCTGGCTCAATTGAGTTCGTTTATGCCGGGACTTGATAAATACATTAACACCAAAGGCGAAGACCTGATAGTGATGAACACGGCTGCATTTACGCCATTTTTGCTGAATGCCATTCCGGCTATTCAGTTGCTGGACATTAATATTTTGTTGCCAAAATCGCTGCAACATATTTTGAAACCTAAGGCAAGCATTCGCATAAAGCAAAAGAGCAAAGACGGTAAGAGTTTCTTGCGCCTGGATAAGCTGCTTGACTTTGAATGGCACGTTGCCATTGGCGATACTGTGATGGATGAAGCTGCTTTTACTAAATTATTGAAACATTCCGAAGGATTGATAAAGTACAAGACTTCCTACATTTATGTAAGCCAAACAGACCTTGAAAAACTACACAAACACTTTACCTCTACCAAGGTATTGAGTGCTTTTGAAATGCTGCGGGCCGCACTGGGTAATGAATATTTTGGAGCAGCCATATCTCTGACCGATGATGTAAAGCAACTGATTAAAGAACTAACAGCACAGCAAGACATTGCACTTCCCAAAGGTATAAACGCAACACTCCGACCATATCAGCAGCGTGGATATTCGTGGTTGTACCGCAATACACAAATAGGTTTTGGCAGTGTACTGGCTGATGATATGGGATTGGGTAAAACGCTGCAGGTGATAGCCACACTAATGAAATACAAAGAAGAAGGAACACTGGATAATGAAAAGGCTCTGGTAATAGCACCCACTGGATTGCTCACCAACTGGCAGGCAGAAATGGAAAAGTTTGCACCTACATTGGCTTTTAAATTGTATCATGGCACCACCCGTAGCCTGGGCAAGAAACAAGACTATGATGTGCTGCTGACTTCGTATGGCATTGCCCGAAGTGATGCAGATACACTGAAAAAAATGAAGTGGCATGTGGTAATAACCGATGAAGCACAAAATATAAAGAACCACGAAACGGCGCAGAGCAAAGCTGTTAAAAGCATCCCTTCCAATACCTTCATAGCCATGAGTGGTACACCTGTGGAAAACAGGCTAAGCGAACTGTGGAGCATTATGGATTTCAGCAACCGCGGCTTTCTTGGTAGCCTGCCCGACTTTAAAGAAAACTTTGCCACGCCCATTCAAAACCAAAACGATGTGGCAGTGGCAGAAAAACTGAAAACGATTACTTCTCCGTTTCTGATGCGGCGATTGAAGTCTGATAAAACCATCATCAGCGACCTGCCCGACAAGATAGAAATAGACAGCTACGGCTACCTGGCAAAAGCACAGGCGAGCCTTTATGAAAAGACTTTGCAGAAAGCTATGGAAGCTATTGAAGAAGTAGAGGCTACTGACAGTAAATCATTGTTTGCCCGGCAGGGTTTGGTGCTGCAAATGATACTTGCACTCAAGCAAATCTGCAACCACCCCACGCAGTTTTTGAAAAACAATGTGCTGGATGCATCGCTAAGCGGAAAAATGGAATTGCTCTTTGATAAGCTGGAAAGCATTGTGGAAAGCCATGAGAAAGTATTGATTTTTACACAGTTTACTGAAATGGGTAACTTGCTGAAACACTTTATAGCAGAGCGTTTTGGAGAAACGCCTTTGTTTTATCATGGCGGGTGCAGCCTGAAACAGCGAAAGGAAATGGTAGATAATTTTCAAACCAACAGGACAGATAAAATATTCATCCTTTCGCTTAAAGCGGCGGGTACGGGTTTGAATTTGACCGCAGCCAATCATGTGATACACTATGACCTGTGGTGGAATCCTGCAGTAGAGGCGCAGGCCACTGACCGGGCTTATAGGATCGGTCAGAAGAGCAATGTAATGGTACATCGCTTTATAACCAAAGGCACTTTTGAAGAGCGGATCAATGAAATGATTCAAAGCAAAAAAGCCCTCGCCAACATGACCGTTGCAACGGGAGAAAACTGGATTGGTAATATGAGCAATAAAGAGCTGAAAGAAATGTTTGAGTTGGGTTGATGTAAAGTATTAAGAAACTTCTGTTCAGGAAAGTTCATCACTCCCATTTGGGTGATTAAATTTCCTGAAACTTTTAAAAAAGTTCAACAATTCTGCCCAAGGCTATACTTCATTATTGCGAAATATCTACCCTAATTTTTCTAATCTTGCATCTAATCTTTTTTCTTTTTTGAAGTATTCTAGTATCATGATGGAGCCGGATTTTGCAGGATAGACCCGCATGATATCTGCTTTGGAGTTTAGATTGAATTTGTCTGTTGAAAACTTATTTCCACTGTAACGAACGGCACTATATGACAGCTTTTCAATGCCGTCTTTTCTTAAATAATCTTTGTAAATTACAGAAAATCCAGAATTGTCTCCTTCTATATTTGCAAATTCGTAATCAAACTGCCCCATCATAAAAGCACCATAAGCTGAAACCTGAAGTGAAACTATATTGGCTAATCCAAAAATGACTTTGTTATGAACTTTAGGAAAAGTGAAGGCATTGTCAATTTTGCCCTGATTGTTTATCTCAAGAATAGCCAGGTCTTTAACAAGTCCTCTTTCGTAGCTTTCCCCTACAATCATTGTTTTTCCATCTGCAATTGGTACAAATTTTTCGATTTGAAAATTTGAAAGTCCAGGTGTTTGTTCTTTAGAATTATTTGATAAAAGTTTAGCAATATCTTCTTTCCATGTATTGTATTCTCTATTTAATACCTTGCCTTTAGTATCAACTGTATACACTGCCACACCTTTACTTTCAGCGGTAGCATAATTAATTTTTTTATCGTAGTATATGCCTGTTAAAAGAATGTTGTTGGCTTTATTTAAAGACATGTCCGAAGGTGCAAACGTATACTTATCATTATCACTTTTTATACTAAATACTTTTTTATGTGTTGCTATGGTGAAAGCTTCAATACTTGGACTGATTACTGAGCTATTATCTTTTAGTTTTTCTTTCCCTCCGGTTAAAAACAGAACTAAGCTATCGGTGTAGCCCAGAAATGTAGCCATTGCGTATTCCGCTTCATATTCAGGAGCGTATGTCCATTGTTTTTTTTCTTTGGATGAATAAAAATCAATTTGATAAGTATATTTTTTCCCTTCCATTGTTGGGTATATTCCTACAAATCCTTTTTCTCCAATTGAAAATAATACTTTGTTGGTCGATTCGTCATGATCAATACTTTGAAGATTCAAAAACACCCCTATTTTTGAATCATACTCCCTTGTATAGCTATTTCGAAGATTGCCATCTGTTCCATAAATTCTTGTATCTATTGATTTATCTCTGGAGTTCCTAAATATAAATGCCAGGCTGTTTCCGTTATATGCTGCTTCCAGCAAGTTGATGTCCTTCGAATCTTCAAAAACTATTTGCTTTACATGATTCAGGTTTTGATCAAGTATTTGTATATTATATTGGTTGGTTTTTTTATCTATCTTATCTGTGATATACATAAAAAAATAACCCTTTACCTGGTTGTTTTCAATAATTGCTCCTGAACTTCGCAAATAAACATCTACAACATTATCAAGCGTATATTTTTTTTGAGCTTGTGCAAATGACAATACGAATAGTAACAGGCAAATGGTTAGGTTCAGTTTTTTTATCATTGTTTTAATATTTTAGATGGGATATTTTTTGCTTTTTATTTGCACTTTTAAATGTTTCAAAAAAATGAAAGGTTTAAGAAATGTATTAAAAGATGATTGCTAATAAAAGAAACAATACCAGAATAAAGGTACTTTTTAAATTGTATAAACAAGTTATAACCGGCATTATTTAGTGGTACATCTAAATCGGGTATACCTTCCCTAAAGCTACTGCAACATTTCCCCAAGGCTTTCCCTTGCAGCCTCAATTGTTTTATCCAAATCAGCATAAGTAAGCGCATTGTTTAGGAACCAACTTTCGTAGGCGGAAGGTGGAAGGTAAATTCCCCTGTCTAACATGGCATGGAAGAATTTGCTGAACATGGCATTGTTGGCAGAAGCTGCTGTGGCGAAGTCTGTAACTGCATGATCGCTAAAATGCAGACTTATCATAGAGCCTAATTGATTGATGACAAAAGGCTGTCCCCATGCTTGGAATACTTCGTGTAAACCATTTTTCAGGTAAGTGCATTTATCATTTAATTCGGTATAAATTTCTGGTCGGTCTTTTAAAGTTTTTAAAGTGGTGTAACCTGCAATCATAGCAATTGGGTTACCGCTTAAAGTGCCTGCCTGGTAAACATTTCCCAATGGAGCAATGTGCTGCATGATTTCTTTGCGGCCACCAAATGCGCCTACAGGCATTCCCCCACCTATTACTTTTCCGTAGGTTACCAGGTCAGCTTTTATATTCAGTAACTCCTGCGCTCCTCCGGGTGCCAATCGGAAACCGGTCATTACTTCATCAAAAATTAAAACTATTCCTTCATCTGTACATAACTGCCGTATGCTTTCCAAAAAGCCCGGTTGCGGTAAGATGCAGCCCATATTGCCTGCAACCGGTTCTAATATTATGGCTGCTATTTCACCTTTATTGTCTTCGATTAATTGCTTTACTTCATCAAGATTATTCCAAGAGGCTACTAATGTATCAGCAGCTACACCGGCCGTAATGCCCGGTACATTTTGGATACCAAATGTGGCAAGTCCGCTTCCTGCTTTTACTAAAAAACTATCGGCATGACCGTGGTAGTGGCCTTCAAATTTGATGAGTTTGTTGCGACCTGTATAACCACGTGCAAGTCGTAATGCGCTCATACATGCTTCTGTTCCACTGCTTACCATTCTTATAAGGTCAACATTGGGCGCCATGCTGATGATGAGTTCAGCCATTTCTATTTCCAGCTCGGTTGGTGCGCCATAGGAAGTGGAGTGTTCGGCATATTCTTGTATTGCTTTTACAACAGGTTCATAAGCATGCCCAAGAATCATGGGACCCCACGAAGCGATGTAGTCTATGTACCTGTTATCATCAGCATCGTAGAGATATGCTCCTTTAGCCCTTTTCATAAAAATGGGCGTGCCACCTACACTTTTAAATGCACGAACCGGAGAGTTTACACCACCGGGAATGGATTGTTGAGCTCTGGAAAAGAGTTCTTGACTACAGGATATTTTCATGTGTTGCTATAAGTTTTTCAACGTAATTAATGTATTCAATTGCTGGCTCCATAAAACTTTTTACTTCTTCTTTGTCAGCAATTAAAAAGTCGCCATAATCGTCTTCAGTCCTTTCCTGCATTAGTTTCGAGAAAAAAATGGAATGTTTGACATCGAATAAGCCATTTGATACAAATTCTTTGTGTAATAAACCTGCAAGACCTTTGTGAGTTTTGGATTGAAGTTCTTTTGTAAGCATTAAAGCAGATGTGGCGTGATAACATGCATAATATAGCCTGCTAATAACACTATTATAGCCATCGTTTTCGATCAGGATTTTTGCCTCCCGAATCAACTCTTTTGATTTGACCAACTTTAAATTAATGGATGTAGCGTTTTTGTTCATTTAAGCTATAACGGGATTACGGGAAATTGAAAGTTTCAAGGCATACCAACCGGGATTGTTTTCCCACTCATCTTCATTTGCTACAATAGAATTAATAAAAGTGAACATTTCTACACTTAAAGGATATAGTACATCGTGAACAGCCCATTTTGTTTTTTTGTCAATATTGCTTTTGTCAAGAATGAGTAAGTCCCAATCACTTTCTTCGTGAGCCGTATTATTGGCTCTGCTTCCAAACAAAATAACTTTGGCATCTGGCAAAACTGTATGCACAAGCTCTTTCATTCTGGCTAAAGTATCTGTTGTATCCATACTTCAAATTTATTAAATCATATTCAAATTGTATAATAATTTCACAATCACAATTTACCCAATCAACTTGGCTGCATCTTTTGCAAAATAGGTTGCAATCAAATCTCCACCAGCTCTTTTTATAGAAGTCAGTGTTTCAATAATGGCTTTGTCTTCGTCTATCCAACCACGTTGCGCTGCTGCTTTTATCATAGAGTATTCGCCACTGATGTTATAAACACTGACTGGCACATCCACTGCATTTTTTACTTCACGAACGATATCAAGATAAGGTAGGCCGGGCTTTACCATTACTATGTCGGCGCCTTCTTCAATGTCCATGAGTGTTTCCTTGATAGCTTCTATGCGGTTTGCAAAATTCATCTGATAAGTTTTCTTATCGCCAAAGCCAGGTGCACTATCAAGTGCATCCCTGAACGGTCCGTAGAAGCATGAGGCATACTTGGCACTGTAGGCCATGATGCCTGTTTGAGTAAAACCATTTTCTTCCAAACCATTTCTTATAGCGGCAATGCGGCCATCCATCATATCGCTTGGCGCTACCATGTGGGCACCTGCCTGTGCATGGCTGACGCTCATTTTTACCAAAGCTTCAACCGTAGGATCGTTTACAATTTCACCATCATGCACAATGCCATCATGACCATAAGATGAATATGGATCAAGGGCTACGTCTGTCATAATATACATTTCCGGAACGGCTGCTTTGATAGCTCTGATACTTCGCTGCATAAGCCCTTCGGGATTCCATGCTTCGAGGCCTGTGTTGTCTTTCAGCTCGTCTTTGCACTTAATAAAAAGCAGCACACTCTTAATGCCAAGGCTCCATAACTGCCGCACTTCTTTTACGGTCAGGTCAATGCTTCTGCGGAAATAGTTGGGCATGGAAGCGATTTCTATTTCAACATTTTCACCTTCATCTATGAAGAGTGGAGCTATGAAATCTGCTGGGGTCAGAATGGTTTCAGCAACCATTGCTCTGATAGCAGGTGAAGTGCGGAGTATTCTGTTTCTACGTTGTAAAATCATAAGAAGTCTGATTTAAGGATGTCTGATGTCTGATATGTCAATTTTGTTGTAATATGAATTAATGATACTCTTTTTTATTTTGGAGATGATGCTTTATTAATTTTATTTGCCTTTGCAGTTCTATCTGTTGCAGCAAATATTGCAGTCAATTCATTTGCTTCTTTAATCAATCTGTCAATTTCTTCTCCTGATTTTATTTCTGCCTCTTTAATAATTTCCAACCAATAAGACTTTCATCGGCCTCTTCTAATACAATTTGAATTTTATAAATGAAATCTGCGTCTGATTTCGCCCTCATTGATGCCCTGTAATTAGCTCCCACCGAACCGGCAGATCTAATAATTTGTTTTGCCGTTTCAAAGCCGGCTGCATTTCTTGGAAAATCGCCACAAAGCTTAATTATGTCAATGTGAAACTTTTTAGTTCGGTCTTGTAACTCTTTTCTTGTCATAACCTTAGAAAATTTAGAAATAAATCAGACATCAAAAATTCAGACATCAGACATAATCCCTCGGTACTAAACATGCTTGCAATAATTTTTCTTCTTCGCTTCCTTCTTCCGGTTGATAGTCATATTCAAATCTAACTGTTGGTGGCAGGCTCATAAGGATGCTCTCGGTTCTGCCATTTGTCTTTAAACCAAAGATGGTTCCTCTGTCATGCACAAGGTTGAACTCTACATAACGTCCACGTCTTATTTCCTGCCAATGTTTGTTTTCTTTGGTAAATGGAATGTCTTTTCTTTTGTTGATAATTGGAATGTAAGCATCAATGAAAGCATAACCACAAGTCTTTGCAAAGTTCATCCAAAAGTTCACATCTTTATCCGCTGTTGGTTTTTGATAATCGTAGAAAATGCCACCAATGCCACGCCGTTCCTGGTTTCTATGCCAATTAACAAAATAATTATCGCATTGTTTTTTGAATGACGGGTAAAATGTTGGATCAAATTGATCGCAGGCATTTTTATAGGTTTGATGAAAATGAATTGCATCTTCGTTGAATAAATAATAAGGTGTCAAGTCTGTTCCGCCGCCAAACCAGCGAGCCCCCCTGCCCCCCAAGGGGGGTAGTTCAGTGCAGTCTTTTTCATACACTTCAAACATTCTGTAATTGGCATGAACTGTTGGAGCAAAAGGATTAGAAGGATGAATAACCAAAGAGAGTCCACAGGCAAACCATTTGTCGCCATCAATTTTTAGTTGGGTTCGCATGGTATCTGTTACATCACCAAATACAATAGAAGTATTTACACCACCTTTCTCAATTACATTTCCATTTGCTATGACTCTTGTCTTTCCCCCACCGCCTTCTGCACGTTCCCATTTGTCTTCTTTAAATTTTGCTTTGCCATCGGCCTCTTCTAATGCGATGCAAATGTCATTTTGGAGCTGTTCTATAAAAGCAATCCAGGCTAGTTTTATGTTCATTTTTGTGAGTTGTGAGTTGTCAGTTGTGAGTAAGCGAATCTTGGTTTGATTGCGTAATAAGACCTGATAATAATTTGAAAGCTTTCACAATCATTAACCCTAAATCGGCAATGTTTTCAGGTAGAATGTAGCCTAACTCCACAGCAATATCCAAGGCTGTATCAACTTCAATTAATGAACCTCTTGATATTTCAAAGTAACGCTTTCTTTCATTCGTTGATTTTCTAGAAGCACCTTCTGCCAGATTTAGATGAACCGACAATGCAGCTCTTCTTATTTGAGACACCATCGCAAACTTTTCATCTTCTGGAAATAGCTTTGTAAGTTTATAACACTCCAACGTCAGTTTTTTCGTTTCCTGAAAAACATTCAATTTGGTATGCCCAAGTTCTAAAAACATTGTC
Organism: Segetibacter sp.; assembly: GCA_031373555.1. GTDB lineage: Bacteria > Bacteroidota > Bacteroidia > Chitinophagales > Chitinophagaceae > Segetibacter. The sequence continues at coordinate 42,172 of JANMMU010000028.1, read as the reverse complement.
TTTATTTTTAAAAAATATAAGAATTTCACTACTCACTACTCACAACTGCCCACTCACAACTGATATTCCTTAACAGCCTCCACAAATGCCTTGGCATGGTCAACCGGTACATTAGGTGTAATGCCATGACCAAGATTGGCAATGTATCGTTGTGTGCCAAATCCATCTATCATTTCTTTTACGGCTTTCTTTATTTCTGGTATTGATGCCAATAGTTTTGCAGGATCAAAATTGCCTTGAAGTGTAATTTTATTTCCCGTCAATTCCCTTGCGGTTTTGGGATCAACGCACCAATCAACACCTAAACCTGATGCACTGCTGTTGCTTAAATCTTTCAATGCATACCAACTTCCCTTGGGGAATAAAATAACCGGCGCAAAACTTTGCAATGCATCAGAAATCTGCAGTAGATATGGTTGTGCAAAAGTTTTGAAATCAGCAGGGCTCAATGAACCTGCCCAGCTATCAAACACCTGAACAACATCTGCACCCGCAAGGGTTTGAGCTTTTAAATAATCAATGGTAATGGTAGTTATTTTTTGTAAAAGCTGGTGTGCTAAGTCCGGTTGGGTATATGCAAACTGCTTGGCTTTGTCCCATGTTTTACTTCCTTTGCCTTCGACCATATAGCAAAGGATAGTCCATGGTGCACCGGCAAAGCCTATTAACGGAACACGACCATTCAACTCTTTTTTTGTTAGCGACAAAGCATCAGTAACATACTTAAGACTATGTGCAGCTCCTTCAGTAATTAACACATCAATATCGGCTTGTGTTTGGATTACTTTTGGCAATGAAGGGCCTTTGCCTTCTTCCATCAAAACTTCTAATCCCATTGCCTGTGGAATAACCAAAATGTCTGAAAATATGATGGCTGCATCAACGCCTACCTGATCAATCGGTTGTAACGTAATGGCAGTTGCAAGTTCCGGTGTTTGCACACGGGTAAAGAAATCATATTTAGCTTTTAGTTTTAAATAATCAGGCAAATAACGGCCTGCCTGTCTCATCATCCACACTGGCACACGTTCGGTTTTTTCTCCTTTTAAAGCTCTTAGTAATAAGTCATTTTTAAGCATTCGGTTCTGTTTATTATTTGATGTTTCTGGTTTCTCGATATTTCCTTTCTCGTTGTTCTAGTTTTCTGATATAACTCATAATCCTAAACTCGTAATTCATAGTTCTTCCATCATCTTTATTGCTTGTTCAACCATTTGATCTTTGGACGGGAAGTCGCTTACAATAATTTTATTGTTGCAAAATTGTTTGATAGCAGCAGCGCTTGTTTCACCAATAGCAAAGAAAATGGTGTTGTCCTTTACTTTATTCTTTTCAAAAAAACTATGTACTGCACTTGGGCTAAAAAACAAAATGGCACCGTAGTGTTTTTCTATTTTTATCGCCGTCTCTATTGTTTCATAAATGATGAGTTCATTGACCGCAACCGATTGCTGACGCAACAAAACAGGTAGTTCTTCTCTTCTTTTATTTCCGCAAAAAAAAACTACTTCAGTTTGGTTGTCTTCAATTACTTTTTTTGCCAATTCCGAAGCGTTTTTTGCAGTGCCTGCTATGCTATCATAAGGCCAGTATTTCTTGACTAGCGAAAATGTAGCCCCTCCCATACAGTAGATTTTCCAATCCGGAATTTTGGACTTGTCGTTTAATGATGCTATCAAAACATCTACTGCATTCATACTGGTGAAAACGACAGTTACATTTTTACTTTGCAGTTGTTTTATTTGCTCAAATGTTGTGTCACTAATACTTTTCTTGATTTCTATAAATGTCTCCTGATCTATTGCTATGTTGTGTTGAGCAGCTTGTGCTATTAATGCCTCGTCTAATGGGCGGGTGCTTAATATGCTAATGCTTTTATCTGTCATTTTGAATAGCATCTGCGATGGCTTTGCCACCATTATTCAACATTTCCTTTGCTGCAATTATTCCAAGGTTTTGGCTATCGCCTATTCGTACTTTCTTTTCAATATCTACCCGTTGTTTGCCATCAACAGAAAAAATATTTCCTTTAAAATGCACATTACCATTTTTCATTTCTGCCAATGCACTAATCGGCGTAGAACAACCACCCAATAATGTTCTTAAAAAAGCTTTTTCAATGGTTGTACAATGTTCTGTTTCAGCATCGTTGAAATGTTGACAAGCTTCAAAAGACTCATTGTCCTCCTCTTTACAAAAAACGCCAATTGCCCCTTGTGCAGGTGCAGGCAGCATCCAATCCAGTTCTATGGAATGTTCAGGACGAAGTCCAATTCTTTCCAATCCTGCAGCCGCAAAAATGGCACCATGCCAGTTGCTGTCTTTTACTTTTTGTAACCGTGTATTTACATTCCCCCTTAAATTCTCCAGTATATCATTGGGGAATCTGTTGAGCCATTGTGCTTTGCGGCGTATGCTGCTAGTGGCTATTGTGAGTTGTGAGTAGTGAGTGGGTAATTTTGTGAGTGGTGAGTTATCAGCTGATAGTAGTTCTATACTCACAACTGCCAACTCATTGCTCACGTTCAACACCAACAAATCTTTGTAAGAAGCTCTTTTTAAAACGGCGGATTGTATAATGCCTTTTGAAAGTTGTGTGGGTACATCTTTTAGACTGTGTACTGCTATATCAATTCTATTGTTGAGTAGGGCTATGTCAAGGCTGCGGGTGAAAATACCTTGTACACCAATTTCGTAAAGCGGAGTTATAAGGTCAATGTCGCCTTCGCTTTTTATAAAAACCAACTCGCTTTCGTAACCGTTTTCAGCCAATAAATCTTTTACTTTATTTGCCTGCCATACAGCCAACTGACTTTCACGGGTACCTATCCGCAACAGCTTCTTTGCCATGTATATTAGTTGCGGTGTGTAGTTATAAAATCGTTTATAGCTTCTATGTAGCAACAACCGGGTTGATGTTGCTGCCGCATTTTCAAAGCCATATTTTTAATGACTTTTTCTATAGAGTTTTGTTCCGCAGGTTTTGATAAGTTGGATGTATAATGCTCGTACATTGATTGGTAGAGTTCGCATTTCTGCATATCATGCAGCTTTTGCTTTGCCGCTTTTATGTAAGGAACATTTTTGCGCATATTGCTCCACTCCGTAAACTCGGTTATGTGTTCTGCTATAATAGATTTTGCTTTTGGAACTTCTTCCATTCTTTTTTGCAGGGTTTCGTCGTTTAGTTTTGAAAGTTCATCTACGTTTAGCAAGGTTATGTTGGGTAATAAACCTGCAGCCTTTTCTACGTTATTCGGAACAGATAAATCAATAACCAACTTACTGCCTTTCTTTTTTAAATGACTTACAAGTATTGTAGGTTCTGTGCTGTTAGACGCTACTAAAATAATATCAGCTTTATCAATCAGTGTGGGTAACTGACTAATAGGTGCAGCGTTCAATCCCAATTCATCTGCAAGTTGCGCTGCTTTTTCATCTGTTCTATTGACCAATGTAATATTTCTGGAGCCTGTATAATCCACCAGATTTTTACATGTATTTCTTCCAATTTTTCCAGTTCCTACCAAAAGAATGTTTTTGTCTGCAATATTGGCAACTGTATTTTTTATATATTGAACTGCTGCAAAAGAAACGGATACTGTACCACTACTCAATACAGTTTGATTTTTAATTTCTTTGGTTGATTGTAGTACACTGTTTACCAAACGTTCAGAAAAGCATCCTATAAAACCTCTTTCCTTGGCAAACTTTACTGCAGTTTTGAATTGACAAATGATTTCGTAATCACCTAATATTTGTGATTCTAATCCTGCACCTACTTCATACAAATGTTTAATAGCATCTGCACCTTTCTTGACATAACACAATTCAAGAAACATTTCTTTTGTACCTGTAGTTTGTGAACACAATACATCAATCAACGATGATGGATCTTCTGCAAATCCAAATACTTCTGTACGGTTGCAAGTGGAGAGTATAAAAAATTCTTTGAGGTTAAAAGTTGGAGCAAGTTGTAAGACCTCTTCATATTGCTCATGGTTTATTGCAAACAAACCTCTTGTGCTGGCATCAGTTTTTCTATAGTTTATTCCCACTACATAAAACCCGGCTATGTTAATCTGTTTGTCTTCGGTCATTTAGGGTATCAATTCTACACTGCAAAGTTAACAGCAGCTTTTCCAATGACAGAATTTAGCTGTCATATCTCTGTCATAAATCCGCCATAGTTGCGAGTTTTAGTGTGGTATTACTAACAAGCCTTTAGTTTATTATATCTGCAATTTAATTTTTATGATTTAAGTCATGTTGTTTCATGAGATTCGTCATGTAGCATAATACCCGAATATTTTCAAGTCCGCTTATTATTTTATTTATTCAGTGAAAAAAAGAATTAAGAAAATGATGGGACAGTATTAATAAATGTGATTATTAGAATTTACGTTTCATATTTCCATATCAATTACTCAAAAATAAAAAATACTAACGATTGTTAGTTATTTCAAAATTTATCCCTTTCTTTGCATCGTCATTTACGCCATAGATGACTTTAACGATTCAATTTTTTGCCTTTACGATTGCAAATTTTGCTATGTGATTCAACCTTCGATGATTGCCATATGAATAATTGAAGGATTCGAACAAAAAAATCAAAGCGTGGTATTTTATGCCACGCTTTTTTTATTGGATCATAGGATATACCAATTCAACTTTTTGAACTTTTCTTTTGCTGGCGGGTTACATTTGCACATTATTTTTTTATTATGGCAAAACGGGCAATAGTACTAATGAATCTTGGTTCTCCTGATTCAACAGAGGTAAAGGATGTAAAAAAATACCTCATGGAATTTCTGATGGATAAGCGTGTAATCGACTATCCTTACCTTCTGAGGTTACTTTTAGTTGGTGGTATTATAGTTCCATTCAGGTCTCCCAAAACTGCCGAAGCTTATAAGACTGTATGGACAAAAGACGGATCTCCTTTGGTTGTATTAAGCAAGCAACTGCAACATGCGCTACAGGCTAAGGTAGATGAACCGGTAGAATTGGCTATGCGTTATGGAAACCCTACTATGGAACACGCCTTTGAGAACTTATTGAAAAATTCACCCGATCTGGAAGAAGTTGTTGCCATACCGCTGTATCCGCACTATGCTATGTCAAGTTATGAAACTGCAGTGGAACATGCCAAAACCGTACACAAGAAAAAGGGATATAAGTTTTCACTTTCGTTTATAAAACCATTTTACAACAATCCCGAATATATTCATGCAATGGCGGAAAATATAAAGCCACACTTACAGGAAGAATATGATCAGGTCTTGTTTAGCTATCACGGTTTACCGCAACGACATATGTCTAAGGCTGACCCCACACACCAACATTGTATGAAAGTTGGCAATTGCTGCGAAGTGCCTTCGGTGGCGCATGCTACATGCTACCGTCATCAATGCTGGACAACCACACAATTGCTTGCATCTACTTTACATATACCTGCCGATAAGGTTGGGTTTTCTTTTCAATCAAGATTGGGCAGGGAAGAATGGTTAAAGCCCTATACGGCTTTGCGGTTAGAAGAATTGCCAAAAGAAGGTTTTAAAAAACTGGTCATTCTTTGCCCGGCTTTTGTAAGTGATTGCCTCGAAACACTGGAGGAAATAGCTGAAGAAGGAAGAGAATCATTTCTACACGCCGGTGGCGAAACGTGTACCGTTATACCTTGTCTAAACCTCCACCCGTTGTGGGTTCAGGCTATGGTCACATGGGTAAATGATCTGGCAAAGGGGAATAAAGAAATGCTACTTGTATCATAGTTTTTTTCATAGTAAAATGCGTAATTCTATTAAAACGTAACGTGGGTTTTAAAACGTTATTTTTGGAGATTGTGCATATTTTGCAACTTAAGAAATCATACTTTTTAGATCATTCAGAATTCTCAAAAGCTAAAATTCATTTATCTTTCAGCCATGTACTATTACATCAAAGCATTACACATCATCTTCGTAGTAACATGGTTTGCCGGGTTGTTTTATATGCCCCGGCTTTTCATTTATAATACCGAAGCAAACGAGCAAAAAGATCCTGTAAAAACTGCGCTGCAAAATCAATTCGGTATCATGATGCGCCGGTTGTGGTATGGTATTACATGGCCTTCTGCTATTCTTACACTTGTGTTTGGAACTACAGTTATGATTACCGGCAACTGGGATACACAGGTTGTTAATTCCACTGCAGGTTGGCTGGTTGTGAAATTATTTTTTGTAGCCGGATTGTATGCTTACCATTTTTCTTTACAAAGCATATTGAAACAACAATTGGCCGGTGTATTCAAATACTCATCGCAGCAACTTAGGGTGTGGAATGAAGTTGCAACCATCTTTCTCATTGCAATAGTTATGTTGGCAAGTGTTAAGCAAAGTATGAGTTTTGTATGGGGGCTGTTAGGTCTGGTACTATTTATAGTTGTGTTGATGATTGCTATTAAGATTTATAAGAAGGTTAGGGGGTAAGAAGTTTAGGGTTTAGAGTTTAGGGTTAAAAAGGTTCAAGAGGTTTAAAAGGTTTAAAAGGTTCAAGAGGTTTAATGTTTAGGGTTGAACCGTCATTGCGAACCTTGCGAAGCTTGGTGAAGCAATCTGTAGATTAATTTTTCAGGGTTTTAAATATTTATTTTAGCAGATTGAATCGCTTTTACTCGAAATGACTGACTTTATAATGATTAATGTTACAATTTTTATTCTGCAAATTAATCTATTTCTAATCCTTGATTTGTATTGTAGAGTGTAAGGTTTAGTGTTTTCTTATTACAATTAATAAATAATGAAGATTAACGGACAACATATAACGGGTAACAAGAAACGAGAATCCCTATTTATTTTTCTTCTTGTGTTTCTGTTTCTCCATTCATGCAAAAATTCTGTAAAGGTAGATGTAATCCTACATCATGGCGTTGTTTATACGGTCAACAATCAATTTGATACGGTACAGGCTTTTGCTGTTAAGGATGGTAAAATTATTGCTACCGGTACCAATGAAACTATACTGAAAAGTTATACAGCAAATGAAATAATAGATGCCAAAGGGCAGGCGGTTTACCCCGGCTTTATTGATGCACATTCGCATTTTTTGGGTTATGGTCAGTCATTGTTTATGGTGGGTTTATATGGGGTTGAAAGTTGGGAGGAAGTAGTTGATAAAGTAAAAGGATTTGCGACAGAACATCCGCAGGAAGTTTGGATAAAGGGTAGGGGATGGGATCAAAATCTTTGGCCGGGCAAAGCATTTCCCAACAATGAAATGCTGAACAAATTATTCCCCGATAAGCTGGTGGTGTTGTCAAGGGTAGATGGCCATGCAGTAATAGTTAACGATGCTGCACTTAAGTTGGTAGGTATAGTACCGGGACAAACATTAACCGGTGGTAAAATAGAAACAATCAATGGAAAACTGACCGGTGTATTGATAGACAATGCAGTTGATTTAATCAATGCGAAAATGCCGGTAAATACTACTGCCGAATACACCAAATGGCTTACTGCAGCACAAACCAATTGCTTTGCAGCAGGACTTACAACTGTGTCAGATTGCGGTCTTATGTATAACGATGTACAGACCATAGACACACTGCAAAAAACAGGCAAGCTCAAAATGCGACTCTATGTTATGTTGAGCGACGATACCGCCAATTACCGCCGTTACTTACATCAGTCGCCTTATAAAACTGATAAGCTTTTTGTAAAAGGAATAAAGGTATATGCTGATGGTGCTTTGGGTAGCCGTGGTGCCTGTTTGCTGCAACCTTATCATGACCAAAATAACTGGTCAGGTTTTTTGCTGAAGAGCCCACAATATTTTGACAGTATAGCCAATGTGATTGCACCTACTGATTACCAAATGTGTACACATGCCATTGGCGACAGTGCCAACCGTACGGTGCTAAACATTTACAACCGGGTACTCAAAGGCAGCAACGACAGGCGTTGGCGTATAGAACATGCACAGGTTGTTAGCAGCAGCGATGTTGCTTTGTTTGGCAAATCTTCTATTGTACCCTCTGTGCAACCTACACATGCCACAAGCGATATGCCGTGGGCAACCGACCGTTTGGGTAACGAAAGAATCAAAACCGCATATGCTTATAAACAGTTGCTCAACCAAAACGGTTGGATGCCACTGGGAACAGATTTTCCGGTGGAAGATATAAGCCCCATTAAAACATTTTATGCAGCGGTTTTTAGGAAGGATGCACAAGGCAAACCCCTCAATTGTTTTCAGCCGGAAAATGCACTAAGCCGAACCGAGACCATACGTGGTATGACCATTTGGGCTGCTAAAGGTTGCTTTCTAGAAAATGAAACAGGAAGCCTGGAGGCTGGTAAAGCGGCCGACTTTATTATACTGGACAACGACCTTATGAAGGTTGATGAAAAAGAAGTGTTAAGCACTAAAGTTGTTGGAACCTATGTGGGTGGAAAGTTGGTGAAGTAGTAAAAAGCGGATCGGCCGTTTCGCTTAGTTGCTTTTGTCCACCTTTGGTACAAAATTTCATTTTTGCACTGTTATACCAATACGTTAAATAGTAACTGGGAACACAAATTGTAACATTGAAAATTACAGCAATTAGCTATTTTCTTCGTAACTTAATATGATAAATTAGGTTCAATATATTTTTTTGTTCTCAATTTTCGTTAAATAACTATATCCCAAAATCATGGAACAGCTAACCTCAATACAATCAGACATTGAAAATGGACAAAGGCAAGTGGTTTTAAAATACCTTCCCCGGTATGCAAAATTTTTATTGACCCATTATTTAGATGCGTTTACCCAGGAGATTATACGCCTGTCACATGATGAAGAAGTTTCCTATTTTCAAAATTATAAATCGCTGTCAGAAGAGGAGTATTATGAACTTAATTTCAATTCAAACACACGTTTGTTAGAGCACCTTGGTGATACAAATGTTAATGCTTTTATTCAGGCCTCTACTGACGAGTATATGAACAACCGCTTGCCTGTAGTAGATAAAGAAGATATCCTGGCACAGGACATTATCATCAACTCAATGATCATAAGAAAAGCGTTCCGTCATTTTTTAAAACATTATTCCACCGATACAAATTATTTCATACTGATAATGGACGATGTGGAAAATTTTATGGCCACATATCAGGTCAGTATTTTCAACGCTTACCTGCATATTCAGCAGAATAAAATAAAAAAGGTAAATGAGGAATTGTTGCTTGCACAAAAGTTGTCAAAAATGGGCAGCTTTTATTGGAATCTACAGACCAATGAAATTGTACTGACAGAAACGGCTATGCAGATATTTGGCCTTGATAAACCCCTCACCCTCGAAGCTTTTTTCAATTATGTACATCCCGATTACCGCAACATTGTCAAGAATGCAATAGACAATGCAATCAACGACGACGGAAAGTACGAATGTGAATACAACTTTGTAAATCATGCAATTGAAAAGAGGATTTTTGCCGCAGGCCGGGTTACATACATTGAGGGCCAACCACAAACCATGAAAGGCACTATCATAGATAAATCAACAGAGTACAACCTGCTGCAGCAACTGAAACAATGTGAAGCGTTAAACAAACGTGCTTAATTTTGGGGCCATAGGTACGGCATATCTAAATTTCTTTTTAATTTTGCAGACATCTTTTTGAAAAAGCAAACCACCATACAAAAATCTCAAAACTCCAAAGGAGCTGCTATCTTTAAAAAGATGCTTGATGATAAAAAAGCCATAAGTAGTCACTTACAAAAAGGGGGCAAACTATCTGACTTAAAAGAAAAATACAATTTTGTTAAGGCCCTTTAAGGGGTTGGGATTATCCTTTTCCCGAATGGCATCAGCGAAACTTCTATCAGTTTAAAATGTTGCAACCCAAAGGGAATGCCTATAACTGTAAGACAAAGAATGCAGCCAAAGATAAAATGGCTCAAAGCAGTTGCAAAGCCACCGCATACAATCCATATAATATTGAACAGCAGCGATACACAACCCACATCAGAAGTATTGCTAACCACCTGCCGACCAAACGGTGCCAATACAAAAAAGCCCAATTTAAAACACTGCAACCCAAACGGAATACCCACCACAGTAATACACAAAACCAACCCACCCACAAAGTAGCCACAAGCCGCAAAGAAGCCACCAAAGATGATCCAAATAATATTGCCAAGAAGGTTGTCGGGGCGCATGGGGAGGGGTTAGCAGATTAAGATTGATTCATTAATAAATATTTATACCAACTCGATATTGCCCCCAACAATTTCAAAAATACGATTGTTGGGCTTTGTATATTCTTCTGCAATCTCGCTAAACGTGTCTAGGGCTTTTGAATTCTTATGAAGCATCGAAACAAAATCTTTCATCCCATTTACAATATTTGTACAATAAACTTTATAGCCATTTTTATGAAAACCTTCAAGAACCTTAAAGGAAGGGTGTTTATATCCATTGCCGGCTGAAGCCACTGCATTTTGTATTAAAAAGGTGTCTATCTTATTCCAAAATTCGGGGTCATAATTACGAGAAGAGCCATGATGTGCCATTTGGCATAGATGAAATTTTACGCCTTCTAAATGATGAGGGTCATGTTTTAAGGAACGATTTGAACTAACCGTTTCTGTATCTGAAGTAAATAAAAAATTATATTCCTTGTATGATAACTTTAGAAATGTGGAAAGTAAGTTAGCAGCTTGACTAGCTTCTTTTTCTTTATTTATTTCGTCGAATTTGACCCGTTTTTGATAATCTAAAAAATCATCGTGAGAGGGGGCCATACAAGTTATTGACACATGCTCATCTATTCGTAGTGTAACATTTGCAACTAAGTCTTCAATTCTTAAAATAAGTTTTTTGTTTTGACTATTTAGTTCCAACCATTTTTTCTGAATTGCAGTAATTAATTTTGTAGCTTTCGATCCTACTTCAAAATACTTCCAATATAGTTCTGCACCCTTAAAAAAGATTGTTTGTCCAAATCTTGCTATAGGAATATTGGTTTCTTCTAAATAATTAAACAGTTGCAGAAATCCGGAATAATGGTCCTCATGAGGATGAGAAAGTATTGCAAATTCAATACGTTTATACTTGCCTTTGGTTGACTTAATATGCTCTAGTACTGGGTTTTCTTTACCTCGCATATTACAGTCAATCAAGCCAATTTTTTCGATTCCGCTATCATCTACCCACTCGATAACAATGCCGTCTCCTTGGCCTACATCTTTGAAAGTAATTTTCATCTTCTAAATATTTAGCCAGTCCATTCTTTGGGTTTCCGTATCTAATTCCACATCTGGTTTGATAAACATCAATGATAAATTTTGGGTTTCTTCAAAAAAATCAATGGTTCTGGAACCCGGCTTTGTTGTCACTTTGATTTTCAAAAATTTTCCTATTTCCAAAGAAATATGGTTCGCAAAAGGTTGGAGGTCAAAACGCCTAACTTCAAATTCTGTTGTTTTTTCATCAATTAAGCACATAATCAAAACAGAATCTGCCTCTAATTGTATTACCTTACCATAATATTCATGCTGATCAATATCTTTTAATCTTATTCCCAACTCACTCAACATTCTTTCAATATTGTCATGAACATTACCTATTAGATAGTCAGCTTTTGCTTTTTTTATTATTTTAACAGGCATCGTAAGATTTCTTTTGACCATAGTTATCCTTAACTCACTTGTTAACTCAACATCTTTTGACCAAACAACTAATGTGTAAGGTTGGCCATGGGGAATTATACGTTCTAACCAATCTACGCATACATCTGCTTCGAATTTAGAACCAAAGGAATCATCATAATAAAGATCTAAAAAGACCAGCTTGACATCTTTTTGAGTATGCTCAGGAAATTGCGGTTCTGTAGGGTCCACCCGATAATAGTGATTACCTACATTTAAACTATCGAAAGCTTCTGCGAGGGGTTTGGCATCTACATCTTCATTATCAACAATTGCGACTTGATAGCCAAACTCAATTAATTGAATTTCTTCGGAAAATTTCATTTTTTTTGATTTTTATTAAAGATCAATTCTACAGCTGCACCATTATAAATTTCCGGTACTCCTTTATCAATTAGCTCCGCCTTATCATATATTAAATTAAGTCTACCGTACTGGATCATTACAGTGTCTACTAAATACATTCCAATACCGATCCCATTTTTCTTTCGTGAGTAGTAAGGCCTTATCACATCTGCGACTGCTTCTTTAAATCCTGGCCCATTGTCAACTATTAATACAGATACTCCGTTTTCTAGCTTATTTACTTTTATATATATTCCTTTAAATTCCTTATAAGTAGTATCTAGCCAATAGATACTATTGTCAATAATATTCATTAGAATGGTGATTAAAAGCCTCCTATCGCAGGTAACAGTTTCCTCGGCTTCACCACGATTAAGTTCAACTTTTATATTTCTCGAATCTAGCCTAGACGAATAATTGCTTATAGCTTGTTCAATTGGCTGCAAAACGAGAATAGTTATATTAGACGCTTTCTTTAATACTGATAATAAACCTTCAGAATAATCCCTTAGTTCCTGAACTTGACTTTTTAGTTTGAATTCATTCAATGGTTTTTCTTTAACACTTTCTTCCATTCTTGGAACAAGTTTTTCAATTTCGTGCATAGCAAAAGAAGCCGTCATGCCAACACCTGCAGGAATTAATAGAGTGTCTCTGTCTTCTTCATATTTTTCCTCAACTTTTTGCGCTTCTGATAGCAAACTCCTCTTTGAACTTTCATCTAATGGAGAGCTATTGATAATTTCTTTAAATCCTGAAATACGATTTTGAAAAGTATTGTCCTCATTATTTCCCTTTTTATTAAAACTTAGCCATCTCTGACGATCAGATTGTCTTTCCGCTTTAAATGCTGATAACATAAATTCAAGCATTACTATGAACTCTTCGTAAGCAGCATTATGAACAAATCCTTCACGGTTTGTTTTCTCTACTAAGGTCGTTGAAGATTCAGGGTTTAAATATACATATCCTATTACCTGATTATTTGAAAACCATTCTTTATTATTAATCCGCAGAATATCTAAACCTAGCCAGTCATTCCCAGGATCTCCATAATCAAAAACTCTTAAATCGCCTTTAAACACTTTTATACCAGAATGGTCTTTTAATAAATTTCTAATCAACTGAATATTATTCGTTACATCCCTTAATGATGGGGAATCTAAATCAAAAGAATACAACTCTAGCATTATGCTGCCAAATCGAGTTTTAGCATTTGCGTATTCCTTAATAGTGTTTTCAATAACTGGATTTTCATATTCTCTTTGCTCCAAGGCATCTCGAAAAAAAGGAGACAATTCTCCCTTTATATTATATTCGTATTTTGAGGCATCTAAATCATTAGTAGAATATTTATTGATTTTCCTTTCTCCCAACTCCTTGTTGTTAGCTAATGAAAAGCTATACTCAAATGTCATCTTGTAGTTTTCGTCTACAAAAGCCACCAATTTGTAAGGTGCAATATTAAGCATAGCATTAGTGTCCGGCATATCATTTAACCACCAATTACCAAAATCCAAATTGATAGAAAACTTGCTAGGGTCATTTTTAGGTGAAAGCATTGACAAAGTCTGTCTTTTTAGTTGACGAGCCATACCTCTTGTCCATTCCTCTTTTAAGTTTTCAATTTTTATAAATGTTCCTGAAGAATTAGGAAATTGAAATGAAGTTTGATCAAAATTTTTACTCCATTCAATATTTACATCCTGTAGATATTTACTTTGTAAAAATCTACGCCAATCTATAATAACAGTTAATTCATAATTTAATAGTTCTTCTTGTTGGAATTTACCCAACGGGTCCATTTTTAATATTGAAGGTCGAGAAACCAATTTTATTTTATCACCGAGTTTATGTACCGCGAATCGTCCTACCCCTTTTTCACCCATGGGTATTCGGTTAAATATCGGACTTCTTTTAATTGTTCGCTCTCCAAAATCATTGACTGGTTTTCTAAAATCCGTGCCCGGTTCAAACCATACATTTTCGAGCACTTCTGACGTAATACCAGTACCTGAGTCTTTTATTTCAATATAAGCGTTATCAATGTTTTCAATATTGTGAAATTTAACAGAAATGCTTTTTGCGTCCGCATCGTATCCGTTTTTAATGAGTTCATATATCGCCATTACAGGACTTTTAATAAGTTCTTCACCAAGCAATATTAATATGTGAGCCTTTGGTTTGAAGCTAATTTCATGTTTTTCAACTTGTGGTAAAAATTGTGTCGAAACCGATGAGGCTGCTTCCGAGCTAGCAATTGTGTTTTGAGTTGTTTTCACTTTATTAATCAATTGATTCGATTCGCTTTCCTTCAAATTAAATTCTCTCAAAAATTTTTCTTTATCATCTTCTTTTTGCAACAAAAAACCTAGGTATTGCTCTTCATTTTTCTTAACAATAATGACAAGCTCATTTACATGAAAAGATTTACCGAGCCTTGTGATTCTATATTCATTTCTGGTTCCTTGACCATAATAAATAAAGCGGCATTCTGCAATTGTACCATCTGCCCATTCTACTTTTGCAAATTTTTCTTTATTGTGACCAATAACTCCAGGTTCATCAAAAAGTAACTTAATTGAATTTTTAGGAATATACAAACCTGCTTGATGTGCACCAGTAGCTCCTGCATCATTAGGGGATACAAACTTCCAAAAGCTATATTCATTTTCTTTAACCGCAGAAATTGCAGCATTTAATTGATTTATCATATTCTTTTTGTTTCAAGTACTTCAACTATTTTTTCACCTATCGCTTCAATTAAAGGCATAACTACGGAATTGCCAAATTGTTTATAGGCTTGATTCATCGATACAGCATCAACGATAAAGTGGTCCGGATATCCTTGTAATCTAGCAGCTTCTCTCGGGGTGATTCTTCTTGGATTTTTTGATTTTTGAGGGATTAGAATTTCAGAACCATCTTTATAATATCGGGCACTCATAGTTCTTGTAATACCATTCAAATCAACCAATCCAAATCCAAATCCGTTACCCTTTTCTTTATGTTTTTGGGAATAATCCTGTAAATACTTCCATAAATGATCGCTCAACGTATATTTTGGCAATACTTTGTTTTCAAGTATTTCATTTATTTTTCTCGTCGGCTCGGGCAATGTAGGAAAATCAAACTTTTCTTGGTAATTGAAAATCTCTGCATCAAAACCAACCATGAATGTTCTTGCACGGTGTTGGGGCACAAAATGTTTTCCGTTTAATATTTCAGTATGGAAAGAATATCCCAAATTTTTCAAAGTGCTTTCAATCACTTTGAAGGTATTCCCTTTGTCGTGGTTGGTTAGATTCTTTACGTTTTCTAAAAAAAATGCTTTGGGCCTGTGTTTTTCTATAATCTCTGCAATATGGAAAAAAAGGTTGCCTTGCTTTTCATCTTCAAAGCCGTGTTTTCTTCCAAGACTATTTTTCTTTGATACACCTGCTATTGAAAAAGGTTGACAAGGAAAGCCTCCACACAAAACATCAAATGAATCGGGAATCCATTTCTTTGTTTCTACTTTTGTAATATCGCCAAAAGGTATTTCACCAAAGTTGGCGTAGTATGTTCGTTGAGCATACTTATCATATTCTGAAGAGAAGACACATTTCCCTTGAAGATTTTGCATTGCAAGTCTGAACCCTCCTATGCCTGCAAAGAGGTCAATAAATGTAAATTTGGAATATGCAGGTTTCCTGAATGGATAATCCTCATTAAAGTTGATTAAATATTGTAGAGCTTCTTCTGCTATTACATTTGTAATTGGCTTATCATAGAATTCAGCTAATAAATCTTTTGAAAATTCAATAGCATGTTTCTTTAGCTTTCTATCCTTATTATAGATATAGTGACTTATTGTAGCAGCTTTGTAATTGTCAGGCCCAAATAAAGTAACCTTCCAAAGCTTGTCGTATTGCAATAAAATTTTTGATTCCAAAAGAGAAGGTGAGGCAGTAATCATTTTGATACCTCCTTCTTTTTTTCCCCATTAAAAATTTCGCTTTCAAAAAATTTGTGAAAGCTTATTTCTAATCCGGCACAAACAATCTTTTCAAGGGTTTCTACAGAAACATTTCTACGCCCATTTTCTACATGGGTCATAAATGTTCTTTCTATTTCAGCTTTATTGGCAACAGCTTCTTGTGAGAGGGCTAATTGTGTTCGTATTTCCTTAATTCTTTGTCCGATTTTTTGCTTAATGTCCATTAAGCGAAACTATCATTGTGGCTTTTAAGCCACAATGTATTTTAAGTCACATAAAGGAGTTGGGGACAACTAATTCGTAGTAATCATTTCAGGCAGGTTTGCAAGTGTGGTTTCTATCTTTTCTGCTTTTAACTCACACTCCCAAATCGTAATTATTTTCCACCCTGCATTTGTAAGGGCTTCAGAAACCTTCCCATCGTTTTCAATATTCCCGTTTATCTTTTTTACCCACCATTCTGTCTTTGTTTTAGGGACAACAAAGTATTTGCAATTTTCATGTCCATGCCAGAAACAACCATGAACAAAAATGACGGTCTTATATTTTGGTAAAACAATATCGGGCTTGCCGGGCAGGTTTTTTACATGTAGCCTGTATCTGAACCCATGTGCATGTAAGTACTTACGAACCACCATTTCCGGCTTTGTATTCTTTCCCTTAATCCTGCTCATATTGTAGCTTCTCGTCTCCTTATCGTGCACATCGGCCATATTGTAAAAGTAGCTATCTAACCCCAAACAGATTAATCTGCATTCTCCTAAAATATTCCTCCAATAAACTAATAAACCAATTAACTCAATTAACCCAATACACCTATTTTTGCGCCAAATACAATAACAAAATGGTGGACGTAATACTTGGCCTGCAGTGGGGCGATGAAGGTAAGGGTAAGATAGTGGACTATTTTGCACCTAATTATGACCTTGTTGCCCGTTTTCAGGGTGGGCCAAATGCAGGTCATACGCTGTATGTAGGCGATCAAAAGGTGGTACTGCACCAAATACCTTCGGGCATTTTTCATCAGGATACCACTAACCTGATTGGCGGTGGTGTAGTGCTTGACCCCGTTACGCTAAAAAAGGAATGCGCCAAGGTGGCCGCCTTTGGCATAGACCCCACCAAAAACCTCTACATCAGCGAACGTACCAATATTATATTGCCTACGCACCGTGCATTAGACAAAGCCTCTGAAATACAAAAAGGCAACGACAAAATAGGCAGTACCCTCAAAGGTATTGGCCCGGCGTATATGGATAAGACAGGTCGCAACGCTTTGCGGGTAGGTGATATCCTGGACAAAAGTTTTGTGACCAACTACATTAAACTTCGCCTCAAACATCAACGTTTGCTTGATAATTTTCATTTCAACGAAGACATCAGCGATTGGGAAGATGAATTTTTCGAAGGCATAGAATTTCTCCGCACACTCAAAGTTGTCAACGGCGAATATTTCATCAATAACAAAATAAGCGAAGGCAAAAAAGTATTGGCCGAAGGCGCACAGGGCAGCATGTTAGATGTTGATTTTGGTACTTTCCCGTTTGTTACATCTTCCAATACCATATCAGCCGGTGTTTGCACAGGTTTGGGTGTTGCTCCGCAAAAAATAAAAGAAGTATTGGGGGTTTCCAAGGCATACTGTACCCGTGTGGGCAGTGGCCCTTTCCCCACCGAATTGTTTGACGAAACAGGGGAGGAATTGCGCAAAATAGGTTCGGAATTTGGCGCTACCACTGGTCGTCCCCGCCGCTGCGGATGGATAGATTTGGTGGCGTTGCAATATGCCTGTATGATTAACGGCGTTACCAAAATAGTAATGACCAAGGCAGATGTGCTTGACTCATTTACTGACTTAAAAATGTGTACTTCGTACCTGGTAAATGGCGAAGAGAAAAAAGAAATTCCGTTTAGTATATCCAAAGCCACAATAGAACCACGCTATCAGTCGTTCAAGGGCTGGAATATGGATACAACCGCCATGAAAAATGTAGCACAACTACCACAAACCATGATGGAATATGTAAAGTTTATCAATAATTTTGTAGGCGCACCGGTTAGTTACATATCCAACGGGCCGGGAAGGGAGCAGATAGTAAGCATTTAATGTGATAATGGGGTAATGTGATAATTTGATAATGAGTTAATGTGATAATTTGATAATGGTGTAATTTGATAATAAAGGTGGTTCCAAAAATGCAAATAATGTTGAAATTAGCATTTCGTTAGATTGGCTGATTTTTAAATTTTATAAATTTTTCAAATTTAATTCTATGGCAAAGTCCAGCAAAGAAAAAGAAACAACAAAAAAGACCGCAGCCACCGCACCTGCGGCAACAAAAGCATCTGCAAAGCCTAAAAAGCAAATGGAAGATGACGATGATGAAATGGAGGATGTAGAAGATGATGCGCCTAAAGCAAGAAAAGGCGGCATTAAGAGTAAATCAGCCGATGACGATGATGACGACAGCGATGTGGAAGTTGCAGATAACTGGGAAAAAGGGGAGGAGGAAGATGATTGGGATCCTGATTTTGCAGAGTTTGATCTTCCAAAATCAAGTGCTAAGAAAGCTGCTGTTGGTAAAAAAGCACCCAAAGACGAAGATGATGACTTTAAGATGGATGATGAATTTAAAGACATGTTTGGCGGCGGCGGTGGTCGTGGCAGCAAGTACGACGACGATGATGACGACTACTAAAACAAGGAAGCATTTATAGTGCAAAGAAACTACCATAGTTTTCCTGTAAAAGATATTACTGATATAAAAAACAAAATGTTGGACTGGGCTAACCGGTTCAACATTTGTTGTTTTCTGGATAATCATGCTTACTATTCCTCACACCATACTGTAGAATGTCTTGCCGGTGCAGGAGCCTTAAAAGTATTTGAACCGTCAGGCAATTTTTTTGACTCCCTAACTACGTTTGTAGAAACTGCAAACGATTATATTTTTGGCCACTTCAATTACGAGCTAAAGGATAAAGCAGAACCCGGCTTATCCTCTCGTCACAAAGATTTTACAGGCTTTCCGGAGTGCTTCTTATTCATACCCGAAGTGGTGCTGATGTTGGAAGAAAATGTTTTGCATATTGGTGTTTTTGGTCAGGACGCAAATATTATTTATCAGGATATTATTGAGATAGCAATTACTAAAAATATAAACCCTTCGGTTGAAATAAATCCTCGCATTACCAAGGAACAATACCTTGAAGCTGTAGCCAATTTACAGCGCCATATTCATTTGGGAGATTGTTATGTAATTAACTATTGTCAGGAGTTTTTTGCTTACGCAAATGTTGACCCTGTTGTGCTTTATAAGCAATTGATGCACCGTTCACCCAATCCCTTTGCGGCATATTACAAACTCGCAGACAAATACCTGCTATGTGCAAGCCCCGAAAGATTTATAAAGAAGGAGGGAAGTTCAATCATTTCTCAACCCATAAAAGGGACTGCTTCACGAAACCATATAGATAGAAAGTTAGACAAGTTAAGCAAAGAGCAATTGTACAACAGTCTTAAAGAACGAAGCGAAAATGTTATGGTGGTTGACCTGGTACGGAATGATCTTGGTAAATTTTGCAATACAGGAAGTGTAGAAGTAGATGAGTTATATGGCATTTACACTTTTCCCAATGTTCACCAAATGATATCTACAGTATGCGGGCAGTTGCCTGATAATATTGGTTTTGGTGAAATTTTGAAATCAATGTTTCCTATGGGAAGCATGACCGGTGCACCCAAACACCGGGTAATGGAATTGACCGAACAATACGAATATAGCCGTCGCGGAATATACTCCGGTACGGTAGGTTATATTTCGCCCAATAAAGATTTTGATTTCAATGTGGTAATAAGGAGCCTTGTGTACAATGCTACTACAAACTATCTATCTTATCAGGTTGGCAGTGCAATAACAGCCAACAGCAATCCTGATGCTGAATATGATGAGTGCCTGCTCAAAGGCAGTGCCATAGCAGGTTTGCTGAAAGGTGAAGTTAAATAATACTAAAGTCGGATTACTATAAAAGTTCCGTAACAACAAGCTCCTTTTCAAACAAAACTATAAAGTGTGCTTTAATCAATTGTCCTAACAACAATGATTTATAAGCGGCAGTTCCTCTTGCATCGCTCATGGGTGTTACCTCTGATTGTGCTATTGCGACTGCTTGTTTTATAATAGCTTCATCAATAGTTTTACCGGTCAAAAATTCAGAGGCTTGTTGCAGGTACATGGGTGTTGGACCTACGCCTCCTGCTGCAATAGATGCTGAAAGAATAGTTCCGTTTTCAACTTTTATATGCATAGCACTATTTACACTTGCTATATCAAGATGTGTGCGTTTACATACTTTTTCAAAGTTGAACAATGAATTTTTTGTTGGTAATTCAAACGCTATTTCAGCAATGTATTCATCAGGATTTTTATCCAGTTGCTTGTATCCTTTGTAGAGTTTTCGCAGTGGTATTTGTCTTGAATTTTTTCCGTCAGTAAGTGTAAGTGTGGCATCTAACGCCAGAAAGAATATGGTGAAATCGCCAATTGGGGAAGCATTGATAAAATTGCCGGCAATAGTTGCCATATTGCGTATAGGCGTAGATGAAATGAGTTTGATGTGTTTGTTAAAATCAGCAAAGTGTTTTTGAAAAATGGGCGACTCCTGTAAATCAGTCACAGAAACCGATGGACCCATAAGACATTTGTTACCCTCTTGTTTTATATAGTTAAGATGGCTTTTGTCATACATAAAATGTATAGGTGCATGTTTCATTTCATCATGCTTTTGTACGTAGAGATCTGTGCCGCCACCTACAAATGCTGCAGCTACTTCACCGGGATGCAATTCTCCGTTTAGTTGAAGTGCTAGTTGTTGCAGCCTTCTTTTTATACTGGTAAAATATGCCGGTAGAATGTTGTTTTCTGCAACAAAATTTATTGGGTCCTGATCTTTTTTATCCTGTAAAATGTCTGCTACATGAAGTGCAGCTTTCTCTATAGATTTATATCCTGTGCAACGGCAGATATTACCATCTATTGATGCAATGGCGTTTTGGGGTGTTGGTTCTTTTTTACTCAAACAAAAACCTGCCATAGATACTACAAAACCGGGAGTGCAAAACCCACACTGTGTAGCAGAACAGTCCATCATAGCTTGTTGTATGGGATTGAGTTCAGCCATGTTGATTCCTTCTATTGTAACCACATGCTTACCGTGTACATTTCCCAAAGGTGTCAGACAAGATGTAAATGAACGGTATATGACCTCATCATTTTTCAATTCACCAATCAGATTTGTACAGGCACCGCAATCCCCTTCACGGCAACCAATTTTGGTGCCTGTAAGATGTTTGTGATATCGTACAAAGTCAAGTAGCAGCATGCCCGGGGGCAGGTCTGTACTTACTGCTTCATTATTGAGAATAAATTGTATCAATGGCTAATGTTTTAGCAATCTTTAAAATTACAGGTTTTGGGTTTAATGGTTTAATTTAAATGCAGTTTCATTTTTAATTAAACTGTAAATAAAAAATTGTTGTGATGATTTACTATTGTACAATCAATAATTTTTGTGAAAAACTTCCATCAATATCCATCACTTTTACAAAATAAGTTCCAGCATCAAAGTTGAATGTCGAAATGTTTATACTGCCGTTTGTGTTATATGTTTTCTTAAATACGACCCTCCCTGTTGCATCTGTTATTTCAACCTTCGTAATTCCGTTGTTCGCCAGTAGCTTAAAACCTCCGTTAGTTGGGTTTGGATATATTGTAAACGATTTTTCGCTGGTAAGTGAAATTGCAATTGTATTGCTAAAAGAGTATTTCCCATCAATATCCACCATCTTCAATCGATAGTAGATTTTCTTTTGTAAATGAGTTGATGATTGAATCTTTAGTATATCATCAACAAAAGTATAGGTCCTTAAATTTGCGGATTTTATTTCACCAATTTCACTAAATGTTCTTCCATCAATGCTCCTCTCAACATGATATGCATCAAAGTTTTGTTCATTTTCTACTTTCCAATCAAGGCTTACTTTATGGTTATTCATTTCTCCCTTAAATGAAAGTAAATGAACAGGAAGAAGTATACCGGGAGTGTATTTCCAAAGATCGTTTAATCTGCCAGTTATAGTATGTGTTGCATCGTAACCATAGCCTCCAAACAACCAAAGATTTCCTGATGAATCAGCCCAGCTAAACCCACTTTCTCTGCTTCCCGGATTATTGTTATTGGCTGCAACACCCTGTATCCCATATACGCCGTTAATGTTGCGTATGGTATCACCTTTTTTCCACGTCCATTTGTTTGTGTTTGTATTGAAAGCCCACATATCATTAAGAAAACCAATTGAGTTACTGGTAAAACCATATCCTCCCCATAACCAAAGGTTTCCATTTTTATCCTTCCATGATATATTGGATGACCTAGCCCCGGGCTTATTAGTTGTAGCACCTACACCTTGCGTTCCATAAACTGCAGGTTTGTTTACACTACTATCACCACTTAGCCATGTCCATCTTTTTGTAGTGACGTTGAACTTCCATAAGTCATTTAGCCATCCATAACTTGTTGTGTCATTTCCGCTACCTCCAAAAAGATATAAGTTGCCCACATCATCAGCCCAACCAATGCCATAAGCCCGGGCAGATGGTTTATTAGCAACTGCAGATATGCCCTTAGTACCAAATACGCCTTTACCATTTAAGGTGTCACTTCCTTTTATCCATGCCCACTTATTGGTTGTTGGACTATATTTCCATAAATCATTGAGCAGGCCATAAGTAGTTCCGGAAGCATTAAGACCATAACCACCATACAGCCAGAAGTTGCCCGCTGAATCTACCCAGGTAGTGCTAGCATATCTTGCTCCCGGCTTGTTATTAGCTGATGCAGCACCTTGTACACCATATACCACAGGCTGATTACTTATAGTGTCACCTTTTATCCATGTCCATTCGTTTGTAGAAATATTGTATTTCCATAAATCCGTGAGGTAACCCCAAACGTTTGTACCACCATATCCAATACCTCCCATTAGCCATAAGTTGCCCGACAGGTCTGTCCAACTGGCACATTGTTTTCTTGCGCCGGGATTATTTATTGCAGAAGCCGTTCCTTGTGTGCCATAAATACTAAATGCAGCTGTAGTGTTTTTTCCTTTCATCCATGTCCACTTATTGGTAGCTACATTATATCGCCAAAGATCATTTAGATAGTCCTCCTGACCAGACGAATTATATCCAATGCCACCAAACATCCATAAATCACCAGAGGCTGATTTCCAATCTGTTCCTATAGCCCTTGCTCTGGGGTTATTAATAGGAGATGGAACACCCTGTTGACCGTATAAACCATTTCCATTAAAATTATTATCTCCTTTCATCCATATCCATTGATCTGATTGTGCATTTATTTGCATTGGAAAATACAGTAATAGCATGGGAATGAGAAAAGCAAAAATGATAATTCGTTTTTTCATTTGGCAGAAAATATTCGTCAAACAGTACCATGAAAATAAACTATTTTGTCAAAAAAGAATTTCACCCTTTTTTGAAGGTGAAAAAACTTAGTTAGTATTTTTAAAAAAAATTGAAGATTTAAGGCGGTTCCAAAAAATATTTACCATTTCTCCGAGGAACCGATTGTACCTTTTATGGTTGTCCATATTTCATTGGCAACCATTTGGTTCCCTTTTTCATTTAGGTGTACCCCATCTCTGGTGAGAATTCCCCTTTCCAGATTCTCTATATTATTTTCTAGTAAATATTGAGTAAATGTTTTTCTTAAATCAGCCAAAGGGAGCTCATAATCCGAAGCTATTTTTCTTATGATATTACATACCTGGTCAAGGTCAGTATCGGCTAAGTTTGTTCCCTGAATTTTTTCGCCAATAACAGCCGGTGTGCAAAGAATTAATTTAATAGATGCTGATTTTATTCTTTCAACTATGGCAGTATATACTTGTTCAAAAGTTGCTGCATCGGTTCCTGCATTGTGTGTAAACTTATGCCACACATCATTTACCCCAATAAACATTACCACCATGTCACAACCTTTCTCCAATATATCCCTGCCCAATCTTTCCTGTAAATCGGTGACCTTATTACCGCCTTTACCCATCCCCACAAGATCATATTTATGAGCTATGTCTTCATCCTGAAGATATGTAGCTATTCGTTGTATAAATCCACCAAACAATGCACCTGCTTCAGTAATAGAGTCGCCAAAGAAAATAATTTTTTTCTTCCTTCGTCTATAGTTCGCAGACATGATGAGCATGAGGAAAATAAATGCAGAAAAAAGAATCAATTTTATGGTGAAAGACATAATAGGGGAGTGGAAGGTCAATAAGTCAATAGTCAATAAGTCAATTTTGAAAGAAGATTATTCCCAGTCTTTCATTACAGGGGTTGTAAATTCAGCCATACGTTCTACAAATTTGCGGGCATTTACAATATAACCATTCCCCTTTGCGCATAAATGAACAATCAGGTTTTCGAGGCTCATGGGGTTTCCTTCGGGTATATCAGCAATATTGCTATGTCTTACATCGTGCCCATCAATAATAATGACAAGACCACTTCCTATAGCTTCCATGTTATTGCCGTTTGTAATCAGCATACCTGTATCTTCTCCTAAACCGATACCTATGCAACTGGGATTAGCCCCTACAGCCTGCGACAGGCGGCCAAATCTTCCTCTTTTTTCAAAATGTGAATCGAAGATTACATTATCCATAAATGCAAGTCCGGTCGTAATTTTTACTTCACCTTTCAGATGTGCCCTGCTTGCATCACCTTCATAAATCATGGTATTGCTCATTGCCATTGCGCCTGCAGATGTTCCGGCCACAACAAAATTTTCATTTCGATATCTTTCCTGAATAATTCGTAAAAATTTTGTTCCTCCGAAAATAGTGGTAAGCCTTAATTGGTTACCTCCGGAAAACATAACTGCATCACAGGTTTTTATTCTCTCTATAAAGTCTTCATCAGCTACATCTTCACGGGTTCTTATGTGCATTACGCCTATGTTGGTACAACCTATGCGGCCAAAGGCTTCCATATAGTTGTTCCCAACTTCAAAAGGTATCATAGAAGCGGTGGTAATCACTTCAATTTTTGCTTCAAGTCCACCTGCTTCCTGTACTATCCTTCTAAGGATACCAAGTTCAAAAAAGTTTAGGTTATGTTTAATAGCAAGCACTTTTTCTGTGACTGCACCTTTGTCTTCAGCGCCACCAATTGCTATCAGTTTTCCTTTTATTTCCTGCATTCTTTAAGGGTTAGTCAACATTGCAAATGTAGGTATATAACGATAAAACCATCGGTTTAACTATATGGAGCATCATTATTTATTTCTTTGTATTTGAAAATAACTCGTTATAGAAATGTTGAATTTTCTAAGAACTTTGTTATGATTAATAGAAGGACATGTTGGACAAAGTCTAATAAAAAAAGCCACTCGTTTTACCGAATGGCCTTTTGTTGTATTTACCTTTTCCTTATCTTATTTTTTCTTCTGCCTTCTTGGAGGGAAGAAGTTACCAGTCTTGCGTCCGTTGCCTTCAGGTGAGCCCGGTGCAATCATAGCACAACGAAAACCAACTGTGCTACTGCTTTGGTCTTCTTCCATAAAGCGGCGTGTACCGGGGCTAAGCCAATATGCCCTGTCATTCCAGCTACCACCTTTGATAACTTTCGATTGATCAGAAATTAATGAAGTAACACCGTAGCTATAACCTGAATTACTTAATGTATCACCATCAAGATAGTTTACAGCATAAGATTTTTGATAGTTACGACGCATACGCAATGTAGAATCCTTTTCATCTATCATTTTAATACGACCAATGCTATCACGAAGGTTGCCTTGTCCGCCAGCCATATCAACCTTTTGGAACCTGTTACCACGGTAAGGGTTAAAGTCGTCTGCATCAATATTAGTCATTGGACGATATACGTCAGCAACCCACTCACTTACATTTCCACTCATGTTATAAACGCCAAAGCCATTAGGGAAAAATGCAGTAACTTCTGCAGGTATTGCCGAACGGTCATTCAAACCTCCTGCAACTCCCATGTTGTCACCACTACCTCTTTTAAAGTTTGCAAGAAAACTACCCTGCCAGTTACCGCGGCGTGTAGCTCTTAGGTTGTCATATCCGTCATTGTTCCATGAATAGATTTGTCTGTTAGTATGGTTCTCTTCACCACGGGTTTTTTCACTTTTACGTCTTTGCGGGTTTTGGTTAATGTAACCCAAAGCTGCGTATTCCCATTCTGCTTCTGTTGGTAGGCGATAACCCGGTAAAAGGATACCATCATCAAAATTTACCTTGTTACGAGGACGACCCTGTGCATCTTTTAAGCCATTTTTTCCTTTAGGTTTACCAGGTGCTCCCTGATATTCACCCATTAGATAAGCTTTGGTATTAAAGTTTTCCTGGGCACCACCTGCCATTTCAGTTTTAATAACTGTAGGTTTTTGATATCCTGCGGTTATTAATTCTCTTTCATTTACCCTGTCTGTACGCCACTGACTAAAATCGTGTGCCTGTTTCCAGGTTACGCCAACAACAGGATAAAAGTTATAAGACGGGTGACGGAAATAATATTCTACATAAGGCTCATTAAAAGCCAACTCACTGCGCCATACCAGAGTATCAGGCTTAGAACCTTGAACAACAGCTTCATTGTCAGGAAATACACTCTCTATCCAATGGATATATTCTCTGTAGTGAACGTTTGCAACTTCTGTTTTATCTATGAAAAAAGAGTTAACAGTAACACGTTTGGGTATGTTGTTCCAATCACCCATTACGTCTTCTGTAGTTGCACCCATGGTAAAGGTACCACCCTGAACAAATACCAGTCCCGGGCCTGTTTTTACATTTTTTGCCTGTGCTACATTGTAGCCACCCATGTTCTTATCATTGTAATTCCAGCCTGTCATATCTGACTTTGGCTTTTTAGGTTTACATGAAGCAAACAATGCTAATGCTCCCAGCACAATAATGTAATTTCTAAAACGCAATACTTTTAGCATCTGAAACGGTTTAACTCGGTAATAAACGGTAAAAAATAGTAATTATTATGAACTTAATAATCTTATAACCCTGCGAATATAAAAGAATTCCTTTAATAATTACACCTACGTAAAAATAGGAGATTATTAACAATCCTAATAAACACAGGAGTGAAGTAAAATTTATTCGATGTAAATTGATTTTGTGGTCTTAATACAACCATTAACGGATGTGAAAATAAAACTTTTGCTTTGAAAAAAGCAAAACTCCCCACTTTTTTATGGGGAGTTTTGTTATCACTTGCAAGTTTTATAATTTTTTTAAGGAAAAATGCCCAATTCTGCGTAGCTCGTAGCAACTTTATTAATGGCTGATACGTAAGCTGCAGTCCGCATGTCTGGTATTGCAGGATTGTTTTCCCACAACTCCATAATTTCACGTGTGGCACTTACCATGGTTTCTTCCAGTCCGCTATGGATTAAATCTACCTCATCTGCACCATGCTCAATAAAGCGCTTTTCTTTAGCATCCATTTGTTTGCCGGAAAGATCTTCCATAGCATTAATAATATGTTTATTCATATTTTCAGTGAAGCGCTTTTCAACACGTCCATAACGTACGTGACTTAAATTCTTTAGCCACTCAAAGTAACTTACGGTAACCCCACCAGCATTTAAGAACATATCCGGAACAATCAGGCAACCTTTAGAATTTAGTATGTCATCCGCTTCTGGTGTTAACGGTCCGTTTGCGGCTTCACCAATGATTTTCGCTTTTACTTTTCCTGCATTCTCTCCATTTATTACATTTTCCAATGCTGCAGGAATTAGAATGTCGCATTCCATTTCAAGTGCATCGGATGTTTTTTCAAGATTGGTAGCACCGGGAAAATTTAAAATACTGCCAGTTGCTTTTCTATGATCAAAAACCTCTTGTTCGTTTAAACCATTGGCATTGTAAATGGCACCTTCCCACTCTGCAATAGCTACAACATTTGCCCCGCCTTCTCTGAAATATTTAGCAGAATAAAAACCCACATTGCCCATACCTTGTATAACCACGGATTTACCGGCAACGCCTAAGCTTAGTCCTAACTTTTTCATGGCATTTGGCATGTTGCAAATTTCTCTGATACCAAAGAAAACACCCATTCCTGTAGCTTCTGTACGACCACGTACACCGCCCTGAGATAGTGGTTTGCCGGTAACACATGCTGCTGCATCTACTTCTCCGGGATGCATTGCTACATATGTATCTAATATCCACGCCATTTCTCTTGCACCGGTACCGTAATCAGGTGCAGGAACATCTGTACCCGGGCCAATAAAATTCTTCTTAATTAATTCCGCAGTATATCTCCTGGTAATTTTTTCAAGATCATAGGCAGAGTATTTTTTGGGATCAATCTTGATCCCCCCTTTACCGCCACCAAAAGGAACATTCACAATAGCGCATTTGTAGGTCATTAACGCTGCGAGTGCCATTACTTCGTCCTGATTAACACCCATACTAAACCTGATACCACCTTTGCACGGTGTTTTGTGATGGCTATGCTGTACCCGGTAAGCTTCTATAACTTCTATGTTGTCGCCAATTTTCACAGGAAACTTCATGCTATAGATACTGTTGCAGGCCTTAATTTGCTCAAGGATGCCCGGATCCCAGGTAGTAAACTTTGCTGCTTTGTCAAAGCTTTTAGTCACACTGTCAAAGAAGCTGTAATTCGGAGTACTCATTTTTTTTGAATTTTAAAGATTTTCATTAATGGAAGTAATCGTTTTTAAATCCGGTGCAAAAGTTTCAAATAATTCAAACAATTCAAAACATTATGCTATTTTATTTAGGTTAAAATAAAAATTTGTTGAAAAGGCTTACTTTTTTTCGAGACTTGTAATTTTTTTGTCTAAACGCCATACAAATATAATTAAGCCGGCAAGTATAGTAATTGCTACTGTCATTGCTACATAAATTTTGCCCTCACTTCTCATTAGTCCGGTATTATTATCTGTGACTGTTGTAAGGTTTTGCTGCGCAAATAAACACAATTGCAAAACCAATGCAATAAAAAGCAGTGATATTTTTTTATAATTAATCATTAGCCAGTTGTTTTTCGTTCAGTTGCTCTAATCTTATTCTTAAAGTAGTAATCCACACGCCAAGCAAAGTCCATCCAATAACTGCAGGCCAAAATACCATACGCATAGTAGGATCAAGGTCTTTGCCATTGAAACCTGGATTTCCCTGTACACCCTGACCACCGGGATGAAGGCTCTCAACCATTCGTGGGATTATCCACAAGGTTGGAAAAAGCATGGCGCAGGCAAATACATTGTACACTGCTGCAATCCTTGCTCTTTTATCCATATCAGGAATAGAATTTCTCAAAATAAAATAAGCTGCATAGATCAAAATTGCTATAGCTGCCAGTAACTGTTTAGGATCATTGCTCCAGGGTTCGCCCCAGGTAAAGTTTGCCCATATTGCACCGGTAATAAGTCCAAGTGTGCCAAACACAATACCCGTTTTTGCATATTCTTTTGAATAAATGTCAGCGTTTAATGTTGGGTTGCGAAGATGTTTTACTGCATAAACTACTGAAACAATAAAAAGTACCATCATGGCAAACCACATAGGTACATGAAAAAATAAGTTGCGGATAGACCCATACAAATTACCAATATGGGGAACTTTTATAAGGAATCCTGCGGTAAATGTGTAGAGTAGTAGTACTGCGGACAATGCTTTCCACCAGGCTTTTCTAATCACGTTTTTTGCTTAGGTTTACGGTGCAAGAAAAGGTATTTCATTTTACTTTTCACCGATATGTAAATTAAAGTGGCAAAATTAGGGAAATAAAGTTTCTTACTTCAACCGTTTCTTATCGTACCATTCTATTGTCGAATTTTTCGTTTTCCAATTCGGCTAATTTGATATTGTTATTATCTTATTTTATAACCAGAAAGGGGTTTAAGAACTATTGCAACAAAAAAAACTCATAATTCTGTAATCAAGACTCAACACTTATTATTGTACCATCAAAACTCAATCCATTTAACTCATAACTCTACACTCATAACCCTAAACTCTTATCAATCTTTCCACAAAAACGGGAATAATATTATAGATAGTACAACAACCATTACATCTAATCCTACAAGTAGCCATATCATTTGTCCGAGCCCGGCCTGAATAACACTTGAAAATGCAATATTGGCTATTTTCATAAGTAAAAGCAATTGAGGAATTATTATAGGAAATCCTAAGATTGCCATGAGCGCAGCCTGTTGTTGAGCCTTGGCAGCTATGGCAGCTAAGAAAGTAAAAACAAGACTAAGACTAAGTCCACCCAACAAAGCCATGCCCAGAAATTGTAAAGGTTGCATCAGCGGGTTGCCCATAAGCAGCATAAAAAGCAACAAACTTGTAATGCTCATAACAAGCATCAGAACTGCATTAAACAATAGTTTTGATAAGATATAATCCCGTGGACCTGCAATGGAATAAAAATACAACATCCGCCCTTTGCTTTCCTGTAGGAAACTTTTCGCAACTGCATTTACACACACAAACAATTGTATCATCCAGAAAAGGCCATTCCAGACATCATTTTCTGGTCTGCCCATAGCGAGGTACAGCACAAACACCGTACAGGAAACGTAAAGTAATATGCCGTAAAAACTATACTGCTGCCGTATTTCAAGCAGTAAATCTTTTTTAAAAAGTGTAATTATAGAATGGTTTGGCTTCAATGGTAAATTGTTATTTATCTCAAACTTCCCGCCTCACTTCCTTTTGCATAACACATTCTGCAACGTGGTTCATAAATGTCAGTTTCACCCAATAAAACCTGTCCTTGCTCTGCACTTTTACGGTAGGAAATGTTGGCAAGATTGCCGCAACAAACACAAATAGCATGTAGTTTGGTTATAAAATCTGCTATAGCAAGTAGCTTAGGCATTTGCCCAAATGGCCTTCCCATAAAGTCCATATCAAGGCCGGCCACTATAACCCTTATGCCCCGCAGCGCAAGGGTTTGGCATACATTCATTATCTCATCATCAAAAAATTGTGCTTCGTCTATGCCAACAATATCTACATCGTTGGCCATTAACAAAATGGTCTGCGAATTATCAATAGGTGTGGATTGGATTGAGTTGGCATCGTGGCTTACCACAGCTACTTCATCGTAGCGGGTATCTATGGCGGGTTTAAATATCTCCACCCTCAGTTTGGCTATTTTGGCTCTTTTTAATCTACGGATTAATTCCTCGGTTTTACCACTAAACATGCTGCCACAAATAACTTCTATCCATCCGCGGCGATCAGTGGATATCATTGGTTCTATAAACATTCTTGATTATTCTTAGTATTGTAAGGAAAGAGTTAGTAATTTTAGGGTTTAATACACTTACTAATCCCCAAAAGTAAATTTTCCAATGGAAAGAGTGGGTATTTTGATAAATAAATTGCAGGAGCAATTTTCTCAAAAGTCAGAGATCGGCAATATGTTGGTGACAGCACAGTTGTTGCAGACAGAATTGTTGCTTCAAAACAATCAGGTAAATAGCCCTGTTTCTAAAAAGGTAGCTATCATGATGCCGCATACAGTTTATGCTAATGCTTCAGAGCATATCATTGAACCTGAATTTGCAGTAGCATACAAACCTATTGATAAGCCTGAACCTGACCCCGAGCCGGTTGCACCGCCTGTAAGTGAACCTGAAACACCAATAACACCACCATTGCCTACGCCCAAACCCGAGCCGGAGCCTATTCCGCATTTTGTGGAAGAAAAGGCATGGGAAAGATTGTTCGTTGACAAAGACGGCGCAACAAACCCATGGCACATAGATCCAATGATGGAAATACCTACCCTTGCACATCAGGAAAAAGTGGTATTTGAACTAAATGATGTAATGTTTGCGGAATCGGGAGTTTCCCTGAATGAAAAATTAAAGCAGGAAAGCGAAGAAGTTGCGACCATACTTCACGACACCCCGGTAAAAGATTTGAAAAAAGCCATTAGCATTAATGACCGGCATCAGTTTATACAGGAATTATTCAGGGGCGACGAAACAATGTACGAACGTTCAATAAAAACAATCAACGGTTTTCACATTTTTGCTGAAGCTGAATTTTGGATTCAACGTGAACTGAAAGTAAAACTGGGTTGGGATACTTCTTTAGAATTGGTGAAAGTATTTGATCAGGTGGTTAAAAGGCGGTTTGCATAAATAAACGCAACTATTCTTTCTGTAGCTCCCTGTCTATTATATACATATTCTTTTGCAGCCTTGCATTTTTCAAAATAGGCTGCATTTTTTTGCAATAAATGATCTAAAGTATGCTCTAATTCCAACGTATTGGATACTGAAACAGCCCCGCCATTTTCTACCAACTCAACGGCTTCCATGAATTTGTCATATTCAGGGCCAAATACTACAGGTTTACCGTAAACAGCGGCTTCGAGGACATTGTGTACACCATCTGCACCAAAACCTCCCCCAACATAACAAACGGTTGCATAGTTGTACAAGCTACTCAACATGCCGATATTATCAATAATCAGCGTATTTTTCCCTTCAGCATTTCCCTTTTGCGATAGCGAAGAAAACAATAATGCATTCTTATACAAATGCAGGCATTCTTTTATGCGATCGCTGATAATGTTGTGTGGAGCAATGATGAATTTTACATCCTTTCTGGTATTGGCAAAATGATCGAGTTCTTTATCGTCTTCTGTCCATGTACTTCCGGCTATAATTACATCTGAATTACCACAAAACCTTTTTATTTCAGGGAAAGTTTTGGGTTCATTGGCTATCTCCACAACCCTGTCAAAACGGGTGTCGCCGCTAAAGGAAATATTGTTGAAACCGATATCTGCAAGCAATGCGACAGATGCTTCATTTTGCACAAAAAAATGAGTAAAGCTGGAAAGCATACTGCGGTGAAATTTACCGTAAGGCGAAAAAAATGGTTGGCTTTTTCGGAAAATGGCAGAAATAAGTAATAATGGAACTTTCCTGTTTTTGGCTTCCTGAAGATAATAGTACCAAAATTCATACTTTACATAAATGACCAAAGAGGGACGAACAATATCAAAAAAAATTTTAGCATTTTTCTTGCCATCCATGGGCAGATAAAAAATATAATCTGCACCTGTGTAATTTTTCTGCACTTCATAACCCGAGGGAGAAAAGAATGTGATAATTATTTTATAAGCCGGATATTGGATTTTCAACTTTTCTATTACAGGCCTTCCTTGCTCAAACTCCCCTAATGATGAGCAGTGCATCCATATAGTTTTTTGCCCTTCGGAAATGGCTTGTTTTATTTTTTGTAAAAGGTTTTTTCTACCTGATATCCATTGTTTTGCTTTTTGGTTAAAAGGGGAAATTAGCCGGATGGCAAATGGATATAAAACAATAAAAAGGCGGTAGAGGAGTTTTGACAACGATATGTTTTTAATGCCTCAAAGTTATGGATGTATAGTTTTACACCGATTTCAACTTTTATGTTAAAGCATTTTGGGTTTAGGGTAATCCATACTTAGATAACATCTAATATAATAGGGGTTTGTTTTTTATTCGAATTAATTTATATGCATTTGTGCCATTTGCTATTGCTCCTTTTCACCACTTTTTAATGTAGTTTTGCCGCCATTCTAAAAAAAGGACATTTATGAAGCCCATACAGATGGTGGACACTAAGACCCAATACCTGAAAATTAAAGATCAGGTAGATGCAGGTATTCAGGAAGTACTTGACAGTGCAGCCTACATAAACGGAAAGCAAGTGCAGGATTTTGCAAAGAATTTATCAGCTTATCTTGGTGTAAAACATACCATCCCTTGTGCTAACGGAACCGATGCATTGCAAATAGCCATGATGGCACTTGACCTTCAACCCGGCGATGAAGTCATTACACCTTCTTACACTTACATTGCTACCACCGAGGTGATTGCCTTACTTAAATTAAAACCAGTATTTGTAGAGGTGGATAAAAATACCTTTTGTATAGACCCAAAAGCTGTAGAAGCAGCCATTACTCCAAAAACAAAAGCAATAGTACCGGTGCATTTATATGGCCATGCTGCCAATATGGAGGAAATAATGAAAATTGCTGCGAAGCATAACTTATATGTAATTGAGGACAATGCACAGGCAATTGGCTCTGATTACAAATACAGCGATGGTACAGTAAAAAAGACAGGAACAATAGGTACAATTGGGGCTACTTCATTTTACCCCAGTAAAAATCTTGGTGCCTACGGCGATGGCGGAGCAATTTTTACCAATGACGATGCATTGGCAGAAAAGCTGAAAATGATAGCCAATCATGGTCAAAAAGTACGATACTACCACGAACTTGTTGGTTGTAACTCAAGACTGGATTCTATACAGGCAGCTATTTTAGATGTTAAATTAAAATACCTGGACAACTATGCTGCTGCACGCCAAAAGGCAGCACAATACTACAACACAGCCTTTGCTGGTAATGCAAAAATTACTGTTCCCTTTGTTGCAGATTACACTACCCATGTCTATCATCAATATACTTTAATATTAGACGGAGTAAACCGTGATGAACTTTCAAAATATCTTGCTTCGCAAAATATCCCTTCTATGATATATTACCCTGTACCTGCACATAGGCAAAAAATGTTTGCTGCTTTAGGCGGATCAGATTACAATCTGGCAATTACTGATTGGTTAACTGAAAGAGTTATTTCTTTGCCTATACATACTGAAATGGAAGAAGAGCAGTTGAAATACATAACTGACCATGTTTTAAAATTTATCAATCAATAAGAAAATACCAACCTTTAAAAACCATCTTTTAAAATACCATTAAAATGTACCAATCAATAGTAAATAAGCAGTCAAAAATAGCAGTCATAGGATTAGGATATGTAGGTCTGCCCATAGCCCTCGAGTTTGCTAAAAAAGTATCGGTTATTGGTTTTGACATTAGCCCTGCCCGGGTAGAAATGATGCAGCATGGTATAGACCCAAGCAACGAGTTAGATAAAGAAGACTTTGAAGGATGTGATATAGTTTTTACGGATAACCTTGACGATATTAAAGAAGCAAAATTCTTTATAGTAGCGGTACCCACTCCAGTTGATTCTCATAATGTGCCGGACTTAAAACCCATAAAAAAGGCAAGCGAAACGATTGGTAAGGTTATTAAGAAAGGTGATTATGTTGTTTTTGAATCAACTGTTTATCCCGGTTGTACAGAAGAGGATTGTTTGCCAATAATTGAAGAATTAAGTGGCCTCAAAGGTGTAATAGATTTTAAAATTGGCTATTCACCTGAAAGGATCAATCCGGGAGACAAGCTGCATACTTTGGCTACCATTATAAAAATTGTGAGTGGTTGTGATGCTGAATCAAAAGAAGAGATTGCCAAAGTGTATGAATTAGTGGTTAAAGTAGGCGTACACCGTGCATCATCAATAAAAGTTGCAGAAGCCGCAAAGATCATTGAGAACACACAGCGGGACGTAAATATTGCTTTGATGAATGAACTCTCCATCATCTTTGATCGAATGAATATCAATACCTACGAAGTATTAGAAGCTGCCGGTACCAAATGGAATTTTCTAAAATTCTCACCGGGATTGGTTGGGGGGCATTGCATTGGGGTTGATCCCTATTATCTTACCTATAAAGCTGCGGAATTAGGCTTTAACTCCAGAGTAATTTTGTCAGGAAGACATATAAATGATACCATGGGAAATTATGTTGCAAAGAAAATTTTGCAACACATTATTGCCAATACCGAAAATGTAAAAAATGCCAAGGTTTTGGTCATGGGGGCAACTTTTAAAGAGAATGTAAGTGACATTCGCAATTCTAAAATTGCAGATGTTATTAAAACCCTGCAGTCTTATCTCCTAAATGTATTTGTACATGACCCATATGCTGACACTCATGAACTTGAAGAAGAATATGGCTTTACACTAACTCAATCTTTGGATAATGATTATGATGCAGTGGTAATAAGCGTTCCTCATGAACCTTATACTAAATATGATGATGCTTATTTCAAATCAATAACAAATGAAAAAGCATTAATTGCAGATTTAAAAGGGATGTATAGAGACGGTATTAAATCCAGAAAATACTGGAGTTTGTAGAAATTACTTTTAACGATAAACTGATGTAATATTGCCGCAGAAAGACAAATCTTTCTGCGGCTTTCTTTATAAAAAAAACTTTTAAAAATTTCAAAATGTCTAAACCAATTATACTTCTAACTGGAAAAAATGGTCAATTGGGTAATGAGTTGCAACTATTGGCCATTCAATATCCACAGTACCATTTTGAGTTTACAGATGTAGAAGAATTAGACATTACTGATAAAGAGAAAGTAGATATTTTTTTTGCAGAAAATAAACCCATTGCCTGTATTAACGCAGCAGCTTATACAGCAGTTGATAAAGCAGAAACAGACCGCGAACTATCCATGAAAATAAATGCAGATGCAGTTGGCATTTTAGCTGAAAACTGCAATAAATATGGTACAAGATTTATTCATATTTCAACAGATTATGTTTTTGATGGTACTGCTACACAGCCTTACAATGAAGAAAATCCCGTAAATCCGGTCAATTATTATGGATTGACAAAACTGAAAGGAGAGGAACATGCTATAGCAAATAACCCGTCCAGCATAATCATTCGCACATCTTGGGTATATAGTTTTTTCGGCAATAATTTTGTAAAAACTATGCTTCGTCTGATGAAAGAAAGAGATGCTTTAAATGTAGTTAGCGATCAATATGGGTCACCAACCTATGCAGTGGATTTAGCTGAAACCATAATGAATATTGTTGTTTCTTCTAATGCTCCTTCAGGTATTTATAACTATTCTAACGAAGGCAATATTAGTTGGTTCGATTTTGCAAAAGAAATAAGGAACATTGCAGGGCTGACTTGTACCATAAACCCGGTAGATACTGCGGGATATCCTACACCGGCTAAAAGACCGGCTTATTCAGTGCTTGATAAGCATAAAATAATCTCAACATTCAATATCAATACAATACCCTGGCAAATTAGTTTGAGAAAATGTATTGATTTACTGCGTCAATAGATATGCGGGATTTTAAGTTTTATTTTCAGATTTTATAGTTTAAATAGCTTCAATGCAACCCATTTACCTGTTAATTGAGTCTTTGTAGGACAGTACTTTGATTATAGATTCTTTCATGTTTACAAACATTGTGAAAGTTGTTATAACCATTTTGCTGATTCAAACACTTACAAAACTTAAACAGGTATGAACCCATTATTAGAACCATCAGCTAATACCGACAATCATTTGATTGCAGGAACTCTCGAAAAAAATTGCCAGGGAAATTTAACCGCCCATTTTGAATTGTATAAAAGAGTTAATCATCTCGAAGGTTGTATTGTAAATTGTGGTGTTGATTCACAAGATTTCTTTATATCTTTTGCTTTTTTGCGAAGCATGATGAGCCCAAAAAAGGTTATTGCTTTCGAAAAACATTGCAAAAGCATGTATTATGATTGTTCTTTATTGCCATTTGGTTCTTTGGGTTATAAAACAAAAATTGTTGATATTAATACTTCATTAATAAAATTAAACTTGTGGCAAAAAGGAATTTCAGTCGAAAATGAGTTTATTCCCAACTACATTGCAGACGCCATCCCCGAATATTTGATTGAGAACCCCGAATTGAAAATTTCATTTCTGACCATCAACCTCGATGATTATGAAGCAGCTTTGACTTCTCTGCAGTTTTTTTATCCCAGGCTGGTACAAGGCGGTATTTTGGTTTTGGACAATTTTTATAAAAATGAAGATGACTTTAGTGCAGTTTGCGATTATTTTTCACATGAAAATATAGAGTTGAACAGCTTTTTTGAAGGAAAAGGGCCTCATTTTATAATAAAGCAGAATTAATACTCTTGAAATGAATATTTTTTTAAACTTTACAAGGGAAAGTTGAACCAATGTAAATTAAGTAACAAAAACATTTTGTAATTTCAATATTACACTTACCTTTGCAATCCGTTAAAAAAAATTAAGATGAACGCTGTAGCTTTTGTACATGAGCAGTTAACTGCTGTTAAACAAGTTCCCAAGTTTAAAGCCGGTGACAATGTTACCGTCAACTATAAAATTCAGGAAGGAAATAAAGAAAGGATTCAGTCATTCAAAGGCGATGTAATTAAGCGTCAGGGGCAGGGTGCTACTGCAACTTTTACCGTTAGAAAAATATCTGACGGTGTAGGAGTTGAAAGATTGTTTCCAGTAAACTCTCCAAATGTTGAATCTGTAGTTTTGAACAAAGTTGGTAAGGTACGCCGTGCCAAGCTTTTCTATCTACGTGAAAGAAGCGGTAAGAGTGCAAGAATTAAGGAGAAAAGATATTAATCGGAATCATCATAGTGATAAAAATTTCAGCGGAAACCTCAACGGTTTCCGTTTTTTTTAAAACAATTTATAGGATAATGCTATTTTATGTTTTCATTATCCGTTCAATAGTTTAAATACACTTATTTTTGCACTCTAAAATACAATGTTATGTTTAGTACTTTTTTAATTGGAATGCCAGGTGGAAGTGAGTGGATATTTATAATTATTGCTGTTTTGATTTTATTCGGTGGTAGAAAAATTCCCGAATTTATGAGAGGGTTGGGTAAGGGCATTCGTGAGTTTAATGACGCAAAAGACAATGTAAAAAAGGAAATAGAAGATGGTATAAATGAGAAGGATGTCAAAAAGGCTACTACATCAACAACACCTGTACAGTAGTATTATCTTAAAACGACAGATCTTGTTCACTTTTCAATCTATTGAAGTTTATCATACATCTTTAACGAACGGCCAAACCACCTGTGTGAAGGCCGTTCGTTATTATTTACAACAAATTGCCAACGGCCAAAACTTAAATGCATGGCTTGAGGTTTATGAAGAAGAAGCCCTCAAACGGGCGGCTGAACTTGACTCAGACAGAAGCAGTAATCTGAATACAATTGGAAAGCTACATGGAGTTGTAATTGGTCTTAAAGATGTGATATGTTACAAAGATCACAAGGTATCTGCTGCTTCTAAAATATTAGAAAACTTTAAATCGCTTTATAACGCAACAGCCACACAACGGCTATTAGATGAAGGTGCAATAATCATCGGGCGGCAAAATTGCGATGAATTTGCAATGGGCAGCAGTAATGAAAATTCTGCATTTGGCCCCGTAAAAAATCCTATAGACGATACAAGAGTGCCCGGAGGCTCATCGGGAGGATCAGCAGTTGCTGTTAAGGCTGATATGTGTATGGTAAGCCTTGGTAGCGACACAGGTGGATCTGTACGCCAACCTGCAGATTTCTGCGGAATCATAGGTATGAAGCCATCTTATGGTACAATATCAAGATACGGGCTTATTGCCTATGCATCATCGTTTGATCAAATTGGTATTTTTGCAAAAAATATAGACGATGTTGGAATAGTATTAAGTGTTTTGGCGGGGAAGGATGAGTATGATAGTACAGCCTGTCAAAAGCCTTTGAATAATAGTTCAGATTTTAATTCTGATAAAAAAATCCGCATTGCCTATTTCAGAAATGCAATGGAACATCCGGGATTAGATGTCGAGATAGCTAATAAAATAACGGGTTTTATTGAAACCTTGAAAAAGGATGGTCATACAGTCGAAGCCATTGAATTTGATTTGCTTGACTATGTTGTTCCAACTTATTATGTACTTACAACTGCTGAAGCAAGTAGCAATCTGTCAAGATATGATGGCGTAAAGTATGGGTTTAGTAATAATTCCCATGGTCAGGATCTTAATAACTTATATACCCAAAGCAGAAGCAAAGGGTTTGGAAAAGAAGTGAAAAAACGGATATTATTAGGAACTTTTGTACTTAGTGCGGGTTACTACGATGCGTATTTTGCCAAGGCGCAACAAGTCAGACGTTTGCTGGTAAATCAAACAAAAGAAATATTTAGCAAATATGATGCGGTAATTTTACCAACGGTTCCTTACCCTGCTTATAAAATTGGTGAAAAGAAGGACCCAATTGAAATTTTTCTTTCTGATATATATACCGTGTATGCCAACCTGGTGGGCATTCCTGCAATTTCTCTGCCCTTGTTCACCACCCAATCCGGACTCCCTTTTGGGCTACAGGTGTTGACTTCTCAAAATAATGACTTACATTTGCACCTCGTTTCAAAAAAGATGATTGATTTGCAATCACTTATGAAATAACGGGAGAAAATCCCTGCAACCTGGACAAACGCTCTTTAACCTATTTCTTAATTAAACATTTGTAATGTACACCATGAAAAATGTGCGATTTGTAGTTAATCTGCGTCGGTATTCAAAATCATTGACGGTTGGTTTATGTATGTTGTTTTTCTTTTTGGCCGGTAGTGCCTTTACTTCTTTCAACGAAGGGGAAATTAAAAAATCAAAAACTACAGATAGCCTTACTTCAGAAAAAAGTAGTTTTAAATCCTTGTTTTCTGACACCTATTTCGATCCGACCAAGCCAGCTATAACAAAGCTCAACCCAAAAGCTGTATCTTTTGTACAGCGCTATATTCAACAGGAAGGCGAAGACCTGGAAAAAATGAAAGTATGGGGAAAACCCTATTTTGATTTGTATGACAATATTTTGCCTCAATATGGATTACCAAAAGAACTAAAATATCTTTCGGTAATAGAATCGGCATTGATAGGTAACATTACCTCACCAGCCGGTGCAGTGGGTCCGTGGCAGATTATGGCACCTGAGGCTACTTGTCGTGGATTGGTAATTAATGGTCGCAAAGATGAAAGGAAAAATTTTGTAAAAAGTACTCATTGCGCGGCTAAAATATTAAAAGGCCTGTATGCTCAGTTTAATGATTGGTTGTTGGTAATTGCAGCTTATAACTGTGGCGATGGCCGTATGAGACAGGCCATAAGAAAGAGCGGCAGCAAAAACTTCTGGGATTTGCAGGCTTATCTTCCAAAAGAGACCCGTGCACATGTAAAACGTTTTATAGCTACACATTATATTTTTGAAGGAAATGGAGGATTAACAACAATGACAGCCGCCGAAATACTGGAATTAAAAGATGATAGTCAATCTGATTCTAAAATTACGGATGTGAAGAATATGACTATGGAAGTCTCTGGAAAATTTAAATCGGTTATTGTTGCTAAGAATATCGGAATGT
Source organism: Segetibacter sp. (assembly GCA_031373555.1). Lineage (GTDB taxonomy): Bacteria > Bacteroidota > Bacteroidia > Chitinophagales > Chitinophagaceae > Segetibacter. Next base: position 928 of record JANMMU010000028.1, on the reverse strand, counting down.
CCCCCAATGATTTCAATAGATTAAATCCGGATTTTGATAAAATAGTAGCTTCCGGTAAAGTTTATAATTTGAAACTTCCTGAAGAAAAAATTATGGCATTTGCAAATAATAAAAACGCAATCTTAGCGGAGTGTTTACAAAGTTATTTGAATAATTGATTGCAGGTTAAACCCTGCAAAAATCTTTCTGTTGTTCGTCACCCAATTTGAAAATTTCGTTCCCCTACAATCGACAACACATTCAAGGCGAAAACCCTAATAGCCCACCGCACATAAGCCAACCTTGCAAAAGAGCTGCAATTGCCAACACACGGCAAACAGTTTTTTAATTCAGGCAGACAAAATACAATAAGGCAAAAACAGAGAATCCGCCGTCAGGCGGCTTTTCTGTTTTTATGGATTCACACTTTAAGCATACTATGAAAGCCCCCGATATCGCTTACTTTACAAATTCAAACTTTCTTCAAAATTGACACGGTAAATTTGCCCCATGAAATTGTTGCTCATAGAAGATGAAAAGGAACTTGCCTTAAGTATTCAAAAATACTTGACAGGCAAAGACTTTGTTTGCGAATGGGTTGACAATGCTAAGGCTGCAATAGACAAAATTTCTATTTACGACTATGACTGCATTTTGCTTGATCTCATGTTACCAGACGGTAATGGCTTTGAAATCTTAGAAGAATTAAAAGACCAAAACAAGGCAGAAGGTATTATCATTATTTCAGCAAAAGAAACATTGGAAACAAGAATTGAAGGTTTTAATCTTGGTGCAGATGATTATCTCACAAAGCCATTTCATTTATCTGAATTGTTGGTAAGGGTTCAGGCATTGATAAGAAGGAAAAACTTTAAAGGAAGCAATATTGTTTCTTTCAATGAAATCCACATTGATATTCTTTCTAAGATTGTAAAGGTTAATAACAAAA
>JANMMU010000102.1:0-17199 GCA_031373555.1 Segetibacter sp. | reverse complement strand
CATCCGGGCATTACGGTACTCTGAAACATTGGCGGGTTAAACCATGTTTCAAATATGTACCCCTTATTGGGGGTAAATTGCAGGTAATGAGAAATCTGTAAACCATCATAACTGTTTATGGGTGTAGGATACACAGCATGTATAGGCGAGCCCACATTGAATGCAAGATGTTTACCGGCTTTTCCCGTAGCTATCCCCGACCTTAATAATAGAATACTTGAAGAAATAGCACCTGCCGAAACTAGAAATGTGCTTCCCTTTATTTCTACTTTTCTTCCATTTTTAAATTTACCAATAACAGAAGTTATGTTTCCTCCTTTACTATTTAGTTTCCATGCCTCACAACCTGCAATAATTTTCAAGGCATCAGTACCATGTGTTGCCTGTATATCGGGCAACACAGTATCTAACATAGAAAGCTTCTTTCCAAATTTACAACCCATATTGCAATAGCCACAACCAAGACATTCTTCAATATTAGCTGCTACACTACTTGCAACATTGGGATATTTATTCAAGCCCATTCTTTCAATTCCTTCCAGAAATTTCTTTCCTGATGGATTAAGGTTTTCTTCTGATGACATTTCCGGTACCCGCTTCACTCCTACTATCCTGTTTACGTTTGCATTAGCTTTTTTATAGCGATCTAAATCCAATCCTGCATTCAGTCCTTCTTTATCATTCCATCTGTCTAAAACGGGATCAGGTGTATCAAAGCATACCGCATTGTTCACAACACTCGAACCACCCACACAACTGCCTTGTATTACCTGAAACTGAAAGTCCATAGCTTGTTGCAAAGCTCCATCAGCGTACAGTTTTGACACCATATCTATTTCATCTTCATTAAACTCTGAAGGATCAGTAAAGTCTCCCCGTTCTATCATCAGCACACTTCTTCCTCCTTCTATCAGGCCCTTTGCAAGTACAGAAGCACCGGGGCCGCTGCCTATAATAACAACATCTGCAGTTATAGTATCGCCTGTTATATCATGTTCAGTTTGCACCAGCAATTTCTTACGTGGTATAGGTGGGGCTTTTGCAAGTCGCTCTTTCATATTTGGCCGCTCACTAAACGGTATATATCCAATAGAAGGATGCACTTTTTTATCGTTGTAATAACCCATGTAACATAGTTGCTTACCCAATCTGATCATTCCCTGTACCAGGTCCCGAATAAATTTAGGAGCAAGTCGCAGGGTTATATCCTGATAGAAATGTCTCATCAGAAAATCCTTTCTATCTTCTGGCCGCATATAGCTGGAAGGTGGCTTAAAAAATACTACGGGATATAGCTCAATTGCTGTAAGTGCAAGCTTGGTAATCCATTTACTTTTTGCCTTGAAAGAAGCCATATAATAATCAACATTGTAAGCTATTTCCTTAGGTTTCAACAACTCCTTTTTTCCATGTATTACTACCTCTGCCAAAGCAGTCAAGGCTCTAAATTGCATAGGTGTAAAGTAAGACAACTGATATCTTGCTTTTTGTGCGGAGCGATAAAGAATAATCAATATTACATTCAAGACAGCATCAAGCACTACCGACATAAGTATCAAGGTACTTACTGGTGTCGACTTTTCACCCATCTGAATTTCATAATTATTTTGTGCAAAAAAGTAAATCATCATCCCAAATCCTACGCTTATTACCATTACCACCATCATAGTTTCAACCACAATCAGAAACCGTCTCACATCTGCTTTTGCCATAAAACAAAGCCCTGCAAACAATCCCATTTTTATAACAGAATTATTCATAAAGGCAGGGTCAACAATAAAGGTATAAGGCTTAAGAAAATCAGGCACCCCGATAATTCCCGGTAATAAATAAAGAAATAACCCTGTCAGGTAAATGAAAAATAAGATACGCAAAAATCCTTTGAGCCTTAGCTCCTGATGGGTGAGTGGAGTTTTATCTGTTGACATGGTGGTGAGTTATGAGTTTAGAGTTTAGAGTTATGAATTATGAGTTTAGAGTTAGGATTTATGAGTTTAGAGTTTAGAGTTTAGGGTTTATTAAACTGTTCATTATTCACTGCTCATTATTCATTGTTCACTGTTCATTGTTCACTGTTCACTGTTCACTATTCATTGTTCATTGTTCACTGTTCACTGTTCACTATTCATTGTTCATTGTTCACATTTTCCCCTGTTCTTTTTTCCAGCTTTCTGTTCCTAACAAACCGTTATCTTTCAATACAGTTCGCAATGTTGGTTCTACACCCGCTTTTATTGCATCATTTTTTATTTTTGCTGTCAGGTCATCATATATACGTTGATCAGGTATGCTTTGAATATGAGAAGTCAGTAGTGCCACTGTTTTTAAATATTTCTGCCTGTTGCGCCAAACCAATGTTATTATACCTGCCGCTAATAATGCCAGTGTAATTAAAATTTGTGTTGCATATTTTTTAATAAATGTCAGGTTGTCTTTTAGCTGCGGATTCAGATCGTCTCTAAGACGTTGAGATATACTAAGCATAGCAGTATCTATAATAGTTTTAAGCATATTATTGGTTTTACTGCCCAACAACGTATCCCTTAGCACTCCCAATTTTATACTTACCGAATCATTTAAAACTGATGACATCGCATCTTTCAAAATCCTTTGCATTCTTAGATTGGTTTCATCACCCAGCAGATCATTTCTAAGTGCCGCAATCTGCATTCGTAATTTAGCACCCAGTAATTCATCCCTTAGCGCTGCCAGCTTTGCTTTTGTAGAATCCCCCACTGCACTTTGCATGGCCTGACTAATTAAGCGATTTAATCTGGCAGTAGTTATGTCATTGATTATACTATCTCTAAGAGCAACAACTTGCTTATTGGCGCTTAATCCTGCATTGCTGATCATAGAATCCAGCAGGTGTTTTAGCTGTTCCTTTTCCGGACCATTATTTAAACGTGTAAGGGCACCATCAACAAGGTTGTTGCCAATGTCTTTTGTTTTAGTAGATACGCCTGCACCCAGGTCGCTTCCTATCTTTTCAAAACCGGAACAACTATATATCATGCAGATAAACAGCAGCAAGCTTATGTGTAGTAAAATTGTTTTGGTTTTCATGACTAATGTATTAAATTATGAAACTATGAACTATGAACTATGAACTATAAGCTATAAAGTGTAAAGTGTAAAGTGTGAGGTATGAGGTATGAACATTAAACATTAAACATTAAACCCTAAACCCTAAACATTAAACCCTAAACCCTAAACATTAAACCCTAAACCCTAAACCCTAAACATTAAACCCTAAACTCTAAACTCTAAACATTAAACCCTAAACATTAAACCCTAAACTCACCTTAAGTCCCTCAACACCATTGGATCAGGCCGCAATGCATCGTCATTCCAACGCAACAACAATTGAGATTCTATCCCATTTGATGTTCCGGTTTTAATATGCAGGTAAGTATACGTTTTATCTAACCGCACATCCGCCATAGACAAGTCATAGACGGGCATCCATGTTCCTGTGTTAAAGTACCATTTATCACCATCCTTATGTTGTTCAGGATTGTGGGTATGTCCAAAAACTACCGTCAGTATACCACTGTTCTCTTTGTAAATTTTTTGAGCAAAAGGAAAAAAGCTTGGTGGCGAACTTAATCTTGCCATAGCAAGTATCCTGGCAAAGAAATAGGACAACACAAGCGGAGCCATATTCTTCAATAAGTTTATTAATTGGGTACCAATAAAAGTTGAATCTGTTGAAGATGGTAAATGAACATTTTTATAAATGGCATAACCCGCAATTAATAAAGGTAAAATGATGATAATGAAAATATCAAACAGATATCTAAACACCTCTTTGTACATTTTTTTAGGAATGATGAGAATGGTAAACGGTATGTAATAAAAGAGGTATTTAATTGCTAAAGGAAACCTTTCTCTGATAAGCAAAGGCAGAATTTTTTGAGTAGGCCTTACATTGTCAAGAAATGGATAAGCTAGTTCTAATCTATTGATAAGGTAGCGGTTTAGGAAAGAGCCAAAAGGCAGGTTGAGTTGCTTTCCATCCTCAACAACAGGCGAACCCTTCACTTCGGTTATATTCTCAAAAACGTGACCATGAGTAATATATATTTTGCCATCTATCGTAATAGAATCGTCGAAGAATAAAAGGTTTTGCATGAATAAATTTGAATTATTCAAAGCTCCGTTTGCTGATGCAAATTCCGAAAGCAGGTAACGCAAATAATTTCTTACCGCTGCCCAGTACCACTCTAAATCATGATTGCCTTTTAAGATGTACAATTGGTTACCCTCTTTAAGCCAATAAGCCAATTGCTGAAATAGTATTTTATGTCCATAAACACATTTATGAAGTTTCCATACAGACTTATAATCGTCTGTGCGAAGCCCAAAATCCCGTTCCTTTTTAGTAATGCAATTTTTTAATTCTTCTTCTGTTTTATGAATACCAATATTTTGAAGAATATTTTTCCAGGCAGTAAATTCTGATGGGGCGTTTGGATAGTTTCTGATACGAAGAAAATCTATAAAATCACCATTTATGATAAGAATAGATTTCTTATCTTTTTGCCTATCTACTAAATGCTGAATAAATCTAGCACAGGAATCATCTGCATAGAAGTTTTCTGTGCCATCATAGTTATTATCCTCCTGCAAACCTGCAGATAAATGCAGGTCACTAATTACTATTACTTCTCTGCCTTCAGAAAAGAGGTCAACTAAAGCCTGACCGTAATTTTTACTTCCTTGTATGAACTCATGGGTACTCATACGGAACAGTTATTTGATTTGGTGATACAAATTACACAAAATCATTTGCATCAGGAAATAAAAAATACACGAAAGCATTTGAAAAATGTATAAACGGATCAAATTAGATTATTATTGAAATAAACAGTTGTTGAAAAATTAAACTTGGTCAGATTAAAAATAGAATCTTAGTTTAGTATTTCTAATTTGCTTATTAAAAATGAAACGAACTTTAAAAAACGATACTGTTGACTGGAAAATAGTACTTGAACCCAAAAATCTGATTCTTATTTTTTTAGGAAGTAGCCTAGCCGTTTTGGCCATGAAGGGTTTCATGATACCCAATAAATTTATGGATGGTGGCATAACCGGTATCTCCATTTTGCTTCACGAAATTTTTCATATTAACATCAGCTTTTTAGTTATCGCTTTAAATGCATTATTCATTTATTTGGGTTATAAACGTATTGGAAAAACATTCGCCGTACAAACTACTATTGCAGTTATTCTTCTTTCTATTGGTTTATTGTTCATAGATATTAATCCTATAACCAATGACAAATTATTGATAGCTGCATTTGGTGGTATACTAATAGGTACAGGTGTTGGATTGGTTATAAGGGGCGGAGGTGTAATTGATGGTGCTGAAGTAATTGCCGTATTTACAGGAAGAAAAACGGGTTTTTCTAACAGTGAAATCATCATGCTTATCAATACAATTATTTTTGCTGTTGCAGCTTTTCAATTTGGAATTGAAACCGCCATGTATTCTATTATTACCTATTTTACGGCCACCCGTGCTACCAACTATGTAGTAGATGGTATAGAAGAGTTTACAGCTATGAATATCATTTCATCAAAACATGATGAAGTAAAAAGTTACCTCGTAAATGAATTAGGCAAAGGTATTACGGTCTATAAAGGCGAACGGGGATACTTACCGGGCAGTTTTGATGTAAAGACAGCAAGCGATATTATTGTAACCATCATAACACGTTTAGAAATTAAGCAAATACAGGAAGCTGTTACAGAAATAGACCCCAAAGCATTTGTGTATGTTCATAGTATTAAAGAAGCCAGTGGTGGCATATTAAAAGCAAAGGCACATGCAAAATAAAGAGGAAATGCAAAATTTTGTGTTAGGCTTATTTAAAGAGCAGCTTAACAAGGATTATTACTTTCATAATGCCCGTCATACGCTCTATGTATTAGATAAGGCTACGGAAATTGCTCTAAATGAAAAATGTACGGCAACAGAAATTGAATTGATTAGAGTTGCAGCTTTATGGCATGATGCAGGTTATATAAATATCTATTATGGCCACGAAGAGGAAAGTTGTGAATTAGCAAAAATATATCTGCCAGATTTTGGATTCAACAAAACGGAAATAGATGTAGTATGTGGAATGATTATGGCCACAAAAACTCCACAATCACCCCAAAACTTATTGGAAGAAATATTAGCCGATGCAGACCTTGAATATTTGGGCACGTCTGCTTCCGAAAATACTGCAATGCTTTTATATAAAGAACTCAAGCATTTAAATCCGTTGCTTACAGAACAGCAATGGAACAAGACCCAAATCACTTTCCTGAAAAATCACCAGTATTTTACAAACTACTGCAAAGCTACAGCCGAACCAGTAAAACAAGTTTACTTACATAAACTAATTGAAGAAAGCAAAATGACCGGTGAAATATAACCAGAACTATTGCTGATTAATTTAAAACTATAGTTTCTAAGTAATTACCCCTTTTTAAATAATGGACATTTTTATTTTCATCAATTCTTAACTAGTCATATGTCTTTAGAAAGTATTCTGGCAATAATTATTTGCAGCGTATTAAGAAAAAAAATGCAAACCAGAACGCAGTGGCCTAAATGGGACAGGTTGCTTATTCTTGGAATTGCCTCTGCAATTTCTCTCATGGTGCTCAACATTTTTTTTAAAAGCTACAGCCAACTCATAATGTGGTTGGGGCATATCCTCATTTTTGCTATCCTCTATTTAGTATTTAGTAAAAAAGAATTTCATTTTACAAAACCATTTATTTACTCTTTTCTGCCAATGATTATTGCTTCATTTGCAGGGAGTGTTGTGGAATTAGTAAATAGAAAATTTTATAACGAATGGGAAGACTACTTTGACATAGCACTTTTATTTTCACAGCTATTGGGGTTCATAATGTGGCTTATAACCAGGAAGCAAATGAAAGCACTTGAAAAAGAGCGGTTGAAATTGGAGGAGATAGAAAGGGAAAATAAAATAACAGAAAAAATAAGAGCCCAGCTTGAAATAGAAGTTGCCGACCGAACAGCTGCACTTATTTTGCAAAAAGAAGAACTTGAGCATACACTTTCGGAATTAAAGTCAACGCAGGCTTTGCTCATTCAATCAGAAAAAATGGCAAGCCTCGGAGAACTCACTGCTGGAATTGCCCATGAGATTCAGAACCCGTTAAACTTTGTCAACAACTTTGCAGAAGTGAATATAGAGTTGATTGATGAAATGGATGTGGAATTAAAGAAAGGAGATATGAATGAAGCAAAAGCCATAGCAGCTGATATAAAACAAAACTTAGAAAAAATAAACCATCATGGCAAACGTGCAGATGCTATTGTAAAAGGTATGTTGCAACACAGTAGAAGTACAAGCGATGTTTCAAAAGAACCAACTGACATCAATGCATTGGCAGATGAATATTTAAGATTAGCCTATCATGGTTTAAGAGCAAAGGACAAATCGTTCAATGCTACAATGAAAACAGATTTTGATGAAACGATTGGGAACATCAACATCATTCCGCAGGATATTGGAAGAGTGATTTTAAATTTAATTACGAATGCGTTTTATGCAGCCTCCCTGCCCTCTCCCGAAAAAATCGGGACAGGCTCCGAGGGGTTCGCAGACCCTGAATATAAACATGAACCTACTGTTTGGGTAAAGACTTGCAAGAGCCCCCCTTTGGGGGGCAGGGGGGCAGAGGTTCTCATTTCAGTTCGTGACAACGGACCAGGCATACCCAAAAACATAATTGACAAAATATTTCAACCCTTCTTTACCACCAAACCAACCGGACAGGGAACAGGATTGGGATTGAGTTTGAGTTATGATATTGTAAAGGCCCATGGCGGTGAGTTGAAGGTGGAGACGAAAGAAGGTGAGGGAAGTGAGTTTGTTATTGAGCTACCTTTAAATAACAAATCCTAAATCATTAGCATGAAAAAGAAGGTGTTGTTTTGGCTGGTTTGTCTTTTTCTTTCTGTCCATTCTTTGGCGCAAACACCGCTGCCGCCTGTGTATGAAGTAAAAAATGACTCTGCTGAATCTCAACAGTTATATCATGACTACTGGCAAATACTCGAAGACAAATCAGGTAAATTAACCATTGAGCAAGTATCAAGCCTGCCAGTTCAAAATCAATTTCACGACAGCACTTCTGCAATTGACAGCACGGTAAATACTTACTGGTTACGTTACCGTATTAGAAATGCAATGAAAAGGGAAGCCCGTATTTCCCTCAATTGCTACTGGGAATTTATGGACTCATATGTATTGCAGCCAAATGGAAGCTGGAAACATTTTTTGGGCGGGTTTCTCCAGGATTGGGATAAGAAAGATGGACTAAAAAGGGCGGATGCAATGCCGCAAATACTGGAGCCGGAAGAGGAAATGACAATTTACCAGCGCATCCATAAAGAGAAAGCCGGACTAGGCCCAGATTTTGGGGTAATGATTATCGGCACTGATAGTTTCATTAAAACCTACTATACAGGTTATGTTGACAGCAGAACAAATTATTTTGGCAAGAGAGAACTGCAGGAAGCTTTTGTTTTAGGCTTATTGCTGCTTGCAATTTTCCTGAACGTATTTTTTTACAGAATAGTCGGTGAAAAAGTTTACCTGTATTTTTCACTGTTTGCATTCTTTCTTGCTGTTAACCGGCTATGGAATATTTCCTATGCTTATTTCGTCTGGGAACATCCTGCCTGGATAGAATTTGTGCCTTATTTGGGATTCGCCTGGGCCCTTATTCCGTTTTTTTTAATCCAGTTTTTCAGGCAGTTTTTAAAAACAAAAAAGTTTTATCCCAGATGGGATAAAGTACTCATTGGTTTGGGTGTTTTGAATATTCTGCCGAATGTGCTTTTATTGGCTTTAACTCTTCCGGCTACAAAAACCTATGTTCAGCCGCTGCATGCATTTATAAAAAAAATGTATGCTGTTCCTTTCGCATTCTTCCTGATTCCTTTATCCCTTTTAATAACGCTTGTCCTCTTTGCCAGGAAAAAAGAGAAGCCGGTCACGTATATAATTTTGGGGGCATCACCCTTTCTAATACTCTATATTGTTACACAAATACAAACTTTTTTGGGCTATCAATTAATTGCTGATTTCAGGCTGATTGAAGTAGTATGTATAAGCTGGCTTGTAATCTCATTTACATTGATTTTAATGATGCGGTTTGACTTGCTTCGAAAGGAAAATGCCCAACAGGCATTGGACAAAGAAAAGCTGAAAAGAGAAAAGGAAGCTGAAAAAGCTGAACTAATTGAAAAACAAAAATATGAACTGGAAATACAGGTGGCAGAAAGAACAGCAGAGCTAAAAAAATCTATCGAAGAATTAAAATCCACCCAATCCCAACTTATTCAATCAGAAAAAATGGCAAGCCTTGGTGAACTTACCGCAGGTATTGCACATGAAATTCAGAACCCGTTAAACTTCGTAAATAATTTTTCAGAAGTAAATATTGAGTTAATTGATGAAATGGTTGTAGAGGTTGAAAAAGGAAATACAGACGAAGTAAAGGCCATTGCAAAGGATATAAGAGATAATGAACAAAAAATAAATCATCACGGTAAAAGAGCTGATGCCATTGTAAAGGGGATGTTGCAACACAGTAGAAGTACAAAAAATGCTACAAAAGAACCAACCAATATCAATGCATTGGCAGATGAATATTTGCGGCTTAGTTATCATGGCCTGCGGGCAAAAGACAAATCTTTTAATGCAATTATGAAAACTGATTTCGATTCTTCAATCCCAAAATTGAACATTGTGTCGCAAGACATGGGCCGGGTAGTTTTAAATCTATTAACGAACGCATTTTATGTTGTCAATGAAAAAAAGAAAATGAACATCTCCGGTTATGAACCTACCGTTTCTTTAAGTACAAAAAAGCTGGGTGATCATGTAGAAATAAAAGTGACCGACAACGGCAACGGTATTCCGCAAAAAGTGTTAGACAAAATCTTTCAGCCTTTCTTTACCACCAAACCCACAGGTGAGGGAACAGGCTTAGGTTTGAGTTTGAGTTATGATATTATAAAAGCACATGGTGGCGAATTGAAGGTAGAAACGAAGGAAGGTGAGGGAAGTGAATTTGTTATTTCATTACCTTTAATGCATTCATTTCAATAGAATACCAAATGACCAAAATACTGCATTTATTAAAATCATTTTCGTTTACAATTTTAATTATAAGCATTTATATTGCTTGCACCAATAATACAGAAATTCCATTTCCTGCAAAAGAATTTACAAATATACAACCGGTAACTGCGCCTCTTGTTTTTAATGACACTGTAAATCTTACATGGGATACATCCATTTCAACAATAATAAAGCCCACTGTAAAATCATTAAACCTAAATGCATTACCCGTTACAAAATATGATACCAATAATTTCATTCCATTTTACAAACCCACTCAAGAGGTTCAATTTGATTTTAATAAACTTTCAGAAGCGGATTTAAACCTTGAAAAACTTTCGTCTAAACCCTTGCTATTTAAAACCAGTGTACTGCCCCCTCCAATAACGGTAAAAGCGTTGGCTCCAACACCACAAAAAGGCAAGCCCATTTCTATTCTTGATTTTGGTTCTATTCATGGCTTATCTGCTAAGTTTACCAGCATATTATTTAAAGACAAAGCAGGGTTTCTTTGGATAGCAGGAGATGATGGGCTTTACAGATACGATGGCGAACAAATTCAAAATATATTTCCGGACTTAAAAGGAAATGCCATAAACGGAATTGCAGAAGATAGTAATGGCAATATTTGGTTCAATCATAATAACGGCATTTCTAAAATTGATATGCATATGGGAACGATCAGTTTTTCTAATAAAATAACGGCTGTTTTTAATAATCTAAATAAGATCTCAAAAGATAATTATGGAAATCTTTGGGTTTATAATGAAATAAACAGAGCAGTCAGCATCATTGATCCAATAAAAAATACTTTTAAAAACATTACCTTAAAAGAAGGGCTTTCTGACTCTCTTGTATTTGAGATTCTACATGACAGAGAGAATAATCATTGGATTACAACCTATACCCGTGGCATTAATATTATAAACTCTTCTACGGGAAAAATAAAATATTTAAACCAATCCAATGGTTTAAGCAGCGATTCAGTTACAGCCCTCTATCAGGACAAATCGGGCAAAATATGGGCTTCGGCTACAAACGGAGTACTTAATTCTATTGATACAAAAACCGGTACAATCAAACACTACTTTCCTATAAAAGAAGGCAAAACCCGATATACCTTTTGCATCTCGGAGGATAACAAAGGTTTAATCTGGACAGACGGAACCGGAGGTATTCAAGTAATAGATACTGAAAAAAACTTAATAAAATTAATAACCAAAAACAATGGTTTAGCCGGATTTGTAGCCATTTATAATATACCGGACAATAAAAACCGAATGTGGGTTGCTACAAATCAGGGTATAAATATTATTGACCAAAATGCTGCAACAGTTCATTCATTACCCAATACACCAATCATAAGCTTAATGGAGGATTATGTTGGTAATTTATGGGCTGCTACACGCAATGGTATACAAATAATAAACCCGGCAAAAAATGAAATGAGGTTGTTGAATACATCTAACGGACTTAGTAATGAGTTTGTGCAATCAATTTCAAAATACAATAACAAAATTTTCATTACAACAAATGGTGGATATAATATTATAGACCCAACACATAATACTATTGAAAAAGTAGGGAAAATGGAAGGACTTGTTAAAGACACAATTTATAGCTTAACAATAGATCAGTCGGGCAATACATGGCTTACCGGCCCAAACAATGGCGTAACTCTTATTGATGCAAAAACAAAAAAGGCAAGTTATTTGGACAAAGCGCATGGTTTAAGTGATAACAATGTATCTGATATAAAGCAAGATAAAGATGGGCTGTTTTGGGTGGCAACAGCCCTGGGAGGAGTTAATGTTTTAGATACTAAGTTGGGGACTATAAAAATAATAAAAAACGAACCGGGTTTAAAGGACACATGTAATAAAACATTACTGATTGACAAACCAGGAAGAATTTGGGTAGGCACAGATAAGGGGGTTTATATGATAGATAAGAATGCAGGAACAATTTCAACTATTACTAAAACCGAAGGTTTATCAGATAATTTAATTTTGTCTTTACTCGAATATAACGGGAGTATTTATGCCGGTGCATTTAAAGGGGTTTCAGTTATATCACCACCACCCAACGATTCATTACAAGAATGGAAAATTGGCAGGCTTGACAAATCAGAATCTTTTATAAAAGAAACAAATTCATGGAACGTTGATTTCATAACACAAAAGGGACAATTTTTGTGGGGAGACAATGGTATAAGATTTATTAATGACATAAAACCAACTTATGATTCTGTAGTTACTTTCTTTACAGGTATCAATATAATGACACAACAGCAGAATTTTTCAAATAAAGTGGACTTACAAATTAATGATACAATATGGACAAGCGACTCATTTATTACTAACGAAAATAAGCCAACATTTGCTGGTTATAATTTTCAAAAAGGTTTCAGTTGGGATAGTGTTATTGGGCCGTATAATACCCCTGTCAATCTTTCAATACCATACAATAATAATTATTTACAGTTTCGTTTTTCGCAGTTAAACTTAAATAAAAAAGATACCACAAAGTATAGATATATACTTGAAGGAATTGACAAAAACTGGAGCCCACCTACTCATGCTACTGTTTCTGAAAATTATCTAAACCTTCCTCCGGGGGAATATACATTTAAGGTTTGCAGCAAAACCATTAATAGTAATTGGAGCAAACCCGCCATTTTTACTTTTACAATTTCTCCACCATGGTATAAAACCTGGTGGGCCTATTTATTGTTTGCCTTATTGTTCATTGGTATTGTTAGGGCTTATATTGTTTATAGATCCGGACAACTTAAAAAAGAAAATAAAATACTGGAAGAAAAAGTGGAACTAAGAACAAGTCAATTGCAAAAATCACTGGAAGATTTGAAAGCTACTCAATCTCAACTTATACAATCTGAAAAGATGGCTAGCCTTGGTGAGCTTACCGCAGGTATTGCACACGAAATACAGAACCCGTTGAACTTTATCAATAACTTTTCGGAGGTAAATACTGAATTGATTGAAGAAATGCAGGAGGAGATTGCAAAAGGAAATATGGAAGAAGTAAAATTATTGGCCAATGATATTGCATCTAATGAACAAAAGATAAATCATCATGGTAAACGTGCAGATGGTATTGTAAAAGGCATGCTACTACACAGCCGTACAGGCAATAGACAAAAAGAACCAACAGACATAAACAAACTGGCAGATGAATATCTTCGTTTGGCATACCATGGTCTTCGTGCCAAAGACAAGTCATTTAACGCATCTATGAAAACAGATTTTGATGAATCGCTTGGAAATATAAATGTAATATCCCAGGATATTGGTAGAGTAATTTTAAATTTAATCACCAACGCATTTTATGCAGCCCCCCTGCCCCCCGAAGGGGGGTTCTCTGACCCAAATTACATCCATAGCCCTACTGTTTGGGTAAGTACAAAAAAAATAAATGATAAAGTCCTTATTTCAGTCCGGGATAATGGTCCGGGTATCCCCGATAAAATATTGGACAAAATATTTCAACCCTTCTTCACTACTAAACCATCAGGCGAAGGTACCGGGTTGGGCTTATCGCTTAGCTATGATATTATAAAAGCGCATGGCGGAGAACTAACCGTTAACAACATACAAGAAAATGGCGCAGGCAAAGGCGCAGAGTTTATTATAACATTACCAATATAAACAGCTTATGAAAATTTTAGTTGTAGATGATGAAAAAGATGTTCAGGTACTCTTTGAACAACGATTTAGAAAAGAAATAAAAAATGGCGAAGTAGAACTGATGTTTGCTTTTTCTGGTGAGGATGCACTTTTGTTTATGCAAAAACATGAACATGAAGCTGTACTTATTTTATCAGACATAAACATGCCGGGTATGAGCGGATTGGAACTGTTGCGGCACATAAAACAAAAGTATGAGAAGCCACCTCCTATAGTCATGATGATAACCGCATATGGAGATGATCAAAATTACAAACAGGCAATGGAACTTGGAGCAAACGATTTTTTAACCAAGCCTGTTGACTTTAATGTTTTAAAAGAAAAATTAAAAAACAATCTGTCATGACCAAAATTTTGGTAGCCGATGATGAGGCGGATCTTGAAACCCTTATCAGGCAAAAGTTTCGTCAAAAGATAAGAGAGCAGCAATATGAGTTTGTATTTGCAATAAATGGTAAAGAGGCACTGCTTAAAATACAGGAACAACCTGATATAGATATTGTACTTAGCGATATCAACATGCCGGAAATGGATGGGCTTACCTTGCTTAGCAAATTAGGAGAATCAAGCCCTTTGATAAAGTCCGTTATCATTTCTGCCTATGGGGATATGGAGAACATTCGTACAGCTATGAACCGCGGTGCGTTTGATTTTATAACAAAGCCTGTAAATTTTGCTGATTTGTCCCTAACCATGGAGAAAACGATTCACCATGTTTTGCAAATAAAAGAAACACTAAAAGCCATAAAGGAAAACAACATTTTAAGGATGTATGTAGATGAAACCGTGTTGAACTTTATGGGCAGCCGGGAATTTGAATCCTCTTTAATGGCAAACGAAACGGTTGATGCTACAGTAGTTTTTATGGACATCTGCAGCTTTACTTCCATTAGCGAAAACGAAACACCTGATACCGTAGTAAAACTTTTGAACAACTATTTTGATGTAATGGTAAAGGAAATAATTGCACAAGGTGGTTATATAGATAAGTTTATTGGCGATGCTGTAATGGCCATTTTTAAAGGCGACTATCATCTTGACAGAGCTATAGATTCAAGTATTGCTGTAAGAAATCAGGTGGAGAAGTTGCCCGTTTCGGGATCCATTATGCGTTTTACCCCTAAAGTATCCATAGGTATCAACAGTGGTGAAATGATATCAGGCAATATAGGTTCAGCCAGTTTAAAAAGACTTGACTATACTGTTATTGGCGATACTGTAAACACTGCACAACGCCTGCAGGCGGTAGCCAAAGAAAATCAGATTATTATTACAGATGCTGCCTATGAAAAGGTAAAAGACTCTTTTAACTGCAATAAAGTAGGCGAAGTAAATTTGAAAAACAAAGCCAACCCTGTTAACATTTATGAAGTGCTGGATTAAATGGAAAACTTACACTTGTATTTTTCTAGAAAAAAACCTGTGTAAGTTTTCCTTTCCTTAAAAGGTTACACTTATTTTTCCATTAAACATTTAAACAACCTGCTCCCTTTTGTCTTCATACAGACAAATTACTCCTCCAGTTAACACAAGAATATCTATAACACTTATCCAATGAATTTTCTTTTGTTCCATCCACATATTCCACGAATATGTGCCATGACTATAGCATTGTTGAATTAATAACGCAAATAAAAAATAGAAAAAGTATTTCGGCCTTTTTATAAAGCCATAAATACAAATAAGGTTGATAGAAACAAATATTCCATGGCGCCATGGTGGTGACTTATCGAACTGATAAAAAATACCAACAAAATGATAGAGTGCTGCCAAACCAGCAAAAAATGAAAATAAAATGAAAAGCTTTTTTTTTGTCCTTTTTTGAAAAATCATTGTACTACTTCAATACTTCATTAAGATATACTGATTGGATTTCTGTTATGGTCAAATGGTATGGTGATTAGTTAAACAACAATAGCTGCAAACACCTTTTTTTATAAGAGCTCAAGATAGGCAACTTGAATATATCGTAGGCAACCCGATTACCTTAGTAGCATTTTTTTGTGCCTGTTTAACCAACCTTATTACCTTATTACCTTCTTAATATTCTGATAAGGTAATAAGGTTGGAATATCACTTGGTATTAGTGTTGCTGCTAAAGTAATAAGGTAATTTCAAAAGAATGAACAACACCGGATTTTCATAACGAACTCACGTTATTTTACAATTTTCAAACGTATTGTTTCTCCATTTGTAGTTACTGATAATACATAAATCCCTTTGCTCAATTTATCCAGTTCATTGATAGTAATAGTATTATTTCCCGCAACAATTAATGCATTTTGAGTTAGTATTGTCCTTCCTGTAAGGTCATTTACTGCTATCAATGCAGTGCTTTCTCCCACTGTATTTACAATCACATTTACCATATCCTTAAAAGGTACCGGCGATACTGAAACAGAAAATGATTCATTTTTTTCCAGCGATACTTTCTTAATAGTTGAATATTTCTTTGAACCATCTTTGTCAACCATGCGTAGCCTGTAATACAATGCTTTTTTATACCTATAGGTCTTTGCAACATCCTTATCAGTAAAAACATACGAATAGCCATTCATGCTATTTCCTTTAGATAAAATTGTTCCTGCACGGGCAAAATCAATTCCATCAATAGATCTTTCTATCTCATAATGGTCTGTGTTTATTTCATTCACGGTTTTCCAGTTAATGACCACATTTTCTTTGGCCTTCATTGCAGATATACTGACCAAAGCAACCGGCAGTACACTTCCATCCGGACCTATTGAATCTATACCGGCTCCGATATTATAACCATAGCTTTCAGCGCCCCCTAAGCCATAAGTTATACCGGTAAAAGCAGAATCGCTCTGTATTATGCATTGTGCTTTTTCTGCTGTCCACTTTCTTACTGCAACTGAATAACCAGATAGGTTTGGATGCGGGTAACTATACTTTAGTGAGGTAGGTATAACTGAAAACAAATCGCCATCAATTCTCAAGGAATTTAAACCATTGGTAGGAATAACAATTGTAACGTATTGGCTAAAGATATTTTCTTTAGTATTTCTATAAAACCTCGTCTTTTTTATTTTTTGTTCAAAAGGACTTGGATAAACCATTTCAGGATCGCCATCCTGTGCGACACATCCACCACCTATAAACTGAGCTACCATTATAGGTTTATCAGCTTCTATATAGTCTGCAGTAGTACTGGTAAATTTATAATATTTACCCAATGTCATTAACTTAAGGCTCAAATCGGCTTATAGCACATATAATATTTCCTTTTTTTCTGATGGTTTCGTTTAAATTTTCTTCCGGGTCTGATGGGTTCTGTTATGGATGCGAGCCTTCTGACGACCCTTTTT
>JANMMU010000081.1:0-23789 GCA_031373555.1 Segetibacter sp. | reverse complement strand
TCCAATTTCATCCAACGTAATATGCTTCTTGGTTCTGATTCCTGTTTCGCGCTCAATCTGAGCACGCTTAGTTGCTAACTCTTTTGCATCGGCTTCGTTGTCGAATACTTTAAATTTTTCTCCTGCTTGAGGCGCGCCATTCAAGCCAAGTATTTGTACGGGAACCGAAGGTCCGGCATCCTTCATTTTTGTGCCGGTATGATCAAACATGGCTTTTACTCTTCCATAATAAGGACCCGCAACAATAATATCACTCATCTTTAAAGTTCCTGCCTGCACAAGGATGGTGGTTGTATAACCACGACCTTTATCCAGTGTTGCTTCTATAATAGTTCCAGATGCTTCGCGGTCCGGGTTGGCTTTTAAGTCAAGCAATTCTGCTTCCAAACCAATTTTTTCCAGCAAAAGATCAACATTCATCCCTTTCTTGGCACTTAATTCCTGGCTTTGAAATTTACCACCCCACTCCTCTACCAATATATTCATACCGGAGAGTTGTTCGTATATTTTTTGGGGATTTGCTCCGTCTTTATCTATTTTATTGATTGCAAAAATCATTGGAACACTTGCAGCCTGTGAGTGACTGATTGCTTCCTTGGTTTGTGGCATAACAGCATCATCTGCAGCAACTACAATAACAGAGATATCAGTTACTTTAGCACCCCTTGCCCTCATAGCCGTAAACGCTTCGTGACCCGGTGTATCCAGGAAAGTTATTTTTTTGCCTGATGTTGTGCTTACCTCATAGGCACCAATGTGTTGGGTAATACCCCCCGCCTCGCCGGCTACAACGTTTGCATTTCTGATATAATCGAGTAAGGATGTTTTACCATGGTCAACGTGACCCATGATAGTAACAATTGGTGCACGGGGTTGCAGGTTGTCTGAATCATCCACATCATCTTCATCTTCCATTTCGGCTTGTGCCTCCATGTCTATGAATTCAACATCATATCCAAACTCGCCGGCTACCAATTCTATAACTTCGGCATCTAAGCGTTGGTTAATGGATACCATGATACCCAATCCCATACACTTACCAATAACTTCGGCAAAACTTACATCCATCATGTTGGCCAATTCGCTAACGCTGATGAATTCAGTAACCTGTAGTTTATTATCATCCGGGCCTTCCATCTGGTCGGCCATTTCATCTCTTCTTGCCTTACGGTGCTTGGCTTTCATGCTCTTTCCACGACCTGAACCGCCTGAAAGTTTTGCCTGTGTTTCCCGTATTTTATCCTGAATTTCTTTTTGATCTATTTCTTTATCGTCTCTCCGTTTTTCTGTACTACGGGGACCAAAACGGTTTGCGGCACCTTGTCCACCGCTGCCACTTCGGTTGCCACCACCTTGTCCACCGCCTGTTGCTGCACGGTTTTGTGCACCCGGCAATTCTGATGAACGTGGTCCAAAACGGTTGTTGGGGCCTGTAGACTGACTTGGAGTGCCCGGTGTACCAACCTGCCCTGCTCTGGCCTGTGGATCTTTTTGAGCTTGTTCACCCTTTACCGGTATACGTTTTCTCTTGCGTTTTTCCTGCTGACTAAGTGGTTTTGGTCTGGTGTCACTTTCTACAGGAAGAACAATTTTACCTAAAATTTTAGGACCTTCAAGTTTGTCAGCCTTAATATTTGATATAACAGGTGCTTCTACAACAACAACTGGCGGCGGGGTTTGCTCTATGGGTGCCAAAGGCTTTGATGCCGGAGCTGGCTTTGTGGTTGCAGGTGCTTTGGCTGTTTCTTTTTTAGTTTCTTTTGCAGGGGCTTTAGCAGCAGCTGCAGGTTTTTTAGCACCCTTTTTAGGACGAGTAGAAGAATCTATTGCAGATAAATCCACTTTCCCTAAAATTTTAGGTCCTTCTAACTCCGGAGATTCTATTTTTAAAGAGTTGATTGGCTCTTCTGTTTTGTCTGTAGGTATTTGAGCAACTACTTCAGGAACCGGTACGGTTTCTACAACCGGTGCAGCTACTTCTATTACAGGCTCCTCCACAGGAAGCGGAGCTGGCTTTTCGGGCACTGGAACCACTACGACTTCTGGCTTGGCTTCTACCACTACAGGAGGCGCTTCCACTACGGGTTCTACAACAGGTGCAGGTTTGGCAGCTTCTTTCTTTACAAAAGATAAGTCCTCTTCGTCACGTTTTTTACGAGATTCCGGTTGCACGCCTTTGGGTATTTCTACCTGATCGGCTTTATTTTTTGCAACTTTATCGCCCTGAAACTGTGTCTGCAGTGCACGATACTGATCTTCGTTCAGCTTGGATGTAGGTGTAAGACCGTCTTTAGAAAATCCTTTTCCTACCAAAAAGTCAATAAGAGTATCCTGTCCAATGTTGAACTCTTTGGCAGCAGCTAATAATCTCGGTAATTTAATTTCTGTCATTCAATGTTTTTATTTGATCCAAAGGATCCCGTTGCCTAAGCAAGTGGCTCCAAAAGTAACCCAACTTTGGTGCTGAAAGTGTTTATGTTACATACTTTTTCTTTTTAGGGTTAAATCTTGTTATTTCAGCTATGCACCGCCGTGGCGGCAATTATGTTTATTTATGTTATTCTTTAATGCAAATACAAGAGAAATGTAACCCTGTTTATTTGCCATGGTGATAATATAAATAAACACACCAACAAATGGCAAAAAAGCAAAATTGAAAAATCAAACTTTGAACGGAATGCGTCCCCGCCTTTGCGGGGCAAGCTGCAACGATGATTTTATCAGGGAACAAATGCCTGTATCCAAAAAATTATCAGGTGTTTTAAGGCACCTGATAATTCACTTTTATTCTTATTCTTTTTCAAACTCATTTTGCAGAATACTGCGCAAGTCGTTGATTGTTTCTTTTTCCAGATCGGTACGGCGCTCTAATTCTTCTGCTGTAAGGTCTAGTACACTTCGTGCTGTATCGCAACCTATTCGCTTTAATTCATCTATTATCCATGGTTCAATCTCGTCGCTAAATTCTTCCAGATCAATATCAAATTCTTCTACTTCACCTTCATTATCACGATAAACATCAATCTCGTAACCCGTTAACTCGCAAGCCAGTTTAATGTTGACACCACGACGGCCTATGGCCAAAGAAACCTGATCGGGTTTTAAATAAACACTTGCATGTTTTGTTTCATGATCAAGATCCATGCTTGTAATTTTTGCAGGTGTCAATGACCTTTGAAGCAACAGATTAATGTTATTTGTCCAGTTGATTACGTCTATATTCTCATTTTTCAATTCGCGAACTATACCGTGTATGCGGCTTCCCTTCATACCTACACAAGCCCCAACCGGATCTATACGGTCGTCGAAACTTTCTACGGCTACTTTTGCTCTTTCTCCCGGGTCTCTTACTATTTTTCTTACAACAATAAGACCATCGAATATTTCGGGTACCTCAATTTCCAGCAATTTAGAAAGGAATTTGGTACTTGTACGGCTTAGAATGATTACCGGTGTGTTATTTTTTAAATCTACCCGTTCTACAACTGCACGTATGGATTCTCCTTTTTTGAAGAAATCGCTTGGTATTTGTTCTGATTTTGGCAAAATCAGTTCGCTGCCATCTTCATCAAGCAACAAAACCTCTTTTTTCCAAACCTGGTAAACCTCTGCACTTACTATTTCGCCAATGCGTTCGCCATATTTTTTAACTAATACATTTTTCTTAAGATCACTGATGCGGCTGGCAAGTGTTTGTTTGGCTGCAAGAATAGCACGGCGACCAAAGTCATAAATATTCACTTCCTGGTAAAGTTCCTCCCCAACTTCAAAGTCGGGTTCTATTTTGGTGGCATCGCTATACGCTATTTCGGCCAAGGGGTCTATTACCTCACCGTCATCTACAATCATTCGGCGACGTATGATTTCAAGGTCACCTTTTTCTGCGTTTACGATAACGTCAAAATTGTCGTCGCTTGAATATTTTTTGCGGAGCAGGGTTTTAAACACATCTTCTACCACTTTCATAAGCGTAGGGCGGTCAATGTTTTCGGCATCCTTAAACTCCTGAAATGCTTCGATGAGGTTGATACTTGCCATATTTTGAGTTTATTTTATTGTGATGTTTATGAGGTTCAAAAGGTTCAATTTTTTAAACGGTTCAAGGTTTTATTAGAACTGGATTTGAACTGTTGCTGTTTTTATATTTTCAAAAGGTATAATATGCTGATGTGTTTCTGCTTTTTTCCCTTTTCCTGTTGTTGTTTCTATAATTATGTCTGTTGGTGTAACTTCCAACAGCTTTCCTTCCTTTTCTGAATCGTCCTGAAACGTAACGAGCAAATGCCGTCCAATATTTTTTACATATTGTCTGTGAAGCTTAAGTGGCTCTTCTACACCGGGAGAAGAAATTTCCAAAGAAAAATTTCCGTCAGGAAAAAAACCTGCTTCTTCTATCTGGTGATACAATTTGCGGTTGTATCGCACACATTTTTCAATAGACATGCCTTCGTCACTATCTATATATATTTTAATGTTATTGGTAGGTTTTACTTTTAGTGAAACCAAAAAATCTCCCGGATTGGCTGACAACAGTTCGCCGAGCATGTTTTCTACAGCCTGAATATGTGTATCGCTTGACATGGTAAAATAGAAGAAGGGAACGTCTCCGTTCCCTTCTATTGTTTTTCTTTCTGCCGCAAATGTACTAAATAAAAGAGGTGTCAGCCAAATTTTTGTTGATGAATATTTGTGAGGGTGTGGGTTTTACCCGTTAAGTTTTTGCAAAAACATAAAAATTAAGGCATTTTGAGAATGGGTAATTGTGTTGATTAGTACCTTCGTTGTATGATACTAGGAAGGTTTTTATTCTGGTTTATAATAATTTATGTGTTGTACAAATTCATCGTAGGATTTGTAATGCCTGTAGCCGGTGCTTCAAAAAAAATGAGAGATGCAATGAAAAATATGCAGGACAATATGAATCAACCCAATGCGGAACAGCCAACCACACCTATTAATAGAAATACTGAAAAGCAATCCAATATGCCAAAAGGTGATTATATTGATTTTGAAGAAGTGAAATAGCAGGTTAATTTTTTTGTTCGGACTGCATCCACATAGCTTTCCCAAAAACTTTTTATTATAACCCTAAATCAAGCACTGTTGTAGGTGATAGCAATAATATGGTTTGCAATCCTGCCTGTTTTGCCCCTTCTATATTGCCAATAGTATCGTCTATAAATAAAGTTTCTTCTGGTAGTAAGTTTTCCATTCCAAGTAAGTTGGTAAATGATTGGGGATAGGGTTTTCGTAATCCCAATTCATGAGAATAATGTGCTTTAATAAAATTATCATCAAAACTTTTAAGACCCGTACATTGCTGATAGATGAGCTGAAAAGCATTGTAATGAATAAGATTGGTATTGCTGTACAGATAAATGTTATAACGCATTTTGATTTCATTGAGCCAATGCAGCCTTTCCGGGGGGAATGTCCCAAGCAAAGCATTCCATGCCTTTTCTATTTGTTCGTCTGAAAGATTGGTATGGGTTTGCTGTCTGAAAAGTTGGTAAAAAACAGAAGGGGTTATTTTGCCCGTTTCCAGATCTTCAAAAAGAGGTGATGCGGTATGTTGGCTAAAGAACTGCTGAAAATTGGAAAGTCCAAGAACGGCAAATGCTTTTTCTGTTTTGGCGAAGTCAATATCTATAAAAACGCCGCCCAAATCGAAGAGGATGTTTTTTATTTTTTGCATACTGCAAAAATATTGAAGCGGGAAATGCGAAAACTTTTATATTTGCACCCCGTTGAGGGAAAAAGTTCTGCTAAATACTCGTTTAAAATAGTTTTGCAGGCTGCAAAGTTTGCAAACGGGGCCTATAGCTCAGTTGGTTAGAGCACCTGACTCATAATCAGGTGGTCCTAGGTTCAAATCCTAGTGGGCCCACTTAATAATCAAGCACTTACGATGTAAAAATTGTAGGTGCTTTTTTTATTTCATGTGCTTCACATTGTATTTTTTTGCTGAAAGCAAATTTTTTAAAGTTGTATTTGGAAACACATATCGGTTAAGAAAAGGCCATTTAATTTACTATCATTAGGAAATTTTATTTTGAGAAAGTGTATGAACCTGTTTAAATAAATTACCATGAGCGGGGTGACTTTGTAGAACTCTGCCCCGACAAAAGGAGTATTTCAATCATAACAACTCTGTAAAATTAAACCAGGATTGACTTAGAAAATGAAGCCGAAAAGTCTTTTACCTTTAGCCGATAACACACAAATTTGCAGCACTTTTTGGTGTAACAAAAAAGCATTATGCCGATGGGACAAACAAATAGCCGATTCAGCTTCGCATCTTTTACTATTTGTTTGATTCCATTGGTATAAACCACTGTAAGATTTTAAAAATACTGGCATATTTTAAAAATCTCATTGGTATTAATTATCAATAAATGAGATCAAATCAAAGGCTTAGTATTTTCCAACCGTATTTTGCATGGCATAACTAACAAGCAATACATGTTGAATCTCGTTAACTATAAAAGACCCGGCGCAGAGTAGCCGGGTCTTTTATAGTTAATCACCCCCTTCCAAACATTCCATGTTAGTTTTTAAACTGGCTGCGGCCCATAGGCGCTACCCGCTTATTTCATTTGCTCTGCTCCAAATGAAAGTTTCATCAGAAAAGCATATTCGTTGGCAATTTCTGATTTGGATATAAAGATAACAAGGGCTGTAACGGTTAAAAGCTGTTACTACACGAAAGCATTAATCTAATACATGAAAGAGCGTATTGAATGCTTGTTATATGTTGAAAGTGAGGATAAATGTTGTTCCTTCACCCACTAATGATTGAACTGTTATTGAGCCATTCAGTTTTTCTGTAAACTCTTTGGCAAGGCGCAGACCAAGGCCACTGCTATCGCTTCTTATGCTGTTCCAGTTAAAGATGTTGGTAATGTGTTCTTCGGGCATACCTGTACCATTGTCTGTGACTTTGATAATAATTGCATCATTTCCCTTTCTTGCCATCAGTTGAATGTTACCATTAACCGGGGTAAATTTTACAGCATTGCTCAACAGGTTTCTTAGAATTATTTTTAAGAAGTTTGGGTCTGTATTTAGGTAGAGGCTATCCGGGCAAATTTTTATTAGTTCAATATTTTTATTACCCGCTGCTGTTTTATTTAGTGCTAAAATTTCGTCCAAAAATTCATCCAGGTCAACAGGTTCAATTACGGGTTCAAATTTTTCCATTTGACTTTTGCTCCACACCAACACATCTTCCATGGTACTCAACACATTTTCGGCAGAAGCATTAATCTGGTTATTGAATTTTTCCTGCTGCTCCGCAGAAAGCCGGCCCGGTGCAGATTTTTGTAATTGCAGAAAGTTGAACAAGCTGCTTACGGGGGTCCGCAAGTCGTGGGTAATGATGCTTAAGAGTTTTGTCTTGGATTGGTTGGCTTCGTTCAGTTTATCGTTAACAATATTGAGTGCTTTGTTCAGTTTTTGCTTGGCTGCATAGTTTCGGTAAATGATTGCTGCAATTGAAATAATGAGCAATAAAGTAATAATTAGAAATGTTCTTGTACGCCGCTGATTGGTAATATCGAGATCTTTAATGGCATTATCTTTTTTTAGTAAAATGATTTCCTTTTGTTTCTTTTCGTTTTGATACCGGCTTTCCATTTCAGCATAACTTTTAGCACTTTCTTCCTGAAAAATGGTATCTCTTAATGTTAGCAATTGATCAAAATAATCATTACTTAATTTATAATTTTTTAATTCGCGATAGGATATTGCAAGGTTTTCATACGAATTAGCGATGGTCTCTCTTGATTGAATTTTTTTGCCACTTGCTAATCCTCTAAGGCTGAATTCAATAGCAGGTTCATAATATTTTTGCTTCATATAAAGGTTGCCAATATTGTTCTGTACCAATGAGACACCGTAATCATTATTTATTCTTTTCATTGAACTTAAGGATGCATCAAAGTAATTGTAAGCCTTTTCAAAATCGTTTTTTCTGACATAGCAAAGCCCAAGATTATTAAGCGCAAATGCATTAACTTCTTTTATAGCGTATTTTTCAAAAACAGTAATAACGTTGGTAAAATAATTAATTGCACTATCTATTTTATCCTGATCCATATAGAGTAAACCGAAATCATTTGTAACATTTGCTAACCCAACTGAATCCTTTGCAAGAACAAATTTTTCTGAAGCCTGTTGAAAAAAATTAAAAGCCTTTTCATACGTTTTAAGTACTCTGTAAGTATTACCTATATTCTTTAAAGTACCTCCCTGTTTTTTTAAATTACCCGCAGCTTCGTAGGCAGGTAATGCTTTGAAGTAATTTATCAGGGCATTTTCAAAATCGCCACTCTTATCATAGCAAATGCCTAATCCTATATAAGAATTTCCTATATTGAATTTATCATTTAGTCTTTGAGCTTCTTTGAGGCAATTGTTGTAGAGTTCTATAGCCTTTGTGAAATCATTGGCAAAGAGTCTTATTCTGGCCCTTGCTATCATAGTATCAATTGGCACCTGGGCACTGCAAACTAATGACAGAAGCAGAAAGGCAAACATGATGCTTGCCTTTCTGCTTTTTGTGACCTTAAATATTTTGAGTATTATTTTGCAGGTGTTCATTTAGTAAAATAAGTTATACTTTTTCCTGCCGAAAATAATCTAATTATAGAGAATCGGATTTGAGTTTTAGACTAATGCTTTATCTTTTTAAAGGGGCGCAAACTATCAATATGTTTACTTCCCCGTACAGAAGGTTTTACTACAGTGGTATCTTGTTGTGAACCACCCTGACCATTGCCACCGCCTGTTCTGGTGCCGCCGGTAAGTCGTGCAGCCGGTTTTGTTTTTTTTACAACTTTATCCTGTTGTACACCGTCAAAGCCCGATTTTGGACTTCCGATTATTGTATTGCCTGTAGTGAGAATCAGCAATGCAGCAATGAACGTAAGTAATTTTGCTTTTTTCATTTTGCAATTAGTTTTAGATGTTTTAAAATTATTTTGGTCTGATTACAGCAGTATCTTGCGAAGACCCACCTTGACCACCGCCACCTGTAGTACTTCCACCTGTAGTTTTACATGATGCTATTACTAAAAGGGAGAAGGAAATAAAAAAGAATATTGTGATTCGTTTCATGTTCAAATTTTGTTAATGAAAAATGTTATTTCGGAGAATAAACAGCAGTATCCTGCGATGAACCGCCTTGTCCGCCACCGCCGGAACAACGTGTTGCAGACATCATAACAAAAGAACCTAAAGCCAAAAGAATAATTACATACTTTTTCATGGTTAATTAATTTTACGGCAAGGTAAGAAATTTGAAATTAATTTCCGCTTAGTATCTGATTGATCATTTTTTTATATGTTTTACCCATAGGTACCTTGTAATCACCTAATTGTATCTCTCCATCTTTTGCACTATTGATTTTATTTTTTGCAACAGCATAGCTGCGGTGTACTCTTAGAAATTTATCCTGCGGTAACTCTTCAAGAAAGTTTTTTAAGTTATTTAGCGTTATATACTTCTTTCCTTTGGTTACCACCTTTGTATAGTTGGTCAAAGCTTCCAGGTAAATGATATCATTAATCAATACCTTGTTGATTATGTTGCCTTCTTTAATGGTAAGGCGGTCATTTTCAAAATTAAGATCGTAATGCAGTGCTTTTTGCCTGATGCTTATGAGTTCAGCAGCCCGTTCCACAGCAGCTTCAAATCTTTCTTTCCTGAGGGGTTTCAAAATATAATCTACCGCATGCAGTTCAAATGCATCAAGTGCATAGTCAACATGGGATGTAATGAAAATACACAACGGAGGAACTTCAAGTTTTTTCAGAAAATCAACTCCATTTATAACCGGCATATCTATATCAAGAAAAAGCAGGTCAATATCTTTGGTATTTATGGTATCAACACATTCAAGTGCATTACTAAAACTACCCAATAAATTTAAACCCGGATTATCCTGTACATAATTCTCTACCACCATTCTGTCTAATTCTTCGTCATCTACAATAAGGCAATTGATAAGTTCCATCGTTGTATTTTTCAATCTTTCTTTTGTGTATTTGCAAATTAATTAGTTTTATCCATTGACCAATTTCAAAAACTCGTCTTCACTAATAACCTTTATCGTATTAATTTTTTTTGCCTTCTCCAGTTTACTTCCGGCATCTTCTCCCACCACAAGGTAGTTGAGTTTACTACTTACGCTGCCTAATATTTTTCCTCCCTGCGCTTCAGCCAATTCTTCGGCTTCGGTTCTTTTTAGTTGGGTAAGGGTTCCGGTAAATAAAAATGTCTGACCAGTAAGTCCACCTTCAGCTACAACTGCATTTTTCTTGTTGTTCATTTCTACACCTAATTCTTCCAGCTGTTGCAGCATTTTAAGATTGGACTCATTCTCAAAAAATGTACGTATGCTTTTTGCAACCTTTACCCCAATATCCTCCATGGTTTGTAATTGCTCTTCTGAAAAGTTTTTCAGATCCATTAAATGATTTACTGCATTTGCCAATACTTTGGCTGTGGTTTCGCCCACGTAACGTATGCCTAAACCAAATATCAGGCGGTTGAGCGGTTGATGCTTAGATGCAGCTATTGCGCTTTGAAGGTTATCAATAGATTTTTTGCCAAAGCCGGGCCAACCTGAAATTTCATCATAGTAAAGTGTATAAATCCCGGGGATATCCTTCAGCAATCCAGCTTCATAAAACTTGCGCACATTGGCATCGCCGAAGCTTTTAATATCCATAGCATCTTTGCTAACAAAATGTATCATTCGCTCCACAACTTGTGCAGGACATTCTATATTTATACATCGCCATGCAGCTTCTCCTTCCTCCTTATATAGCTTACTGTTGCAAATAGGACAGTTGGTCGGGTATATAATCTCCTGTTCACTTCCATCTCTTACTTCGGCAAGTGATTTTACAATGTAGGGTATTACATCCCCGGCACGTTCTACTAATACTGTATCACCAATTTTAAGATCCTTTTCTTTTATAACATCTTCATTAAAAAGAGATATAGACCCTACTGTAACGCCGCCAATAAATACAGGGTCAATTTTAGCCACAGGTGTTATTGCGCCTGTTCTGCCAACCTGATACTCTACACTACGTAATTTGCTTGTAGCCTGCCTCGCTTTAAATTTGTATGCAATTGCCCATCGTGGATGGTGGCTTGTCATACCTATTTTATCCTGTAGCTGCAGGTCATTTATTTTTATGACCATGCCGTCTATTTCATAAGGCAGATCGTCTCTTTTTTGTTCATAGGCACTACATTGGGTTACAACTTCATCAATGTCTTTGGCTATTATCATTTCTTTTACAGGGCTCCTGAAGCCCACATTCCATAACATTTGGAGCAAGCCGGCATGTGTTTTCAAAAGGCTTTCACCTTCTTCGTTTGTAGGATGGTTAGTACGTGTGTAATAACTTACATTGTAAAGAAATGCTTCCAGTTTACGGCGACCAACTTCTTTGGGATCTTTCATTCTTAGACTGCCCGAAGCTGCATTGCGTGGGTTTGCTAATGGTGGAATATTTTGCTCGGCAAGTTGTTCGTTAAAGGCTTTAAACGATTTTTTTGACATTAATATCTCACCCCTTATTTCTATTTGTTGAATGCCATAAGCGGAGAAGCCTGCCGTAAGCGGAATAGACCTTATTTGTTTAATGTTGGTAGTTATGTCATCGCCTTCTGCACCATTGCCTCGTGTTGCCGCCCTTACTAATTGGTCATTTTCATAAATAAGAGAAATGCTTGCCCCGTCAAACTTTGGTTCTACGCAATATTCCAGCAAATCATAACCCGCAGCTTCTTTGGCTTTTCTGTCCCAATCTATAAGATTATCTGCATTATAACTATTCTCAAGGCTAAGCATGGGCACTAAATGCGCAACTGTATTAAAAGATGCGTTTAAGCTGCTACCTACCCGTTGCGTTGGTGATGTAGGAGAAATAAGGTCCGGATGTTCTTTTTCCAATTTTTCAAGTTGCTTGAACAACTTGTCATATTCAGTATCCGATATTAACGGATCGTTGAGTACGTAATACCGGTATTCGTGAAACTGTAATACTTTTCGCAGGTCTGCAACTAATAGTGAGGGTGATGTATAATTAGTTTCCGCTGAAAGATTTTCAGTAAGTTTCTGAAGTTCTATTATTTCTTTTTGATTGTACATTAGCTATTGTTACAACGGCTAAAGTAAGTAAGAATAGCATTTAAAAAAATAGTTGGATAAGATTGTAACAGAGAAAAAGCTGTAATATTTATTTATAAATAATGTCAATTTAGTTTTGTATGCCATTAGCTAAAGTTTGATCAGCAAACCATCATTTGTGTTCTTTGGGTTTCTAAATTTCGGCATTCATTTTAACATTTCCACCTTTCCTGCATATCCCACTCTCACAATATCGTATTAGCTTTGTCCTTTCAAAAAGTATATATATGCCAGGTTTTGAATTTTGGGGTGATGAAGAACGTAAAGAAGTAAATGAAGTTCTGGAAACAGGTATTCTTATGCGCTATGGTTTTGACGCCGCCAGAAAAGGACAATGGAAGTCTAAGGAACTTGAAGCTGAAATCTGTACGACCTTTGGTTGCAACTATGCGCAACTTACAAGTAGTGGTACTGCTGCACTTACTACAGCAATGGCTGCCTTGGGTATTGGATATGGAGATGAAGTGATAATGCCGTCTTTTACTTTTGTGGCAAGTTTTGAAGCCGTAATTAGTATAGGAGCCATCCCGGTATTGGTAGATATAGATGAATCTCTAACGCTAAACCCCGAAGCTGTTTTAAATGCAATTACTCCTAAAACTAAATGTGTAATGCCGGTACACATGTGTGGCAGTATGGCAGATATGGATGCACTCAAAAATATTTGCGAACAAAACGATCTTATTTTGTTAGAAGATGCCTGTCAGAGTATAGGCGGAACTTATAAAGGAAAAAAGTTGGGCACTATTGGTCACGCCGGAACATTTAGTTTCGATTTTGTAAAAACAATTACCTGTGGCGAAGGCGGTGTTGTAATGACTAACAATAAAGACGTTTATACCAAATGCGATGGCTATACAGATCATGGGCATGACCATTTGGGTGGTGCAGACCGTGGGGCTGATCTACATCCTTTTATTGGATATAATTTCAGGATAAGTGAGTTGCATGCTGCAGTTGGGTTGGCACAGATTAAAAAACTGTCAAATTTCCTGGCACTACAAAAGAAAAATCAAACCATTTTAAAAGAAATATTATCAACTATACCTGAAGTTACTTTCAGAACTGTTCCTGATCCTGAAGGGGATAGCTGCAGCTTTTTGAGCTGGTTTTTGCCTACGGCAGAAATGACCGATGCCTTTGTGCAGGAAATGAAAGCACAGGGAATATTAGCCGGCAATTTTTATTGGTTTAAAAACAACTGGCACTACATAAGCAAATGGGATCATCTTAAAAATGCAGCATTTTTAAATGGCCAAAGCCGGGAAGTAACTGAAAAGTTGAAATCATTCGCTAGCCAATCATTTCCTGTAAGTGATTCTATTATGAGCCGTTGCATATCAACAGCTATAAGCCTGTTGTGGACAGAAGAGCAGATAAAGGATAAAGGGGAGAAAATGGTGGCTGTAATAAGAAAGGTACTTGCTCAACAAACAACATTAGTATAATTTTTTTATAAAATTCATAATAATCAGGATGTTGTCTTGTTATTGATGTTTTTGATTGACATTCTATATCAATTGTTTGAATATGCCTGCCTTATTGTTATCTTTAATGGTATAAAATAATACCCCTGAATACAAAAAACTATTTATGGCAGCCTGTCAATAACAGCCCCTTAATTGTCTTTCGTATACTGTTTGGTTTAATCATGGCGGGTCAATGCCTTTATTCTTTAGGAAGGGGCATGGTTACAAAAATTTATGTATCTCCCGGCCTCAATTATACGTTTTTTGGGTTTGAATGGCTTCGTAATTTACATGGTACTTTAATGTATTATTATTTTGGGGCAATGGTTTTGCTTTCATTGATGGTAGCATTTGGATATTTTTATAGAATATCAATATTTCTGCTTGCTGTTTTTTGGAGCGGATTTTATTTTTCCTGCAAAGCCCACTATAATAATCATTATTATCTAATGGTATTGCTATGTTGGATGATGGCTTTAATGCCTGCACACAAACGCTTTTCCGTTGATGCAAAACTTAACCCGGGAATTGCAACCGGGCAATGTTACAAATGGCAATTACAATTGTTTGTTTTTCAGGTTGCTTGTATGTATATTTTTGCAGCAATAGCCAAAATAAACTACGATTGGCTTCATGCTATACCTTTCAAAACATGGCTACCATTAAAGGCTAATTCATTTTTCTTTGGTCGTATTCTGCGAAATCCAATTATGCCGTGGGTAATAGTTTATGGAGGATTACTTTTTGATCTTTTTGTAATTCCGGGACTACTTTACAGAAGAACAAGACCACTATTTTTTATATTATTAATAGGGTTTCATTTGTTCAATGGCATAGTGTTTAAGATTGGTTCATTTCCCTTTTTGGCAGTCAGCCTGTGTGTCTTTTTTTATCCGGCAGCTAATTTTGATAAATTCCTGGGTAGCGCTAATCTTCAAAATTTTAGTTCAAACTTCTCAACAAGGAAAATTAAATTGATAAATGCGGCTATTGCTGCTTATGCAGCGCTTCAGGTTTTTCTTCCCTTAAGGCATTTCCTTATAAAAGGAGATGTGGGCTGGACAGAAGAGGGACACAGAATGGCATGGCAAATGATGTTGCGATCTAAGTTTGGAGATGCATATTTTGAAGTAAAAGATAAGAAAACAGATAGCTCATGGATAGTCAATCCAACAACTTTTGTAAATAAGGAATCACTTAGGGAGGTAGCAGTATTGCCAGATGTAACCTGGCAGGCGGCTCAAGACTTACAAAAAACTTATGCTTTACAACAAAAGGATGTAGCAGTATACGCCCATTGTAATGTAAGGCTAAACTTTAGAACAAGTAAACCTCTGATAGATACAACAGTAGATCTTGGAGGAGTAAAATGGAACTATTTTGGTCATAATAAATGGATTTTGTTGTACGATAAATAAATGATTGATGCCGTCTTGTTTTAAAATTATTAACTTCAAACCCTGGAAATATTTTACCGGAGAATTATGAAAAAAGCACTAAAATATATAGGAATATTTTTGTTGATTTTGTTTGGATTACTCAATGTAATGGCGGCTTTTCATGCATATAAATTCAGTCATTTTTATCCACCAAAAGAAGTAATCATAAAGAAGCCTGAACAAATGACCGGGATTGAAAAAACCGGAGCCATAATGTTTGGGATAGATTATCCAAGAAGTCCTGTAACTGATTCTTATCCGCTTCCGCATCAAACATTTCATATAACAACCGCCGATGGTATAAATCTGGAAGGTTGGTATGCACCGCATGATAGTGCAAAAGGCACTATTATCCTTTTTCATGGACATGCCGGTAACAGAGCGGGTGTAGCAAAGGAAAGTTTTGTGTTTCATGATATGGGTTATAATGTTTGCTTGGTTGACTTTAGGGCACATGGCAACAGCAGCGGCAATATTTGTACAATTGGTTATTATGAAGCTTCAGATGTAAAGGCTACATATGATTTTGTTGCTGCAAAAGGCGACAAGAATATTATTTTATGGGGTGTTTCGTTGGGTGCAGCTACCATAATGAAAGCAATGGCCGATTACCCTGAAATAAAACCGTCAAAAATTATTTTGCAAATGCCATTTGCCTCACTTGAAGATGCGGTAAAAGGCAGATTAAGAATAATGGGATTGCCGGCCCAACCCCTTAGTACAATGCTTACCTTTTGGGGTGGTGTAGAACAGGGCTTTTGGGGCTTCAATCATGATCCATATATCTATGCCAAACAAGTACATACGCCTGTATTATTTCAATGGGGTAGAAATGATCAAAGGGTTACTGAAGCAGAAACAGATTCAATATATGCCAACCTGGCAACTACAGATAAAAAACTGGTGATTTACGAGCAAAGCGGCCATGAAAGTCTCTTGTATAAAGAACCCGAAAAATGGACTAAAACCGTTCGGGAATTTTTAGAGAAGAAATAAAAATGATTATTCCTTAATTGTAATACGGGTACCAACCGGTATTAAGTTGTAAAGCTCTTTCACGTGTTCATTCTTTAGGCTTATACAACCCATTGTCCAATTTTGATATTGGTCAATAGCGTAATCTTCACGTGGCCAGATGCCATGAATACCAATACCATCGCCAAGTACACCGTTAGGAGGAATGATGCCTTGTTGCTTACGGAGTTTAAATTTTTCTATGTCAGCAGCAGTAGGGTAATCTAATCCCATATATCTGCACCATTTGTTATGAATTTTTTTGCTTGTTATGGTAAAGGTTCCCTCGGGTGTTTTTCTATCTCCCCTGATCAATTTATCACCCTGATCATCATTTCCAAAAACGATAGGATAGGTTATAAGCCAGCCTTCACTATCAAAAACTTTCATTTCGTAATCGCTTTTATCAATCACAACATAGTAGGCACTTTTGCTATACACATCATCATGAAATGAGGTATTTATAACAAAAATGATTGTGAGAATTGATATAACAGCAATTCGAAAGTTCATGTAGTTTTTATTTTTTTTGTAACGGAAAATTAACCTCTATTATTTCGAATACTACGCTAATTCACAAAAATTTAATAGAAAGCAAAGCAGCAAAAGTAACCGTATAAATAATAGATAGTTGGCTAAAGTCAACTTCAATGCCAATAATAATAAATGAAAACATAAAACGATAAACAAAAAACTAAATTTGCAGCGTGGAGAAATCAAATTTTATTGACTACATAAGAATATTTGCCAAGAGTGGTCATGGTGGATCTGGCAGCAGGCACTTTATGCGAAACAAATTAACCGCTATGGGTGGCCCCGATGGTGGCGATGGCGGCCGTGGTGGGCATATTATATTAAAGGGCAACAGCCAAATGTGGACGTTGCTTCACCTTAGATACTACAAAAATGTTGTGGCGGATGATGGGGAAAATGGAAGTAAAAACAATTGTACTGGCCATGAGGGTAATGATATTATTATAGAAGTGCCTTTAGGTACTATTGCCAAAGATGAAGAAACCGGTAAAGTAGAAATAGAAATACTTGAAGATGGGCAGGAGAAAATCTGGCTAAAAGGTGGAAGAGGCGGATTAGGCAATTCGAATTTTGCCACGCCTACCAATCAGGCACCCGAGCATCACCAACCCGGCGAACCCGGTTCTGAAGGGTGGAAAGTATTGGAGCTGAAAGTATTGGCAGATGTTGGTTTGGTAGGTTTTCCTAATGCGGGTAAATCAACCTTATTATCTGTAATTACTGCCGCAAAACCAAAGATTGCCGACTATGCTTTTACTACCCTAACCCCACAATTGGGCATGGTTGAGTATAGGGATAGCAAAAGTTTTTGCATTGCAGACTTACCCGGTATAATAGAGGGTGCAGCAGAAGGCAAGGGTTTAGGCCACAGATTTTTGCGGCATATAGAACGTAACTCTTGTTTGCTTTTTTTAATTCCGGCTGATAGCAACAATCATAAAAAAGAATTTGAAATTCTGTACAATGAATTAAAAGAGTACAATCCTGAATTGTTGCAAAAAGATTTCATTATTGCCATAAGCAAAAGCGATATGTTGGATAATGAATTAAAGGAAGCTATATCAGCAGAAATGCCTGAAAATATACCGCATCTGTTTATTTCATCATTAACCAATCAGGGGTTAACAGAATTGAAAGATTTACTTTGGAAAACATTGAATAAGCCTATGTAGGTTGCGATTGTGCTTAGATTAGAATACCAGGTGTTGTTTGTTCTTTATTTGTTCATGGGTCAATTCTATTACCATTTGCACCTGTGAAATATTTTTTATAGAAGCAATTACATCATTACATTTTAGGTCTTCAACCAAATCACCTTTCATTAGTAATAGAAAGTCAATATTCCTAAATTCAGGAAGCAGGTATTCACCATCACAGTGGTTATGAAACAGATAGTATTTTAAAAAATCATCTTCGTGATGACTGTAAACAGAAAAATTATACTGTCGCTTTTTCTTGCGAAGGGGCTTATCTATATCTGTATCTAATCTGAAACTATAACCCAACATACTGTTGAGCAACCAACAGAAGTAATAGTTTTTTACAGGTGCCATTATTCCAATCAAACGGGTGTCTGCAAAAAAATCTTCCGTTAAAGAATCATTATCAAGAATAAGTTTCATTGGTTAGCAAAGTTAAACCAATGTTTACATAGAAGTAATATATGCTACTCTGAAAATGTTTGCCCCCCCAAAACATAATTTATTTATTATAAATTGTTGAATAAACCCTATGGGAGATTTTGTCCGGAAGTTTTTTTAAAAATCAACTGAAAGTTCTTTATCCTCATTATTCCTTTTGATTTTTAAAATGGTATTATCACCCGGTCGAAATTTTGAGAGTATTTCGAAATAAGACTTATAATTTGAAATAGAATATTCACCTAAACTTGTCAGAATATCTCCGTCATGGAGACCAAGTTTTGTTCCTAGCCTTTTCGGAATTAATGATTTGATTTTTAATCCCTGTCCCGTATAAGTTTTGTCTATTACAATACCGAAACTGACAGTTTGTTTTGTTTGAGTAAAAAGCCTTTTACCAATCGAAGAATCCGGGTTTGTGATTGTGGCTGTATCTTTTTTTGCAACTTCAGCTTCGGGTAGTTTTTTATTATAAACAAGTTGTCCCGCCCCATCTGTTTTTTCAATTATTCTTAGGATATATTTTATGGCATCTACGTCCGGTTCATAAATTTGATTTACCAACGAATACTCGTTTGTGCTAAAGAGTAGGTAGGGATTGGAGTCAACGAATTTTGGTATTATAGAATTTATCTGCGAACCTGCACTATCAAAATTTAACTGGAGCTTTCCCTGATCTATATTTGGTAGCAATTCTTTCCATGTTGGCGTGGTCTCAAATCCATACAAATACAGAGATGTAGAATTTGTTGTAAATCTAAGATTTGATAATAGCAAGCTATAATTTATATTGTGATCTATTGGTCGGGAATAACTTTCTTTAATGCCTATGAAGGAGAATAGAAAATTGCTATTTTTAAATTTAGGATCCTTTAGCAATTTGGCTAATTCTATCAATATAGCAGGTTCACAAAATGAATTGGTAAGCGTATCGTTAATATTTTTTAAAAGAGCATTAGGTAAAAATGAGGTTATGAGAATAGTGTTTGCTGCACCATTATCCATTAAACCAATAATATTTTTCCCCTCAATTTTTTTTGGTTTAAGCAATACATTCAATTCTATATCAACAATATCTGCCTGATCAGGAAAAAACTTTTTTATGGCCTGAAAACTTATGTAGACTATCGGAATTGATGCTATGGCGTTTGAATCTTTTGGATTAAAATGGAATGAAGTTTCCCGACTTGAGTTGTAAAGAAATAGTGCCGTTGCACCTTTGCCGGCTGCTCTTGTTGCTTCCTTTGCAATATTGTCCCAAAGATTGTTTTCAGTTGTGTTTTTCGGTTTAGCAATTGTGTTTATTTCAACAAACCAAGGTTGATTTTTTTCTCTCAATGCCATTGCCGGCATACCATTTATGGTTTTATTTGGGGAAAAGGGAAAAGGGAAATAGTCTTCATGCAGTTGCAAATTTTTTCCGTTGACTTTTAGAAATGTGGCAGAATCAATTTCCTTTCCTTCATCTATAGAAATATTTTGTACATAGCCATTAGATACGCCGGGTAAAATACCAACTTCTTTAAATTTGGTTTCTAAATAAGCAATAAGTGAATCATTGTAAGCAGACGGAATGCTTTGAAAAGATTGCATTCTTTCTACACGATCTTTAATATTATTGATTACCTGCTGATTTTCTTTCTGTTGAGCAGCAAGTAGTTTTTTCTGCTTCTTTGATTGACCGAAAACCAGTATTGGAAAGAAGAATAAAAAGAGTAATGAAAGTTTCATAATTATATTTTTCTTTCTCAATGCTGTGGGCGTACTTTAATGAAAGTTACTTAGTTAATGTCAAAACAAAAATTTTTTTGAGCTCGGCAGTATAAAAATATACTGATTTTAAAAATTTTGTGGTGGTATAAAACAAACCTGTCAATATTAAGATAAATGTAAAATTTATGCCACTAATTGATAGATAATAAAACTCATGACATATGCCAAAAAGGTCATGTATAGCAACTGAATGATCGGCCATTTCCAGGTTTTAGTTTCTCGTTTTACCACTGCAAGTGTACTCATACATTGCATAGCCAAAACATAAAAAACCATAAGGCTAAGCCCCGTAGCTAAAGTGTAAACTTTAGAACCATCGCTAAGCGTGGCGTTTTGCATTTTTTGGCGTAAGGAAGTGTTTTCATCGTTCTCTTCTACACTATATAATGTTGCCATTGTACCAACGAAAACTTCTCGGGCCGCAATAGAGGTTATAAGTGCAATACCTATTTTCCAGTCATAGCCTAAAGGCCTTATGGCAGGTTCTATAGCTTGTCCTAAAATACCGGCATAGCTGTTTTGTAATTTTTCTGACCGGTATTCTTTTTCTAAATTGTCCATATCAGCATTGGGCTGTAGCCTTAGCTGCTCATATTTTGCATTGAGCTTTTCCATTTTCCCCGAAGGGCCATAACTACTCAAAAACCAAAGCAGCAAGCTGATAATCATGATTACTTTACCGGCATCTCTAACAAATATTTTGGCTTTTTCTACCATAGTTACTCCAACATTAGCCCATCGGGGAGCCCTGTATGTAGGTAGTTCAAGTATAAAAAAACTCTTTTCTTTTATTTTTATAATCCACTTAAAAACGTAACTGACGATTAATGCCATTACAACCCCAAGCAAATACAACCCCATCATAACCAAGCCTTGCAAACTTAAAAATCCGAGATAATATTTAGAAGGAATAACAAGGCTTATAAGTATTGTAAATACAGGCAGCCTTGCACTGCAACTCATAAGCGGGGTTACCAAAATTGTCAGCAATCTTTCTTTTTGGTTTTCTATATTTCTTGCACTCATAATGGCCGGCACTGCACAGGCAAAACCGCTAATCATGGGCATGACACTTTTACCATTAAGGCCAACCTTACGCATCAGTTTATCACTAAGAAAACTAATTCTTGCCATGTAACCGGTATCTTCTAAGATTGTTACAAGACCAAATAAAATCATTATTTGAGGAACAAAAACCAATATGCCACTTAGGCCTGCAACAAAACCATTGATCAACAAATCACTCCACCATACATTGGGTAAATGTGCGGTTAAATAAGTGCTTGTAACTGAAAAGACTTTTTCTATAGCAGTCATAGGAAAAGAAGCAACCCAGAAAATACTTTGAAAAAGTAAGAACAGTACAGATAATAAAATAAGATAACCCCATGTACGGTGAAGTAGTATGTTATCTAATTTTTCAGTGAAAAGTTTTCGTTCTAATGGGTCAACCTCAACCACCGCCTGTTGCATAATTAATCTTATGCGGCCATAGCGTTGCATAATTTCTTCTGCCTGCAACCGGGTTGGATTAAAGTCATTTTTCTTTTCAACAGCTTCGATAGCATGTTGCTGATCTTCTGTTAATGGAAAGTGCTCATGATTAATAAGATAATGTACAGCAGCATAATCACTTAACGCCGGAAAAATGGTCTGAACCCCGGCAACGGAATTTTCAGCCAAAGATTTAATTCCAATAAAATCTCTTGACGGCGATTTGTATTGTTGCCTTGCTGTTTGTATCAGTACTTTTTTCAGTTGGGGAATCCCCTTGTTTTTTCGTGGATTTATAGCCACAACAGGTACACCCAATTCCCTTTCCAGTTCATCCAAATCAATTTTGGTCCCTTTTCTTGCCGCAAGGTCAGACATGGTGAGGGCAACAACTACCGGAATTTTGAGATCAATTATTTGGGAGCAAAAAAGCAGGTTGCGTTTCAGGTTGCTTGCATCTGCCACAAGCACTACCATATCTGCACTTATGGTACTATCTACACCCATCAGCACCTTGTACGAAACCCATTCGTCTGCCCTGCGGGGATATAAACTGTAAGTACCGGGCAAATCTATAATTTGAGCCCTAAACCCCGATTCCAGTTCAGAAATGCCTGTTTTTTTATCAACCGTTACACCGGGAAAATTTCCCACTTTCTGGTTAAGACCGGTAAGAGAGTTAAACAATGAAGATTTACCGCTGTTGGGATTTCCAACTAAGGCTATATGAAAAAGAGTATCTGACATTTATAGTTTGCAAAAATAGCTTACACCAAACGTAATCTGTTACGAAATGAGGAGAAATTACAACCTCTTTCCCCATAAGGTTCAATTTTTGAAGTATTATCTTTACCAATACCAAAAAAGGCACATTGTTTTATAAAAGTTAAATAAATAAAATAAGCGCTGTTGGAATGGTTGTGGACTTTTATTTGAGTTCATTTTATTTATGTACAAAATAACTTTGTAGGCATTAAACAAATATTTTGCACAATTAAGTTTTGACAATTTTCTCAAAAAAATAAAAACAGATGAAAAAATCACTTTTTGTATTACCGTTGTGTTTGTTTCTTGCATTTTGCAGCCATAAAATGGCTGCCCCACCCCCTACCGGTGTTTCTAATGTAACCGTTGGCACAGGAGATTCAAAGATGGATGCAGCAAAAGCTGGTGCAGCCTATGGTTCCGCTGATAAAGATTGGAACTATAAAGCTAACAATGATACTTCACTTAATGGTACATGGGTTTTGCAGGGTATGCTTGCAGCAAATGGCACCTGGAGCAGTACCGAAAAAATTGAACCTGCTGCAACCGCAACTCCAACAACTGATACAGCTATGGCTGAAGGCACAGATGGAGAAATAACCGGGGACAAAAAAACTACTACTGTTAAAATGAAGCGAAAGGGCCCTGCGGTGTACGATGCTGCTAAAACCAGGCTGAAAATGGATTACAAAGCAGGTTCGGCAATAGATACATCGGCTATAGAACCCTATGCATACTGGAAACAAACTCCTGCAATTACCTTTTCTAAAAATGCCTTTTATGGCAATACGGGTTGCAATAGTATGAGTGGTAGTGTAAACTATACAAACAGGGAATTACATTTCGGTGGCAATGTTTCTACCAGCAAAATGGCTTGTATGGAGTATGACGAATCTAACTTCCTTTCCTTGTTGCGAAAAGCAGATAATTACTCTGTTACCGGAAATGTGTTGGAAGTAAGACAAGGAACCAATGTGTTGATGAGATTGAAGAAATAATCATTTCTTACAGGATAAAATGAATAAGGCCGGCAATGTTAATTGCTGGCCTTATTCATTTTAAAAGAGTTAGTTCAGAAAAATACTAAACTCCGGCTCGAACATTTTCAAATTTACCAAAACTCATATCTTCCCTTATTGGCAATTAGCCAGTTTTTTACATATAGTATCAGCTTTGGGGTAATACTATATTCATCAAATTCTACTTTTTTAATTTCTGCCTGATATAAATTTTTGAACCCGCTAATAAGATCCTTATTTTTAAGTGTTGATAATAACCCTGATACTATGAAAGCCGAAGTATATCTTATTGGAGTAGTCGTATCACCAGTTTCCGAGAACTCTCTATAAGTTCTGGTTGTATCAAGCCAATCTGAAATTAAATAATAACTCTCCTGTGACCGAAGAATAACGTGTAAGGAAAATAGATCATCATTTAAATATGCACCCTGCC
>JANMMU010000046.1:0-5298 GCA_031373555.1 Segetibacter sp. | reverse complement strand
ACCCAAAGATATTATTGAGATCAGCAAATCTATTTACAAACTCAAAATAGGCGATTCCTGGATATTATCAGAAATCACAAAGAAAAATACCGACCTCTTCAAGTCTATTAAAATAGACTACCTAAAATAGCGGAGTTAGGGGTTAAACAATGAATTTATACCCGCAGAATTATTTTGCCACACTTACAGTATTAACCTAGCTATTGTGGAGTCATGGCAAAAAATGGGATTGGTTGAACTTGTAGAAGTAGAGGAGAAGCCATTTATTCCTCATGACCAATTGCAAAAACTGGAACAATTGCTGCGGCTTCACTTTGATCTTGACATACAGTTAGAAGATGTGGATGTTGTATATAATCTGATTGAGAAGGTTAAGTTCTTACAAAATGAAAATATGGCACTTAAACAAGAATTAAGCTTGTATAGAGAATAGTAATGGAACTCCTATTTTGCCGGCTATTACAACCAATATTAGATTGCTTATGCAATAGAAAAATTCAACTTAATTCTTACTTTTAAAATCACCCCTCTTCCATGCCTGTATAAATTCTGCCCATGCAAACGGGTTAAGGATGTTCATTGGTGGTGTTTGTCCGGCATAATAGGTTTTGGCGGCTGTTTGTCTTAATGATGTATTAACAGCTTCTCTGCCATCAGCGGGTAATCCCATGGCCAATACCCGCCGCTTTGCAGCACTGGTATTTTGTCTGGCTATTTCATACCTGTCATCAGGGAATCTGGCACTTGCAAAATCTCGTTCAAATTGAGCTCTTGATGGCCGCGGCTTTAGAATTGTTGCTGGCAGGTATGCAGTATCGGTTACCATTAATTGTACAACGCTATATTGATTACTTTCCAGTTTTGAAGGTATTTTTATCACTTTGGGCTTAAAACCTACACTGGTAAATTCTATTTCGTCATTTTTTAAAACTACTATTGAAAAAACACCTTGTTCATTGGTCATTGTGCCACGGTTGCTTCCTTTAATCACTACGCTTACGGCAGGTAAAGCCCGTAAGCTGTCGGCGGTCATTATAACACCATAAAGTTGTACAACACTATCACGGGTTTGTTCGTATTGAGCAAAAAGCGACAAGGGAGAAAAAGCAATCAGCAATAAAATGTATCGTAAAGTTTTGTGCATTTATTTGTTCTAATTGCCAATCGTTTCTATAGAAAAGCAAATTTTATTTATGGAAAATATAAAAAATGGGTGGATTTATTTTTCTGCAATTCTGGCTATTTATTTTGCTGGTTGCGATTAATAATCCTGCCAAACAAAGTACGGCACTCAACTGTTACCTTTGCGTTGCAAAAATCTTATTTAACAAAAACTTTTGGGATGACTATAGAGGATATTATGAAGGCTTTGGGCAATGTGCAGGAGCCCGATCTGGGAAAAGACCTGGTAACGCTCAACATGGTTAAAGATGTAGAAATAGATGGAAACTATGTTTCATTTACTGTGGTTTTAACAACACCCGCCTGTCCTATGAAGGACATGATTAAAAATGCATGTGTAAATGCGGTTAAAATTTTGGTGAATAAGGATGCAGTTGTGAATGTGAAATTTACTTCTAATACAACCAGTAAAAGAAAAGAAGGCGATGTGGTATTGCCAGGGGTGAAAAATATCATTGCTGTAGTAAGTGGTAAAGGCGGAGTCGGAAAAAGCACAGTAGCTGCAAACCTTGCCCTTGCTTTAGCACAGGGTGGTGCAAAAGTTGGATTGATGGATGCGGATATATATGGGCCAAGTGTACCAATAATGTTTGGTGTAAGGGGCGAAAGGCCAATGATGCAGGAAGTCAACGGAAAAGGTATGATAGTTCCTTTGGAAAGATATGGAATTAAACTATTGAGTATAGGCTTGTTGGTTGATGAAAAAAACGCCGTGGTTTGGCGTGGGCCAATGGCTAGCAGTGCTATCAGGCAATTTGTTACAGATGTGCTTTGGGGCGATTTGGATTATCTGGTAATAGACATGCCACCGGGTACAGGAGATATACATCTCACCCTTGTACAAATAGTGCCGGTAACAGGGGTTGTTGTGGTAACTACACCACAAGATGTTGCATTGGCAGATGCTAAAAAAGGTATAGCCATGTTTGGGCAGGCGCAGCTAAAAGTTCCTATAATTGGGTTGATAGAAAACATGAGTTATTTCATAGTGCCCGGTATGGCCGAGCAGGATGAAAACAGGCATTATATATTTGGAAAAGAAGGAGGGAAGCGGCTTGCAGAAGAGTATGATATTCCGTTTCTGGGCCAGATACCGTTGGTTCAAACCATAAGAGAAGGGGGCGATCAGGGTGTTCCGGTTATGATGGGCGATGATATAGTAAGCAAAAAAGCATTTGAAGAATTTGCATCTGCTGCTGCAAGAAGCATTAGTATGATGAATGCAAATATGACAGCAAATGAAGTAGCTGATATAGTGGTAGAA
The DNA here is from genome assembly GCA_031373555.1 of Segetibacter sp. Lineage (GTDB taxonomy): Bacteria > Bacteroidota > Bacteroidia > Chitinophagales > Chitinophagaceae > Segetibacter. The sequence goes on along the minus strand of JANMMU010000046.1, from coordinate 2,852 downwards.
ATGACCAATAATTAATTGGATTTTGTTAGCTACCAAAAATAATTATTTTGGATTCTGTATGTCTTATTTTGGAATAGAACTTTATGTACAACCTTCCTGAATTTAAAGCGGAAAATGAGCAACAGGTGATTGAGTTTATGCACAATCATCCATTTGTTGTTTTAAGTGGTTGCGATGAAGCGAACAAACCCATTGCAACACAGGTGCCATTACTGATTAAAGAAAGGGCAGGTAAAATTATTTTGCAAGGTCACATTATGCGGGGTACCGATCATTACAAGGCTTTTAAAAAAAATAATGCAGTATTGGCTTTATTTAGTGGGCCACATACCTACGTGAGTGCTAGCTGGTACACGAACCCTCATCAGGGGAGTACGTGGAACTACATTACCGTACAGGCAAAGGGCATACTATCATTTGTAGAAGAAGATGTCCTTATTAATATTTTAATGGAAACAACTGCTCATTTTGAAAATAATGAAAATTCACCTTCATTGTTTGAGCATTTACCTTCTGAATATGTTGAAAAACTTACCAAAGCAATAGCTGGCTTCGAAATTGAAGTACAAGATATTGGGCATGTATTTAAATTAAGTCAAAACCGCGATGCCGAGAGTTATGATAACATCATTCAGCATTTGGAAAATGGCACAGCAAATGCAAAGGGCATTGCTACATTAATGAAAACAAATAAAAAAACATGAAAAATTTTCTTTCGCTATTATTAATATCCCTCATTTTTATGAGTTGTGAAAATCTGCTGATCATTCCTGCAACTCCGGGTACTACAACAGAATCTCAAAAAGAGACTAAAGAGGAGCCCCAAACATCTGATGCTGTCTTTGATATTCAGGGACATCGTGGGGCAATGGGGTTAATGCCTCCTAATACTATTCCTGCTTTTGTAAAAGCCTTAGAGTTAGGTGTAACCACTTTGGAAATGGATGCTGCAATTACAAAAGATAATAAGGTAATTATTAGTCACGATGGCTTTTTTTTGAGTGACATTACAACGAAACCTGATAAAAGTAAAGTAAACAAACAAGAGGAAAAAAGCCCTTCTAATAACATCTATATGATGGATTATGATGAAGTTAAAAAGTACGATGTTGGTTCTGTTGGAACGCCATATTTTCCCGAACAAAGAAAGTTTAAAGTAGCCCCACCTTTATTATCAGATGTTATTGATTCTTCAGAAACGTACGCAAAAAAAATTGGCAGGCCTTTACCTTTTTACAATATTGAAATCAAGTCGTACAAAGCATTTGATAATGTTTTTTATCCCGAAGTTGAAAAATATACTGATTTGGTAATGGCTGTAATTCTTTCAAAAAAAGTTGCCAGCAGGGTATTGATTGCATCATTTGATTTACGTGCCCTAAAGTATATGCATCAAAAATATCCTGAAGTAAAACTTGTTTTATACGCCAACTTAAGTGATAAGCTTTCATTTAATGAACGTTTAGGCCTACTAGGATTTACACCTGAAATTTTTGGCCCTAATTACCAGGCTGTTGATAGTCAAATGATAACGGATTGCACCGCAAAAGGTGTAAAAGTAATTCCATATACTGTAAATGAAGTAGCAGATATGAAACGATTAAAAGCTTTGGGTGTAAGTGGGCTGATAACAGATATGCCGAATAGGGCAAAGGCGCTTTAATTTGGTTTGCTATATAGTTGATTGTTTGAAAAGTGTAGTCTTTGGGCTATTTTTTATAGCCCCAACCATTCCATGGCATTTTTATAAAGGAGTTTATCTTGCATTGTTCTAGCAAAATTCATTTCCTCAATTAATTTGCCGGGATGGTGTTCGCCCAATGGAAACGGATAATCGCTGCCCATGCAGATTTTATCATCTCCCATTAAATTCATAAGGTATTGAAGTGCTGATGCATCATGTACCAAACTATCAAGCCAAAATTTATCCAGGTAATTTCTTGGGTTAATGGGGTTATCTATTGCAACCAAATCCGGACGAACATTAAACCCGTGTTCTATACGGCCAATGGTAAATGGAAAACTACCGCCGCCATGCGCAAATGCAACCCTTAGTTTTGGAAATTTTTTAAACACGCCCCCAAATATCATGGAACAAATAGCCCTTGATGTTTCTGCGGGCATACCTACAAGCCACGGCAGCCAATACTTTTGCATTTGATCTTCTCCCATCATTTCCCAAGGGTGAACAAACAATGCGCAACCAAGTCTTTCGGCAGCTTCATAAAAAGGGAAAAAGTATGGGTCGCTCAAATTTTTTCCGTTTATGTTGGAGCCAATTTCCAGGCCGGGCATTTTAAGTTCTGAAACACACCGCTCCATTTCTTTAATGCTCAAATCTATATCCTGAAGTGGAACTGTACCAAGCCCAATAAACCGTTGTGGATGTTTGGTTACACTATCAGCAATGTGATCGTTAAAAAAACGTGATGTTTCTAATCCATCTTTAGGCTTTGCCCAATAGTTGAATAAAACAGGTATTGTAGAAAGCACCTGCATGGTAACTTCGGTAGCTTCCATTTCTTTCAGGCGCAGGTCAACCTCAAAACAATTGTCTTCTACAACCCGAAAAAGTTTATCACCTTTCATCATGCATGCCTGGCAGTTGCGGTGTTCAAGATGTATAAATTCTCCATAGCCAAACTTAGCAACCCAATTAGGCATTACCGGCGGCATGATGTGTGTGTGGATGTCTATTTTCATTTTAATTATTTGAACGCAGATTTTTAGGATAATTAAGATTTGTTAAGATTATTTTGAACATAGAATGTAGTAATACTTTTCTGCGTTGATCATAAGAATCATAATAATCTGTGTTCTATCTTTTGAATTCTGCTGAATAAACTTTCCTT
>JANMMU010000045.1:0-1514 GCA_031373555.1 Segetibacter sp. | reverse complement strand
GCATGGTGTGGCCGGTATAGGCAGCCATATTTACCGCAATTGGTTTGTGTTGTATGTCGGCTTTTATTGTATCCATTAACCATCCATCACCGTCTTGTCCGCTAACAATGGTGGTAATTCCCTGGTTTAAACAGGCCAGTGCTTCAGGGTAAGTATTTAATGAACCGCCGATATGACTATGACTATCTATAAATCCCGGTGCCAATGTTTTTCCATTTCCATCAATCACTTTTTCACCCACTTTAGGCATAAGTGCACCTACTTCTATTATTTTATTCATGCTAACACGCACAGAGGCTTTTCTGGCAGGCGTACCGGTGCCATCGATTACCGATACATTAGTAATTAATATAGATGTTACAGCAGTTTGTGCATTTACTAGTATGCAGATAAGAAGGAGTATCTGGAGAAGAAAATATTTTTTCATAAGATTCGGTCTGCAATAAAAATTTTGTTGAATACAGATTGACTAAGATAAATACTTTTAGAAGTCAACATACAGACGATTCATGTATCACTTACCCAACGAGTAGAAATTTATTCTTTTAATTTACCCTTTAACAGATTTTCCTGATTACCCATTAGAATATATTTTTTTAATCCGGGCTTTAACCAGGACAAAATTGGAAGCATCTCTTTTTCCTGAATAGCCACACAACCAGCCGTGGGTGTGTACACTTCATCTGCCAAATGAAAGAAAATAGCACTGCCCTTTCCCTTCAAAACCGGATGGGTATTGTATTCTATTACCATACAATATTTTTAGTCGATGGACTTTAGTAATAAATTTTCGTAAGACTTAGCGTTGGTTTTTCCACGTACGTATTTATTATAGTCGGGAGATTCCGAATCGTCTATCCATTTATCATCTGTCCCGGTTTGTATAAATGGCAATGTGCTTTGAATGGTTTTTTCATAACTAAATAATTGTCCGAGTGCAAACAATCCTGTGGGTGATTTTCCATCGCCTTCTATTTTACTACCGGGTGTTGCCATCCCTTTTCTTCCCACCACAGCTTTAATCGGACCATGAACAAGAGACCATACTTGATTTGTCTTTTCAAATGCATAGAAAACTGCTTCGGTTTTAGTTTCTGCATCAGTAGTTACTAAAAGTAGCTGATCTGCTTTCTCCAGACTTTTCTCATTTGCTTTTATGATCTTTTTTGCCTTCTGAACGCTTTCAGTAAGCTGTTGTGCTGTCATATTACTTGTAACTAATAAGGCTATTAGTAAACACATAGATCTAAAACTATTACCCCACATATGCATCCTCATTAAGTAATTAAAATTTTTCTGCGCAACTTTATCATCCTCCCTACGCTCTGTGTTAAAAATAAGAGTTATGTTAAGATAGCTACTCTTTTCAAGTGTTTACCAATGTAGCTGGTATCCTTGTTTGTTCGATCAAAACACACTTGCACGTGAACAGGAGCAACATGAGCAGCGCATTCTTCAGAACAAAAGTTGAATGCAGCGCTTCGAGATTTTGCACGCCGATCGCGCGCGTCCCG
>JANMMU010000032.1:0-49415 GCA_031373555.1 Segetibacter sp. | reverse complement strand
CAAAAACCATAAAAAAAGAGCTCCATGCCCCAATTGATAAAAATCAAACTATACGGGGTCTAGAAGCTCTAAGCGAAGATAAACAGATAAACTGTTTATCTTCTTGAAAAAACATTTGGAAAAGTACGGTATAGTTTAAGTGTTCGGCAATGTAATCGGTAAACAATACTTCGGCTTTGTTGGCTTGTACACCAAACTTTTTGTGTGGTCGTATGCCACCTTTTGGTGTCATAAATGGCGGGTTGGCCAATATCACATCAAAGGTTTCGTTCCATCGGTCTTCGCTGCTCAAGCTGTCATATTCGTATATGAGTGGCGTAGCAAAACCATGTAAATACATATTGGCTAAACTCAAACGCACCATATCGGGGCTAATGTCGTACCCCACAAAATTGGTGGCGAGTTTCTTTCTATCGTCGGGTTTAAGAGCCCCTCCCGGCCTCCCCAAAGGGGAGGAGTCAGAACCCAAAGAAGTATTTTGCTTAAGAATATATTTGTAGGCACTCAATAAGAAACCGGCGGTGCCGCAGGCAGGGTCGAGGACGGTTTCGGATTTTTGTGGGTTTACACAAGCGGTTACAAAATCAATGATGTGGCGGGGAGTTCTAAACTGCCCTGCATCGCCCTGGCTTCCCATCACACTCAACAAGTATTCAAAAGCATCACCCAACTTTTCGCTGTGGCTGTATTCAAACTCGTTAATGTGTTTGAGAAACAGTTTCAGCGTAGCCGGGTCACGGTAAGGGAGGTAAGCATTCTTAAAAATATTGCGGAACAGTTCGGGCACATTGGGGTTAAGCGGCAGTTTTTCGAGAGCATCCATGTACAGCTTTACCAATTCAGCACCACCCAAAGCCTGGTCAAATAAATTGCGCCATTTAAACTTACTGTAGTCTATCAGTTTGTCATCTGTTTCCTTATGGCCTGTATAAACCGGCGGCGCAAAAAATTTGGCTTTCCCTTTAAATTTCTCTACAGCTTCTATGTCCATATCGTCCATGAACTTGTATATCAAGGCAAGCGTAATCTGCTCAATCTGGCTTTTGGGGTCGGGTACTTTACCAACCAATACGTCGCGGCAGTCGTCTATGTTTTTCTTGGTTATGTTGTCTAGCATATTGTCTGAATCAGGATTTATTGGATTTTTGGATTTACTGGATTTTTTTGATTATCCTTTGGATGAAATATTTTTTTGAATTGCAAGCTTGTTGCTCCAAAATTTATGAGAAGACCAACTGAAAAATTGTAAGCCACCACATAGTTTTTAGCCTGTGCCAAATGAACATCTTCTAAGTTTATTGAGGCTTTCAGCTCAACTATCACTTGATTTTCTACTATAAAATCAGCTCTTCTCGTACCAACATTTATTCCTTCATAGTATATGGTTTGTTCTTTTTCTCTTTCATAATTTAAGCCTGCATTTGATAATTCAATTGCTAAGCATCTTTGATAAATAACTTCTTGAAAGCCGTTACCAAGCGTATTGTGCACTTTCATCGCACAGCCATTTATTTTATAAGTTATTTCATCAATTGTCATGATCAGGATTTACTGGATTTTTGGATTAGCTGGATTTTCATTTCTTCAATATTTTTTGTTGTCAGTAATTGTTGCATTTTTTTTAATCCATCTTTAAATTTAAAAAATCATGTCCATCCTAAAATCCCGACCATCCTGATTCAGACGAATTTTTGCATAGGAAAATAAGTTTTGATGTAGTAAGGCAGTTTTTCCGCCTTTGCAGTTTCTTCACCTACAAAAGAGCAGAGCGAAAATGCTGTTGGCGAAGAACACCAACAGCAGCGGTAAAGCCTGTTAATTATTCTATCGGGTGGTACCTGGAGGTCGGTTGGTTGTGTATTTTTTAATTGGTCATTTGCTAACTGACCAATTTTAACTGTGAGATTATTAGTTCTTTGCAATTCATCAGTCGGCAACTGATGAATTTTAATTAGCTGATTTTCAAAGCTTTGCAATTCATCATTCGGCAACTGATGAATTGGATTGTTGGTTAAATCCAAATTTTTAAATTGTGTATGCACCGAATGCACAATTTGCGGGTAGGTATTATAAAACTGGCGATTAAGTCTAAAATTGGTTACCGAAAGCCCTTTAATGTTAACGGACTTTGCTAATTCGGCAAGCAAATTTTCGCCATATTTTGCACGGTCTTCACCTTTTTGCTCAAACTCTACAATATAAAACCCAACCAGCCAATTGCGGATGGTGAGGTGCTTATTTACAGATTTTAATGCACTTTGCTGAAGTGTGACGTGTGTTTGCTGAATGTTATTTACTAATAGCTCAAAGTTCATATTGATCTTTATGAAATAAATTTATTTATAGGAACATAGGTATTTACGTAGTAAGGCAATTGGTGCTTCATTTCATCATCTACACGGTTAAAGTCTTCTACATTAAATGTTGGGTTGTGATAGAGTTCGGTAAAATCTTGTTGGTCAATAATCCGCCGCAGGTTTTCATCAGTTATATAAGCAAGGAAGAAATACCTCAATCCGGCAAAATCGGTTATTTGCGTTGTATCAATATTGGCAATAAATTTTTCAAATTCTTCGTTAAGCAAATCTTCTTTTCCTTTGATTGCATTGCCATAAAAAACCATTTCCAAAAGCTCTCTTACAGTTATCTTCCTGTCTATTTGTAGTGCTTTACGTAGTTTTTCAAGGGTAATGTACTTAGTGGGTTGATCGAGATATTTTTCTAGTATAATACCTGCGGCAACATCTACATTTCCTGTTTCCATTTCCTGTACAATGTCGGCATCGGCCTTAATATCATCTTCAAAATGCTGGTACAGCATACGATCAACCTTCATACCCTCTACCCCAACCTGTTCTTCATTTAAGCGATCTATAAAATCATTTGACTGATAGTCATATTCCCTTGGCACTGTTCCTCCGGGTTGCCCGGGCTTAGGAGTTGGATCCGCTTCCTTAGGTAATTCCATCTGTTGAGTGTAGTCGTACTTTTCTTCAAAGTATTCACAAACAGCAAAGAAATCAAATAGCTTATAGTGCTGCTTATCAACTATAATGGTTTCCGTTTCGCCCAAACTATTTTTGAAATGGTGCTCAAAACTATGAATTCTTGTGCCCCTTCCTTTCATTTGTATAAATTCAGCCGGCGAAAAGACAGGCCGCATGAAAGCAATGTTTAGCAGATTAGGACAATCCCACCCGGTCGTCATCATGCCTACTGTTACACACACCCTTGCCTTACTTGTTTTGTAGCTTTCCAATTCGGGTACGTTAGCAGCCCATTTGCTAAAACCATTCAGTTTGTCATTGCTAAATGCGCTTGTCATATCCTGACTGCCTTTTACCCACGATGTTACTTGTATTGCAAAGTCACTTTGGTATTTACCAGGCCATTTAGTATGTGCATATTCACAAAGCAATTGAGTGATTTTTGCAGCATGTTTTTGACTAACTGTAAAGACGAGTGTTTTTCCAAATTCATTGGTAATGGGATCATGCAGGCCGTTGTCAACCAAGGTTTTTACAAACAATTTATTGGTAGGGTCAGAAAAAAACTTCTTTTCAAAATCCCGCCGCTGATAAATTACTTCGTGGCTTGCTTCGCTTTCTTCATCGGTACTGTCCTTTACAAGTACGCTGTAACCCGCTTCAGACAAGAGTTTTGTGGTCACGGTAGTTCGTGCATCAATTTTATAGGGTTGAACCAATATGCCATCTTTGGCACCATCTACCAATGTATATCTAAACGTAGGCGTACCTGCACCACAGCCAAATGTTTTATAAGTATCTAACAACAATCTTCTCTCAAATTCTTTGGGATCATCAGGATTATCACTATCGTAATTTTTGAGGTAATCTTTCGGGGTAGCTGTAAGACCTAATTTATACCCTAAAAAGTATTCGAACAGAGCCCGGCTGTTGCCACCACCAATTAGCCTATGAGCTTCATCAGAAATAACCAAATCAAAATCTGTAGGTGAGAACTTGCTTTTGTACATATTGTTAACCAATAGAGATTGAATAGTTGTTACCACTATTTCAGCTTTTCGCCAATCGTCCCGGTTTTCTTTGTAAACGATGGTTTTTATATCCGGTTTTAAATAACGGTCAAAATCTTTCCTTGCCTGGTCCTCTAATTCCAGCCTGTCAACCAAAAACAAAATACGGGATGCATTGCCTGTTTTATAAAATAGTTTTATAACTGCTGCTGCTGTCAGTGTTTTGCCTGTGCCCGTTGCCATTTCAAACAAAAACCTAATGTTGCCTTCTCTTATCTTTTGCTGTATGGATAAAATGGCATTTATCTGGTAATAGCGTAAAAATTTGAGACCATATTTTTTAAGAAAATCTGGGCGGCTTACTTCATTTTTATAATCAGGAAAATCGAGATAATCAGGCAATTGCGTGGTTGCAATAAAATCTGGTGTAATCGGGTATTCAATTAGTTTATTTACATCTGGTTTTGCAGCAGAATACTTTTTGAAAGAAGCCTGTGTTGGAAAGGAAAAAATTGGTTCGGGATTACCTGATTCAATATTCCACAGAAAATGTAAATCTCCATTGGAAAGAATTATATAATTTACCTTTTGAGCAATGGCATAATTTCTTGCTTGTTCTTTAGCTGCTAATGGATGTATCGCAGCTTTTTTTGCTTCTAATACAAGAATTGGTTTCCCCTTTTCATCAAGCAATAGAAAATCAATAAAACCTCGTGTCGTTTTTTCAAAATCATCGCCTAACTCTTCAAATCTTATGTGATTTTCCAATGCAATGTTCGCCTTGCCATTTTCATCATCAAAAAATCGCCATCCAGCTTCTTCAAGCAGTCTGTTTATTTTTATTCTGGCTTTGGCTTCTTTATCTCTCATTGGTTGTTATGCTGTCTGCAGTTTATCAAATTTCTCCAATTCGCCTACAAATTACCAAATATTATTATCCCTCCAAATAATCATACAAGAAAAGTATAATAATAATTTTGGAGTTTTTGAAATGCAGCATTTTACTCAATACTTCACCTCAAACCGCTGATTGGGGTAGTCGAGTTTTTCGGTTTGTTCTTTGCCGTTGGCTGTTATGTGCAGCATGTTTATCTGCTCTTCTTTGTAGTCGTATAGGAGGCTGTTGGTAATGCTTATCTTTTTTGGGGTGCTTATGCTTGTTGCTTCAAAATAACTCCATGTGCTTTCTTCTTCTTTTGCATATCCTTTGTAGGTAAGGGTTGCGGTTTTACCGTTTACCTGTATGTTTAGGTGTTGCAGTATGTACTGCTGCACCAATGTGTTCATGGCGGCTTTGTTGTCAGATAGTGACAGGTCTACCTTGCAATTGCAGTTTTTGCGCAGCGTTTTTTCAAAGTCATCAGTAAAGATGCGTACACTTACCTGTAGTGTTTTTGTGTTGGGCTTGTATACAATATCGGTCATGCTGATGTAGAACGGGTGAATCCACAAAACTGCATATAAAAATATACCGGTAAAAAATGCACTCATCAGATTTTTTTTTGCAAATGTAATTGGGTAATCGGGTTAGGTTAGCAATATTTCATCATTGGTACTCACTTGTATAACAAAGAGACAGAAAATTTAATTTTATAGCCCTTACTACAAATGAGTGTGGACAACTATAATTAAATGTATTTGAAATGCAATATCTTGATACAAGTTACGTTTACAAAAATATCTGACCGTCTTTAATTATTGTTATAATATTCTGCCATTTTGATGATTTAAAATAAATGGAGGAATAAAAAATACAGCACAATTGAGAAATGAAGAGATTCAAAAATCTTAAAACATTACATAAAGTATTATAACAAATAAGTTTATACACCACAACAAAAGTTTAAATCAATATTCTATGACACAACGCATTTTCAAAAAAATTTTTATTGTAGATGATGATCCGTTTTGGACAGCTATGCTGTATGAGATGCTTACCGAGCTTGGGCATCATAATATAGTTACGCTTACCAGCGGGCATGATTTAATGAAAAATATTTACCAAAACCCTTGTCTTATTTTTCTTGATTACCAAATGGAAAATATGGATGGTTTGGAAGTATTGAAAAAAGTAAAAGAAGACAATCCTGATATTGGCGTTATCTTCTGCACTTCGCTTGAAGACCTGAATGTAGCTGTTGATGCCATGGAACATGGTTCTTTTGATTATTTACTAAAACAAAATGCCACCCGCAAAGAGTTGTCAACATTATTAGAAAGTTATAGTTACAGTTTTTAATTTTATTACAATTCCAATATCCAAATAGTTTTATCAAATGCCATTTACTTTAGCGCATCCCGCTATTTTAATTCCATTTTTCAGAAAAAAACTACCACTGTCTGTTACAGGAATGGTTATAGGTAGTATGGTGCCCGATTTTGAGTTCTTCTTTAGATTAAGAGTTACGGAAAATATTGGTCACCATGGTATTGGAATATTATTATTAGATATCCCACTTGCTTTATTGCTATGTTTTTTGTTTCATAATATTTTCAGAAACCCATTTATTAATCACCTTCCCGCAGCATACATAGCCCGAACGGCAAAATATAAATCATTTAATTGGAATGAATATTTCAGAAAGCACAGCATTGTTGTGTTGCTATCAATACTTATTGGAGTACTCTCCCACTTTTTCTTAGATGGGTTTACCCATTTTGATGGATTTGTAGTAAGGGCATTTCCGGTATTTAGCTACAAACTACCTATCATGTCTTTTAATATACCTGTTTATGGGTTGTTGCAGGCATTGTTTAGTCTTATAGGTTTGGTGTTGTTGTATTGGAGAATAATATTACTGCCTCAAAGCAACGAAAGACCGTTGAACTATTCAAACAACCTGGTATTTTGGTCTTTGCTTACAATTGTAAGTTTCAGCATACTGATAGTACGCATGTTGCTAATGCCCATGTATCATACTTTTTGGGACATTGTAATTGCTATTATAGGTAGTTTTATTTATGCATCTTTGGCTATAAGCCTTGTATATAAACAAATGGATGAAATGGTTATGCAGGACTAATGGCGGTTTCTACAAATTTGTCAAGCCCGGTAGTATTTACCCACTTTTCTATTTCAGAACCTCTCTTATAAGCAAATATTAGTTTCTTAGATGCATTCTGAAGTGTATAAAACGAGTGTATTACTTCGTTTATTCCTGAAAGGTCGGTTTCTGTTACCGCTTTGGCATCTATATATATTACATCATAATCAGAATTTATAGAATTAGTAACTTCTTCACGTAATGAATTGGTATCATTACCCGTTAAAGTGTCAGATATGCTTATAACAACACAATCATTTTGTTGACCCGCAATTCTAATAGAACTGGTAATTATACTCATTGTTCAAAAGTTTTGGGGAAATTAATAAAAACTATGACACAAATAAAAATATTATTAATAATAGTCCTCATTTTCTGTGCTGATTGTTTAATAGCACAGTCTGTTAGGCGGTTAAGCCCTTTGCCGGGTGATGTAAAAGAAATGCATGTACAGGAAGCACTCAAAGGAAGAAAGGCTGAAAACTATGCAGGGGCAATTGCACATTTGGATACAATATTGGTGCATAACCCTAAAGATGCCGGCATTCTCTTGTTTAAAGGTGATCTACAATTGCAGAGTAAACTATATAAAGATGCAGTAGAAACGTACAAGAAAATATTACCATTGAAATTTGAAACTACTATTACTCAAATAAACCTTTCTTATGCATTGTTTATGAATCACCAACCTGCAAACGCATTGAAGTATGCAGGTGACGCCTGGAAACAAAACAAGACCAATACCAATGCAGTAGTTAACTACTTTAATGCCATGTTGTGGAATCTGAAGACTAAGGAAGCTGCAAAATTTTTGTCTGAACAAACATTACTTTTAAAACCCGATCAGGTGCTTGTGCTTAAAGCAAGGCTCTACACAACCGGTGGTGACTATACAAAGGGTTTAATGTATTATGACAGCCTTTACAGAACTTATCCTGACAAGAACTATACACAGGAATATGCCGAGGTGCTTTTGGGTAAAAAAGAAATGAAGCAATCGCAGGAGACCATGAAGGCTTCTGAAAAATTGTTTACAGTTAATGAATACAAGGCTTTTACAGAAAAGCTTAAAGCATCTAAAATGCAAAATGCCGGAACTGAATTTGTTTATTTTAAAGATGTAGCTAAAAATATAAGAATAGAAAATATTGTTTGGTGGCAACAAAGAGATGGCCGCAAATATCGTTTTAGATTGAGTGCGGGTGCATCAAGCATAACTTCAATTTTAAAAGAAAAAACCACTGCACGGTTTGCGCATGTAACTATAACCGAGCGATGGAACAAAGCATGGAGCGGACAAACAGATGTTCATCTACAAAATATTAATCCCAGTACAGGTGAATCATTTGTTGGGCTAACCGGTAAGCAAACCATACAGTATCAACCAAACGACAGAAGAATGATTGGCCTGGTGTATAGTACAGACATATTGAATTTTACAGCATCGTTGTTGGGTAAAAATATAAGAAGCAATAGCCTGGGTTACGTTACCCACTTATTAATAACAGGCAAAACCGGGTTCTATTCACAGGGCAGTGCAGGAATGCTAAATGATAACAATCAACAGTACCAGTTTTTTGGTTCACTCTATCATTTATTCAGAACAGATCCAACCTTTAAAGCCGGACTTAATTTCTCTGCATTACACTACAGCGATAGTAGCATTAAAACCTATTTCTCTCCCAATAAATATGTGAGTTCTGAAGTGTTTGCTGATTACAACACAGCATTACCAAACTTATCTAAATTTTATCTGCAATTGCAGGCTGCAACAGGTATTCAAAAGATTGAACAACAAAGCTGGGAAACTGCATTTCGTTTTCAGGCCGAAATTGGTATGAGGCTAAAACACCTGGAGACAGCACTGAAATATCAGACGAGTAACGTGGCATCTGCAGTAGGCACGGGCTACAAGTTCAATTGGTTTACATTAAGGGTTATGTGGAAATGGTAACCACTTATCTAATAAAACCATAGTGATACATGGTCTGTGTTTGAAAGAAAATAACGATTCGATATTGTCTACGAAATTCACAACTACAAGAAAAAAATCTGATTTTATTTAATAATTATTTCTCTTGGTAAAACTTCCGGTCAGTGCCCCAAATCCACCCACCAAGCCTCCAATAAATGCAGTAATTAGAATCAACAAAAGCATATTGCCGCCAAGCGGTAAAACATTTGCGACCTTTTGAGAAAGTATATGTTCATTTTTGAAATCAATAAAAGATGCCTGGCCTGCCCACAATAGAAACAAACCGAGGAAGCCACATAAAAAAGCTTTCCACGGCTTTTGGTGTATAAAAACTGCTACAATAAATGAAGCTATAGCTATAGACCACCATGGGAAAAAAAGGCTTTCTGCAAATGCCAATAATGCTGTTAATAATATTGCAACTATAAATTTCATTGTAGGTTTATTTATGCTTTTTCAAATGTCATTTTCCATTTCATCTTATCACTTTTTACCGCAGCTTCTTTATCTATAAACAATAAAGAAAAATATTTTCCAGCTACCCAATAATCTATAAAATTATCATAGTACTTACTGCCGGGGTTACCGCTTTGCCCACCGGGATAAACCCCATAAGCTTCTGTTGTTGTACTTAGTTGAACTATCATCCGCCAACTTGGTCCATGGTCAGGTGTTGTTGCATTAATGATTCCCTCGCCTCCTCCAATCGGTAAATGCAACCTGCCCAATGCTGGTATTTTCAATAAATGCCGCACACCAGTATTCTTATAATTTCCCCATGCAAGTCTTCCTTCTCCATCTGCTTTCTTTATTTCCTCAACAACAGACTTCCATGATTTCAAAACCATATCAGCAATGGTTTCTATTTCTGTAGTGTTTACATCATCTGCAAATTTGTAACTACTATCTTTTAGTAAACCTTCTACCAATGTAATTTCATCGGGCCATACTACAGGTAAATTGGTTTTAGAAAACTCATCCTGATACATGTTTTTAGCTAAGCTATCCCACCATAGCTTAAAAATAGCAGGCCCTGTCTCGTTTATGTCATTTATTAAATTCCAGTTTTTAAATGCATCAAGGTATTTGCTTTCTTCCTGGTTCAACTGGCTTTGATTAATATATTTCAATAGAATAGGCCGGGCCATTTCTGCGAACAAATTGTAGTTGTTATTTTGCAAATGCTGCATATCATCTATGGTGATACCACTCATTTGATTAAGCAAACGATTAATAATTTTCCCCCTGAAAATAGTTGCATCTCCGGCAAGGTAATAAGGATACGTTATGTCTGTAGCCATTTGATTGGCACTGCTAACAAAACCCCTTGCAGGATTTACCATCATTGGGTTTTCATCAGCCGGTATAAATCCTTGCCATTGATAAGAACTATCTGAACCCGGCATCAGAAAGTCACCTTGCCTTTGCCATTTTGCAGGAAATTGCCCCTGTTCTTTTATAGCTATATCACCTGACTTACTTGCAAAAACAAAATTCTGTCCCGGTGTCTGATATGTATTGATAGCATCTAAATAATCTGCGTATCCTTTCGCATGATTCAGCTTATTAAAAGTCAGTAGTTCATTACTTGGATCATGTGCTTTCCAACGCAGCGCATAATACTTACCATCGTGCAGAATGTTTTCATAATGCTTGTCGTACATCACAGGCCCCCAAACGGTCATAGCAATTTTTTCATGCACTTCTGTACTATCTTTTACATTTATTACTTCGTCTCTAAAAGTAGAAGCAACCCAGTTTTCATTGTACCAATATTCCTGCATGGTACTGTCTTTAAAAATGATTTCGTAGTAATCTTTTACATCTCTTCCTGCATTGGTTACACCCCATGCTATACTATCATTGTATCCAATAATAACTGACGGGGCACCCGGAAATGAAACGCCGTAAACATTACATCCCGGAGCAAATAATTGTATTTCGTACCAAAGAGAGGGCAGGTTAAGTCCAAGATGAGGATCATTGCAAAGCATAGTGGCACCAGTTTGCGTTTTACTACCGGCTACAGCCCAATTGTTACTGCCATTTCTCTTATCCGGCTGCACAATGCTATTTTCGTTATCACCCCCTTTTGATTGTAAATAATTGGAATCAACTCCTGTGGGAGGTGTAACAGTTAAAGTAGGTGTAGCAAATGCAGTTCCACCTGGAATAATGGGATCAAGACTGTCTTGAGTGGCAGGAAAAAGCTGCTCCATATCACCTGTAGAGAGAAACCCTTTCATATTGGTTTTTTCAAAGTCGGTATCATAACCTGCAAGGTCAAAACACATGTATTTAAGAAATAGCTGAGTCTTAAGATTAGTCCACTTTTCTGGTTGATAATTCAGCAATTTATATTCTAAAGGATATTGATTAGGTTTTAAATCTCCAATGTAGGCATTAACACCGGCAGTGTATGCATCTAATTCGTTTTTGGTAATACTATCAGCCTCTAATGCTTCAAGTGATTTTTCAGCAGCATACACCATACCGAGCCTTCTAAAAAAACGGTCAATCTTTAGAAAATTGGTAGTACCATTCTTTGTTCCAAAAATTTCGCTTAGCCTACCTCCTGCTGCATGTGTCTGAAATTCCATTTGCCAAAGTCGAAATTTAGCATGCAAAAACCCCTGGATAAAATATAAATCTTTTTCGTTGTCAGCATAAATATGCGGCACTAGTCTTTCATCAAAATAAACCTCTGCATTGCCCTGTAAGTCAGGAAATTTTAGTGACGCATTGTAATCATAATTTGTAAATTCAGCATTCTGCCAAAAGCCATGTTGCGGACTCAAAAAAGCCCCAAAACAAGGCGTTTTAGCTCCGCTAAGCGTAAGTGGTATGTTCAGAACTATTATTAAACCAATAGTAACTATTAGAGAAAGTATAAATGGTACGATACGCATAAATAACAATTAGTGGCTAAAAGTACAATACAACAGCAATAGTTTCATACAAAAAGTTGGATTATAAAATGGATACATCAAATTAAGCTTGTAAGCTTATCAATTTATTTATGACATCACTCTTGATTTATATTTTCATACAATTTATAGTTCTCATAGTAAGTTTGCAACTCAATACTATAAATAAATATTTTTCATGGATACAATTTCTGCATACCAAAAAAACATCTTAGGCTTACATCTGCCCACAGATCCCCGCTGGGCCAATTTAGATAATATTTCATTGGAAGAGATTCTTACCGATCATGCCTACTGCGAACAAAAAGCTGCTACAAGCTGCATATCGCTCATACAGCGATATAGCGAGAAGGAGAAATTAGTAAATGAATTGGCACCAATAGTTACAGAAGAATGGGGACACTTTAGGTTGGTGCTGAATGAATTGAATAAAAGGAAACTACAATTAGGCAAACAACGCAAAGATGAGTATGTAAACAAACTCATGCTCTTTCAAAAAAAAGATGGAAATGAAGAGGAACGATTTTTAGATAAACTGCTGATTTTTGCTTTGATAGAAGCCCGTAGTTGCGAAAGATTCAAGCGGTTGAGTGAGGGATTGAATGACGAATATTTATCCAACTTTTACCGTAGGTTTATGGAAAGCGAAGCCGGCCACTATACCCTGTTTATTGAACTTGCTGAAACTTACGTTGATAAAGAAAAAGTAAGAATTCGTTGGCAACAATGGCTAACTTATGAAGCAGGTATAATGGAAGAACTTGAAGTAAGGGGTGATAGGATACATTAGACGATTGGAGGATAATAACAGCTTGGACTATTTATAATTCAAGATGGTATAATTTGTAAGAATTGTTTTATTGTCAATGTTGTAAGCATAGAAGATTTGAATAAATAATACAAACAAAAAAGACAGCAAAATTTTGCTGTCTTTTTTGTTTGTATTCTATTTTGTATACGGAGGTAGTGAATTTATTATCTTACCTGACCACCAATTTTACCATTAGGGCGAGCCACAGAATTAACACTCACATAATATGAAGCAATTAATAATTGCTCATATTGTTTATCAGTAAGGTT
Source organism: Segetibacter sp. (assembly GCA_031373555.1). GTDB lineage: Bacteria > Bacteroidota > Bacteroidia > Chitinophagales > Chitinophagaceae > Segetibacter. The sequence continues at coordinate 36,392 of JANMMU010000032.1, read as the reverse complement.
AAAAGTCTGAGATTTATTAAAATTTGTAGGAGAACTAACCAATGTTAATATTGTTGTACCAGTAACTCCTATAGAACCACTCATCAAGGTAGCGTTTTGAGAAGGATCAGGATCTGATGGACTATCATTAACTACTACCTGGCTATATAATTTTTTGTCTGAAGTTATACGAATAGCTGCCAATCCGGTAGAGGAAGTAGAAACGGGTGGAGTAAAATTGGTACCCGCAAGATAAACATTGTTAGAAATAACGATATCTGCATTAATCTGACCACGCACTAATCCTAAAGGTTCTTTTGTTGTTTTAACATTTATATATTTAGGAATGTTATTGTTTAACAAAGTATCAACCAGAGAAGCACGTAGTCCGGAAGTGATGCCGGTAGCCCAACCCTGCCTGAATTTACCAATTAAACTTACAAGCAATGGACCTGAGGCGGTACTTGGATCACCTAAATTAATTTCAACAGCTGTTACATAATCACCGGCTTTATTTGCTTTCTCAACAAATACCTCATAATTGATGCTCTTGTTGTCAAGTATTTGCAAATTCATGGTAACAGAAGAGTAAGGGCTTGTTACAACATGATTTTGGTTTGTTGTAGCCATAGTAACATCATATTGCTTAAGTATCTGTCCCCCTAAATCAGTATAACCACTTGTCTTGGCACAAGAAGCTAATATTAAAACGGATAGTGTAATAATAGAGAGCGTATATAATTTTGATTTCATAACCGGTTTTTAAATTTAAATATTGACATAATAACGAAATAAAGTGCTGCCTTTGGAGTCAAAAATAGTGATTTTAACAGTATATTTTATTTTTTTGCTTATTTTAATCTTTTATTAATATCTAAATCAATCTTTTCTAATAAATGTTGTGGTTTAAAAATACGCCAGTTAGGTATGTCTAATAATTCAATGTAATTATTTAATTTCTTGTTTCTAAAGTCATATTGCGTTTGTGAAGGCATATTTAACGCTACTATCCATCCCCCATTTTCTATTACATCTTCTGACCATTCTTCGTAGTAATCTTTATCGCCGCTATGAAAATTAAGGACATTTTCTGTAATAATAATATATTTATATATACCTTCAGCAAGCATGGAATCAACTACATCTCTTTTAAGGGTCATTATGTCATTTTCAATTGCATCATTCCATTCCCCAATTAATTCAATAATGGCTGTACCATCGTTGTAATCAACATATAATACTTTCATATATAGGGTCTTGCTTCCAAACTCATCCCATTGAGGATGGATATAGTAATTATAGACCGTTTGGGTAAATTCAAATTCATTATAAGTTTGACCAAAAAAGGGAGATTTCTCGTCTTCTTCAGCGGCATAAAGATGTCTCCAATTGTAAAAGGGCTCTATATTGTGCATAGGTTTTAAATGATAACAATAAAATTATAATGCCATATTAGTTTTAAAATAATCAATGTAAAGTTTATCTTTTATTACAAATTTATTTTCAAAAAAATCTACAGCTGAAAGAAATTGATTCCTCAAAAATTCTCCTCTAGATTTTCTTTGTATTTGTGAATAAAGAATAAGCAGAATACTATTAATAATCCAGTGGTTGAAAAAGATACTTCCTCATTTTATCTCTTTGTTGGAAGAATAGCAGATGGTGTATTTAAAATTCCTATAACCAAACTATTTCTACAGGAAATAGAGCAAAAAGCTAACGGTTAAGATAAAAAGTTCACAAATGTTTTTACCCCTTTAATTTGCCGTATCTATTTAGAAAAAAACCAGAAGGATTTTATAAACGTCATTTTTTATTTCATAACCTTAACCAATCCAGTAAAAGTTTCATAAGGCCCTTTAGCAATAAACATGTTGACCAACCATGCAGGCACACTACCTCCGGGATCCATTTCAAGAAAATAAACAATAGTTAATTTGTTTCTGCCATCGTATTTTACATCCCACCAACTGTTGAAGTATGGGATACGTACAATCCCTTTTTTGTGTGGAATAGCATCAGGAACACCTTTGGCTATTACTTTCAACGTATTTAGTTTGGTGTCAGGTATAAGATGCATATGCAACGGGATATCCCGGTTGCTGCCTGGCCAGGGAACATTGGTTTCTGTATAAGATATTGTTTCGTATTGCCCTAGTTTTTTAATGACATACGAAGTATTGGTATTGTACACCCATTCTTTGTTGCTACCTGCATCCATCAACACCTTTAATAACTTATCAAGAGTCCCATTAAGTGTTGCTTCTACCCTAATAGATTTAAACTTTGAAGTAGATTCTTTGCGGGTAAAAACCTTGATACCGTTTTTCTCTTTAGCCAATTCCCATGTGGCTTGAGCACTAGCATGATAATTATAAAAAAACAAAAAAACAAAAAGGAACCGGATAAACATTGACTCAAAATATTTTGGTAAAGAAAAGAAATAAATGACTTGATTTTGGAGAATTAACATGAAGTACTATGAATTGTTTGAACCTATTATTCTTATAAAATCAAGTATTAAATTTTACAGCCCTAAAATATAAATTAAAACTGTATATATTCGTATCGTACTTCTGAATAACTTCACTCCGTAAAACTTGAAATTTTTATCATTCATATTCTTCCTTTTATGCTGTAACCTTTGTGCTTTAGCACAAAAGAAGGGCAAAATAAAACTTCCACCCCCTCGTAACCTGGTGGCAAATGGCTCATTTGAAGACATTAATAAGTGTACAGAATTTGAAGCAATGTGCGAACCGGAAGCATGGTTTTTCTTACCCACATACACTTCTGATCCACAGGGGAATGACAGCAACCGCTACGAGCTGTTAGCTATGACAAATACAAATTATGGTGGCAGGTCTGGCTATTATCTGTTTTCCAAGTTACTTTGTCCTCTACAAGAGGGAAAACGCTACCGCTTTTCTATATGGATAAACACCCCTCTAAATGAATTTGACCATCTTGATATTTACTTTACTTACCTTGAACCATCCAACCACCTTGCGCTGAATACTGTAAAAGAAGCATCTTTTTCCCTTACCGAAAAATATGCTGAAGCCGCTTATCGCCGTTGGAAAAAATATAGTTATACATATATAGCTACCGGAGAGGAAAGATTTTTAACGTTGGGCAATTTTGGCAACGAGTCAATAGATAAAAGCAAACTGGCCGCAAACCATAAAAACGGGGATGTTATATATGCTATAGACAATGTTTCTCTTTATCCTATGGATGGTAAAGAAAGCCCCTGCCGGGAATATTATGCGGTTACAAAACAACTATACGACCAAAACTACAGGCACCCTGCAAGAATGCTTGACAAAATACTGCTGGACACCACTTTACTCAATGGGAAACCAATGAAAACCACCCAAAATGCTTTTACCAAAATGGACACACTCATTATTCCGGATATTTTATTTCAATCTAACAGCAGCAAAATTAATCCCGCCTTTAGCAGTAAGTTGCAGGCAGTAATTGTAAACATGCGGATACGGCATTTTAGTTCTATAGAAATTGTTGGTCACACAGACAGTTTAGGCAGCCCCGAGTTGAACAACCGGCTATCATTGCAAAGGGCTGAGGCAATACAACAATATATTTTGGAGCAAATGCAATTGCCTGAAGCCCTGATTGAAATAAAAGGGGTTGGCGCATCGCAGCCCAAATCGCCAAATGATACCCCGGAAGGTAGAAGAAAAAACAGGCGGGTAGAAATTATCTTAAAAAGCTAAGTCTCAATAATAGGTAGTTCATTCCAAATAAATTTTGCAGTGATCTTACTTATTTGATTACTTTTACTAAATATTTTAGCATTTTAATCTCACACCATATGGACGACGATCAATTATTTGGAAGTAAATACAGTGGTACCAAAAACTTCACCCAGCACCAGGTTCCTACGGCAAATGCATCAGGTTTTGGTGCGGCGGCTGATGATTACATGGAGCGTGGCATAGACCTCAATGAGCAACTGGTCCGCAACAAGCCTGCAACTTTCTTTATGCGGGTACGTGGCAATAGTATGATAAATGCAGGCATTGGGGATGGTGATATTGTAATAATTGATAAAAGTATTACCCCCTGCAACGGAAAGATTGTTATTGCTGTTGTAGATGGTGAAATGCTTATCCGCCGTTATGAGAAAACGATAAACAGATTGCGGTTGATAGCAGAAACACCTAAATTATCTGCGACGGAAATAAATGAATTCAGCGATTTTAAAATATGGGGGGTAGTAATACATTCCATTAAAACTTTTGGTTGAAACTATTTCCTAACACTCTATTGTAAGAATGATATAGCTAAATAATGCTCCGTACATTACCCTGCTTTTTCTTAATGAAATACAGTTTTTTGTTTTCAATAAAATCCGGCTTAGTGCTTGACTTATTTATTTTTACCGGCTCTAATTTAAATTCGTTAAACACGGTAAAATCTTTATCTGATAGATGGTTTACCAAATCTGACCTATGCTTTACCAATAGTTTTGTAAAATGATACAAAGATTCGTAACCCTTGAAAACCATATCGCTGGGTCTGCTATAAAACTTCTCTTTGTACCTGCTAATGAGAGAGTTGTTTAAGGATTTATTTTTCGAAAACACAAAAGGTGTTGAATAAAGTATCTCTACATTTCTACACGAAGAATTGTCTAATTGTTTTATATTATCCCAAGTAGGCATGCCTATAGCTGTAATTCTGTATTGCTCATTATTACTTAGCACCTTTACAATATCCAACCCAAACTTCTCCATGGGTGATGCTACAAATACAATATTGGTTTTCGCTGTATCAAGATGAAGCTCTTCAATATTTACTTTTTTTTCGTCCATAGTTACCCATCTTAAATGTAAAGGAGTTGATGAATGACTGGCATTGATACTGTTCACATAGTTTTTAATAAATGCTTCATATTGTCCGCCTTTGCGGGTTATGGCAACAATTGTATCTGAACTGTAATTCTTTTGCATGTATTTATGAAGCCCCTGAATATGTGCTTCAAAAGAGGAATTTAGCAATACAACAAATGGATTTTCTTTGAGCCCCACGTAGTTAGGAAATGTAGCAGAGATAAGCGGTATATTTTGTGCCAAAGCATATTCAGAGAATGTTTTGAGCTCAGCGGTATTAGTTATTGCAGCAATGATAAGACCAACCTTACTCATGTTTGTATCACTTAACACACTTACCAATGGATTAAAAGACTTACTATCATAAATCTGTATTTCAGCGTAAGTTCCTTCTTCGTTCAGGCTGTCTATTGCCATCATAACCCCGTTGTAAAACTCCAGTCCGGCCATTATATTTTTGGGAAGACTATTTTTTCCTGTATAAACCGAGGAACCTGCAAAAGCTGAGTCAGCATATATAGGAATGAAAACAGCTACTTTAACAGGTTTGTCAGCATTAGCTTGCGATAACGCTGAAAGAGCATTCGTTAAAAGAATAATAAGCAGAAAGTTGAAGTAGTATTTCTTCATCTGGTTGAACTTTTGCTGAAGCAAACAAATTTAATGCCCATTTTCATAAAATGAAAGTGAATATAGTAAAAATTGAAACTTATTAGCAAAGAAATCAATTTTTTACAAAGGCAACATTTAATTTATGTAACTTGTTAAGTCATTTTTATATCCTTTACTCCCACTCTATTGTTGCAGGCGGCTTACTGCTAATATCATAAACCACCCTATTTATTCCTCTTACATTGTTGATGATTTTATTACTGATTTCTGCTAAAAACTCATAGGGAAGATGTGCCCAATCTGCAGTCATACCATCTACTGAAGTAACTGCCCTTAGTGCCAAAGTATATTCGTAAGTTCGCTCATCACCCATTACACCTACACTTTTTACAGGTAGTAAAATGCTACCCGCCTGCCATACCGAAGTGTACAGTTTGTGGTCTTTTAACCCCTGTATGTAAATATCATCGGCTTCCTGTAGCAGCCTTACCTTTTCTTCTGAAATATCACCTAATATTCTTATAGCCAAACCCGGCCCTGGAAATGGATGCCTGAAAATCTGTTCATGAGGAATACCTAACTCCAATCCCACTTTCCGCACTTCATCTTTAAATAAATATTTGAGCGGCTCAACAAGCTTTAGATGCATTTTTTCTGGCAGTCCGCCAACATTGTGATGGCTTTTTATGGTAGCTGAAGGACCATGAACACTTATACTTTCTATAACATCAGGATAAATAGTTCCCTGACCTAAAAAGCTGATATTGGTAAGGCTTGTAGCTTCCTGCTGAAAAACATCTATAAACAAACGGCCGATTATTTTTCTTTTTTCTTCGGGGTCTGCTTTACCTGCCAATTCATTGTAGAAAAGATGTTTGCTATCAATCCCTTTTACATTAAGCCCAATTGATTTGTACGTTGCTAATACCTGCTCAAATTCATTTTTGCGCAGCAACCCATTGTCTACAAAAATACCATGTAACCTGTCTCCTATTGCACGGCTGATGAGTGTGGCAGCAACCGTGCTATCCACTCCACCGCTCAATGCCATAATAACCTGTCCATCTCCTATTTGTTGTTTTAGTTGCTCTACCGTATCCTGCACAAAAGCACCGGGTGTCCAATCTTGTTTGCAGCCACATATATTGACCAGGAAATTGTAAATCATTTTCTTGCCTTCGGTACTGTGGTACACTTCAGGATGGAATTGCAGGGCATGTAGAGAGAAGGATATTCCGTCTTTCGTTTCTTGTTTCTCGTTTCGTTTTGACTGTAATACCTTGTCATCTACTTTTTTCCTAAACGCAGCAACAGGAATGGAATCAGTGGTTGCTAAGAGTTCAAAATTATCTGGTAATTGAATAATAGAATCACCATGGCTCATCCAAACCTGCGAGTGACTTGAAACGCCATCTAACAAAGCATCATCAGGTTGTTCTATTTGCAGGGTTGCCCGGCCATATTCGCGTTTGTTACTTTTCTCTACAAGGCCGCCAAATTGTTTAGCTGTAAGTTGGGCTCCATAGCAAATACCCAACATAGGAACTTTTTCATTCAGCATTTTTACATTCACCATTGGAGCATCTTCCTGATTTACAGAAAATGGCGATCCGCTAAGGATGATTCCTTTTACAGTTGAATCAAATTCAACCGCTTTGTGGTAAGGTGTAATTTCACAAAAAACATTAGCTTCTCTTACAGCCCTTGCAATAAGTTGGGTATATTGACTTCCAAAATCGAGGATGATTATTTTTTCACTCATAGTAATTCAAATCAATAACAGTAGTAATAATAAGAGTAAATAAAAGTGTTGAACCAAAATCTTCTATCACCTAAAAGATATTCTACGTTAAATGCCTGTATTTAAAAAAAAATGACTTATTTAGTAGTTGGCTTTAACCAACATGGAGCAACAAAGAAAACAAAAATAATTAAAGGAGTTATGAATTATAAGTTATGGATTGTGAGTTATGAATTATGAGTTATGAATTATGAGTTATGAATTATGAGTTATGAATTATGAGTTATGAATTATGAGTTATGAATTATGAATTATGAGTTATGAATTATGAGTTATGAATTATGAGTTATGAATTATGAGTTATGAATTATGAGTTATGAATTATGAGTTATGAATTATGAGTTATGAATTATGAGTTATGAATTATGAGTTGACAAATCCAATAAACTAATAAACAAGTAAACTAATTAACGAAAACAGCCATGCCACGAATCATAAAATCAGGTCTTATACAAATGAGCCTTCCTAAGACTGAAGGTGAAGGAACAATTGAGGAAATAAAAGAAGCGATGCTGCAAAAGCACCTTCCGCTGATAGATAAAGCCGGTGAACAAGGTGTAAATATTCTCTGTTTTCAGGAAATATTTAATACCCCTTATTTCTGCCCCGGGCAGGATGCTAAATGGTATGCTTCTGCAGAGACCGTACCGGGTGCTACAACAGAAATGATGCAGGCTTACGCCAAAAAATACAACATGGTCATCGTGGTGCCAGTATATGAAAATGAACAAGCTGGCATTTTGTACAACACGGCAGCAGTTATTGATGCGGATGGCACTTATCTGGGTAAATATCGCAAGAATCATATTCCGCACACAGGAGGATTTTGGGAGAAATTTTTCTTTAAACCCGGCAATCTTGGATACCCTGTTTTTCAAACAAAATATGCAAAAGTGGGTGTCTATATTTGCTATGACAGACATTTCCCTGACGGGGCAAGATGCCTTGGGTTAAATGGTGCCGAGATTGTTTACAACCCAAGTGCTACTACGGTTGGACAATCTCAATATTTATGGAAATTGGAGCAACCTGCACATGCAGTAGCCAACGGATATTTCATGGGCTGCATTAACCGGGTCGGAACAGAAGCACCTTGGAATCTCGGTAAATTTTATGGCACTTCCTACTTTGTTGATCCACGTGGGCAAATCATTGCCGAAGCATCTGAAGATAAAGATGAATTGCTGATTGCTGAATTTGATTTGGACCTGATAGAAGAAGTAAGAAGCAAGTGGCAATTCTTTAGAGACAGGAGACCGGAGACTTATGGAAAAATAACTGAACTATAACCACAGAGAAATACAAGAGCTTTTTTCACAGAGAAAACACAGAGTTTTCAAAATGATAGATAATCAATTAACGGGAAATATAATTGGACAAGCAATAGAAGTACATAATGCATTGGGTCCGGGTTTGCTTGAAAGTGCTTATAAAGAATGCCTTTATTTTAAATTATACAAATCAGGTTTTAATGTAGTAAAGGAAAAAGCAATGCCTTTAGTTTTTGAAGAAGTAAAGTTGGAATGTGGATACAGAATCGATCTATTGGTGGAAAATAAAATAGTGGTAGAAATTAAAAGTTGTGAAGCATTAACAGATGTTCATCTTGCTCAAACTTTGACTTATCTTAAACTTGGCAATTACCACATCGGGCTACTAATAAATTTTAACGTACTAAAATTAAAAGACGGAATTAAAAGAGTAATAAACAATACTCGCTTACCCATTTAAAAACTCTCATTATTATAAATAGAAATTAATATAAAACTCATTTACCTCTGTGAAAAACTCCAGCTTTTCTCTGTGGTAGAAAAAACAAAATGTATGATAACAAACAATAGACTTACCGCCGAACAATACGAACAAAATTTCGCTGACATTCATCCGCCCTTTGAAAATCAGGATGCAGCAATGGTAGAAGCAAACCGTTGTCTTTTTTGCTATGATGCACCATGTATGAAGTCGTGTCCAACAAGCATCAACATACCTAAGTTCATAAAGCAAATAGCAACCGAAGACAACCGCGGTTCGGCCCGAACAATTTTGTCCAGCAATATTTTTGGCGCAGGCTGCGGAAAGGTTTGCCCTGTTGAAAAGCTATGTGAAGGTGCATGTGTCTATAACTTTTTGGAAGAACCCCCAATTCCAATAGCCAAGCTACAACGCTTTGCTACCGAGCAGGCCATTGAGAAAAAATGGAAACTGTTTGACCGTAAACCTTTGGTAAACAAAAAAGTAGCGGTCATAGGTGCAGGACCTGCAGGACTCTCATGTGCACATGCACTAAGCCGTCAGGGTGTAGATGTAACGGTGTATGAAAAGGAAAGCAAAGGTGGCGGATTAATGACTTATGGAATAGCCGCATATAAAGTAACTCCGCAGTTTTGCGAAGATGAAGTCAACTACATTTTATCCGTTGGTGGTATAGAAGTAAAATACAATCAGGAACTGGGCCGAAATATTTCTTTACAAGAATTACAACAAAACTACGATGCAGTTTACTTGGGCATTGGTGTGGGATTAACCCGCAATTTATTGATAGAAGGAGAACAATTGGAAGGCGTTGTAGATGCCATTGATTTCATTTACCAACTTCGCGACAATGGCTATAGTGCTTTGCCTGTTGGAGATAAAGTAGCAGTTATTGGCATGGGCATGACTGCTATTGATGCAGCCACACAAACCAAAAGATTAGGGGCAAAAGAAGTCACTATTGTCTATCGCCGCACCCTCGCCGAAATGCCTTGCACACAGCACGAAATGGATATTGCCCTGCTCGATGGCTGTAAAATAGAATGGCTGGCTGCACCTAAGGAAGTATTGGGCACAGACGGTAAAGTTTCAGGCTTTGTATGCACCCGCATGCAGCTCGGCGAACCCGATGCAAGCGGCCGCCGCTCCCCAATAGAAACTAATGAAACCTTTACGCTTGAAGTGGACATGGTCATAAAAGCCACCGGTCAGATCCCTTTTATAGAAATGATTCAAAGCAGTGGATTGGAACATAAGAACGGCAAAATCACCATTGACGAAAACGGACAAACAAGCCTGCCTAAAATCTTCGCAGGAGGCGATGCAGTCAATGGCGGCAAAGAAGTAGTAGATGCAGTACAAGCCGGTAAAGATGGGGCTATTGGGATATTGGAATTTCTTGGTGTAAATGCCGAAGGTGTTGAGCCGGTTTATAATCAGTGTACGGTGTCGGTGTAAATTATCATTTCGGTTTACGTTGGTTAAATGCCAAAATAACAATTCAAAAATTTGATTTATTAATAACAACAAACTACAAATATTCATCTACAAATATTCAACTCCGCTGGAGTTGGTTAAATGTCAAAATAATAATTCAATTAATTTCATTTATAAAAAACAACAAACTTTCTACAAATATTCATCTACAAAAATTTTCTACAAATATTCAACTCCGCTGGAGTTGGTTAATGTCAAAATAATAATTCAATAAACATCATTTATAAAAAACTACAAACTTTCTACAAAAATTCATCTACAAATATTTTCTACAAATATTCAACTCCGCTGGAGTTGGTTAAATGTCAAAATAATAATTCAATAAGCTTAATTTATAAAAAGATTCACCAGTTAGGATTTAGGAACAGAACTATATTTCTTAAAAAGAATTATTACTTTCAATTTCAAATGATGCTAAAAAATTCCTGCATATTTGTATGTGATACACATATACCAGACAAATCTTCATTACAAAAGAATTTACTATAGATTTCTACAGGAAATAAAATGAAATATGGGATTACTAAGACTTTTATTGGCTTTGTCGGTTGTAGCAGCGCACAGCCATACCATTTTAGGATTAAAATTTGTTGGCGGTCCGATTGCAGTGCAATCCTTCTTTATAATTTCAGGGTTTTATATGTCGCTGATATTAAACGAAAAATACGTTGGGGTTAATAATTCTTATCGGCTTTTTATAACAAACAGGTTCATTAGGTTATTCCCCATTTATTGGATAATATTAATAGCGACAGTGCTGGCTTGTATAGCTTTTGGTTTAATTACCAAAGGCCAAAGTTTTTCCCGGTTGGATAGCTATTTGTCTGTAAAATTTAATCTGCTTTCTTTTAGTTATTTAATAGCGTCAAATATTTTCATATTCGGTCAGGATGTGGTTATGTTTATGGGAATAAGACCAGAAAATGGGACATTATTTTTTACCACCAATTTTTGGAATACGAACCCACGTTTAGATAGTTTTCTAATGATACCACAAGCCTGGTCATTGGAGATAGAGCTTATATTTTATTTGATAGCACCATTTATTTTAAAAAGAGGGCTAAAAATTGTTGCTTCAATAATTGTTTTGTCCTTTTTGTTAAGGCTTTTTATTTATAACTATTTAGGTCTTCAAAATGACCCGTGGACGTATCGGTTTTTTCCTACCGAAATTATCTTTTTCTTATTAGGCTACGTTTCGTTCAATATTTACCTGAAGTTAAAAACCGTGGTGATATCTACTAAACTTAACCAGATAATTTTGTTTTACATTGTCTCTTTGACATTTTTATATCCATATTTTCCATCCATAAAATCGGATTGGTTTCCCTTTTCGGTTCGGGAATCAGTTTATTTTGTTTCCATCTTTTTATCAATACCCTTTCTTTTTCATTTTCTTAAACGGAATAAATTAGACAACCAAATTGGAGAATTAAGCTATCCGGTTTACATTTCTCATGTATTAGTGGGATTAGTTTCTAAAAGCTTGCCCTTTGTTTTTTTGAGAAAAGGATGGGCCATTGCACTCTTTACAATTATTGTGTCTTTTTTATTAAATAAACTAATTGCAGCACCTATAGAAAAATACAGGCAATCGAGGTTAAAGTAAAATTGGTTATAAAAAATTAAATAAATTCTGACTTTCCATAGGCATAATTATTATTAAGATTATAATTGCTTTAGCCATTTGACATTGCTATCCAAATGAAATTATTCTTACTTCCAAAATAAAAAATATCATTTCGATATTAGATCAGCTATTACTCCAAAAGCCAGTTTAGAAAATTACTTACCATAAAAAATTGAACCTTACTTAATTGAACAAACTTTCACTTCTTTAAAAGTAGCATTCCCCCCTTCTGAAAACAATTGTATCTGTCCTTCTTGCTTTGTAGGAAAAACCAAATCTGTTATGGTTGCTTCTCCCCCGTTTGCAAATACTTCCACAACCGATTTATCTACTAATATCCTAAGGTGAAGTAATCCGTTTTTTAGAAATACAGTTGTTTTTTCTATAGAAGGAAACTTTGGATTAAACGAAACATTTCCCGAATGGGTTCTGTCTAATGAGAGTTGATTGAGCCCAACATCATATTTTAAGATGGTTGACTCTCCTTCACTTTTTAAAATGTTAACGCCTGCATATTTGGCTTTGCCGGGCTCTATGGTTAACTCTAATTCATACGAATCTCCTTTGTAAGTAAGGTCAAATGTTGATTCTACATTTTTATTGCTCAAGGAAAAAATCTCTTTCCTTGCAGCATCAAATTCTGCTACAGGTTTTTGAATCAGTCTATATCCTTTCTCATCTTTTACAAGACTTAATTCACGGGGTACGGCATAGGCACCTCTCCATTTATCACCTGTAGGAATGTCATTGGCATACTCCCAATTGTTAAGCCAACCTACCATTATTTTTCTATTGTTTGGTGCATTGTTGTATGAAACTGCTGCGTAAAAATCTTTACCGAAATCAAGATAAACAGGCTCTTTATAATCCAGATCAGTCGTAAATTTTGTACCATCAAAATCGCCTACAAAATATTGCATTCCTACATAGGGCTTTTGTGGATGCCCTGCTGAACTAAACAATACCCATTTGGCTTCACTGGAACCGGCAACCGGTAGCTCTATCAGGTCTGGACATTCCCAAACCCTTGCTGTATCGCCACTCTTACCCCATTTGCTCATGAATGACCAATCTTTCAAATTTTTTGATTGATAAAACCATGTTTCATGTTCATCGGGTTTGGAGACTACCATCACCCATTTTTGTTGCGGGGTATACCAAAACACTTTTGGGTCGCGAAACTCTATAGATTTAATATCAAGAACCGGGTTACCTGCATACTTAGTCCATGTTACTCCATTGTCGTTACTATACGCAATGCTTTGGTGTTGTGCAACAGGTACAAGATTATTATGAACATGAGATGTATAAATGGCTACCATTGGTCCTTTTCCATTTATACCCAATCCGCTTGTATTATTTGAATCTATAACTGCACTGCCACTAAATATCATGGTGGTATCATTGTCCTTTGTATTCTTTTCTTCGTAAAGGGCAATTGGTAATCCTTTCCAATGCATCAGGTCTTTGCTTACTGCATGTGCCCAACTCATGTGTCCCCATTTATTTCCAAAAGGGTTATACTGATAAAACAAATGGTATTCCCCATTATAATAAACTAAACCATTGGGGTCATTCATCCAATTAGAATCGGGGGAGAAATGATATGCAGGTTTATAATCCATCATTGCAATTTGTTTTGGATTTTCTTTACAGGATATAATAAATGAAATGAAAAATAATACAACCAATAATCTATACATAAAGAACAATTATTTGTATGCTTAAGAATTAATCAACCCGAACTATTCAGTATAAAAAGAAATTTATTTTTAATGAGCCCTCACCAACTTTTGCTCCAGTTGTTCCAGTGAAACACCTTTTGTTTCTGGCATTTTAAATATTACCCAAAGAAGTTGCAATACCATCATCAATGCAAAAAACAAAAACAATGGCGCTGCACCAAACCTGTGAGCCAACAATGGAAATACACTTGTAATAATTGCAGCCAAAATCCAATGCACCGAGCAACCAAGAGACTGCCCATAGGCCCTTACATTGTTAGGGAAAACTTCTGAAATAAATACCCATATTACCGCACCTTGTCCTATAGCATGAGATGCAATAAAAACAAATACCAATACAGGGACAATTATTCCTCCTGAAAATTGAAAATAAAATGCAGCAGCAATTGCACTTAAGGATAAAATATACCCAACAGAACCAATCAGCATGAGCTTTTTTCTGCCAAGCCTGTCTATCAGGTTTAAGCCAATGAGCGTAAATACAAGATTGACAAGGCCTATGCCTGCACTTTGTAAAAATGCAGCCGATTGATCTATACCTGCCATTTCAAATACACGTGGTGCAAAATAAATAATGGCATTAATTCCAGACAATTGATTAAACAATGCGATAAAAAAAGCAAGCATGATAGGCACGGTAAACTTACCCGAGAAAAAAACCGCCAGACTTTCTTTTTGCTTGTCTTCATCTATTGCTTGTTGAATTGCTCTTATAGCTTCATCTACCCCTTCCGGGTCAGATACTTCAAGCGTCTTTCTTGAACTATCAAAATCGCCTTTGTGTACTATAAGCCAACGAGGACTTTCCGGAACAAAAAACATGAGGAAAATATAAATAAGCGAAGGAACAGCCATAATGCCCAACATCCATCTCCAGCTATTGTCTCCTAAGTTGTGTAACAGGTAATTTGAAAAATAGGCCACTAATATTCCAAATACGATATTGAACTGAAAAGTAGCCACAAATCTCCCCCTTGTTTTAGCCGGTGCTATTTCAGTAATATACATAGGTGCCACTACAGATGATGCACCCACACCCAATCCGCCAAGCAATCTGAACATCATAAAAATATACACATTATCTGAAAGTGCGGAGCCTATAGAAGAAATAAAATACAAAATTCCAATTACAAAAAGGGTTTTCTTTCTGCCATATTTTTCGGCAGGTATTCCGCCAAATAAGGATCCCAAAACTGTACCATACAAGGCAATTGCAATTGCCTGTCCATGGAGCAAATCGCTTAATTGCCAGACTTCCTGTATTTTTTGTTCAGCACCTGAAATAACAGCTACATCAAATCCAAAAAGAAATCCGCCTAAAGCAACAACGATACTCCAGAAAAGCAGTTTTTTATTCATATGGGTTAGAGATTAGTGCTCAAATTAAACTGATTTATTGAGTTATTTAAAACTCCTTTTATAATTTCAATATTAAAAAAATACTCTAAGTAGATGAATAAAACAAAGTTGTTAAAAATGAGAAACTTAAAAAAACTAAAAAAGGCCATCTTTTCAGATAGCCATTTTAGTTTTTTATGAGAGAAGAATTACTCCTCACCAAGATTAAGCGGATAGCCATAACTACCTTCATAACCCGGATATATACCTTCAATTTTTACTGTACTTCCTTTACCCTTAGCCAAAGCAACTTTCAAGTCGTCTTTATTTTTTATGGTCATACCATTTACACTTGTTATTACAAAACCATCCTGCATTTTGGTTTTGCTTAGTGCGCCACTACCAACTTTTTTCACCACTACTCCCCCATCTATTTCATATAAGGTTGCAGTTTTCTTATCCACATTCTCCAACTGTCCGCCTAACATATCCAAAATTCCGGCTTCTTTTACAATGTCTGTATTTCCAGCTTTATTTTTTAAAGTTAGATTAGCAGTATATTCTTTACCATCACGCAGATAATTCAAAGTTACTTTATCACCGGGCTTGTAACGTGTAACCTGCTCAACCATTTCAGGACCGCTTGTTACAGCTACTCCATTTACTTTAGTAACAATATCCCCTTTTTTAATGCCGGCAATACTTGCTGCACCATCACTTGGTACATCAGTCACATATACTCCTTCACCTTCTTTATAACCCATTTCTTTTTTCTGCTCATCAGTCATATCGCCTGAGGAATATTGAATGCCGAGATATGCTCTTTGAACAGTGCCAAACTTCATGAGATCATTCACTATTTTCTTCACAATGTTTACCGGTATAGCATAACTATAACCCGCATAGCTTCCGGTTGGAGAGGCTATAGCAGAATTAATACCAATAAGCTGCCCATCTGTATTAATAAGAGCACCACCGCTATTGCCCGGATTTACTGCAGCATCTGTTTGCAAAAAGCTCTCGATAGGTGTTTTACTTTGTCTGCTGTTTATTCCAATTGACCGGGCTTTTGCACTAATGATTCCTGCTGTAACAGTTACATCCAATGTTAACGGATAACCAACTGCTAAAACCCACTGACCTAATTTTACATCGTCACTGTTACCATAAACTAAATAAGGAAAATTTTTCCCTTCGACTTTTAAAACTGCCAGATCACTGCTAGGGTCAGAACCTACAAGTGTTGCCTTGTAAGATTTTTTGTTGTTGAGGGTGATGTTGATTTCATCAGCTCCGTCAATTACGTGGTTATTGGTTACAATAAATCCATCATCGCTAATTAATACACCACTGCCACTTGCCCGCTGTTCAGGTATGGTTTGAGTTTGAGGCATATTAAAAAAGTCATCGAACCCATCTCCAAAAAGATCAGAAAACGGATTACGCTGACGGGGCAGATTATTTGATATCTGACGAGCCTTTGTTTTTGTTTTAATGTGAACAACGGCAGGGGTTGAAGAAGTAGATGCAGCCGTAAAATCTACAGCACCGGTAGCTTTAGCTCCATCAAAAAAACCTGCATAGTTTACAGGTAGTTTTCCGGTTTCCTGAATGCCGGCTGTTTGGCTTCCTTCCCAACGGTTATAACCCCAAACACTAAAAATTGAAGTGGCTGCACTCACAAGTACAACCAGAAAAATGTTTTTGAGTTTCATTGTTTAATTAATTTTTTCTTTTTGTCTGATTTTTGTTTTCCATTGTTCAAATTATGTGCCTTTCGCATAGCAAACTTATAAAACTGTTTAAACTATTATTTTCCTGTTATACCATTTAACAAATTATTGACGAAGGTTGTCGTAGATACGTTAAAAAGTCAGGCTTTATTTAACAACATGACAAAATTTTACTGGTAAAAGTTCAAAATGTCACAAATAAAATAGCCTACAAACCTAATGCGAATTGCAAGGTATCAACGCCATCTGCATATTCATTAAGTCCGGGTTTTTGTGTTTTGCCAAATGCCAAAAACCTATGACCCACTATGCATTGAATGTCCATATTTTCCCTTAGCCCCTCAAGCTCCTTTTTGCTTTTATAAAAATTGTAATTAATTTGACTGACAGCCGTAAAAAGGGATTCATTTTCAGACAACAAAATAGTACCATTTGTCATGTAGAACTTATTACCCATCATCAGCAGCGCCAGTTGGTAGTCGTAGTTGTGTTTGTATTTATGAAAATCTGAATAGTGTTCGTATTTGTTCAGCGCCTTTAACAATGGTTCAAAATTGTAATTTTCGGGCACATACATTTTTGTAACATTTCTGCAACCCAATCCAAAATAGGTTTGCATATCATCTGCAAGCAGTTCAAGTTCTTCGGTAGTTTCAGAACCATCCAATACGGCAACGCTTGTTCGGTTTCTGCGAATTATGTTGGGATATTTTCCAAAATAATAATCAAAATAACGCCCTGAATTATTGCTACCCGTAGCAATGTAAGCATCGCACCCTTTGAGGTTATCGGCAAATGCAATTAATTCAGTCAAAGGCGGGTGCAAATCTGTCATTACTGTTACCAAATGTTTAATCAGTATCTCATCTTTTGACGACAACTTAATTAACTGTTTATGGCCTGCAATAAATACGCACAGCATATCATGAAAGCCCACCATAGGCAAGTTTCCCGCCATTACTACTCCTACCCTAATGGGTTTACTATTTTCATTGGGAACTTTATATTCAGTTGTCCAATTTTCCAGTTTTTCCTTTTGTAAAAACTCATTGACAATATTAAGAGCAGCCATTTCTATAAATTCCGGTACAAACCATGGATTAGCTCTGTTTGCATCTTCTTTAATACTTTGCCATTCGGTACTATTATTATTTATATATTTACCCAACGCAACTAATAAATCTATTCTTTGTTGTAAAGTCATTGTTCAACCTTATTTTTGCATTGCAAAAATACAAGGATTAAAACACCAATAAATTTAAAACAAAATGGCAATTAAAATAACCGACGAATGTATAAACTGCGGAGCCTGCGAACCGGAATGTCCAAACAATGCGATATATGAAGGTGGAGTTGAATGGTCAATGAGTGATGGCACATCGCTCAAAGGCAGTTTTACCCTGCTTGATGGAACAATTGTGAGTGCAGACCAACGTATGGCACCGGTAGCTGTTGATACGTATTATATTACCCCCAACAAATGTACCGAATGTCAGGGTTTCCACGAAGAACCACAATGTGCCGCTGTTTGCCCGGTTGACTGCTGTGTTCCCGACGAAATGTATAAGGAAACAGTGGAAGAACTATTGGCTAAGAAAGAGAAAATGCATTTGTGATTTGTTAACTAGTTAAATAGTTTATTAGTTGATTGGTTTCTATAAGATAATTCAGGTAAAAGTTTGAGGCTTTTACCTGTTTTTGTTTAAACCAGTTGTTTACTTTTAGAAGTATAGTAAGAACTTTCATAAAATTAATCCGTTACAATAATGACCAGGGTTTTATCAATAAAAGCGATTGAACCATATTTTTTGGTTTGCCGCTTTAATAACAATTCTCTTAAGAAGCTTGATATTCTTCCGCTCATACAAAGTCACAAAAAGTTGAATGGTATAGAACAATTGATGGATAGTGAAACATTCAAAAAAGCAAGAGTTGGGGAAATGGGCGAAATCCTTTGGGATAAAATTATTACAACAAACTACAATGGGGAAGAAGTAATTTGGGATTATGACATTTCACCAGAATTTGCATTTGAAAATGGTATTCAATGTTGAGATGAAAATTGCTCACAAAATAATAGATTCCAATAGAAATTTTAGAGTAACATTCAAAAATATCCGATTAGGAAAAAGCTCCCCAAAGAACCGAAGATGAACGGACGGGGAAAGGATTAAATCAATGATTGTCTTTGAGTTGCTACAATAAAGTTTTAAAAGCGAAGCAACTCTTAAATTAGTAGCTACCTATCTTCAATTTCATACCATGCCCCTTCGGCTTCACTCTTTATAACTTTGAAAACCGCATCAACTTTTCTATAACAAGTTTTAGTAAGGCCAGAAAAGTTCCCCCGTCTACAAGGGAAAAACAAATACTTTACTACCCTACCATTTTTTGTAAAAATAAGTAGTGTAACATCATCGCCAAGCCTATTATATGCTAACTTTGATAGTTCCCAATCATAACCTATCCTGGCATTTATTGTATCAGGCAATTCATATGCTTTGCAAATACACACCTTGTCCCACTCAAAATCTGTTATTTCTTTAAGTGATATATCCTTCCCGTCACTTGTTTTTATTACAGCAGAAATTTTGTTTAATAAAGCTTTATCACTTTTAAGCTCAAGTTCAGTACCATTTTCGCAAGAAACGAAGGCAAATAGAAGCATTACAAAAAAAATATTTTTCAGTCTTGATATCATGTAGTTCATTTTATAATTCATTGGGTACCAAAGGAGATTTTGTTATAAATTCCTCCTATTAATAATTTCCCATAAGAAGTAAAATTGAGCATATTTTCTGATTTGTTCCTTTTATTATGTTCCAGGAAAAAGTTTGCACTTTCAAAAATATCCGATTAGGAAAAAGCTGCCCAAAGAACCGAAGATGAACGGACTGCGATCCCGATGAAAAATCGGGACTGGCTGCCAACAGAAGTGCCACAAAGAACAAATGTTTGAGCCATAATTCCTTTATTAGCTGCAATATCTTCCAATTCTCTTTTTTTCGCTTTCTTTGCTTCGCAAAAAATTTGGCGAATGAGTAAAAAAACGATTGCATTTGTAACAGGCGGTTATAGTGGCGAGGCGGTTATCAGCTACAAAAGCGCCATAACTATTGAAAACAATATTGATACTTCAAAATACGACTATTACAAAATAGACATTAACCCAACCGGTTGGTGGTTTGAAACAGCAGGTGGTGAAAAAATTGCTGTTGATAAAAATGATTTTTCACTGACGCTTGATGGACAAAAAATTACTTTCGATGCTGTATTAATTGGCATACACGGTACACCCGGCGAAGATGGAAAACTGCAAGGTTATTTTGACATGCTTAAGATACCATATACAGGTTGCAATGTAGCTGCATCGGCACTTACTTTTAATAAAAGATATACTGTTGCAACTGTAGCTTTTGGTGGTATTCTTGTTGCCAAATCGGTTTGGCTTATTAAGAACAATTTTACCAATCCTGACGAGATAGTTTCAACGCTTCAGTTTCCAGTATTTGTAAAGCCAAACAATGGTGGCAGCAGCATAGGCATGAGCAAAGTAAACCTACCTACTGAAGAGCTGGGAGCAGCCATAGAAAAGGCTTTCAAAGAAGATGATCAGGTGTTGGTGGAAGAATTCATTAGCGGACGGGAGTTTTCAATTGGTGTGTTTAAACACAACGGCAGAATCATTACACTGCCCATAACAGAGATCATAAGCAAGAATGATTTTTTTGATTACGAAGCTAAATATGTTGCAGGTAAAAGTGACGAGGTTACACCTGCTATTGTGGACGAAGTAATAGCCAATAAAATTCGGAATGCTGCTGAAAAAATTTATACCATACTAAACTGTAGAGGAATTGTTAGGATAGATTTTATTTACAACGAAGCCAAAGGCGAACCTTACATGCTGGAGGTAAATACAGTACCCGGACAAAGTGAAGCAAGTATTGTTCCACAACAGGTTAGGGCTATGGGCTGGAGTTTGAAGGAATTTTATTCGGCTATGATTGATGAATGTTTTAATTAATAGTTTATTTTCAATTTTCTTAAACCCACTAAGTGTTCAAATTTATTACGCAAAAACCGCTTTGGATAAATGTATTGGTTGTCATAGTAATGGCAACATTAATGGTGTTATTGTTTTTTGGTTCACTTGATACGCTTACCAAACACGGTCAGTACGAAAAAGTACCATCTGTAGTTGGTAAAAATGTAAAGGAAGCAACCAAAATTTTAGAAGCCAAAGGGTTTGAAGTAGAGATACTTGACAGCATTTACATTGACAGTTTTCCACGATTATCCGTTACCCGTCAATCTCCTGAAAGCAATGCTACTGTTAAGGTAAACCGCACTATCTATCTTACCATCAACAGGTCACAACCACCACTGGTAGAAATGCCTAATCTGGTTGGATTTTCTATACGCAATGCACAAATGTATCTGGAGAATTTAGGGTTACGAATGGGTGATACAACATTCAGGCCCGACATTGCTAAAAATGCAGTGTTGGAGCAATTGTACAATGGCAATAGTGTACCTGCCGGAACAAAGATATTTATGGGTAGTACCATCTCTTTTGTTTTGGGAAATGGTGTTGGTGATGAAGAAATGCAGGTACCTGATTTACTTGGGAAAACCTTCAGCATTGCAAAACAAATGCTTACCGAAAAAAGCCTGAATTTAACCGCTGTATTTGATGCCGATGTAAGGGACTCTGCAAATGCCTTTGTGTACCGCCAAAGACCTGAAAAATATGGCCCTTCAGCAGATGGTGAAAAACATTATAACATTATAAAACCCGGACAAAATATAGACGTTTACCTAGGTGTAAAACCCTATGTTCCTGACAGCACAAATGTAAGCACTGACCTGTCACTTCCTAAAGAACCTTAATCAAAAAAACATGGAAAATATTACTGTTGAAGAACTAAAAAAAAGAATGGATGCGGGTGAAAATCTAAACCTGCTTGATGTAAGGGAAGATGATGAACATGCCAACCATAATATAGGCGGTATGCACTTTAGATTGCGCCGAATTCAGGACCAAGCTATTGAAGATATTGAAGACCTGAAAGATGAAGAAGTTATATGTTATTGCAGAGTAGGCAACAGAAGCCAAATGGCCTGTTTAATGCTTGAACATATGGGTTTCACCAACACAAAAAGTCTTGTTGGAGGCATAACAGAATGGACTGAAAAATTTGGGAAGTGATTAGTGATAAGTTTGATAACATGAATATGATTGTTTCATTCAGCAATTATAAACTTGCAACTTTTATTTGCGTATTTTTTTATGTACTTAGGTAAAACTCATATGCATTTAAAGACTCTTTTTTAAAATGCTACAATACTTTTTAGTTTATTAACCCCACTTACCTCATCATTTAAAGCGGTAGTTGTCTTCTCTTTTTTTGCTTTCCCACTCTACATCAGTCTTTTGACTAAAGTAGGGAGTTTAATGATAATGAATAAGTGGTGGTGGATATAATCCACCAAATCATTAAAAGAAAATTTCATTTTCGCTATTATTTGAATGAAATGGAAAGTGATAAAAGCCGTAAATCAAGGTCAGGCTTTTGCTAATCATTTTTTTAGAACAGGTTATAGGGCAAACTATAGTTTGATGCTTTATTTATTAATGTAGCATTTGCTAAAAAACTTATTTTTGCAACATTGTACTAATTTTTTCTTTAAACTGATATTGAATATTATGGGTCGCATATTTGAAGTTCGAAAATCAACCATGTTTGCACGTTGGGATCGCATGGCTAAGCAATTTACAAGAATTGGGAAAGAAATAGCAATAGCGGTGAAGGTTGGAGGCCCGGATCCTGCTACTAACCCTGCCCTTAGGCGTTGTTTTCAAAATGCCAAAGGGGTCAATATGCCTAAAGACCGTGTAGAAGCAGCTATAAAAAGGGCACAGGGGAAAGACATGACCAATTACGAGGAAATGATTTACGAAGGTTATGCTCCACATGGTGTTGCAATGTTGGTAGAGACTGCAACAGACAATCCTACACGAACTGTGGCCAATGTACGGATGCACTTTCGCAAAGGTGATGGAAGCCTTGGCAATAGCGGTTCTGTGGCTTTCCTCTTTAATCGCTTAGGTGAATTTAAAATAAAAAATGAAGGACAAAATCTTGAAGAATTAGAATTGGAATTAATTGATTTTGGCCTTGAAGAAATAGGAGAAGATACCGAAGGGAATATCATAATCCGTACTGCTTATGATGAATTTGGGACTATGGCAAAAGCTATAGAAGACAAAGGGATTATTCCCATTAGTGCAGAATTGACTAGATTACCAACTACAACTGTTGAGTTGTCAGAAGAGCAGGCTAAGGATGTTTTAGAGCTTGTAGATAAAATGGAACAGGATGAAGATGTTCAAAAAGTATATCATAATCTGAAATAATGTTAATTCTTAAAATACCGTGACAGGTATTTATTTTGGCATATTTGTTAGTTTTATTGTGCAAAGTATCTGAGATTAAAATTTTTTAAAGTTTTATCTTTGTAATAATTATGGAGGAAACCGTTACAAATAGCGATTCCATTATTCTTTTTGATGGAATGTGTAACTTGTGTAGTGGGGTGGTTCAGTTTGTTATTAAAAAAGACAAAAAAAATATATTCCAATATGCCTCGTTACAATCTGATTTTGGCCGTAAAACCTTAAAAGAATACGGAGCTGAAACTGCTGATTATAAGTCATTTTTGCTCTATTATCGCGGAAAAATATATAACAAAAGCACTGCAGCCCTAATGGTTGCTAAATTACTGGGAAACGGAATGCAATTATTCTATATCCTTATCTACATCCCCCGATTTATAAGGGATTTCTTCTACTCAATTATAGCCCGAAACAGGTATAATTGGTTTGGTAAAAAAACTGTTTGCTGGATGCCGGAAAACAATAAGATTATTAAACAAATTTAATCTTTTTCTAAGCAACTATATTTCTATAATCTCCCTCTTATAATATCTTGCATTAGGAATTATTGTGTGTAATCTGATTACCACAGTTTTTTTAGTGTCAAATCCAATTTTCTATCGTAGAACCCCTTAAAAAGATTACTTTCTTTTTAAGTAGTTAACTGATGCCAAAGCGTCAGAATATCTAAATCACTATTTTTTTATTTACAAAAAAACCAAACATGAAAACAGCGTTTACTCACAAGAAATGGGGCGTTATGCTTGCATTTTTGTGTTCCATGATGTTCAGTTATCAATCGTGGTCACAGAAAGCACAGGCCAAATGCCCGGGCTTTACAGCCAAAATTTCTAATGGTTCGGTACTTAATCTTTGTACCGGAGCCTCTGTTAATCTGGCAGCAACCCCGGTTGTATCAGGTTATACCTATCAATGGCAAAGACAATCTAATGCTGGTGGGGCATTTGCAAATATTGCAGGAGCAACTTCCAGCAATTATCTTACAAGTACTACCGGAGCATATAGAATTATTGTCTCTACAGGCTCTTGTATTGATACATCGGGCATTACTTCAATCATAAGCCTTGTTGTACAAGGTGGTACAATTACTCCTACTGTACCATTACCACTTTGTTATGGTGAATCAGGCGGTAAAATTACCGGCTCTTTGGTACCGGGTGCAGACCTTGGTTTTATCTCTTATTCATGGGAAATGAATGAGAATAATGCAGGATGGGTTGCAATTCCTGGTGCTTCTGATGCTGATTATTTAGCCCCATTGCTTTATAAGTCAACCGCTTATCGCAGGCTTGCAAAAGATAATTGTGGTAACCAGGCTTATTCTAACATAGCAAACATTAATCTTGTTGCTGATCTTCTTCCTGGTACACTTACACCTCTTTCACAAACTATTACACGTGCACAAACACCTGCTCCTATAACATCTGCAACACCTGCCAGTGGCGGTAGTGGTGCATTTACATATCAGTGGCAGTCTTCTTTCTGGGAAAGAGGTCCGTTTAAGAATATTGTAGGCGCAACATCAGCAAGTTATGCACCGGGACAATTACAGGAGACATTCTATTTTAGAAGGGTTGTAACTGATACCCGTTGCCGCAATAGTGTTAATTCTGATTTATCTGTTGTTTTTGTTACCGATGGAATATTAAATGCAGGTAACCTGGCTATTCCTTATCAATGCTTTTTCCCTGGAAATCCAGCTTCTATTATTTTAACTTTCAATGCCCCAAGAGGAGGCGTTCCACCTTATTCTATTCAGTGGGAGTCAAGTCTTAACAATGTAACCTTTACTACAATCCCCGGTGCTACTGGTGTAAGTTTACAGCCTGGTATACTGAGCGAAACCACATGGTTTAGAAAAAAGGTGACAGATGCAGCAGGTACTGTTGCCTATACCCCTTCAGAAGTTATATCTAAAATTACAACGCCATTAACTGGCGGAAGTATCAAAGCAATGGCGAATGTAGCCTGTCTTGGTTCATCTCCTGCTCAAATAAGGAGCACAGGTTCTCCGGCCGGATTTGTTGGACTTAGTTATCAATGGCAATTTAAAAATAATAGTACTGGCGGTGTTTGGACTGATATTGTTGGTCAGGTTCGTGAAGCTATTTATCCGGAGCCAATAACAGAAAAAACAACCTATAGAAGAGTTGCAGTGGACAGATGTGGTACTAACTTTAGATATGCGAATTCAAATGAAATTGAAATTGACATAAGACCAGCCATTGATGCAGGTGATATTTCACCAACATCTCAAATGGTAAGGTCTGGCCAATTGCCTTTGGCTATTCAAAATACTGATGCTCCATCGGGTGGTACAGGTTCATTTACTATATCATGGGAAACTGCTACCAACATTGCGGTAGGTCCATGGACAGTAATACCAACTGTAACAACATTAGGATATCAACCTCCGGTAGAGACACAGGCTACTTATTTTAGAAGGGCTACTACTGATAATGGATGCCTTGCAACCAAATACACCTACGGCGTTGAAGTATTCTTTAATTCTCAACCGCCTATTACCGGTGGAGATTTAGCTGGTTCTAATTGTCAATTTAAAAATGGTATTCCATCAGTAATTACAACAGGACCAAATCCTCCAATGTATGGTACACCTCCTTTTACATATCAGTGGGAAACAAGACCAGGAACTTCTGGTGCCTGGACGGTTATTCCCGGCGCTACTTCTGAAACATATCAACCACCTTCTTTAATACAAACAACTCAGTTCAGAAGATTAATTACTGACATTTGGGGTGAGTCTGCTTACAGTACTCCATTTACCATTAACTATGTTACTGTAGCACTTGTTCCCGGCACCATTGCAACTACTTCTATTGCAGTATGTTCTGGCATTATACCAGGCCTTATTACAGAAGTTACCCCTGCAACCGGCGGAGGAACGATAACCTATCAATGGCAAATGAAAACTGTAGGTGGTACTTATACCAATATACCGGGTGCTACAGGTAATACTTATCAACCAGGTGCCATCACTCAAAAAACTTACTTTAGAAGGGTAGCTTCTGAAACATGTGGTGGTGTAACACGTTCTGCCAATTCAAATGAAGTATCTATTGATATTGCAGTTATTACAAACTTCCTTGCAGGTTTAGTAGACGGACCATTCATCACTTGCTCCGGAACCGCCCCTGGTATTATTAAAAGTGTATTAAATGCTTGTGCAGGCAATACCAATATTAGTTATCAGTGGGAAATATTGCAGGGTGGTACATGGGTGTCAATACCAGGTGCTACAGGTGCATCATACACTCCGGGAGCTATAACAGCTAACAGCAGTTACCGCAGAAAAGCTTACAACGACTGTGGTAATTCAGGATATAGCAATCAGGTTGATATTTATGTATATCCTCCGATAGAAGCAGGAACAATAGGTACAGCTTCACAAAGTGTTTGTGCCAATGCTATACCTGCTGCAATTAAATTGTTGGCTAATTGCCATTACACTGACGGTACAGTTTCTTATCAGTGGCAGAGATCAGCAACAGCAGGTGGACCATGGACCAATATAATCGGTGCAACTACAAACGAATATCAGCCAGGTCCTGTAACTGCAAATGCATACTATCGTTTGAGAGTTAACAGTACAAGATGTGCTTCTACAGTCTATACAAACGTAGCTTCTGTTATGATAGATGTAACCTGCAGAATGTCAACCAACACTGCACTTACAGAGAATATGAGAGTATATCCTAACCCAATGACCGGGAATACAATGGAAGTAAGGGTTAATACAAAAGGAACACCTTCTGTAACGCTGATGAATGGTGAAGGACGCACTTTTCCAATAAGCGTAAGCAATACAGGTTCAGGAAAAATGAGAGTATCTTCAGGAAATGACTTACATAAGGGAATGTACATACTTACAGTAAGAGATGAAAATGGCACCTACACTGAAAAAGTTATAGTGCAATAAGAGAAAAAAGTTATTATTACTTTTAAAATGCCACGCAATTTGCGTGGCATTTTTTTGTAATTTGATGCCAGTATTTAAGATCTTTTGTTCTATAAATTATCTAATACCAATGTGATTTTTAAAATATACCGCTATTTTTAAAATCTTACAGTGGTATATGTCTATTGAATCAAACAAATAGTCAAATGAGTCGAAGCTGAAATGGATTATAATGTTTGTCTAATCGGTACAATACTGGTTGGATATCCGTAATTGTTTTATTGCATTGGCCTAAACGGCTATCTCAACTTGTAGTGAGGTATTGGTATTATACCAAAACCAGATTTGACAATTTATAATTCAAAATAGTATAACCTCATTGTCTGCTTGTATTCTATCCTAACTTTGAGCAAAGAGAAAGAGAGTATTTCTACAAATCCGAGCATCTAAACCCCTGCAGACAATTATTCCGAAGATTTATCACACCTGTTTTAATATATAAGCATCAAAAAACGGTTATCGGAATATTTAAAAAAAAGAAGGAGGTAAATTAAGGAAACGGGCTTATTTATTTCTGCTTGTCCCTTGTTTTAAAATATTTGTTAAGGTCAACAGTAACATCCATTGCTTCAAATAAGATTTATCAGTTAGTAGTAAATTTATCAGGCAACGATCATTTTAAACAGTCGTATTTTTTCCCCTCGCCATTTGCCTTATGCGTTGTACTATACTCATTATAATTCCCACAACCATAACTAAGATACCAATCCACAATACATTTATAAATGGGAATTCATAAGCCTTCAATGTTACAAAATCAAGGATAGCAGAGGTTTCTCTTACTCCAATTTCCAATAACCCGGTTGATTGTTCCTTAACAGAATTAAATTGCAAAATAAGGCTCTGTGCCATAACGGTATCCGGAATTGAATACGCAATCCCATTTTTTACCTGAATAAGGGGTTGTGCGGTAAACCTACTACCCTCTTTACTCACAACAGTTAAATCAAGGCCTATTGCGGTATCTTCAGGGGAAAATTTATATTTCTCATTAATTGGATTTACAACAACTTTATTTACAAGTATTAGTCCTTTACTATAAAATAAAGTATCACCGGATTTTACATATTTTTTGCGAAAAGTACTTGTATCTGCGGCTTTCATCTTAACAGGGTCTCCAAGAAAAGTGAGATAAGTGAAAATGTCTTTGTTCCAGTAATGCTTCGCCGATGGGTTTGGGGTAAGGCCTTCGCTCCCTTTATTATTTTCTATAACATCCGGGTAAAGATTAAAGGACTCATTACCGGTTTTTGCTTTAAAATTAATTTCATAGTAGCGTTTTCTGTCTTCGGGGTTCAAGGTATCTTTTACAAAAGTAACCATGAATTTGCCCATATCTGTAGAAAGGCCTTTTACTAAAGTTATATTTTCTAACGGACTTTCTTTATCGCCAATTTTAAGGGGCGACATTCCTGTAGTATTAAAACTTAGTACAGATTTTTTTGATGAAGAAATAAGGATACCTAATAAGACCAATCCAAATCCGATGTGGGCAACAGAGGCTCCCGCTGCTTTTAATTTTCCTTTTAATCCTAACAGAATGTATAACCCATTTGCAATGATGGAGTAAATGGCTGCAAATACGGCAATATGAATGGCTATCAAAAAGCCCGGACCTTTCTTATCATAATTAATTTCCCCCCATATACTTATGCAGATACTTACAGCCAATGCAATGACTGTTGGTAATAGTATCCTTTTCAAAAACAGTTTTTTGCCGGTGTTTTTATAATTAAGGTATTGAGTTGCTGCGGTCAGGATACCAATTATAATTGCTACAAAAACCTGAACCTGATTATGAAAGCCTTCAGGATCTTCGCCTACTGCCCATTTTGTATGAAGTAATTTATTGAAAACCGGCAATGAAGTAATACTTATAATAACAGAAGCAGACAAGAAAAAAATAAGTGATCCTATAAACATCCAGAATTCCCGGCTATAGGTATTCTCTTCCCGGTTAATAGTTGGTATTGATTTATTTCGCTTAGCAAATAGAAAACTTGCCGGAAGTAAGAAAACTGCAATAAAAGCAATTAACTGAAAATTCATTCCCAGATCTGTAAATGCATGCACAGAGGTATCGCCCAGTATGCCACTACGTGTAAGAAAAGTAGAGTATAAAATAAGCAAAAATGTGAGCAGGTAAAAAACATAGGTACTCTTAAGCGAATAGCCGGTGCTTCTGTATATCAGGTTGGTATGTAAGCCTGCAACTAAGACAAGCCAGGGTACCAAAGAGGCATTTTCAACAGGGTCCCAGGCCCAGTAGCCCCCAAACGTAAGGCTTTCATATGCCCATGCAGCACCCATCATAATACCCACACCAAGTATAGCAACTGAAAACAAAGCCCAAGGTTGAACAGGTTTTATCCAGGTATGGTCATTTTTCCAAAGTCCGGCTATTGCATATGCGAAAGGAATGAGAGTTGAGGCAAATCCTAAAAACAAAACGGGAGGATGAATGACCATCCAATAGTTTTGAAGTAAGGCATTAAGCCCATTACCATCTTTCCAAAGGCTTAAATAATCTTTACGTAATAGTCCTGTAGCGGCATCTTTAAAGACAGGTGCCGCATCAAAAAAGTTTTCGTGGCGAAGCAGCATAAATGGGCTACTACCCACCTTGACGTTGAAAAAATATAATCCCACCAGCATAGACGCAAGGCAAAATTGGGCAAAGCTTACAACAACCATTACAGGGCCTTCCCAGTTTTTAGCCTTCCAGATTAAAAGCCATCCAAGTACACAGTGCCAGAAGCTCCACAACATAAAGCTACCTTCCTGACCTTCCCAAAAACAACTCAGCAGGTATTGTACCTGCAAAGCCCGGCTACTATGTTGCCATGCATATTTATACTCAAAAAGATGATTTGAAATAATGTAGTACAACGAAATGAAAATAGCCAGAACCGAAATAGTTTCAAGAAAAAATGCGGCCCTTGCCAGTCGTAACCAGCTGTTTCTTTCTGCAATTATTGAATTACCCGAAGCCTTATAAAAAGCAATGGTGGCTATCAAAGAAGCCACCAAAGAAAGTATTGTAAAAAAATGTCCTGTTTGTCCCGGTAGTAAGTGTTCGCCAATAAATTCCATTGTTAGTTTTTAATATTTCTTCTCTTTGTTTGGATCATTAGTTTGTGCTGCTGTGCCTATTTCTTTTTTTGCAGCGTTCATATCGTCTTTATACTTGGAAGGACATTTTAGCAGGATATCCTTACAATTAAAATGGTCTCCTTCTACCCTGCCTTTTAGCACTATCCTTTCGCTTTTCTCAATATCAACAGGTTTAGCATTTCTATAAATAACTTTAATAGTATTGCCAGTTGAGTCAACTGCATTAAAAGTCAGGTAGTTTGGATTGGCAACAGGGTCGTAAACCATACTGCTCATTTCCATTTTTGCAATCAGATGAACAAACTTTCCGGGCTTTTGTTTGGCAGATGAAACCGTGTCGTAGGTTGTTATATCACCCATAAAACTAATCAGGACAGCAATTGCTATAGCTATTAAAACCAGTAAAGCAATGTGTGTTTTCTTCATTTCAATTTTTTTGCAAAGGTAACTTAAAATCAATTTTACTGGCTGAACAGAATAACCGAATAAATGTTAAAAAGCAATGTCATTAACTTAAGGCTTTTGGGGAACGAACAATTGTTCTTTATTCGACTTTAGTTGTGTCACTCACTGCATCTTGTGGGTAATTCTATTCATCTTTTTCCATGTTTTGTTTCTTTCAAAGTTTGTTAAGTTAATGACATTGTGTTAAATAGATAAAAACATTAAATCTGACGTCTATTTACAAACCTTGTCTAGGGTAAATTTTATCTCCATTATCCTTTCCTTGCCCTCCAGGGTATTTCTTCAACATTCAACAGGTGACCTATATATCTTGCCAGAACAAAAAGGTAATCACTTAAACGATTAAGATATTTAATAACTAATGGATCTACGAAAGTATCCTGCTCTGTCATATTTACACAAATCCTTTCAGCACGGCGGCAAACGCAGCGGGCTATGTGAGCCGCAGATACAGCAACATGCCCACCCGGTAAAATAAAGTTTTTCATTTCGGGCAAAACTTCATTCATTTTGTCTATTTCATTTTCTAAAAGAAGTATATCGCCTTCTTTTAAGTCGGGAATTTTCATCTGCGGGGCTTTATCAGGATCGCAGGCCAAAGATGAACCTATGGTGAAAAGCCGGTCCTGAACTTCCTTCAAAGTTATTTTAGCATGTTCGTCAGTAAGATAATCGCTTAACAAACCAATAAAGGAATTTAATTCATCTACAGTACCATAACTCTCAATTCGTAAATTGCTTTTGGGTACTTTAGTACCACCTATAAGCGACGTTTTTCCCTGATCTCCGGTTTTTGTGTAGATTTTGAAAGCCATTTCTTTAAAATGATATTTACAATGAATGAGACAAATAGTTTGCAAATAAACGGGAAAGTTAAAAAAGAAGAGAGGCTTTTTATTTTCAGGATGCACCTAATGCTTTTGTTTTACCTTTGCAGAAGCAACATGGGGCTGTACCTGGTTTTGACAGCGTAGATTGTTGCGGGTATAAGCATGCAGTGCGTTGGGTAATTAGCACTTAAATCTGAAAACTCAAAAAACAAAAGGCGAAAATACTTACGCCATGGCTGCCTAATTCAGAGAATTAGCACCCATTATGGCCGGGCAAGCAGGTTGACCTGTTACCACGCTGCTCCGCTTAATCAAACAAACAAAACGGGTTGCTGCTATACAAGGCTGTGCGTGTAGCTTAAGACCATACAGCTAAGGAAGTAATTGGTTTGTCCGGTTCCGGCTGCTTCCCTACAAATAATGCCGGAATAAGCATGTAGAAGGCTTGTGGCAGATATGTTTGGACAGCGGTTCGACTCCGCTCAGCTCCACTTAGCATCAGATAGGGAACCTTGCAAAAGGTTCCCTATCTGTTTTTTTGCATTACTAAACGCTCTAACATCAGGTTGCAACTCAAATAAATCGCTGTCTCCATTTTCCCCTTGTTATAATCATATTTATAAAATTACCCCTTGATTATTAATATTGCCTCATAGTAAGGGTTTACTACTAAAACCTATCCGGTTTTGAACTATTAATTCGGTCAATAGGTATCACTACAACTAAAATTTGAACAATTTCCAACCATTTAATTTCTATCCAAAAAAAATATTTTCTACCCACATACTAAAACAAACAAAAACTCGTTATGCACCTAAAATAGGATTGCTACAGTAACCAATTATTCATTTTACCAAAAACAAACATTATGAACACCTTTCCCACCTACATTCGTGTTGCTAATCACAAATCCAAAAAGCATTCAACAGGTTATCTTGATTATGCACAGCTTTTTCTTAGTAAGATTGATAAATATCCAAAAGAAAAAGAATACTCAATGGCCAATGCTTGTGTTTATTTTTTAAAGGGAGGGGATTTTGAAAAATGTATTGATTACGCTCAAAAATTTTACCCTAAACTTTCTCTTCAGGACTGCCAATACGATGTGCTTAAAAGTTGGGCATCTTCTCTAAAAAAGCTTGGTCAGTGGCAAGAATTAATACATCTGCAACTGACACATTTAAAAACCGATGGAACGGGCTGCTTTACACATCTTGATTTAGCAGATTCATACGAAAAGACAGGTAGCGAAAGCAATGTGATCCACTATCTGGAAATGGCAGCTAAATCAGATGAAGCAAATGGGGCTGACCTGGAAAAACTATCAGAATTGTGTTGGGCAAATGGCCAAATGGAAAAAGCAGGTAAATATTATGGTAAAGCTGCAGCCTTATCCCACAACCCAAAATGGAATCTTTGGTACAAAGCAGCTACAGCATACATTATAGCGGGAAACGAATATGAAGCCCTATATTATTTAAAAGTAGCAGTTATGATAAACCCTGCAAATGCAGATACAAACTATCAGATTGGTCTTATTTATCAACATAGAAACGATGTGAATAGAGCAACATATTACTTTACTGAAGCCTTAAAGCAAAGCCCCGGATTTATACCCGCACTCGACAGTATTGCCATTATGGAATCATACACCCCAAAATCCGAGAAGAATATTTTAGCCTTTTCGCCCAGCCAAATACATCAACATTAAAGAATTATAACTAATTCATTTGCAAGTATATATAGGGAATGTTTGTTAAGTTGGTTTAAGTCATCTTTGGTTGCATTGATGCAATTAAACATGGCAATCATTTTAAAAAAATAAAAAAATTCTAAATTTTTACTGCTGATTTGCCCCTACAGATGCACTATCATAAACATGCCCCCGCTCTGTTTTTAGCATCCGGGAAGGATAACGATTAATAACTATGTAGTCGTGTGTTGCCATAATAACCGTAGTGTTGAAATCTTTTGCAATGTGAAATAACAATTGCATTATCTCATCGCTTGTTTCGGGGTCAAGATTACCGGTAGGTTCATCTGCCAAAATAAGCTTCGGTGAGTTTAGCAATGCCCTTGCAATATCTACACGTTGTTGCTCCCCACCGCTCATCTCAAAAGGCATTTTGAAACCTTTACTTTTCAGACCCACCTTATCTAATACATCATTAATTTTTTCTTCCATTAGTTTATTATCCTTCCATCCTGTAGCTTTAAGTACAAATTTTAGGTTTTCATGCACATTCCTATCGGTAAGTAGCTGAAAATCCTGAAATACAACTCCTAATGACCTGCGCAAAAACGGAACTTTTTTCCAGGTCATATCTTTCAGGTTATAACCTGCTACAATTCCTTCACCTTCACGTAAAGGCAAGTCTCCGTAAAGCGTCTTAAGCAGGCTACTTTTACCGGTACCGGTTTTACCCACCAGGTAAACAAACTCGCCTTTATTTACCTTAATATTTACATCTTGTAATATTAGGCTTGCACCCTGAAATATTTTGACATTGCTTAACGAAACAATTGACTCAGGCATTGATAATATTTATTTTGAAAACTTTACTTGAAGAAAAGTTTATGAATTTTGGAATAAACGATGATGTATTCTTTGTAACTAAAAACCCTATTAAATCATTAACCATATTGTGTATCATTTCTACCGACTATTGCGTTTTTTTGCGCCTGCTATAGTTCTATCTTTAACTTTAGCTCTGTTATCCCAATCCCGATCATTGGGTGTCACTTGTACTTTGGGTATTGCTATTCATCTTTTCCCACAATTTACTATAGAAAATGTGTATGCAAATTTATTGCAAGAATATATAAGTAAATTGATTTAACATTTTATCGCAACCAACACGGATAAAGGGCAACTTAAAAAAACTATTTTAATACAAACTCTCCTATACAATTAGAAAAGAAATTTGTAAAATATTACTTTCCCCTGAAATCAATAGAATCCTTAACCTCTCCGCATGTCAACATTTTTTTGCCAAAATAAGGATTTTTTATATCGCTGTTAGGACTAAGCCAATATGCCCCCTGATCATTAAAGGCCATGGGGCAAAACTGATGATACAACACTTGCTTATCAAATCGTATTGTGCGTACTAAATCGTACATATTGTCACTGATAACCTGAAAAGATTTTCTTTTGCCCTCTATTCCATTTTCTTTTACCAGTGCTGCAGCTTCGGCACTAATACTTTCGCTGTATCCTTTTGCCATTTCTACAATGCTTTTATCTGCTTTGATATCGTCCAGTTTTAGGCTGTCAGCGTTTGATTTTAACAATAAAGCAGCTTGTATTGCCATAGTATCATTTGTAAGTACCAAAGCATCCTTTAAATGAAAGTAACTGTTCAAAAAATTACTAAACTGAGTATTAAACTTTTCAGAATTTTTAGACTGTACTAATGGTTCATCCTTTGTGGGTGTTGAGTCTGCTGCCTGGTCAGTATTACCACCACAAGCTGCAAAAATTAAAATACCTGCTATTGCTATATATAACTTCATAATTACTGTTTTGGCAAAAATAAACCTCTATTTCTAAAAATCAATTTTGAATTATGAGAAACGAGATTGTATGGCTTTTTTTAACCAATTAATTCAGTTTGCCTGTTTACAAACAAGTGTATTTGAATGTAAAGCTTCAATCAGCATTTATTAATTTTAACAGAAATTCTTTAAAAGTTACTGCAGGTATTATTATATGAAATAGGCCTTAAATCATAGGAAAAGTTATTTCGATACCTTTTTCTTATATGCACCTTTAAAAATCGTATCCAAAATTTATCTTTAATTGCCTAAAGCACGAATCCACCACATTTAGCGGTGGATTCGTAAGGTTTCTAAAAAAAGAAAAATTTATTCAGCCGAAAGGTATTGCGCATAGGCATACCCTTCTTCACCATCTACAGATCGTACCAGCCACCATTGGTCATTGGTACGACTAACAATTGTTACAATTTCGCCATGAGCAGCCTTGCCCACAATAGGTTGATCTGTTCCAGGCCCTTTGCGAATGTTTAGGTTGGTACTTTCTGTCACAACTTTTGCTTTTGTGACAGAAGCATCTGCCGCAACATTTATATTCATAACCAGGTCACCGGCAGAAAAAGTAGGATCTATTTCGCCATACTTTGCCCACATATTATCTTTTGCTGCACCACTCGGAGCGGTACCATCTATATGCAATACCCCATCTTGTTCATTTAGTTGCAGGTTACTTATATTTTGAGATGCAGCAGCATCCAGAAGTGCTTTGTATTTATCTTGTAATGCCATAGTAATTTCCTCCTTTATGTTAATTAGTTAACGGTTAATTTGTTATCAATCTTCTTTGGCTTTAATGAACTTAATGTCATCATTAGCTTAGTAAGTTTATCTTTTTTGATACTTCCTGTAAGTGTAATTACACCATCAGCAACACTTGCACTAACAGTCGGATGATCTTTTACTGCATCTTTTACAGCAGATGCCATTGCATCCATAGTTTCTGCAACCGGAGCAGCGGCTGGCGGTGGTGGCGGAGGTGGCAGCATCAGGTTTTTTACAACAGAATTTACACCCTTTTCTGCTTTTGCAACTTCTTCTGC
>JANMMU010000152.1:0-1895 GCA_031373555.1 Segetibacter sp. | reverse complement strand
GCAGGATATAAACCGCAGAAAACCCTTGCAAATGAACCTCCTAATGACCATCCAACTAAAATATAGGGTGGGGGATAACCCGCATTTAATAAGGCTTCTTTTAATTCTTTAGCCACTGTAATGGCATCTCTTTTCTTGTTACATTTTTCAGATTGTAAATACCCGGGACGGTCATAAGAAATGACACGGGTAATTTTTGCCAGTGCGGTATCAATTGTTCTGTAACAGCGATGGTTGGAAGAACCACCTGCTTCCAGCACTACAGTATATTTCCCGGTACCAGCAACATACATGGCCATTTTATGATTATCCACCACTACCTGAACCGTATCTTTCTTATTTATTTTTTGTGCAAATAAAAAATTAGAAAGTAGAGTTTGCAGACAGAAAAAGACAGTAATGGGAGTAAATATTTTTGCTGGCATAAAAGTAATAAGGAAGATAAAGTTACTATTATAGCCCGGCAGGCATTGATGTTATAAAAAAAATACTGATACATTTTTTAAAAAATGTATCAGTATAAAACTATTTGTTAACGTGGACACTTTAATGGTCCGGGCTCAATTGAATAGAATTGTAGCGGCATTTAATTATCGCAGGGATGGCCGTACTTAAAGCGATCGTCATTATATACGCCGAAATTCAGATTGCCGTCATCATCAGTACTTATAACTAAGGTATGCAGATCTTTTACATTTACTGAAATAAAGGGTTTTGCTTTATGCCAATTACCGCTTACATCCTTCCAGGTAAAGAGAAGTGGTTTGCCGTCCAGATCGGTTATCTGCACATCATAGGTGTTATATTTGTCGGTAGCGGTTTTCACCCAAAAATGTTTTCCATCTTCGATAATGTCTTCTGGTAGCAGGTCTTCGCTAAACGCAATACCCGTTCCTGTAGGTCTGATCTTTAATTCATAAAAGGCCTCGTCGCTTTGGTTATCTACAAAAAAACAAAAATACTGTGATTTGGCACTGTTGGCGGTTAAGGTAAGCAACACAATAGTTGCAAGGGTCAAGAGTTTCTTTCTCATAAATGGTAGTTTAATGAATGTGTAAAATATTTTCTAACTAGCAGACTACAGTTAGTCTCCATAGTTAGGAAGTGCTAAAATAATGTATTTATCAGAATATGAGAAATGCTTCTAGTTGGTATGAAGCGGCAACATTCGTTGTACTAAAATCCTTTAGTTCATTTTGCTGCAAAGTTTTTGATAAATGGCTGTAGTATTGGAGAGAATTCCGACTGGGATTACTACTGCAATCACCGTATAGTTTTTCATTAACACCTGACAAAACAGGTCATGAATAACCGATGGCGTTCTTTTTGCACTGCTTCGGACTGAAGTTCAGGAAATACTAAATGCCGTTTTAATACAATTTATTTATGACTGTCTGGCAGGGAATCATTGGCTTTGGATTAATTGTTTTGATAATACTGTTTGTTTTCCGGGTAAGCATTGCAAAAGATATTGTTTTGTTACCGGAGAATTACAAGGAGTTATTATCTGATTATGTAAAATTTTATCAACAACTCGATGAAGAGAGTAGGGAACGATTTGATAAAAGAGTGGAGCAATTTTTATCGGCAGTAAAAATAACGGGTGTTAATGCGGTGGTGGAAGATCTTGATCGCCTTTTAATTGCATCCGGAGCCATTATTCCTGTTTTCGCTATTCCCGACTGGCAATATATTAATCTGCATGAGGTTTTGCTATATCCGGGGGCTTTCAATGAAGATTTTGATCAGGCGGGTTCCGATCGTCCTTTTGGAGGCATGGTAGGAAATGGGCCTATGCAACATGTAATGATCATTACAAAATGGCAATTACGGCAAGGATTTATTAATACTAAGGACACTAACAACACCGCCATTCATGAGTTTGTGCATTTGAT
>JANMMU010000150.1:0-7864 GCA_031373555.1 Segetibacter sp. | reverse complement strand
ATGAGAGGCCGGCAATTCCGTAAAACCCATAGCCACCTTTCTTGAAATTGTATTTAATACTTATTGGAATTTCAATCAAATCACTTTTTCCATTTAAATATTTTACTATCATATCCGCAGGCATAGAACCATATTTTGGATTGAAATAAAGTCCTTTGCTATAATATCTTTTTTGTGAAAATTGGATACCGGATTCAATTGCAAAATGGTCACTAATTTGTAAACCTGCTAATACCCCTCCGTTCCATTCAGGACTTGTTATTTGTTGGTTCTTAATTTGGTTATATGCCATGCCCACACTTATTCCGTAATAAAATTTAGGTTTCTGCTTACGTTTTATTTCGAAATTGTAAGTGGGTGTAGCCGTATTTATAGAATCCTTCTTTATATTATTTATAGTTGCTTCCGTTTCTCCAACTGGTGCAGCAATTGAATTTGAAACCAAAGGTGAGATTGGTTTCAAAGTATTGGAAGAAATAGTTTGTATTGGATCCGGCTGTAAATTTTCCTTTGTATTCAACTTTCGTTCAATACTATTTTCGGTTGTAAAATCGGGTACTATATTTTTGGTAATGGTAATTTTCTTTGATGCTGCTTTTGTTTTAACAGAATTAATATTTTCTTCATCAATGTAACTTGCAGGGTTACTAACTGTTGTTCTGGAGGGTAACAAATTTGCATGATTAGATGATGAATTGCGATCACTGATTACACCAATACTATTTCTTGCCTGAAGAGAATTTTTTCCAGAATTATAATGATTGATAGTATCTTTTAAAACTGTTGATATTAAAAGACAAATAGCAATCAAAAAAAGTAATGTTCCCTTTTTTCTTTTATAAAGGGACTTATGCTTGTTCAAATTATCATTATTAAGGAAAGTCTCTAGCTTATCC
The DNA here is from genome assembly GCA_031373555.1 of Segetibacter sp. Taxonomy (GTDB): domain Bacteria; phylum Bacteroidota; class Bacteroidia; order Chitinophagales; family Chitinophagaceae; genus Segetibacter. Next base: position 6,968 of record JANMMU010000150.1, on the reverse strand, counting down.
CAGTTACCCGTGGAGGTCTTTAGCGGATAATTATCCGCTGCTTTCTTAAATAAATCATCTATATGGTCATTCATATTCGGCATGCTGTTGCATCTTCTAGTTGTTTAATACTGTTTTGTAAAATAGCCCTTGCCCTGCTTAAACAAGATTTCGAATTGCCAACAGACATATTGAGCATGTCGGCAATTTCAAGATGATTGTAACCATCGATAACGTAAAGATTAAAGACTGTACGATATTGAGGCGAGAGCTTTTTTATTATTACAATAAGGTCTTTGTAAAGCATCTTTTGGTCAGCATTGTGACTAATATCAGAAATGTCCCAAACATAATCAGGAATTCCACCAATTTCAGGGGTCATCTTAGATTTTCGTAATTCATCAATGGCAGTGTTGACCATTATTTTTTTTATATACCCCATCAGTATCTTTTCAGTATCATCTTGCGAACCGGGTTTAAACCGTTCAAAGCTTTTGAAAAGTTTAATAAATCCATCATTGGTAACATCTGTTGCTTTATCATAATGATAAATATACCTGAATACAGTCTTGAGGGCAAAACCATAATAGCGCTCATAAAGCATTTTCTGATACTTATGCTCTTTGCTAATACACCCATTTAGTATTAAGAATAAATTTTCCAAATAGTTACTATAGTTATTTCATTTAACCTGGTATGTGATGCCCTATAAATCTAAACGTATAAATCAGATAAATAGGTTGCAATTTTGAATTAATATAAAATACGTGAAAAACAAAAAATGGTTGCAATTGAAATATTATTCCTTTCAATTACGTGTATTCGTCAGTATAGAATAAGTGGTAATTTCTGTTTTTTATTTTAGTCGTTTAATGCCTTTAAAAGTTTTTCAATATCCAAAGGTTTTGTGTACATATTTAAAGAAGCGTCCGGGTTCTTTGGCCAATATTCTTTTGGCCGGTCATAATAAAGTTCTACTCCATTTCCATCGGGGTCGTGCAGGTACAAAGCTTCTGAAACTCCATGATCAGCGGTACCGCTAAGCGGATAGTTTGCCTCCGATAGTCTTTTGTAAATAGTTGCGAGATCTTTGCGTGTGGGGTATAAAATGGCAGTATGAAAAAGGCCAACGGAATGTAATGGTGCTGGTTCGGCATTTTTACTATACCATGTATTTAGACCAATGTGGTGGTGGTATCCTCCGGCAGATATAAAAGTGGCATCCTGACCATATTTCATTGTTATTTCAAAGCCTAACAGACCACAATAAAAATCCAGTGAACGCTGCAAATCAGCTACTTTCAGATGCACATGCCCGATTCTTGTTTGGGATGGAATTTTATAATCAGGGGACATTTTTTAGACTGGTTTTTAAAATAGTGTATAACAAATGTCGCCAAAACTTCGCTATAAATGGGAATCATTGAGGTGAAACGACTTTAGGCAGCCAGAAAATCCCCATCAATTATTAGGAGCTTTGCACCACTTTCAGAAAATGAGCGGTGGGAACTAAGTTCATCTGATACTACATATGACATTCCTGCCGTCAGTAAGACATTTCCGCCTTGTTCAAATTCACTGACAAAAGAACCTTGCAGACAATGAACAATATGTCCTTTTTGGCACCAATGATCGGCAAGGTATCCTTTAGTATATTCAACAAGGCGTAGCCTAAGCCCACCCAGCTGTATGGTTTGCCAGAATGATGTACCTGTTTCTCCAATGTGTTCGGTTTTCTCAACCTGGCTCCAGTCAATTGTTTGAAAAGGAATTTTTTCCATCAGTTTATTTTTTGGGGTTAATAGATATTTTATGTAAAAATACCATGCGGATTTTTCTTTGTAAAAATATCTGACATATATTGTAGCGACTAAATAGAAATGATGGATTTTATGGATGTATTTTAATTGAGTAAAAAGTTTATCATAAATTTCTTTTAATGGTTAATACTGTTTTTAAATGTCAGATAGCAGGCATAAAACATAACAAGGTTACTTTTTTATTAATAGTGTTTACTGCACTAATAGTGCTGTATACCGGCTACATACATGCTACCATGCAACAGGCTATTGCATATTTGTCGGCCATGTTTTTATGTGCCATATGTATTGACCTTTTCACTTTGATGCGGCCGGTTAAAAATGATTTTCCTGTAAGGAACCCCCAAAGGGAATCTGTCTACTTTTTAATCACTGTTATTTTGGGGATGGTGTTTTTTTATTTTCGTTTTTCTGGCTTTGTTAGTTGGGAGCATTTAAATCCATGGGTCAGGTTAGCTGTAATGCCATTCCTTATTTTTGTTTTCCCTATTGGTTTGGCTATTATTATGCTGCTTTTGCGATATAAACCTGTAGACTTAGGGTTTCGTTTGCATGGGCTCATTCTTGCACTGCCAATCATAGCAATTTGTGCAATTACAAGCAGGTTAGTATCTCCCGAAAGCCTTACATGGAATGCAATATTGCAAGAGGAGGGAGGAATAATAGGATTAGTATTATCGGGCTTAATAACATCAGGACTTTCGGAAGAGTTTTTTAGAGTAACAGGCCAAACCCGATTGGGGGCATGGCTAAAGCAAAACGGTTTAGGTTGGTATATAGCTACCGTGATATGGGCATTTATGCATGCACCAAAATGGTATGCGGAAGGGCATGATTTAGCAGAAGCAGTTTTGGGATCCATTCGTATTATCCCCATTGGGCTTATGTGGGGTTACCTGACTTATAGAACTAAGAGCATTTTACCCGCAACAATTGTACATGGGGCAAACTTTTGGGGGTTGCAAAATTTTTAGAAAGTAGTAAAAATTCAAGGTTATTTGCATTGCCAATTATCAAGAAACATACTTTAAATTTGGAGAACTATAAATCAATTTTATGAAATACCTTTTTTGCTTTTGTCTGATTATTTGTGCCTTTGCATTGTATGCCCAAACGCCTTACAGGCAAAAAGTATATGCGTTTGTGCAAAGGCAAGAAAATAATGAGGTCCGGCATTTTATTTATATAGAGATGCCAATGGATTCAATTCCAATATGGGACAGTGCTATCATTGACCGAAAAAAATATGTAGTTCATTTTTCTGTGGTAGAAACAATGCCCATGAGGGTAGGGGCAAGAAAGAGTGATAAAAGAATGGTAGTAATCAAAGCTACCCCTGATACCAAAATGTGGATGGTAGAAATGGATGCAACCGCCGACCCAATTTCGGCAACCGATGCAGCAAGTACAGCAGCGGTTTTATTTAAAGGAAAATTCAAAGGACGGAAAATCAGTTATAAGATTTTGACAGAAGTTGAGTTGGATGATTAGAACCTATTGGAATGTTTGGACAGTTGTCGTTTACGGAAATTAAGCATAAAAATTTAGTCTTATTTAAGCAAAATAATATCTGTTCTTCAACTTGGATTTTGCAATTCCCCGCTGATTTTTTTTAAGCAAATCGCAATTTCAATACAATATGAAAAGCAGGTCTTTAACTAATAAACCAAGGAATGATTGAATCATAGTTATGTTCTTTGGATTAGCATTAATTACATAACAGCATAATTGATTATTGTACAATTATGAATTGTAAGATTGAATTGGAGTCTCTTTAAATTATACCAGTCGAAGACCTGGGTTTCATGTAAAATCGAAGTGACCCTTCGGAACACTTCGATTAAAGGGTGGCAATAAATATGTAAGAGGTAATAACAATATTCAAAGATATATTATTAACTTACAAATTATTCTTATGGAATGAGAGGGTTTTAGCCGGACACCTAAATTTTGAATTCTTATTTTTTAAGTAATACTATTTTAAAGAAGCATCAACCCTTTTATTAAACCAAAGATGCCATATGTATTGTCAATTAGCATTCTCCGCAGAAACATTTGAGAAAATAATTAAATACCGAATTGTAGACTCATTTAGGCCATTAACTTTTTCGGTACCTTATCCAAGCAATCAGCAAAGTTGGTTAGATGGTATCAAGGTCACAAAGATTATCTTTAATAGAATTGAAAATGATCGAATGGTGATAATAAATGAAGGTCATAATATAACTCCCAATAGTGCAGGATACAACTTTAGTGCCGGAGCACTAGCGATGCAGGTAACTTTTCAATTCTTTTTTGCCAAAGTGCAAGATGTTGCATCTGCTGGGCTTAATCAACCACCGACTCAAATGGTTCTGGGTTTATTTGACATTGCCCTTCGTGCAACCGTTGGAGCGAATGGCATACCTATCCTACAAATGGAACTCGATACCACTCCTTTACTTGGGTTGGGTTTGCCTGATTCGGTTATGGCAACCATTGCTGCTGCTGGTTCCGCTTCCTTCCCAATCGATATTGGTGATGAACTAGGAGAATTATTTCCTCCAGGATGGGATAGAGTTTTGAATGCTGGAATTATAAAGGATGCCGATGGTAATATTGTACTACGATTTGATATTACAGATCAATCGATTACTTCTGTAATGGACCGTGCTTTGGGATGGAAATCTTTTTTCAGTATCGGATTTAAAGCAAACATAGGAAATAATGATTGGTGTATGGATGTTGACGGAGCAGCAATTGCAAAAAGACTAGGTCAGACCGTTAATCCAATGCTAAAAAGCGACAAACCAGCTAAGTTCAATGATGCAATTGAATCATATTTTGAAGATTCGATTTTCTTCCCTTCCCCTCGCGTAGTGCTTCGCAAGACTGGATCATTTGAGAATGTCTGTTCAGGATTGGATGTTAAATTTGGAACTAGAATTTTCCTCGATTTTAGTGTTCCTTCCGATAACATGCTACGGGCTACACTTGGTTTTAGCGTTAACAAAAATGAATGGGACTTACTTAAATGTTTGTGGGTAAGTCAAATCAACCCCTTCGCTATTTTTATTACAGCTTTTGATAATAATAAAGTAGGTATTGGATTTGCTGAACTGGCATTGAGTTTTGTGCTTCCAACAAAAATAGTGACAACCAGTTTTCTTGCAACCATGTTATTACTTGGCTTTGATCAGAAGATCGCCAATAATATTATAGCAAAACGCCTTAAGGAAGATCCAAGCGTTACAAAACTCCCAGACGACAAATTTGCATTTGACCGAAAGCAAGCACCAACAACCGAATTAACAAGAGACTGGTTAATACTTAAAGAATGTAGTAGCCAGGGTCAACGCTTTTTGTTAGCCGGCAAATTAAATGTGCCGGATGCAGTACTTCCAAAATTGACAGCATCAGACTTAGACGGTTTCTCAAAGTGGATACTTATTGACAAATGTGTACCGGGTAAAGGTCAAGAAACTAAAGGCAGCCTTAAACTTTCGTTAAGTCCTGGGTATGGAGCAAACATTGCTGATATTGAACCAGTAATAGTGCCAACCATATCACTCAAATGGGGACAACGAAGTGATGGTGGTGATCTGATTTACCAAATCATAAATGACCCTCTTGGTGTATTCGAGGATATTGAAAAGCTAAGCATTCCTCAAGCACCTGGCTTTGTTATGAACAATTCAGAATATCGTAAAATATATGTCCCGGGTATCCCGGGTCTTGTAGAGGCAAAACTTTTAGCTTCGACCTTAAGGAAAAATGACTTTACTAGCTTTGCTACTGCACCTTATCCGTTGCGACTTCGTTTCTTCACAAACGGTGGCGTACGTGAATATGAGTTCAAGGCTCCACCTGCGTTGAAAGATTTTAAAGAAACTGATGCAGAAGCATTTGAACGAATAAGCAACTGCAATCACAAAGGCAGTTCTTTAATTTTCAAAAAATACCTTGAGCTAAAGTGGCGGGTTGATCCACCTCCTGATGCTGTTTTCATTGCAAATAAGTGGGACATACATGTTCGAGGTCTTGAGCCCGGACGTAAGGCTACGGTCTGGAATCAGAAAACAGGGGCCATACTTATGCAAGCTTTTGCAACACAATATGGTGTAATTGATATTTCACTTTTACTAAGGAACAAAGACTTGGCAAGCTCTCTTTTAATAGGATTGGATGATGGATTATTTATGCATCCCGAACAGTTACGTGGGATTTCATTGAATAGTACTTCATCAAAAGTTGAATTAAATACTTCATCAAAAACTGAAGTGATTATGCAACAAACCATGCTAACAGAAATAGATCATATCGAATTTGATAATCGCATAGAGAATGTGAGTTTTGATGAGTCGGGAGTAAATAACGTTTTAAAAGTTGCAACCGTTGGCGGCCAAGAGTTCAGCCATCAAATATCTTCATCGTTTAGTATTGGTGTAACGGTTCCTTCTTCATCTCTCGAAAACTTTTTCGCTAAGAAAGAATTAATGCCAAATGCTATTGTTATATGGCGGGGCAATCAACGCAAGTTTATGATGCTATCGCATAATACAGAAAAAACAGAAGTGATTGCGGAGTATGCTGCACGATCAACGATTGATCTTGCAACTGAATGTGATACTATGTTTGCACAAGTAAGTAGCAATGGTCGTCGAGTCAGACTATTTCAAAAAGGACTGCCTATACAGTTCGGTACGCTAGATAGGGAAAAAGAACAAGAAGATATAAATTCAGAACTCTTTGACCGATAGTTAGCGGCAATAACTTTCGATTCGTACAAAGAATTTGTTAGATAGAAAAGCAAGTGTAATTCATAACAAGTTTCGGTTGACAAAAAGCCTAGTTGGTGTAAGTGTTCGTTGTGCTTGTTTATACGTTTGCGAAGCGAACTTCACTAAAACATGAAAAGCAGATCTGTGACCTGTAACCAACCATCAGCCAAATATCGTTACCAACTTTAAATTAGCTTTTAAAATACAATAACTACCAGCTATCGTTTTGGCGACAGCCAATATCCTCATTTTATAACTTTTACATTAGTTGAGGGTCTTCCTGAAAACACGTAATCCACACTGGGCGTGAGTTTGGGGATAAAAATCTATTAAAAAAGCCCCACGATGGCACAATATATGAGCAAAGTGGGGCAGCATTAATAGTTAGACCCATGACAAATTTACTGTT
>JANMMU010000145.1:0-46037 GCA_031373555.1 Segetibacter sp. | reverse complement strand
AGGTGCACATCGCTTTTCACCGACTGATAGACCCATTCGCTTTTGTGCCTTCGTGGTTTAAATGGTCTTAAATGAGCAGATTTCACAAAATAAAAATCAAAAAAATCAACCGTGAAACTCCCGACTGTGTTTCGCTGTCGTTGGATGTGCCGGAAGATTTGAAAGAAACTTTTAAATATAGCCAAGGGCAGTACCTCACTTTTCGCCGCATGGAAGATGGGGAAGAGGTAAGACGCTCATACTCACTCTGCAGCAGTCCGGTAGAAAGCGAATGGAAGGTCGCTATAAAAAAAGTTCCCGAAGGAAGGTTTTCAACTTATGCTACCTCAACATTAAAAGTAGGGGATGAATTGGAAGTAATGCCACCCGCAGGCCGTTTCTTTACAACCCTTGACAAAGACAACGAAAAAAACTACCTGTTTTTTGCAGCGGGTAGCGGCATTACACCGGTTTTGTCCATCATCAAAACCATTCTACATACAGAACCCAAAAGTGCGGTAACACTTATCTATGGCAACAAAGGCCGCAACTCCATCATTTTCAAAGAAGAGATAGAAGGGCTGAAAAACAAGTACATCAACCGGATGAGTGTACACCATATTCTTAGCCGCGAACATGGTGATACCGAAATATTATTTGGCAGAATAGACAAGGAAAAAACGAAGCTGATTTTGGAAAAAATCATCAGCCACGACCAGATAGATGAATGTTTTGTTTGCGGTCCCGAGGAAATGATTCATGCTGTAACCGCTACCTTAACCAATGCAGGATTGGATAAGAAAAAAATTCATTCAGAATTATTCACTACTAGACAGACAGGCCAGAAACAGCACGTTCCCAGGCAATTGACAAAAGAAGAACATGATAAGAAAAGCCATGTAACTATCAAACTTGATGGCTCTGTTAGGGAAATGGACATGTCCTATTATGGTGATACAATTTTGGAAGCCGCATTAGCAACCGGGGCAGACTTGCCTTTTAGTTGCAAAGGCGGCATGTGCAGCACTTGCCGTGCAAAGGTGACCAAAGGCAAAGTAGAAATGGATGTCAACTATTCATTAGAACCCGAGGAAGTGGCTGCAGGCTATGTTTTAACCTGCCAGGCCAGGCCATTGAGCGATGAAATAGAGGTGGATTTTGATGTGTAGAGATCCTAATTTAAAAAGATTAAATTTGTAATACTAAAATTGATTTTATGTATTCGGAAGCAAGAAAACTGGAGCTTATTAACCGACTTCAAAAAGTATCAGATGAAGATACATTACTGAAATTAGAAGCTATTTTGAAACCAGCTATTCAAAACCAAATAAAAAAACCTGATTGGAGCATTGTTGCGGGAATGCTTACAGAAGAAGAAGCGGTGCAAATGAAACAAGCTATTCACGAGGCTTGCGAACAAATTGATGAAGATGACTGGAAGTAAATTTCTTATTGACACTTGCATAGTAATTGAAGTCATGAACTCCAACCAGAGTTTTTTGGAAAAGATTACTGCCCTTAATTATTCTGCAATTTCAACAACTGTTTTAGGCGAGTTATTTACAGGTGTTTATCGGGCAGTTAACAAAGAGCGACAATTGAAAAAGCTCAATGACTTTTTAGCAACCTGTTTGATTTTGGATGTTGATAATGAAACATCCAAAAAGTACGGCGAAGTATTGGCAGATTTGCTCAAGAAGGGCAAACCAATACCAACCAACGATGTATGGATTGCCGCTTCTGCAAAGCAGCATGGACTTACACTCATCACAAGAGATAAACACTTTGCAGAAATTGAAGGACTTGAAGTAGAATTTTGGTAGTAAGGTTTTTGTCCCCGCCTTTGGATTGTTATTAAGCTTCATTGGCGTTGCACTCTTTTACATTAAATCATTATTGAACTTTTTCAACCGAGAAATATAAAACACAGCATCATGGAACCACTTACAATAAACATGGAAGAGCAATTCGAAGCAAGAATTGCAAACGAAATAAGGATAGAGCCAAAAGATTGGATGCCGGATGCGTATCGCAAAACGCTCATCAGGCAAATATCTCAACATGCCCATTCTGAAATAGTAGGTATGCTGCCTGAAGGCAATTGGATAACCCGTGCCCCTTCGCTGAAAAGAAAATCTATTCTCATGGCCAAAGTACAGGATGAAGCAGGTCACGGTTTATACCTCTATAGCGCTGCCGAAACTTTGGGAACCACCCGAGACCAAATGATTGCCGACCTTCATTCTGGTAAAGCAAAATATTCAAGCATTTTCAATTATCCAACACTGTCATGGGCAGATATGGGTACCATTGGTTGGTTGGTAGATGGAGCAGCTATTATGAATCAGGTGCCGCTTTGCCGTACATCTTACGGGCCTTATGCAAGGGCAATGGTAAGAGTGTGCAAAGAAGAGAGTTTTCATCAGCGTCAGGGGTTTGAGATAATGATGGTTTTGTGCAAAGGTTCCAAAGAACAAAAGGAAATGGCCCAGGATGCATTCAATCGTTGGTGGTGGCCTACACTTATGATGTTTGGTCCAAAAGATTCTGAATCGCCCAATTCAGAGCAATCTATGCGCTGGAAAATAAAACGTTTCAGCAACGATGAACTTCGTCAACGTTTTGTAGATATGATGGTGCCACAAGCAGAATATCTCGGACTCTCTGTACCTGACAAAGATTTAAAATGGAATGAAGAACGGGGTCACAACGACTTCGGCGAAGTAAAGTGGGATGAGTTTTGGAACGTGGTAAAAGGCAACGGCCCTTGCAATAAAGACAGAATAAACACCCGTGTAAAGGCGCATGAAAACGGTGCTTGGGTAAGAGAAGCAGCAATGGCTTATGCTGTAAAACAACAACAAAGACAGGAGAAAAAGATAATGGTGGCGTAATTCGATTTGCTTAAAGCTTTAGTCGGAAACTAACTATTCTATGAACGAGAAAAAATAAAAAAATGCCGGGTACTTTTTCGCAAATTTACATTCAATACGTCTTTGCTGTTAAGGGGAGAGAAAATCTAATTAAGCCCGAATTTCAAGAAGAGTTATATAAATATATTTCTGGAATCGTTGAAGGCAAAAATCAGAAATCTTTAGCTGTTAATGGGATGCCTGACCATGTGCATGTTTTAGTTGGATTAAAGCCTTCAATGTGTATAGCTGATTTAATAAGAGATATTAAAAGTAGCTCTTGCAATTTTATTAATGACGGTGGATTTTTGAAAAATCATTTCAACTGGCAGGAAGGCTACGGCGCATTTTCATATTCACAATCTAATTTTGGAAAAGTCATTGATTACATTATAAACCAAAAACAGCATCATCAAAAACAAACATTTCGACAAGAGTATCTTGGGTTTCTGAAGAAGTTTAATGTTCCTTTTGAGGAGAAGTATTTATTTGATTTTTATGATTGATACCTTATTAAATTTTTATGAATTTCAATAGATTGATGATAGTAATGTCACCCTTTCAGGGCTTAAGAATGGATTGATTATTAACTGCTATACTAATGTTACCCCTTCGGGGCATAAAGGTTGGGTAATGATTATCAAATAGCCCCGAAGGGGTGACATAAGTATAGATAGAGAACACAGATTATAAAATAGCCCCGAAGGGTTGACATTAATATAGGGAGCACAGATTATAAAATAGCCCCGAAGGGATGACATTAATATAGATAGGGAGCACAGATTATAAAATTGCCCCGAAGGGTTGACATTAATATAGATATAGGGAGCACAGATTATAAAATAGCCCCGAAGGGTTGACATTAATATAGATAGGGAGCACAGATTATAAAATAGTCCCGAAGGGGTGACATTTGGGATAAACCATAGAAGACAAAATGGACAAAGCTTAATATAGGTATTTAGTACAAGTGAGCCCCGCCACGGCGGGGACGATGTCGAACAAAATACAAATGCCCGTTCAAAAAAAATAAAAAAAACATGAACAAACACGATTGGCCTTTATGGGAAGTTTTTATCAGAAGCAAGCAGGGACTTGACCATAAGCATGTTGGCAGCCTTCATGCAAGTGATGCGCAAATGGCTATTGAAAATGCAAGAGATGTCTATACCCGCCGCCTGGAAGGAGTAAGCATTTGGGTGGTAGAGTCAAAACACGTTCATGCTTCTAACCCGGATGATGCTGAAGCATTTTATGACCCCGCCAATGACAAAGTATATCGCCACCCGACTTTTTATGATGTTCCGGACAGTATAAAGCACATGTAATTTTGGGGGTTTAGGGTTTAATGTTTAATGTTTAGGGTTTAGAGTTTAGGGTTTAGAGCGGAATCGTGTTTGTCAATAATGCAACATACGGGTTAGCTCATAGCTCATAGCTCATAGTTCATAGCTCATAGTTCATAGTTCATAGTTTAAATTGATGTAAATGTTACACGCAGAAATTATCTCAACACCGCTACAGGCTTATGATACAGCCACAAAGGAGTTGGTGTTCAATTATACGCTTCAACTGGCAGACACCAGTTTTATTCTGGCACATCGGTTGTCTGAATGGTGTGGCCATGGGCCTATATTGGAACAGGATATGGCCTTGAGCAACATAGCACTTGACTTGTTGGGTGAAACCCGAAGCCTTTATCAATATGCTGCAGAACTGGAAGGTATGGGCCGTAGCGAAGACGACATGGCTTACCTTCGACCCACTATAGAATACCGGAATCCATTGTTGGTGGAGCATATTAACGGCAATTTTGCTAATACAGTAATGCGGCAGTTTTTGTTTGATGTGTTTCACTACTACCTCTTGCAGCAATTGAAACACGGTTCAGATGACCGTCTTGCTGCTATTGCTGCAAAGTCTTTTAAAGAAGCATCTTACCACATAAAGTGGAGCAGCGAGTGGGTAATTAGATTGGGCGATGGAACAGATGAAAGCAAACACAAGATTGAAGCTGCATTGCAGGAACTTTGGCCTTACTCCGGTGAGTTGCTAACTATGGCTACAGATGAAAAAGCCTTGATGGATATGAAAATATTACCTGATTATGCACTCATCAAAAATCAATGGGATGAACATGTAGCTAAAGTTTTTGAAGCAGCTACTTTGGTAGTTCCTGAAAATGTCTTTATGCAAATGGGTGGCAAAGAGGGCAGACACACTGAAGCACTCGGATTTGCTTTGGCAGAATTGCAATACATGCAACGTACTTATCCTGGATTAGAGTGGTAGGTGGTTCGTTAATAAAATTTACTTTTACAAAAACACTTTTATGCCTGAAGTAATTATAACATATAAAAACGCCAAGACTTTAGAAGCTTTGAAAGACTTTGCTAAATACTTTGATTTTAGCATTTCCACACCTAAAAAAAATTCTCCTTCAAAAAAAGAAGGGGACAGGATTTATTTTGTCAATGGTGTTCCTATAAAAAAAGGGGACGACTCAATTGATATGACTGGTTTAAAACAGGTTTTTACCGGTAAAAATATTGACGCAAAAGAATTAAGAAAGAAAGCATGGCAAAGGAAAAAGTGATTTGTGATACAGATGTGTTGATTGATTATTTTGATGAAAAAAATAGCCGGCACGTTGAGACAATAAAAATTCTCGAAAAAAATATTATTTTGGATAATGTTATGCTTTCTTCAATTTCAAAAATGGAACTGATTTTAGGAGCCACAAACAAAGCAGATTTACACAGGATAAATAGAGATATTGAACGGCTAAACATAACCCTTATCAATTACGAAATAAATGAGCATGCCATTTTTCTTCTTCAAAAGTATTCTCTAAGTCATGGATTGAGTTTGCCGGATAGTTTGATCGCCTCAACTTCTATTGTAACTGGCTTTGAACTATTTTCCTACAATGTTAAAGACTACAAGTTCATTGAAAAGATCAGGTTGTATAAATTCTAATTGCATAAAAATAAATGAACGAGACTGAAAAGATATGGCACCTGTTAGAAGATGTTTGCGACCCCGAAGTGCCGGTGTTGAGTGTATTAGATTTGGGTGTTGTTAGAAACGTAGAGGTGAACAATGAAAAGCTCACCATAACCATTACACCAACCTATTCAGGTTGCCCGGCAATGAGTACGATTGCCATGGACATCAGGCTTAAATTATTGGGTGAAGGTTACAAAGATGTGCAGATAAATACGGTATTGACTCCTGCTTGGACAACAGATTGGATGAGTGAAGCTGGCAAACAAAAGTTGGAAGCATATGGTATTGCACCACCGGTGCAGCCCCTAAATAGTATGAATGAATTGTTTGCAAAAGATGTGGTAGTAAAATGTCCGTTGTGCAAATCGGAAAACACGGTCTTGATAAGTCAATTTGGGTCTACGGCATGCAAAGCGTTGTATCAATGTCAGGATTGCAAAGAACCTTTTGATTATTTTAAATGCTTGAAATAAAGGAATTTCACACAACGATACCACGAAAACAAAGACCACAAAGTTTCTTTGTCTCTTTGTTTTCTTTGTCACGTTGTGTGAAACAAAAATAAATTTATGAACGGAATAGATTTTATAATTGAAGGTAGCATAGCCACCATTGCCCTCAACCGGCAAGAAGTATTTAATAGCTTTAACACCGCCATGGCTAAGGCTTTGCAGCATTATCTTGACGAATGCGAAAACGATGATAACGTAAGAGTAGTTTTATTTACAGCCATTGGTAAAGCCTTTTGCGCCGGACAGGATTTGAAAGAAACTATTGGTGAAAATAAAATTCCAGTAACTCAAATTGTTGAGGAAAATTACAACCCGATTATTCTCAAGATTAGACAATTGAATAAACCTGTAGTAATTGCAGTAAATGGAATTGCAGCAGGAGCGGGGGCAAACATTGCCTTATGTGGCGACATAGTTGTGGCAAAAGAGTCCGCAAGTTTTATTCAGGCTTTCAGCAAGATTGGGTTGATACCCGATTGTGGGGGAACGTATTTCTTACCACGATTAATTGGTTCGCAAAGGGCCGCTGCACTTATGATGACCGCTGACAAAGTGACCGCAAAAGAAGCTGTGGAAATGGGAATGATATACAAAGCATTTCCTGATGAAGAATATGACAAAGAAGTGAAAATATTAGTAGAGAAAATAGCTGCCATGCCTACTAAAGGCTTGTATTATACCAAGATGTTGCTCAATGAAACGTTCAGCAATACTTTGTCGGAGCAATTAAAAAGCGAAGCACAATATCAAACCAATGCCGCAGCAACAGAAGATTTTGCCGAAGGCGTAAGTGCATTTATTGAAAAACGAATACCAACTTTTAAAGGAAAATGATAACAGTATATTATTATTCAGTAATTTTAAGTTATGGCACAACTCACTTATAAAATACGATTACAAAAGGAACCGGACGGTGGTTTTACGGTTTCCGTACCCGCATTGCCCGGCTGTATCACTTTTGGTAAGGATATGGACGAAGCAATTATTATGGCAAAGGAAGCCATTGAATTATATATTGAAAGCCTGGTTGAACATGGAGATGAAGTGCCAACCGAAAATAATATGTTTGAGTATTCCATAACTGTTCAACCGGACATTCCTGAATTGGCATGAGTAAAAGTCCTTCATTAACTCCTAAAGACCTAATCAAGTTGCTAGAAAATAAAGGTTTTGTCTTCGACAGGGCAAAAGGTTCTCATCAAATATTTTTTCATTCAGAAAACAAATTACGTGTTGTTGTTCCTATGCACACAAAGGATTTGCCGACAGGTACCCTTCATGCTATTTTGAAACAAGCAGGAATTGACAAAAGCGAATTAATTTAAAGGAAAATGATAACAGGCGTAATAGGAAGCGGAGCAATGGGTGCAGGTATAGCACAGGTTTTGGCATCAGCAGGTCATACCGTTTATCTGTTAGATAAAAGTGCCGAAGCACTGACCAAGGCCACTAACAACATAAAATCTTCTCTTGATAAATTGGTGGCTAAAGGTTCATTGACAGCAGAAAAAACAGAAAGCATTTTCTCAAAAATTCAATTCACTTCCACAATGGCAGACTTTGCCAATTGTGAGTTGGTGATAGAAGCAGTAGTTGAAGACCTTACTGTTAAGCAACAACTGTTTAAGGAATTGGAAACTGTAGTTACTGATAAATGTGTACTGGCTAGTAATACCTCTTCATTGTCCATAACTTCTATTGCCGCTGCTTGTAAAGTGCCGCAAATGTTCATCGGTATTCATTTTTTCAATCCGGCACCTGTCATGCAATTAGTTGAAATTATTCCTGCGGTGCAAACAAAACATGGATTGGCAGAAGAAATAAAAACTGTTGTGAAAGATTTAGGCAAGTTGCCGGTTATTGTAAAAGATACCGCTGGGTTTATTGTTAACCGTGTTGCCCGTCCATTTTATGGCGAAGCCATTAGAATATTGGAAGAAGGAATTGCAGACTGTGCCACTATCGATTGGGCAATGACTGACTTGGGTGGTTTTAAGATGGGGCCATTTACACTAATGGATTTCATTGGTCACGATGTAAACTATCGTGTAACCGAAAGTGTGTTTGCATCATTTTTCTATGACCCACGCTACAAGCCATCATTCACCCAAAAGAGATTGTATGAAGCAGGCTACTATGGAAAAAAATCAGGAAGGGGATTTTACAATTATGCCGAAGGCGAAACATTGCCACAACCTCAAAAAGATGAAGCATTAGGAAAGGCAATCTTGGAGCGAATTGTGGCAATGCTTATCAACGAAGCTGCCGAAGCTGTCGCATTGAATGTCGCTTCTGTTCAGGATATAGAAACAGCCATGACCAAAGGGGTAAATTATCCAAAAGGCCTGTTGGCATGGGCAGATGAATGGGGAATAGAAAAAGTCATTGATATCCTTGACGGACTTTATAATGAATATCATGAAGACCGTTATAGAGTAAGTGCTTTGCTTCGTAAAATGAATCGTAATAAACACAACTTTTTAAAATAGCAAAATGCCTCTTCCTCCCTCTCCTTTGGAGAGGGGCGGGGTGAGGTCTAATACATAAAAATGCAAACACCACAACAAGTTGTCAATCACATGCTCGAAAAAGATGCCTTTACAAGGCTGCTTGGTCTTGTGGTAGATGAAGTAAAAGAAGGTTATTGCAAACTGCATTTTACTGTCACTGCTGATATGCTCAATGGCTTTGATGTGTTACATGGCGGCGTAACTTATTCAGCGGCTGATAGTGCATTTGCTTTTGCAAGCAATGGTTATAATCGTTTGAGCCTGGCACTATCAACTGCTATGGATTATTTTGAAAGTGGAAAAGTGGGAGATACGTTAACAGTAGAAGCAACAGAAGAAAGCCTGCGTTATAAAACAGGTGTTTATTTGGTTAGGGTCACCAATCAGCATGGAAAACTAATTGCCTTGTTCAAAGGCACGGGATATAGGACTGATAAGCCTTTGGTCACAGAATAAAACATTTAAAATCAACAATGAAACAAGCATACATTATAGACGGCATCCGCACACCGGTTGGAAATTTTGGAGGCACTTTGTCAACCATCCGTCCGGATGATTTGGCAGCAATGGTTATTGCTGAATTGATGAAAAGAAACGCCAACGTTGACCCGACTGCAATTGCAGATGTAATATTAGGTTGCGCCAATCAGGCCGGTGAAGACAACAGGAATGTTGCCCGTATGTCTTTGCTGTTGGCGGGTTTGCCATTTACTGTTCCAGGTGAAACTGTTAACCGGCTTTGTGCATCAGGTTTATCTGCAGCTATAAATGCAGCGAGGGCAATACAAAACGGCGATGGCGATTTGTTCATTGCTGGAGGTGTGGAAAATATGACCCGGGGGCCATGGGTATTTTCTAAAGCAAGTTCACCTTTTGGCAGAGATGCAGAAATGCACGACAGTAGTTTTGGGTGGCGTTTCATTAACCCCAAAATGAAAGAAATGTATGGCGTAGATGCCATGGGCGAAACCGCAGAAAACCTTGCAGAAAGAGATGGAATCAGTCGCGAAGATCAGGATAAATTTGCAGTTTGGTCGCAACAGAAAGCTACAGCAGCACAGGACAATGGTAGATTAGCCGAGGAAATAATGCCTGTACCAATTCCTCAAAAGAAAAAAGAACCAATTCTTTTTGCAAAAGATGAATTCATTAAATCCTCTACTACTTTAGAAGGATTAAGCAAATTAAAACCTGCATTCAGAAAAGATGGAACGGTAACAGCCGGCAATGCTTCAGGACTGAATGATGGTGCAGCAGCTTTGTTGTTAGCATCAGAAGAAGGCGTGAAACGCTTCAACCTTTCGCCGAAGGCAAGAATAATCAGTATGGGTGTGGCCGGTGTTGAACCAAAATACATGGGCATGGGTCCCGTTCCCGCCAGCGAAATGGCTTTGAAAAAAGCAGGTTTAACAATGAACGACATAGACATTATTGAAATCAATGAAGCCTTTGCATCGCAGGTGTTGACTTGCTTGCGGGGTTTGGGCGTAGCTGACAACGACACACGTTTAAACCCCAATGGAGGGGCCATTGCAATCGGCCATCCCTTAGGAATGAGTGGCGCAAGAATACTTAACAGCGCCGCCATAGAGCTGCACAAACAAAACAAACAGTATGCTTTGGTAACCATGTGCATTGGGGTAGGGCAGGGCTATGCGGCGGTGATTGAGAGGATATAGAACGCAGATTAATATGATGGTGATGATTTTCGCTGATTATTATCGCCAAATTTTTGTATTAAATTGTAGTTGTACTTTACACTTCACACCTAACACATCACACTTAAAGAAATGATCTACCAATTCGGCGACTACATACCAGTCATTCATGAAAGCGCATTCATTCATCCACAGGCAACTGTAACGGGCAATGTGGTGATTGGCAAAAACGTGTATATCGGCCCTGGTGCAGCCATTCGTGGCGATTGGGGAGAAATCATTATCGAGGACAATTGCAATGTACAGGAGAACTGCACCATCCATATGTTTCCGGGAACTACCGTTTTATTGAAGGAGATGGCCCACATAGGTCATGGAGCTATCATTCACGGAGCAACTATTGGGCGCAATGTTTTGGTGGGCATGAATGCAGTAGTAATGGACAATGTGGAAGTAGGCGAAGAGAGCATCGTAGGCGCATTGTGTTTTATTAAAGCCAATGAAATTATACCACCACGAAGTGTTGTTGTAGGCAATCCACATAAAATAGTAAAACAGGTTAGCGATGAAATGCTACACTGGAAAACAGAAGGAACAAAGATTTATATCGGTTTGCCAAAAGAATGCTACGATGGACTAAAAGAGGTTGAACCATTACGAAGCTTGCCGGAAAATCGTGGTAAGCAAGAAGGTGGTTATAAGGTTTGGAAAGGAAAGTAGTTTAGTGGTTCTTTATCTCAAGTTTATTTGCCATCAAAAAATCTTTCTACATTTCTTACTGCTTCGTTACAATAAAGAGGTCTCATTTTGGAAATTAGCCTTGTATAAATTGATCCTCAAATAAAATAACTTTTAAATCTACCAAGGAATGTCTCAACTTGCAGGGACAAAATTGTTTAATTTTTTAAAACAAAAAATCATGAAAAAACTATTGACTTTTTCAATTGCCTTTATTATGGCAATTGGTTGTTTTGCACAACCACCTGCCGCACCACCCGCAGGTAGCAAAGCAGGGATGGTAAAAGCTAAACAGGTAAACAAACCGGCTGCATACGCTTGCCCCAAGTGTTGTAGCATTAGCAAAGAGGGCGGCAAGTGCGACCATTGTCAGGTTGACAAAGCACAATTAGGTTCCTACTACTGTATGCATTGCATGAAAAGCACAGGTAACAAACCTGGAAAATGTGAAAGCTGCAAAATGGCTACCACGCAGATTACCCGTAAATATTGTGCTGCTCATAAGATGAAGCATGAGGATAAAAAAATGGAAGGTGATCACGATAAAATGAAAGGTGACAAATAGTAAAAATAAATAGTTGAAAAAATCCCCGTTCCTAAAAACGGGGATTTTTTATATGCAAGTAATATTTAAAAAGCTTGACTTCTAATGCCAAATGTTATTATCGGGAGCACAAATTTTTATTTGCAAAATATTGATAACTGCTTTAGCCAAACGAAAATATAACCGTTCCAAATCTTCCAATTGAGTTTGCTGAAATATTTCAGCATTTCTAACATTCAGTGTTTATTACTGTTACTTCAACTTTTTCACAGCAACTCCTAACCCAACAGTTTTCATAATTCCAATAATTATTGTTTTAAAAATGACATTGAAGAAAGATAATTTGATATTCCTGTTATAAGTTACAATAGCCGTTCTTGGCTTTTCTCCAATACCTGTATTTTCATTTTTTACTAAAAATGTATTTGCAAGAAAATTTATTAACCGCCTTTTCTTTAGTTGATTTTCACCGCCTTTTTTAAGTGTATTTATTTTCAGGTTTTTATATAAAAATGTAACTGAACCTCTCCCCATCAAGTTGTCACCTTTAATGCTTGCTTCAGCACCCATTATATCTCCCTTTTCAATATTAAACAGACCAAGCGGCTCCGCTACTGGGTTAAGCAATCTTCCATCCATTGGTGCTAAATTAATATTTGCAGAAAAACTACCCTCTTTATGCTTTGCCAAATCAAATATAAATGTAGCAGTTGCTTTTGTAACTCCAAGAAGTGCGCCTTGTGCTTTCATTTTAAGGTAATGGTTCAGTTTTATTAGGGTAGGCTTATTGGTGATATTGGTGATTGTGCCTTCCAGGTTTTTAAAAGTTATTTCGCCAGCCTTGCCTGAATTTGGATTGAATTCTTTATAACTCAAGTCAAGGTCAGATACTTCAAGTTTATTTACATTAATTGGTAATTTTAATTTCATTAAAAGTTGGTGAGGATAGTTACCCACTTTTGTCTTAGGAAATGGTGGCAGGCTTCTGTCTAAATAGATGCTTAGATTTCCCTTACTTAATTTTGCATACTGGGCAATAAAGGATTCTGAAGCTATTATACCCCACCAATCAATATCGGAGAAATGAAGACTTGCAAAAGTGGCATCATATCTTTCTTTTACAAAAAGTAGTTTTTTTATAAAAGCGTCTGTTTTATACCGGGGTTCAAATTTTATGTTTTTTAAATCTGCAGTTTTTTGAGCAGCATCTATAGAGATGCTGCCAAACTTTATTTTGTACAGGCTATCTGGTGTCCTGAATTCCTGATGGGCAAGAGATATGGTTGCCTCTTTTGCATACAAAAACCTGCTTTCGTCATATTGAGTCACGGAGTCTATTAAAATATTATTCAGGCTTACATTCACTTTGTTGAAAACTGTAGTGCTAATAATGCTGTCGCCTTTCATGTTATGGTGTATAGCCGTCATGCCATCTATAAGAAATTTCTTAACCACAATCCGGTTCATTTGAGTAGAAATATTTTGGTAAACGGTTCTAAGACTTTTCTTTTTAGCTGTATCAGGTTTTTTATAATCAAATATTTCCAATCTTGGTTGTTTGAAATATAGGTCATTGAGTTCAACTTTTTTTGAAGAAATAAAATCACTTAAACCAATGCCATCTATTGTAAGCTCGTCCAAGCCAATTTTGAAAATGTCAGGGATTGGTTGATTCCCTTTTTTTAATTTCAGAATGATGAGAGAGTCAGGTAAAATCCGCAGGTTTTTAATAACCACCTTAGATTGGAGTATATCAGCTTCCATGGTGTCAAATTCAAGCCTGTAGAGGCTGTCAGAAGCTTTTCTAACCAGTGATTGTAGTTTATCTTTTATTGTTGGTTCAAAATCTTTGAGTTTAGTCGCACTGAAATAAAAAAAGAAACCCGCAATCAACATGATAATAATCCCGATGGGCAACAGTATCTTCTTTTTCATTAATTATACAAATTGAAAAATCGTACCACTGCAACTCTTTCAATAAATTTAGGGTGTGAAATATATTAACAGAAATATCATAAAAAGAAAGCCCCACTAATATTTTAGCAGGGCTTTTTTATAATGAAAACGGTTTATATTTTCTTCTTTGTCGGGGCTTTCTTTGCAGCCGCTTTCTTAGGTGCAGCCGCTTTTTTAGCAAATGCATCAGGTTCCTGTGTTTCAATCATTTTTTTAACTTCATCAAGAGAAATGACGGCAAGTTCTTCAGGTGTATATTTTCCGGCTGCACCATGACCAACTACTTTCAACATCTTTTTGCCAAATCTGATAAAGGGTCCCCAACGACCATTTTCTATTGATATTTTATCTGTAGGCCATTGTTGAATATATCGGTTGGCTTCTTTTTCTTGTTTCTTTTCTATTAACTCTTCGCAATCGCTTTGGGTAAGGGTATCAAAGTTAAATGCACGTGGTATATTTATATACAAATCGTTCCATTTGATAAATGGTCCAAATCTACCTTTGCCCTTTGTTACAGGCATATCCTGGTACATGGCAATAGGTGCATCAGCAGTTTGTTTTTCGCCAATAATAGCAATAGCCCTTTCCATATCTACACTAAACGCATCTTCACCTTTAGGAAGAGAAACAAAATCCTCGCCCCAGCGTACATAGGGGCCAAACCTACCCAGGTTCACAGCTACTTCTTTTCCTTCATATTCGCCCAAAGTAATCGGCAGTTTAAACAATTCCATAGCCTCGTCCATAGTGATGGTTTCTATGCTTTGGGTTGATTTCAATTTTGCAAACTTTGGTTTATCTTCATCGTTGCCACTATCGCCAATTTGAACCATTGGCCCAAACCTGCCCATTCTGGCAATCACTTTTTTGCCTGTTGTGGCATCTATTCCCAGTTCACGTTCTCCTTTTGCCCGTTCTGCAGTTTCAAGTGTCACTTCTATATTGCTATGAAATGGTTTGTAAAATCCATCAATCATGTTATTCCAAACCAGTCTCCCTTCAGCTATTTCATCAAACTCTTCTTCTATTTTAGCTGTAAAACTGTAGTCCATTACTTTTTGAAAATGCAACTTCAAAAAATCTGTAACTACCATACCCAGATCAGTGGGAAAAAGTTTACTTTTTTCTGCACCGGTATTTTCTACCACTACAGTTTTTTCAAGTGTATTGTCCTTTTTAAGGATAATCACATTTGAGTTTCTTTTTACACCTTCTTTATCGCGTTTTTCTACGTAGTTACGCTTCATAATGGTTGTGATGGTAGGGGCGTAGGTACTTGGTCGGCCAATGCCCAATTCTTCCATTTTCTTCACCAACGAAGCTTCAGTATATCGTGGGGCAGGACGACTGTATTTCTGTGTTGCCCTCATTTCTTTAAAATCCAATAATTGTGATGCACTAAGCGGAGGCAAAATGTCTTCTTTGTCCTCCTCATTTTCTTCTTCATCCCGACCTTCGTTGTAAACTTTTAGGAAACCATCAAACTTCATTACTTCACCACTTGCGGTCAGTTGTTCGCGGTTGGTAGAAATGTTGATTTTGGCTGTAGTTTTTTCAAAAGCCGCATCACTCATTTGCGAGGCAATTGTTCTTTTCCAAATCAGCTCATACAATCTTCTTCCTTCCTCGTCAGGCACCGTATGGTTCTCCATATAGGTAGGGCGTATAGCTTCGTGTGCCTCTTGTGCACTTGCGTTTTTATTTTTATAAACCCTTGGTTGCAGGTATTTTTCGCCGTAGCTGTTATTTATTTCTTTTTGTATGTCCTGCATGGCAGTTTCACTCAAATTGATACTATCCGTACGCATATAAGTGATCTTACCGCTTTCGTACAGTTTTTGTGCAAGCAACATGGTTTTGCTTACGCCATAACCCAGCTTTCGGCTGGCTTCCTGTTGTAAGGTAGAAGTGGTGAAAGGCGCAGCAGGAGTTCGCTTTGCAGGTTTAACATTGACATCAGCAACTGTATATTTTGCACCTAAGCATGACTCAAGAAATTTTTGTGCATCTTCCTGTTGTGCAACTTTTGCGGGTCCCTCTGCTTTAAAAGTGACAGGTTTTCCGGTAATATCATTTGCTATTAAAAAAGCTTCTACTTTGTAACTGCTTTCAACAGCGAATTGGTTTATTTCTCTTTCCCTTTCCACAATCAACCTAACGGCAACACTTTGTACACGGCCTGCACTAAGTCCACCTTGCATCCCTATCTTTCTCCATAACACCGGGCTAAGTTCAAAACCCACCAAACGATCCAAAACACGGCGTGCCTGTTGTGCATTCACCAGGTTCATATTGATGAGCCTTGGATTTTGAACAGCTTTTTTTATTGCGGGTGCAGTAATTTCATGAAATACTATCCTTTTTGTAGTAGCAGGATTAAGACCCAATTCTTCCGCTAAATGCCAGCTTATGCTTTCACCTTCGCGGTCCTCATCCGATGCCAGCCAAACTTCCTTAGCTTTTTTTGAAAGTTGTTTCAGTTCATTAACAACTTTTTTCTTTTCATCTGGTACTTTGTACCTTGGCATGTAATTATTATTGAGGTCTATACCCATATCGTCCTTCTCCAGGTCGCGGATATGGCCATAGCAACTTTTAACTTCAAACTCGGGTCCCAGTATCTTTTCTATTGTTTTTGCCTTGGCAGGTGACTCTACTATTAATAAATTCTTACTCATTCTTCCTTTGTTTTTATACTTGTCAGCATTATTGGTTTTAGCCTTATATCTTAAGCAAAAAATTTGCCTCATATATGTTCTAAAACGAATTTTTGTTATTAGTTCAACGTGTGCAATATTACAGCATAACGAGAAATAGTGAAATTTTTATGTGTTGAGGTATATAAATATCCCCACTTCTGGTGTCGTAAACAACTTAAGTACTGTAATGATTGGTATAGAGGTTTAATAATTTATAATCTTTTAATAAAGACATTATAGCAGGTGTATCCTGTTTCGAGGAGATATGTTACACGATTTTTCCATCTTTCATGTGTATAGTCCTATCACTAACTGCTGCCAATTCCTCGTTGTGTGTTACAATTAAAAATGTTTGGTTAAATTCTAATCGTAATTGTACAAACAATTCATGCATTTG
Source organism: Segetibacter sp. (assembly GCA_031373555.1). Lineage (GTDB taxonomy): Bacteria > Bacteroidota > Bacteroidia > Chitinophagales > Chitinophagaceae > Segetibacter. The sequence goes on along the minus strand of JANMMU010000145.1, from coordinate 29,120 downwards.
TCCGGCATTTTTACTGTCAAGGTTACCGGTAGGCTCATCAGCAAAAATAATTTGTGGATTATTTATTAATGCCCGGGCTACCGCTACCCTTTGTTGTTCGCCACCACTAAGCTGCTGTGGCTTATTTTCCATTCTGTTTTCCAGTTGTAATGTTTTTAGCAGCTTTTTAGCCCTATCCTCAACCTCTCTTTTCTTTTTTCCCGCTATCCAACCCGGTATGCAAACATTTTCAATTGCAGTAAACTCGGGAAGCAGGTGGTGAAATTGAAAAACAAAACCAATATGATGATTTCTAAACTTTGCCAAAGCTTTACCCTTTAACGTATCCATTCTTTGTTCTGCCAGGTACACTTCGCCGTTATCCGGCTTGTCAAGAGTACCTAAAATATGCAATAACGTACTTTTGCCGGCACCTGACGACCCCACAATACTCACTATCTCACCTTTGTTTATAGAGAGGTCAACACCCTTTAACACCTGTAAGGATCCGTAATTTTTAATAATATTTTTAGCGGTCAGCATGCAACTACTTTTCTCTGTGAGTTATCAATTAGTTACAAACATACAGGATACAATTAAGCAGGAACGATTTTGGCAAACTTTTCGTTATGAATCAGTTTAAAAAAAACCTGATTTGGTTATATCGTTTATACGACTACATTTGCAAAAATTTAAAAACGCATCACACATGTTTTGGACCCTTGAATTAGCCAGTTACCTTGAAGAAGCCCCATGGCCGGCTACCAAAGATGAATTGATAGATTACTCTATCCGTTCAGGTGCACCATTAGAAGTGGTAGAAAACCTACAGGAATTAGAAGATGAAGGTGAAGTTTACGAAAGCATTGAAGATATTTGGCCTGATTATCCCAGTCAGGAAGACTTTATGTTCAATGAAGACGAGTATTAACCCAGCATCTTTTATAATAATTATTTAAAAGCCATTTTACATTTTTGTACAATGGCTTTTGTTTTTTTGTTAACCGGCATTTGTTCTCTGATTAATCTTTAGTGGCGTCGCACGTCTAAACTTTTGGTTTTCAATTTAACTTTTCCCGCCATATTTTATTCAATATCAGACACCCAAACGGGTCAAAATATTTTCAAAAATCTTCTTTACCAAATCAAAAAAAGCAACTTCTCCCATAATATGCAAAAGCACTTTAACTTTGCAACATGAGTTTTAACAAAAGAATAAAATTGGTAGAATGTCCCCGTGATGCAATGCAGGGGTTAAAAAAAATTATTTCCACAGAGAACAAAATAGAATACCTCAACCGTCTTTTGCAGGTTGGTTTTGATACATTGGATTGTGGCAGTTTTGTATCGCCAAAAGCTATACCTCAAATGGCAGATACAAAAGAAGTACTTTCAAAACTTACATCTGTAACAAAAACTAAGCTTTTAGTCATTGTTGCAAATACCCGGGGAGCCGCAGATGCTGTTACTTTTGAAAATATAGATTATTTAGGCTTTCCCTTTTCAATTTCAGAAACCTTTCAACAGCTTAACACAAACAGTTCTATATTAGAAAGTGTACAAAGAGTAGAAGAAATACAAGAACTCTGTATTAAACATAATAAGAAGTTGGTGGTTTATTTAAGCATGGGTTTTGGTAATCCATATGGTGATGCATACAATGAAGAAATTTTACTTCATTGGGCAAATGAAATGGTTAAGAGAGAAGTTGGTATTATTTCATTAGCAGATACAGTGGGCCTGGCCAAGCCTGAACAAATAAGTTTTGCACTCAATACACTTATTCCTGCTTATCCTACAACCGAGTTTAGCGTACACCTACATTCTAAAGCTACTAATTGGAAATTAAAATTGCAGGCTGCAGCAAATGCAGGTTGTCTGCGTTTTGAAGGTGCTTTAAAAGGCATAGGCGGCTGTCCTATGGCCGGTGACGAATTGGTTGGCAATATGAACAGCGAGTTAATGATCAATTATTTCAGGGAGCTTGGATTCCAAATTGTAATTAAAGAATTTCATTTGCAAAAAGCATTGCAATTTGCTGAGGAAATATTTCCTCACACCCCTCACCCTTTGTAGTTGATTATAAATTGAAAGCTGATTTTCTATGAAACTATTATTAGATATTGATATAAAATCCCCTGAACAAAAAATAACTTATGCTGATAAATTCTTTCTGATTGGATCATGCTTTACAGAGCACATTGGCAAACGATTAGAAGAACTTAAGTTCCCTGTTTTACAAAACCCTAATGGGATATTATTTGATCCAATAAGTGTTACTAAAAGTATTAATTCATACATAGAGCCTAAAAGCTATAATATAGCAGATCTTTTTTTCCTAAATGAGTTGTGGCAAAGCTGGAACCATCATTCACATTTTTCGGGTACCAGTAAGCTGGAGGTTTTGGCCAACATCAACAAATCACAAAAGGCAGCCCATGATCATTTAGCAAAAGCTACATGGCTTATCGTAACCTTTGGTTCTTCATTTTCTTATCGTTTGCAGGAAAACAACCAACCTGTTGCTAATTGTCACAGGGCACCCGGGCAAATATTCAGTAAGCATTTATTAACGGTAGATGAAACCATTACAGCTTTAAGAGAAACCATTGAAAATTTAAAAGAGTTCAATCCTTTGCTTCAGGTCCTTTTTACAATTAGTCCGGTACGGCATATAAGAGATGGTGTTGTAGAAAATAACCGCAGCAAAGCCAGGCTTATTGAGGCCGTTCATAAAATGGTTGACATGTTTGATCATGTTCATTATTTTCCGGCTTACGAGCTGGTAATAGATGTTTTAAGGGACTATCGTTTTTACGATATAGACCTCGTACACCCTAACTATGCCGCTACAGAATTTGTTTTCAATCATTTTGAACAAAGCTTTATTGATGAACAATTAATTCCGGTAATGGAAGATATCCGAAAAATAATCAACGCTTTTAAGCATAAGCCTTTTCACCCCGATACCGAAGCACATATTTCATTTCTACAAAACTCTTATCAAAAAGTAATGGCTTTGCAGAAGCGATTACCTCATCTTGACTTTGAAAAAGAGATAAGTTATTTTAGCCGAAAAGGGGATTGAATAAATTACGTATTTTACCTACACGGGTATAGAATGTAAACCAATTCTATTTCCTTCGGTATCAATAAAAACGGCCATATGCCCATACTCGGGAGATATTTCAGTCTTGGGAACCATAATTTTTCCACCTGCAGCTTCCACCATATTGAGTACATTATCCAGATCTGGATTACCATTCAGGTATATCAAAGGGCCATCGGTAGCAGATGGCTTGTGAAAACCTCCGCTATCGCACAATGCGCCTCCCACACCCATCATATCTTCTAAAGGAAACATCCGCATTTTAATGTTTTCCATCTCCATCGGCATCATTTTCATATCGAAAATGGTTTCGTAAAATTTTTGAGCCCTGTTTAGATCCGTAGCAGGAATTTCGAACCAGCTGATTGCGTTTTTGAAAGTCATGTTGTTTTAATTAATGCTTTAAAAGTACAAATAAAATTCTTTCAGTAAAGTAATAAATTCTGGTGTGTATTGCTCTTTTTGTTTAATGCTCATGTAATCAGTTTTTATTTTCAATTCGATCATGCCTAATAAATACATTATTCTAAACGGAGCATGATTTTCGGTTTGCCTGACAAGTGTTTTTTGTTCAATAAAAAACCCTGCATCGGTAGATTGTTTTTCGAAACCTGCTGCCCGGCGAAAGGGTAGGAGTATTGCAAATTTTCCTTTGGGGGCTAATATTTTTTTTGCGATACTTATCAGTTCTAATAATGAAAGATCATCACTATGATGGGCTAGATTTTTAGCATTATCAGGGCTTTTTAGATCATTTTCAAAAAATGGGGGATTCGAAATCACAAGATCATATTTTGACGAAAGCTTCAAGGTTTTGATGTCTGCTTCTATTACTTTTATTCTATTGTTCAAAGATGTAGCATTGAAATTCTCCCGTGCCTGTGCTACTGCATTTTTTTCAATTTCCACCGCATCAATTGTAACATTGTTTGTTTTCTGGGCAATCATCAATGATAATAATCCGGTGCCGGCACCAATGTCTAGAACATTATTAACTCCAGTTATTTCATTACCAATTTTGGATGCAACCCATGCACCAAAAAGACAAGCATCGGTGCAGACTTTCATGGCGCATTTGTCCTGATGTACAGTAAACTGCTTGAATTGAAAATAGGTGTTTGGCATTGTTTTTTATTTCCCGAAGGGCAAAGAAAAAAGCCACCCTGTAAAAGAATGGCTTTCAAATATAAGTATAAGATGAATGATTAATCAGAAGCAAGACTGGCAACAAGATATTCATTGTTCAGCCGGGCTATATTGGTCAGGCTGATTTCTTTAGGACAAGCTGCCTCGCAGGAACCTATGTTGGTGCAGGATCCGAAACCTTCTTTATCCATTTGGGCAACCATATTTATAGCTCGTGATTTTCTCTCCGGATAGCCTTGAGGCAACAAGGCAAGGTGAGAAACTTTGGCGGATAAAAATAGCATGGCCGAAGCATTCTTACATGCTGCTACACATGCACCACAACCTATACAGGCTGCCGCTGCAAAAGATTTATCTGCATTGTTTTTATCAATAGGAATAGCATTGCCATCTACTGCATTACCAGTATTTACGCTAATATAACCACCGGCTTGTATAATACGATCAAACGCTGACCGGTCAACCACAAGGTCTTTTACTACAGGAAATGCATTTGCTCTCCATGGCTCAACTACCACAGTTTCGCCGCTCTTAAAAGCTCTCATGTGCAGCTGACAAACAGTGGTTGCTTTCCACGGGCCATGCGGCTTGCCATTGATATACATGGAGCAGGATCCGCAGATGCCTTCTCTACAGTCATGGTCAAAAGCTATAGGCTCTTTACCTTCCTGAATCAAAGATTCGTTTAGTACATCTATCATTTCCAAAAAAGACATTTCAGATGAAATATCCTTTACCTGATAGGTTTCAAAACCACCTTTTGCCTGTTGGTTTTTTTGTCTCCAGATTTTCAACGTCAGGTTCATGTTGTAATGTTCCATAAATCTTAAATAGGGTATAATAATTGTATTTATATTGTCCTCTAATTTCATTAGCCTAGTCCATAAGTGAACTTTTATTTATACTAGTCATTACTTCTTCTAGTTTTTTATTTCCTAATCTCAATGTCCCTTTCTTCTTAATAAATTTCTGTTGTAATTTATCAAACTCCTTTTTATTCTTTGATGTTAATATCCCAGGTACTTTTTTGCCAACAAATCTACCATGTACAGAACATGTTGCATCATCAAATAAGCCTAAACTCTTTTCCAACTGTTCAAAATAATCATCTCCTTTACCTTTTGTTTCAACTAATATCCACATTTCATGTTTTTGTTCGCCACCTCCAGTCCAAAAGTGAAAAAATGAATCTCCAATTCGATGCTCTATTTTTAATTTTACCTTTATGCAATCAGCATCATACTTGTTAAACTTAATATTTTCATCACTCAATTTAAAATAATAAGTTGCCACTTCGCCTTTACTTTGAAATGATGTTTTTTTATCAATGCACTCATCTAAATTAATTATTTCAGCTACCATACTTTATTTCACCAAGTTTAGCATAAATTAAATTAATTTCATCCGAAGCCTCATCAATTGTTTCTACCCTAATGGTCATTTCCTCTGTATCCATGATACTTTCTGCATTTCCATCTTTCAATAAATAAACACTTACCTCATTAGGACTTATCCAATATTTTGAGTCAACTAATTTTTCAACTTTTCCTTTATTTAATTTACCTACTTCATATGCATAAATGAGGTTATTAAGTGCTGTTAAGATATATGGACTATGAGTAGTAAGCAAAGCCTGGCTCCCAACGCTCATAGTATTTGCTACTAAATAATTAACTAACTCTTGCTGCGCTTTTGGAAATAAATTTAACTCAGGCTCCTCAATAATAAAAGTTTTCTTCTTTTTTTTCAATTCATTGTAGTACTTAATTATTAATACAATTGGTATTGCAGTCTTATATCCACTTGCGCCATTATACAAGCTAAGAAAATCATGCTGACCCTCTTTTTTAAAATAACCTCTTCCATCTACATTTTTATAAGTAATTTTCAAAGGCTCAATAATCGTATCATTTTTGAAATTTCTTAATATTGAATCCAATTCTGCAAATTGATTAAATAAGGAATCTGAGATATTAGAAATGCTACTTTTTCCAAGTGAAAAAATAGATTGTAGACCTCGTTCAGTTGGAAGATAGAATGGGTTATCTAATACTTTCGATACATCATTAAGGAAAAAACTTGTAGGGATAGTCCAAGCTAAAAAAGACAAGTTTAATTCCCCATCTTTTTTAGGTTTAATGGATTCTAATTCTTCCAATAGTTTTTTAAATTCAAGTGATTTAGCTTTTAAAGTAGACAAAAAAAACTCTTCTTCATCATCGTATACTTCTCCATCTTCATCCTGATGGTATGTAACTTCCTTTATGCATTGAATTTCAAAATCATAATGATGACATTGATAAAATACGTATGAATCCTCCGAAATAAATTCAGCTAAGCCTCTGTCATATAAACCATCTCTAAAAGACTGATTAGTCCAGCTATTTTCAAGTATATAACTAAAATATCTGCACATAGCAAGTATTTTTGACACAGTACTTTTCCCTGTTGCATTCTCACCAATAATTACATTAAACTTCTTCAATTCAAGTTTAACATCCTTTATCGGACCAAAGTTTTTAATATGCAATATCTCACTCATTATTTATAACTCCTCTGTGTTGGCTTAGCCACTTCATAGTTCAGTTCCTCTTTGTGTAACTCCCACTGATGTTCACCTTTATATTCCCACGCTGCCACGTATTTGAATCTCTCATCGTCACGTAGTGCTTCGCCTTCTTCAGTTTGGTACTCTTCGCGAAAGTGGCCGCCGCAGCTTTCTTCTCTTGCAAGTGCATCTATACACATTAGTTCTCCCAACTCTATAAAGTCGGCTACCCGACCTGCTTTATCCAACTCCCAGTTCATTTCTTTTACATCGCCGGGTATCCTTACATCGCTCCAGAATTCTTTTTTCAATTGCTGTACTTCTGCTATTGCTTGTTTTAAACCTTCCGCATTTCTTGCCATGCCACATTTGTCCCAGATTATTTTTCCAAGGCGTTTGTGAAATGATTCAACAGTTGTTTTGCCTTGTATGCTCATGAGTTTATTGATACGGTCGGACACCTCTTTCTCTGTAGCAACAAATGCCGGATGATCTGTAGGAATTGGTGCATTGCGTATTTCGTCGGCCAGATAATTTCCTATAGTGTAGGGTATAATAAAGTAACCATCAGCTAAACCCTGCATTAATGCAGAAGCACCTAAACGGTTAGCTCCATGGTCACTGAAATTTGCTTCGCCCAAAGCATAGAGACCGGGTACGGTAGTTTGCAATTCATAATCAACCCAAACACCGCCCATGGTGTAGTGCACGGCAGGGTAGATTCGCATCGGTAATTCATAAGGGTTTTCTCCGGTGATTTTTTCGTACATGTCAAACAGGTTGCCATACTTTTCTTTCACCACTTCTTTGCCCATGGCAATTATAGTAGCCTGATCTACATGATCAAGATTTCTCTTTCCTGCCTCTATTTTTCCGTACCGTAAAATAGCATCTGCATAATCAAGGTACACCGCTTGTTTAGAAGTTCCTACGCCATAACCTGCATCGCATCTTTCTTTGGCTGCTCTTGATGCTACATCTCTTGGAACAAGGTTGCCAAATGCAGGATATCTTCTTTCGAGGTAGTAGTCTCTTTCCTCTTCAGGAATATCTGTTGCCTTTCGGGTTTCGTTCAGTTTTTTAGGAACCCAAATACGACCATCATTTCTCAAACTCTCACTCATAAGTGTCAGTTTGCTTTGGTGGTCTCCACTTACCGGTATGCAGGTTGGGTGTATTTGTGTAAAACAAGGATTTGCAAAATAGGCTCCTTTCTTATGTGCTTTCCATGCTGCGGTTACATTGCAACCCATTGCATTTGTTGAAAGATAAAATACGTTCCCGTATCCACCGCTACAAAGCAATACTGCGTAGCCTGAATGTCTTTCTAATTCTCCATTAACCAGATTACGAGCAATAACACCTCTTGCTTTTCCATCAACAATTACCACATCGTGCATTTCGTGTCGGTTGTACATTTTTACATTGCCAAGCGCAATCTGTCTTTCCAATGCCTGATATGCGCCTATCAACAGTTGCTGACCGGTTTGTCCGGCGGCATAAAATGTTCGTTGCACCTGTGTACCACCAAAACTACGGTTGCTTAGTAATCCGCCATATTCACGGGCAAAGGGAACACCCTGGGCCACACATTGGTCTATAATGTTTGTACTTACCTCTGCAAGACGATGAACATTTCCTTCTCTTGCCCGGTAGTCGCCACCTTTAACTGTGTCATAAAACAAACGGAATACGCTGTCGCCGTCATTTTGATAATTTTTGGCCGCATTGATGCCACCTTGTGCTGCAATGCTGTGGGCACGGCGTGGACTGTCCTGATAGCAAAATGCTTTAACCTTATAACCTAATTCACCCAAAGAAGCAGCGGCTGATGCACCTGCCAAACCGGTACCTATCACAATGATTTCCATCTTGCGTTTGTTGGCAGGGTTTACCAGTTTACAATGGCCTTTATAATCGTTCCAAATCTGCTCCAATTGGCCTTTTGGTATCTTTGAATCTAACATATTCAACCGTTAATTGGTTTATTAGTTAATTGGGTTTGTTCTAAATTTTTTGAGATTATAGATAAAAAAATTCCTTTTGGATAAATAATCTATTATCTAACATCTAATATCTTACATCTATTTCACCCACTCAAAATGCATACTAATGGGCATCATGGCAAATCCAATTCCTACTATCAATGAAAATGCCTGACCTGCTATTCTAACAGCAGAAAGATATCTGTTGTTAGAAATACCCATAGTTCTAAAAGCACTTTCGAAGCCATGCATAAGGTGGTAGGCCAATGAAATACAACCTAAGACATATAATCCTACCACAACCGGACTTTTAAATACACTTAGCATTTCAAGATACAAATTGTGGTACTGTGCCCCGTTAGAATAATCTACTTCTTCAAGTGGTCTGATGCTCCACATACCACCTAAGCGACTTGGTACCCAAAAGTGATAAATATGCATAATGAGAAACAATAACAGTAATGTGCCCAATAAGCCCATACTACGGCTATACCACTTACTGCCACGATTGCCGTAACTGACAGCATAACCTACATTTCTTTTAGAATTGTTTTTATTCATTAGCATTAAGCCTTGAATAATATGGGCAAATATGCCGGCAAAAAGCACTATCTCCATCATTCTTATGACTAACATAGAACCCATGAAGTGGGCGCCTGTGTTAAACATTTTGCCATTGTCATTGGCCCAAATTGTTGCGTTGAGCCCAAGATGAATAACTAAAAAAGAAATTAGAAAAAGCCCGGTAATAGCCATTACAATTTTTTGGCCTATTGAAGAAGTAAACATTTGCTTAAAAGTCATAGAGCAATTTTAGTTTGAAATAAAGCAGCGCAAAAATACTACACGAAAGGGAGAAATTTGTTCAGAATGAAAATAAAAATTGACGATTTATTGGTTGTTTGATTTTATGATACAAATGAATAACAATAACCCATATTTTCTTTTACATCAGTAGAGTATAAGAGAATAAAAGTAGTTATGATATAATCATTGTCTATAAAGCAATTTTGAATATGCAAGTTCAAATTTCTTTATCATAATAAAACGTGTCAACTCGTAGGATTTATATTTGTAATTATCTACTATCAATATTTACTAAATTGGTAAAAGGGGATATCTATAATTATCATTTTATTAAATCATGCTATTGCTTTTAGAAACTCCTCCTTCTTTCTTCTTGATACATCTACAAAAGTTCCGTTCTCCAGTTCTACTTGTCCGCCATCGCCTTTAATGTATCTTTTTATAAACTGCAAGTTTATGATATGGGAGTGGTGAGGCCTAAAGAAAATGTCTACAGGCAGCAGTTCTTCAAATTCTTTAAGTGTTCTTGATGCTGTAATTTTTGGATGATTGGTAAAGTAAATGATTGTATAATTACTATGTGCTTCTAAATGTATAATGCTGCTAACTTCGAAAAATAACAAACCGTCCAGAGAGGGTACAGCAAGTTTATTGAAGTTTTTCTTTGGCTGCTGCAAGTTTTGTTGCATTAATTCTACCTGCTTGCCTACGGTTTTATTTTCTACACTTTCTATTTTAGCAACAGACATTCTTAGTTCCTCTATGTCTATTGGTTTTAGTAAATAATCGAAAGCGGCATATTTGATTGCCTTTATAGCATATTGGTCATAAGCAGTAGTAAATATAATGTGGAAGTTTTTTTCCTTTAAATTGTTTAGCATTTCAAACCCATTCATTACCGGCATTTCTATGTCGAGAAAAAGTAATTGTGGGTGGTGCTGTTGTATAAGTGTTAATGCTTCTTTTCCATTTGCTGCTTCTGCAACTACCTGCACATTGGTGCAATAAACAGCAAGTTTTTCACGTAGTGCTAACCTACCTTTTGGCTCATCGTCAATTATAATTGAAGTAATCATTTTAGTTTGTTTTTAAATAAACTTTTATTCTTGTACCTGTTGCTTGGCCATTATCAGCTAAATCCTGCATTTCAACAGATGCTGTAGATTCGTTGTTGAACAATTTAATCCTCTCATTGCTCATATCTATACCATACGACGATTCCTTTGTTTGTACAATTTGACTTGCAGCCTGTCTGCCTATTCCATTGTCTTCTATCACAAATGCAATTTTATCTCCTTCTTTTTTAATGTTGATATTTAGTTTTCCATCATTTCCGGTTTTGTTTTTTAGTCCATGTAAAATTGCATTTTCTACAAAAGGCTGTATGATAAGAGGGGGGATTTTGTAGTCACTGTTTAGTAGTTCTTCTTCTACTTCTATGATGCTTTTAAATTTTTTCTCATGACGCAATTCTTCTAACTGTACATATAATTTTAGTGTTTCTACATCCTTGCTAAGCAATACAGTATTGTGTTTACTGCTGTCAAGGATGTTACGGAGCAATTTAGCAAATTTGTTGAGGTAAATTGTAGCATTATACTTGTCATTGCTATGAATAAAAGCATCAATACTGTTAATACAATTAAACATAAAATGTGGATTCATCTGTGCTTTTAAAGCCGCCATTTCTGTTTCAACAATTTTTTGTTTTACTGCTGCTTTGTAGCGAATTCCCTTTATTCTTTGTGATATGAAAATGTAAAGAATAGAAAGGATTGAAAGAATCAACAAAGCATAAAACCACCACATATTGTACCATGGCGGAATAATACTAAGATGAATGACTGATGCTTTTTTGCTCCATATATAATTAGTATTTGCTGACCTTACATAGAAAGTATATTCCCCTGGTTTTAGCTGTGTGTAGCGGGCCACAGTTTTGGTTCCGTTGCTTACCCAGCCTGTATCTACACCTATCAGTTTGTATTGGTAAATTATATTTTCACTCTGTGAAAAGTTAGGTGATTGAAATTCAAAACTGATGAAATTTTTTGTGTAGGGTAACGTAATATTATGCAGGTATGGGGTGGAAGTATCTGTATGATAGGGTGTGTTCATTACCTGAATATTGATAATAAGTGGAGGTGGTGAAAAATGACTGATAACCGACAATTCAGGATTTACCATATTCAATCCATTAATTCCGCCAAGCCAAATATTTCCTTTTTTATCTTTGTAACAACATGCGGTATTAAATTCCATGGATTGTAGTCCATCATCTTCTGTAAATTTTTTACAAACTCCTGTTTTGTTGTCTATCATCGTAAGGCCACCATTAGAACTTATCCATAAACGTCCATAATTGTCAGGTACTACTGCATAAATATAATTGTTTGGTAACCCTGTTTCAGTTGTCCATAATTTGATGACCTTATTTGTTACGGATGATGCCTGAATAAGTCCATCGTCTGTTGCAACCCAAAGAAATTGGTTATCCTTGTAAAAATATCTTGAACCACCTGATATTTTTTCAAATTGTTGGAAAAAGGTAAACTGTCCTGTAAGATAATTATAACTTACAAGGTTTCTTGCCTCTGTTGACATAAGAATATTACCATCTTTAAATTCTTTCATGAATCTTACACGCAATTTGAATTGTGGATTATCCATTAGTTTTTTATCGTCCTTACAATTTCCCCATTTTTGAGTTTGTAAATTAAAAATCCGAAGACCTCCTTCATAGCCACCAACAAGCAGTTTTTCCTGTTTTTTCAGTTTTATTACTGAACATAGGTTTCTTGTCTGTTCATCATTTTCATCTGCATATGTAGTAAAGGTTTTAGTCGTTTTATTAAAACTCAACAATCCGCCCCACGATGCTATCCATAGCCAATTTTTTTTCCCGCTGATAATTTCATACATATTGTTTGAACCGGATTTATTTTGCTTTAATAAAGGTGGTTGATGGTATGAATATTTACCTGTTTTTATATTTGTATGTAGTAATCCGCCTGATAAAGTACCCATATAAAAATCTTCATCATTTTCAGAAAACACGCTGAAGATAGTATTGTCAGGTACTTGCCTATCTCCACATGACTCATTTCGCCAAAGGCCAAACTGAATTTTTTGCAAATCATATTTGGCAATGCCACCTGCGCTAAGACCTATCCATGTGACCTTTTGATTGTTAGTAAAGAAACTTAAAATGAATGGAGTTTTCAGGGATTTAATTGTTTCTGCCGCACCTGCATTTTCAAAGGTCTTTGTTTTTAAATTAACTTTTATAAGCCCATAACTTCTGCTACCAATCCATACTGTATTTGAGTCACTTTTGTGAATAACCCTTGCATCTTTCAGGTATTTTTTTCCAATAAATTCTTTAGAAAAAAGCAGTGTCTCACTTTTATTATTTGGTTTGGGATTAACTATTAATATTTCAAATGTATTTAAGATTAACCATAGCTTGCCATTGATTGCAGCCATGTCTACTATTTCACTCTTACTATAAGTTAATATTTTAAGCGTAGTTATTGGGTTAAATTTCTTAAAATCAATTTTAAATAAACCAGCGTTGCTGCAAGCCCAAACTGTTCCGTTTTCTTCTATACTGATTGCTATAATATTCTTTGGATTATTGCCTTCGAAATTTAAACTGATCATTTTTTTTTGCAATTTGCTATAGCAAAACAATTCACCTTTTTGAGATAGAATCCAAATGTTGTGATGGATGTCTTCATTTATTTTAACTATCCAATTCCCTTTAGGAATTTGAAAGCCTTTATAAATTGTTTCCGGTAAAAGAAAAATATTTTTATAGCGGTTGTATAGCAGAAGTTCAAAAGTGGTACCCACCCACAGCCAGTCATTAGTATCAGAATATAAGGCAGTAATCATTTTCGAAATATTTGAACCTGCATTTCCATTAGAATTAGAGTTTCTAAGTACAGGTATTATACATGTGAAGTTTCTTCCATCAAAGCGGTTAAGTCCATCCTGCGTGCCAAACCACATGAAACCATCTTTTGTTTGAGCAATACTATAAATGCTGTTTTGCGATAGCCCTTGTGCCGAAGTGTAAGATTGAAAATGAAGGCTTTGGGAGTGCAAAACTGTCTGCCACACTAACACAGAAATTATGAAAAGTGAAATTTTCATTGTTCAAAATACACTTTTTTAACTGAATATAATTTTAGAGAATACAGTTTTTAAAAGATAAATAGATAATAAAAATCAAATCTATTTTAAATGAAACCAAATCTTTTTAAAATTGCAACAAAGGAATTAAGCCAGGGCGCATTTTTTACATGGCTATTACAATGGGCAGACCCGCCTGCAAAGTCTACAACGAGCAACTTCATACTTTAGGAAGGCAACTTGTAAACATGCTTATTGATGATAAATATGAAATCAACAAAAACGAGCTTACAAACATAGAAGCTGGCAGGCAATGGGAAAACATAGATGTTTGGGCTGAATTATACTTTAGCAATGACAAGAAAATTCTACTGATTCTAGAAGACAAAGTTTTTGCTGGGTTGCCAGCCCACCAACCTCCTAAATACAAAGCCTTTGCTGAAAAATATTGTATAGAACACGACTTATTGCTCTCATGTGCATTTCTAAAAACAGGAAGTGAACCGTTAAGAGAACTAAATGCTATTAAGGAATTCGGATTTAAGGTTATTACAAGGAAGGATTTGATTTCACTTTTGAAAAATTCCGCTTGCGATAATACTACTGTACTTGATTACAAAGAATACTTACAAACTTTAGATGATGCACATGAATTGTATTCCAGCACCCCCATCAAAAATTGGGATTATTTAGCATGGATAGGTTTCTATCAGTTCGTGGAAAATAACATGAAGATTGAAACATGGCATTATGTGAGTAATCCAAGTGGCGGATTGTGGAACTTGTGTTTAAACTGGAGTTATTGGGATTCATTTGCTATTTATGCGCAAATAGAACAGGGTAATATTAAATTCAAGATAGCTTTATCCAAAGAAGAAACCGGTATTGAGGATGAAATAAATGTTGACAAAGTGCAGGAATATGTATCTAACCAACTATTAGCATTTGCAAAAGAAAGAAATATTGAGATTCTTACCAGAGGCCCTATCCTTTTGTACATCGAGGCAAGTATCGGTCTATAGGCACCATTCAAAAAGAGCAATGGATTGGTGATAATAATGAGAACATAAACTTGGAAAAGGTATTGACTATTTTAAAAAACCTCAATCAATTTCATCTAGATTTTATTGAAAAAATGAGTAGTATCAAATACGATGATGTATTGTAAATATAACCACATAATCAAGAAAAGGTAAACTCATCACAATGCCAAGAAAAAACCTGATTTCACTCCATGAGGCAATAGTTATTGCCTTATTAAGCAAGGACAATAGAACTGCTTCTTTTGAAGAAATAGGTACTTTTATTCAGGAAAGAAATTTGTGCCACATCAGGGATGGTAATATTCCTTTGTCCACGCAAATAATGCTTCGTTCCACAAAAGCAAAAAGAGCCCATCATCATTTGTTTGAAGAAATTGGAAATGATGTAATCCGTTTAAAAAACTATAATTATTAAATGAATGTTCACCATCCCTACCTCCAACCCCTCTGCCTCTTTCCCCCAAATCGCCAATGATCTTTTCAACAAATACATCATTCGTGTAAATAATAATTTTTACCGGCTATTGGAGGTTGAGTTTTATTACAACGATGCGGAGGCGCACAATGATACCTATACACATGGGCACAAATGGCAAAAGCGTTCAGGCTATTGGTATGTACATGGTTCAGGTATTGACATTGCCATTGGCAATGAACAGGCTGCCGGCGGCATCTTGTTGCGCAGTATACAAAAACTACATCCTAAGCCCACTGATAAGAAAGAGCAATACACCTTTGGTCCACTAAATGTGCTTACAGAACTGGTAAGTGGCTTTAATAATTGCTTCAATGGTGAGCCAAATGTTTTTGCTCTAGTAATGCTGGGTGATAATGGAATAGAACTTGAAAAAGTTGATGATGAAAACATTGTTCAGTGTGGCAGAATAGGGCTTTCACCAAAAGATCCAACATTTCATAAGTCGCAATATAGGTATCTTATCCACCCGCACCTCCCACACAAGGAGAAAACAAACATTGCTTTAGCATTGATGGAAAAATGGGGTAGCAGCACAGAGAGTCTTGATAAGATAAAACAAATGTTGGGTAGTGAGTTTTTGAAAGAGTACAGGTAAATATAAAATTACGACCACTAACAATCACTTTTTTCACCAACATAAAAACCATAAATGATTAAAATAATAACCACTACCTGCTTTTGTTTCTCGACAACATAACACCACTGTCCATACAATTCGTATTTGTTGAACTCCATCCGGAGTTCTTAAAAACCACTTAACTATATATGGTCTACAGCTATTGAACCCCTCCGGGGTTCTTAATATCTATTCTCTAATTTTCTTTACAATTATTTATCTCCTCCGGAGAATGAATACAAAACTCATGTTTTCGTTAAATCCACATCTCTACAAACCCGGCAGGAGTTCTAAAAAATTCATTTTATTATATAAGGTCTACTGCTATTGAACTCCATCCGGAGTTCTTAAAACCCATTCAATGGATTATTGCCTACAATTATTTATCTCCTCCGGAGAATGAAAAAAAATTCATCTTTTCGTTTAATCCATACATCAAGCAACTCCGGCGGAGTTGACTATTTTGTAGCAATACAAATATTTAAGGATTCAGAACCCCGGCCGGGGTTCAACTGAATGATAGTGTGTATACAAGATTTATCTCCTGCAGCGAATGAATACACAATTCATTTTTTCTTATTAGCGCTACACCAACCAACTCCGGCAGGAGTTGACTATTTGTAAAACAAATAAACATGGTTTTAAGAACCCGGGGATAGGTTCTACAAAACTCAAACTTCTACTTTTTAATAAATTTCAACGAAGTTGTATTCCCGTCATTGAAATATTGTAAAAAGTAAATGCCTGCATGTAAAAATGCAGCATTCATTTTAATGTTTTCCTGGTTCACAATTTGTTCATACAATACCTTGCCATTTACATCTACAATTCTGATGGTTCCTGCTTTTTGAAGACCTTTTATAGTTAGAAAATCATTTACCGGATTTTCATAAATTGAAATGTTTTGGGATCCTTTTATTTTAGTAGTTATTACATTAGACAAAACAAAGCTTCCGTTGGCATCTACGGTTTTTAATTTGTAGTAAATTATTTTTCCCTGATACAATGCACAAACCTGTTCATGTGTTGTTTTGTATTTGCTTGCACTTGTAGCATCAATTTTTCTTAAAGAATTATATTGTACCCCATCGGTACTAAACAAGACTTCGTAATAGTTTACATTTTGTTCCTGAGCAATATTCCATTCCAGGTTTATGTTGCAACCATTGTTGTTTAAAGTAAATTCTAATAATTGGATTGGTAAGGTTGTTTGTACAGTTATACTATCTATTATTCCTGCGCTTAAATTGTTGAAAGTGCCACTGCTAATGGTATTTTGAGACTTAACTGCACGTATCATGTAAATGTTCGTTCCCAACGGGGCTGCGTTATCAATAAAGCTTAAGGCTGCAACGGGGTTAGCATTTAAAAGTATAAATTTATTGTTTAGCGAAGTAGTTCTGTAAATGTAAAATCCTGTTACCCCTGCATCAGTGGATGCTGACCATGAAAGATTTACAGTTGCAGGTACTGTATTGGACAAAAACATATTTTGTGGTGGGGCATACATGTACATTTTTAGTGTAGGATCGCCTAACAATTCGGTATGAATAAAATTGCTTCCGTAATTTGTTGGCACATAGGCCCCGGGGGTTTTGATATGTGAATAGACACTAAAACCAATACATTCTCCCAAACCCATAGCATGAAAAAACCAATTTGGGCGCCCTGCCCAACAGTTGGTGAGTATTGAAGAATTGCTTGCCAATGGTGCCCGCAGAAAGTTATTTGAATTGTCCCAATCGCCAAAATAACTTCCAAACAACATTGTAAATACAGAGCTTACATTAGTGGTTAGAAGATTTGAGGTACTTCCCACACCACTTGCACTTGTGTAGGTGCCGGCTCCGCACCCATAACTCCATAAATAGCTTTTGTCTATACTATTCATTGAACCTAAGTAATCCCCATTCACCACACTATCTTTTCCTAAAAGGTTTACCCCGTTTCTATATCCATTTTGTCCAAATGCTTCACCGGCAAAATAGCCAAAGTTATCATCAACCAAAGCCCTCATTCTAAATTTATTTTGCAGGGTTCTGTAAGCATGGTCTTTTATCAGATAATTTTTTATTAAAAGGCTGTCATTAGTGTTTATAGCAGGCATATCATATAAATCTACCCTTGTTACAAATAGCTTTACGTTATTGGCATTTATAGACCATTGATCAAATTTTCCATCGCCGGGTATATTCCTGTTTTGAGGCCTTGATGCGGTAATTATATTTACAGAAGTATCTGTCCATCTTAAGGTATTGGTATCTGTATAAACGCAATCTGCAGGCCATGCACCTTCATGATCTGGATGCCCGTCAGGGTAAATAATACCACTATAGGGTATAGCAATATGCCCCAAAATAAAAATCCCTTTTGTATTTGCTATATCTTGTTGATACATGGAATTGATAATTTGTTTAACCTGAGGAACACGTGTTGCTCTATCAACAAAGCGTAAACTACAACTCCATCCCTCTTTAATAATGTCAAGCATATATTGTTTAATCTCTTGACTACAGTAGTTAATGTAAGCACTGTCTACTATTAGAAGTAACCTGCCATTGTAATGTTGTGCCGGTAGGTTAATAGCAGCATAAACATAACCAGTGGCTTCAACATTTGCGCCTACTGTTATAATTTGATATTCATACCCTGATAATGTGTTAGTAAGGGTGTCGGTAAACGTAGTATCACTATTGGCTGTAAGCGTTTTAAGAAAGGTCCAGGTAAGGTCATTGCGTAGTTTTTTGGATAAAGTATAACCGGTTGCTATCGGTATTTTATTCCAGCTAAGTTTTATTGTCTTAGTTGGTTCATTTACTGTTGTCGTTATGGCTAAAATCTTACTGTAAGAGTTTTGTGCTTGTATATTTAGAGAAAAAAATATTAGTAGTAAACCGATAACAAAACCTTTCATTTCCTGCAATATTTTGAGGTTAAAATTTAGTAAAGGGCTATTCAATATGGTCAAAAGCAAAGGAATAACTTTGCACACGTATCTAATTTTATAAAATAATTCTACAGATGCAGTATTTTTTTTAAAAGCTAAATATAGTTCTATATTTTATAAATTACAAGATGTGTTGAACAATAGCACTTTTTTGCTAAGTTACGAACTAACAACATTTTACAACTTGTTAGCCAAAATTAATGATGTAAGAAAAGTAAAAATGGAAATAAAGTTGGTTGTCCAATGTCATTAACTTAACAAACGTTGAAAGAAACAAAACATGGAAAAAAATGAATAGAATTACCCAAAAGATGCAGGGAGTGACCCCGCAAAATTGACGGGGCAAGCAACAACCAAAGTCGAATAAAGAACAATTGTTCGTTCCCCTAAAGCCTAAGTTAATGACATTGGTTGGTTGTATATGAGCATTCAGCCAAATCGATGATATTATATTCAGTTAGTAATTATATGCGAAAACAAACCTGACAATCTTAACTTTAATTCATGGATAAGTAAAAGAAAGGTAAAGTGAGTCATTAACTTAAAAAACTATAGCCTGTATGATATATAGAAGATTATTTGCACATTTTAAAATTTTCAATGTGTTTTGACAATCCCCAACAGAAATTAAAAGAATAGGGGAGTGGAAGGAAGTTTATTACAAAGCCTGATTGCCCCAACCCCATTTTAAAAATTCAGGAAATGCCCGTGCCCATGTTTCAACATTGTGGCGGCCATCAGTCAATTCAAGATATTCAATATCATTTTCTTTGTAACCCAATGCTTTAAGGTGGCTTATCATATCAAGTGCATCATCTATACTATCTATTACACCATTTTTATTTCTATCGGCTGTTTCATCAAGTGCACCACATTCAAAGAAAAATTTAAGCCATGGGTAGCATGTTCCTTTTTGAACCTGAAGGTGCATAATCCTGTCTTTTTCACAATCATAACCTTCATCATTATAACCTCGTCTTCTCCACCACAATGAGCCGCTAAAAACACCGGTTTTTACAAATTCGTGTGCATGGTTCCAGACTATATCCATAGCACACAAACCACCTAACGAAAAACCCGCAAAAGATTTTTCTTTAAAGGATTCTATGCCAAATTCTGTACGTATAAAAGGTAATAATTCTTCAAAAACAAATTTGTTGTAAAGCCCTGCCTTAGCACCTCTGCCACGATAATCTGCCTGACAGGCAGTACCATATTCCATCATTCTATCAGTACCACAGTGCAGGCCCACTACCATGATTGGTTCTATAGTTCCCGTACTTATCAAAGGGTCTAAAATAGATGCAAAATCCATTTTACGTAAATCCTGACCATCATTCACCAGCAGCAATGCGGTATCATTTCCCTCAAGGGGCAACTTTGGCATATATACATCCACAATTACATCCCGTTCTAAAAATTCAGAATAAATTAATCTTTGCTCTATACAAATGATGTTAAGTGTCTTTTCCGTATCTGTTAATATCTCCTCGGGCATATATGAATATAAAAACTGAAAGGTAATAAATGTTTTAAAAGAAAATTTTGGTTGTATGTCTTATGTTTTTTTGATTGTTTTAACCTACATTCGATTTAGAAGCAATTATGCTTTAAAATTTGAAATGTAATTTGTAGTTAAGTAATCTATATTTTTGATTTTATTTATTAGCTAACGAATTTCAGATTCATTATAATATTTGGTTCAATATTTAAAAACACAAAAACAACTCCTGCACATGAAAAAAATTGGAATTCTATTTGGAAAGGAAAGAAGCTTTCCTAACGCACTCATAGAGAAGGTTAATGGCATGAAGATAGACGGAATAGTTGCTGAAGCTGTACGTATTGACAAGGTAATGCAGGGCGAATCTACAGAGTATGCTGTTATTATAGACAGAATTAGTCAAGACGTTCCTTTTTACAGAGCCTATCTAAAAAATGCTGCACTATGTGGCACAGCAGTAATTAACAATCCATTTTGGTGGAGCGCAGATGAAAAATTTTTCAATAACTGTCTTGCTACTAAAATAGGTGTTCCTGTACCGAAAACAGTTATTCTGCCTTCACATGAATTACCGGAGGATACAACAGGTGAATCATTTGCAAACCTTGCATATCCTTTAGATTGGGAAGGCATTTTTAAGTACACCGGGTTTCCTACTTATATGAAACCTTTTGCCGGCGGCGGTTGGAAGAATGTTTACCGTTTAGACAGTATAGAAGATTTCTTTGAGAAACATTCAGAAACCAACCAATTGGTTATGATGCTACAGGAGGAAATTGTTTTTGAAGAATATTATCGTTGCTATTGTATTGGAGGTAAGTATGTACGTATAATGCCTTACAAACCTCGTAATCCCCATCATCTAAGATATGTGGCAGACTTTAAGCCTACAGCAGCTAAGCTAAAAGAAATGGAAGAAATAGTATTGCGCATAAACCATTATTTGGGTTACGACTTTAATACCGTAGAGCTTGCTTTAAGAGATGGAGTGCCTTATGCTATTGATTTTTGTAACCCTGCACCTGATGCTGAAAGAACCAGTGTGGGAGAAGAAAACTTTGAGTGGGTTGTTGAGACCGCAGCAAAATTTGCAATAGAAAAAGCCAAAACTTTTGAACCAGGTAAAGATAATCTTACATGGGGTAAATATGTACAGCATGGTGCAGCAAAAAAGAAGCTTATTTAAAGAACAAGTAAGGTAATTATGTGTTTCTGATTTTGTACAAATTCGTTTTGTACTAAACTCATAGATACTTTGAACTTCTATTTACAATAACATTTAATAATCCCATTATTTAGAAAAATGGCAAACCTAAACTTCCGGCATTTTACCCTGGGTATAGAAGAAGAATATATGGTTATAGACCCAACCACCAGGGAGCTTAAAAGTCATGAACAAAAGATAGTACATGAAGGACAAAAGCTAATTAAGGATAAAGTAAAAGCAGAAATGCATCAGGCTGTGGTAGAGGTAGGAACTGATATCTGTGCCAATATAGATGAAGCCTACAAAGACGTAGCAACTTTGAGAGGAACAATATCACAGATTGCCGGAGATTTGGGCCTTTGGATGGGAGCAAGCGGTACTCACCCTTTTAGTCACTGGGACAGTCAGCTGATTACAGACCATGTACGTTATAGACAGATTGTAGAAGAATTACAGGAAGCAGCACGTAGCAATCTTATTTTTGGTTTACATGTACATGTTGGCATGGAGAACAACGACATGGCAATGCATATAGCCAATAGTGCAAGATACTTTTTGCCACATGTGTATGCATTAAGTACCAACTCCCCGTTTTGGGAAGGTAGAAAAACGGGTTACAAATCCTTTAGAACAAAAGTATTTGATAAGTTTCCACGTACCGGCATACCTGATTACTTTGAAAGTTATGAAGCCTATGAGCGTTATGTCCAGTTGCTGATTAAAACTAACTGTATAGACAATGCAAAGAAAATATGGTGGGATTTGAGGGTGCATCCTTTTTTCAATACTGTTGAGTTTCGTATATGTGATGTACCAATGACTATCAATGAAACTATTGCAATAGCTGCTTTGTTCCAGGCTATTTGTGCCAAGTTGTATAAACTACGTCATAAGAATCTAAATTTCATCATGTATCAGCGAGCCCTTATTACTGAAAATAAGTGGAGAGCAGGTCGCTATGGTTTAGATGGTAGTTTGATTGATTTTGGCAAAGAAAGTGAAGTAAATACAAGATTACTTATTTATGAATTGCTTGATTTTGTGGATGATGTAGTGGATCAGCTCGGTAGCAGACACATAATTTCATACATTTCTAAAATGATGGAACAGGGAACAGGTGCTGACAGGCAATTAGACATTTATGAAAAGACAGGAAGCATGGTTGATGTGGTGGATTATATTCATAGCCAATTTTTAGCAACCTAGGTTCTTTATCTGTAATTTTTTTGGGAAATGGTTTATGTTGCAAAGCATAAACCATTTTTATTGGGTATAGAATCAGAATGTTGGTGGTGTATTCGTAATAAATATATTCGCATCTAATGAAAGTGTTTTTGAATAATCAATTATTAATGTGAAAAGATTTACAATAATTAAGTGTTTCATTTTTGCACAATGCTTCGTCCTTTTGAATACTGTATTTGGACAGGTTTCTAATTTTAAAGTGCCGTATTTACTTGGTGAAAGAGAAATTGTTATTCAGGAAAATTGTTACCAAAGCTGCAATGACAAGGTTTTGTTCATAAACGTACATGATAATGAACAGGCAAGCAGGTTTGCAGCAGATTCTTTTTTAAAAGTAAATAATGGTATGTTGGTGCATATCATAAATGATAGTAGTAGAAACATTGATTTTACTATTGGGGAAAAGAAATATACAATTGATCCTAACAGGATATTTAGTAAAGCAGGCAGATTGGCATCGCTTAGGTTGTTGTCAGAAAATAAGGATGATGCAGCAGAACCTTATGTGGCCTATTTTGCACGTCAGTTAATCAAAAATTATATTACCAAAAAATCATTAATAATTGCATTGCATAATAATAGCGATAGCAATTTTTCTATTAAAACCTATGTTCATTTGCAAGATAGTATTCCCCATTCGTGCAAAATATATACGAACCCGGATATGGATGAAGATGATTTTATTATTACTTCTTCTTTAGATATTTTCCGAAAAATTAAAACCAAAAAAATAAACGTTGTCTGGGAAAATGTCAGCATTGTTAAAGACGATGGGTCACTTTCTATATACTGTTCCAAACATAAAATACCATACATAAATGTTGAAGCACAGCATGAACATTTACCACAACAATTATTGATGCTTTATTCATTGAAAGATATAATGAGCAGCTATTCTGCCAGGCATAAAGTAAGGTCCAATAAAAAGAAATAAACTACACACTTCCCTTTTTAAAACCTTGTGAAACTTCAATCTTTTTTATTTTTTCTTCTTTTTTTACTGCTGTTTTATTTGTTTTCACGGGGCCGGTACCGCTTCTTATAGTTATATAGATTTTCTCCAGCTTCATTGCATCTTCTATTTTTTTCATCAGAACCTTAAATGCATCCCTGCTTCCTGTTACTTTATCTGTTTCTTTATTAAGACCCGGCATTAAACAACCGCTTGTGTCGGCTTTGGTATTACCCGAATGTATTCGTATCCCTTCAAACCCAGGAACGTTAAGTAGCAAAGGCAATTTTTTTTGAAATTTATCGCTAAATGAAATTACAATTTCATACCGGCCTGTTGGTATTGCTGTTTCCTCTTTTATTTTTAGCGCCGCTATTTGCGAAAGTGGCATATCATGTGTTAAACCCCTGTCAGTATCTTCGAGTATATAGCATTCCCATTTACCGTCAATACTCAAATTTCCAATTGTGGAATGGTTTGTTTTGATAATTCTGTTTAAATCAAGTTCCATACAATAAAAAGTTTTATAGAGGTGATTTGGTAATGTGTAAATAATATTCGTAAAAATTAAGTAAACAAGTCATTTAAGGAGTTGTAGTAAAATGGATTTTGCTTAATAGCGTGTTATAAATTTAATTATTGGTTATCCTAATAAAACCATAAGTGTTAAAATTCCATTATGGATGGTTAATTAATTTATGTTTCACTCATTTATTTATTAAATAAATTTAAGGGTAAATGATAACAAATAGTATGAAACATGTGAAAAAGTTAGGTATTTATTCTTTTATTATCATAATTTTTTTTTCTTCTTGTAGAAAGTCTGTTTTAAATATGCAAGAGGTTCCTTATTTGGATACCTCGGTTCATCACTATGATACTATTAATACACACATTGACAGCACAGATGATGGCAATATGCTGATGGGTAATCTAAGTAATGCGGTAGCAGATACAATTCAGCCGGATAATTATTTAATGGTTAAGCAATACTATGCACTAAGTTACAACAGAAGCAGAAGTATCCCAAACTGGGTAAGCTGGCATGTAAAACTTGCTGACTTAGGCACCATAACACGACAAGATGATTTTAGGGCAGATTCTACTCTTCCGCCTTCATGGTTCTATGTGGATGAAACAAGTTATTTAAATTCTGGCTTTGACAGGGGACACAATTGCCCTTCAGGAGATCGTACAAGTACTGTTGCTGCAAACTCTTCTACATTTCTTATGACCAATATGATACCACAAGCGCCATACTTGAATCAACAAACATGGGGATTGCTGGAGGATTCCATAAGACAACTTGTTCATAAGGGTAATGAAGTTTTTGTAATAATGGGTTCTTACGGTAGTGGGGGAACAGGAAATAACGGTTCCGCAACTGCAATAGCAAATGGTAAAGTAACGGTACCGGCTAATGTATGGAAAGTAATTGTTGTAATCCCTGATGGAAGTCAGGATCTTAGCAGGGTTAGTGCTTCTACAAGAGTGATAGCTGTTAATACACCTAACATAAATACGGTTAACCGAAATTGGAAACTTTATCGCACTTCTGTTGATAATATTGAGGCCTTAACAGGCTATAATATTTTGTCTAATGTTACCCCTTCTATTCAGCAAACTATAGAATCAAAAATTGATAACTTATAAGTGTGATAAAATTTAAACTTAAGATCCATTCATTATGAAACAAAAATTATCATTGCTTCTTATATTCATTATTGTTGCTTATGCATCATTTTCACAAACAAAAATTTTAATTGATTCTGCAATAAATTATGAAGGTAAATCTGTCACTATCTGTACTAAAGTGTTTGGTGGCAAGGCTTTTGAAAAAGTTACATTATTAAATTTAGGTGCAAAATATCCCAATAGTTTATTGACCATTGCAATCTTTCAAAAGGACATTGCAAACTTTCCTTCAACACCAGATGCATTATACAATGGTAAAAATATCTGTGTTACAGGTACTATTGAGATGTATAAAGGCAAGCCCGAAATAAAAGTTTCTAACCCTGCTCAAATAGAAATTTTGAAGAAGGACGAAGAGGAGGGTAGATGATTTTATAAAAATTTTTTCAGTTTTTATAAAGGTTCGGGCAACAAAATATTTAAACTTCTCTGTTGTAGAAATGTTTGCATACTTATTTGTTTTATGTTTCTATTTTTACCAAAAATAGAAACATAGTATGCTCATTTATTTTGAGTTTGAAGAGAAAAGAAGGAAAGCGGATTTGCATTGGCCAAAGTCAAACGGAAAAATAGTGATTCATCTTATGGAACCGGAAATGACATCGTACTTTCCTTCAGACCTATTCTTCTCCCGTGATGATTATGGTAAGGTAGTATTTGAAGTAGAAGATGTGGCAAATAATCGTTTACTTGATTTGCAAAATTCGTTAAGAAAGCGATTGCAGGAAATAGTTAGCTCTT
Organism: Segetibacter sp.; assembly: GCA_031373555.1. Taxonomy (GTDB): domain Bacteria; phylum Bacteroidota; class Bacteroidia; order Chitinophagales; family Chitinophagaceae; genus Segetibacter. The sequence continues at coordinate 2,981 of JANMMU010000145.1, read as the reverse complement.
CTTAATAATTGTTTTAACTTAAATAATATTGTCTGCATAATTATAAAACTATTAAATCTGTATTATTGCTGAATCATTTGTAATCAATAATTATGAGAAAATATATTCTGCTTTTTATTATCTTTTTGTTTCAGTGCTTTTCAACTTCAGCACAATTTTATAAATCAATAATTCCCTCACCAGAATTTACTAAAACCCTAGAAAAAATTGTACTTGATTTTAGATTCAATTATAAAAACATTAAGGGCAACAGCCTGATGCAGGAGGGGGGGACAGAGACCTTTGAATCAGCAATAAAACTGCCGGGTTCAGAAGATTGTTCAATAACTTATTATAGTTCAAAAGTAGATACATCTGCAAGTTGGCAGGCAATTTTATATAAAGGAACAGACTATAAGGAAGCTGTTCGTGTTTATCAAAATGTTTTCAGAATGGTTAAAAAAAGTCATCTCAACTGGATAGATCGTTCTCTCATGAGATTTTCTGGCACCATGGAATCTCCCAAAGAAGAAATCGGTTTTGCAACAAGTACATTACGTTTGGATGTAGAGGATGTTCGTTACAAAAGATTTGCTGCAGAAATAGAACTTGTAAGCAACTCTTATGACAATTTTGAAGTGCACCTGAACCTGCAAAACAGAAAAAATGATGATGAACAGTTTTAGTTTTTTATAAGGCAATTAAATACGGATGCATAATGACAATATTAATTGTACTTACCCTTTTTTCAATAAATATTATGATGGATTAGTTTTTTTGTTTATTTAATCCAATACCCCGGCCTGAATTTTTTTTTAAAAAAATAATAAAATTTACATTAAAATAACTGAGTTTTTTTTCCATTCAATTTATAGTAAGAATCTTTTGTTTTAAATTCACACTTCAAATCTCTTTATGAAGAAAATTTACACACTTGCCATTTTTGCATTGCTATATTCCTCGGGAAATGTCAATGCACAACAGATTTCTGATCCGACTATCAGAAAAGATAACACTATTTTTCGTTGCTATACCACACAGGCAATGGCAGAAGCCAGGGAAAAGAATCCCAATGCCGAAACCGATGCCCAGTTTGAGTCATGGATGAGTGCTCAAATAGCAAAAAGGAAAGCAGCAAAAACTACGACGGTAAACTACACGTTGCCTATAATATTTCATATTATTAGTGCAGGTGAACCTGTTGGAACATCCCCAAATCTGGATGCCAGTTTTATAAAAGCACAGGTTATGTTGCTGAATCAAACGTTTGGTAACCAGTCAGGTAGTCCTTATGCTGTTTCCGCTAACACCGGACTAACATTTGTGTTAGCTCAAAAAAATCCTTCAGGAACTGTATTGGCTGAGCCAGGTATTGATAGAATAGACAGGGTTGCAAAAGGTTGGACGACTTATGGTACAACAGGCTGGGATAGGACTTATGTAGAATCTACAGTTAAACCTGGTAGCACCTGGGATGCAACACGTTATATTAATGTTTGGGTTATGCCAGGTCTTAAGAGCGGTACAAGTACTTTGATAGGTTATGCCACATTTCCTGCAAGTAGTGGGCTTACAGGTCTTAACAATGCTGAAACTACACCTCTTGCAGGTGTAGCTATTATTACTTCTGCAATTGGAAGTAGTTATACTAAGAGCACTTGCGCTCCGACCAACCCTTATACTACTGGTAAAAGTCTTGTACATGAACTTGGCCACTTTTTTGGGTTAAGGCATATATGGGGTGATGCAACATGCGGCGATGATTTTTGTAATGATACACAGGTAGCAGAAACAGCGAATTATGGAATTTATTATCACCCTAAAGCAAATACCTGCGGAACTCCTGATGAAATGTTTGAAAACTATATGGATTATACAGACGATGTATTGCTCAATACATTTACTGCAGATCAGGTTGCACGTATTCAAACCGTAATGCTAAATAGTCCCCGCAGAAATTCTTTGCCTACCTCTAATGTAGGCTTTGTACCTGTTGTAGGTAGTAACAATATTGCCTTTATTGATTATTGTGTTGATTCGATAAATATCCCTGAAACCGGAATAAAAATTTCTGGAAATCAAAACTTTAGAGACGTTTATGTGAATATATCTACAGAAGATAAAGCTACGGATGTAGGTTCCGTAACCTTAACTACTACAGGAACCGCTGTAAATGGTACGGATTATCAGATACTCACACCTGTATTAAGTTATGCCACAGGAGAGTCCGTAAAATCTACAGTTGTAAGAATTTTTGACAATGTAGCAAATGATGGTGATAAAACTATTATTCTCGGTTTAAGTATAAGCGGTGTAGGTGTAACTGCAGGAACATCTCATCAAACACTTAAAATCAACATTATTGACGATGATAATATTAAAATTGGGCAGAATCCAATTAATATATTAAATGAAGGTTTTGAAGCAGGTACAGGCCCTAATAACTTACCTGTTGGCTGGAGGGCATTAAAAACTGCAAATCCTTCGAATACTTTTGTAGGTAGTGCAAATGGAAATGGCGGCCCAACAGCAAGTGGCCAATGTGCACATATCACTAGCAATACAGTTACAAAACCCAATTCATATATCAGAGGTACAGCTGGTGCAGCTGTACTTCAATCTTTGTTAATTGATCCGGCTGGTTATGAATCGCTGGGTAATCTTAGTCTCAAATATAGAGTACGTGGCAAAGGAAACGTTGGAGCTCCTGAAGACTATGGTATTACAGCTTACACCATTGGTCAGACCACAGGTCCATTTTACCTTTGGAATTCTACTTCATCTCTTACAGGGGCAGGACCATATTGTACAAATAGTGCTACCCCAATTACAGGTACACCAACCATACCTGCCCCTGCTGGTATAGGAAATGAAAAGTTTACTGTATCATTTTATTGGGCAACCGGCGCTGCTACTACCGGAGGTGACCCTGGATTTAATGTTGATGATGTAATATTAACAGCAAATCCATATAATATTGAAACAGCAGTATCTAATTCTTA
>JANMMU010000079.1:0-56617 GCA_031373555.1 Segetibacter sp. | reverse complement strand
TAATCCCCAAAAACTAAGAAATACGAAGCAAAAAAGTGCATAAAAATCAGATCTTACAAAAGCCATCAAAAAAATGTGCACAACTTCCAGGTTTTATAAAAAATACCCGAAAAATTGAATTTTGGGGAGTGAATAGTTACTCTTTCTTAAAATGTTTCGAGATAAAAGGTGTCTTTCCAATGCTTTACTGAAAATTGGACAAACATAAAGATGATGCTTTATGGTGTCTAATATCTCACTATTCATCTTGCCATTCCTTTTAAACACCTCCCGGTCTTCAATTCCCTGTTTGCCATTATGATAATATCCTATCTTCTCCAAGCCTGATTTTATTTCTTCAAAATCCATTTGATTCAAATAGATAATATCAATGTCGATTATTGGCTTTGAATCCAGGTTTGGTACTGAAGTGCTTCCAACGTGTTCAATACTATATTCAAGCCCGTGTAGCCCTTTATCGATTTCAGTTTTTAAGTCATTAAAATCTTTAATCCACTTTGATGTGTATTTTTTGAGTAGCATTCTGATTTTCTAAAATGAAACACAATGTTTTAGTCTTACCGCAGGCTGGGATTTTATAACTGCCAACCCGGCGATGAAGCCGATAAAAATACTAAGGTTGAAGTTAGCAATCCCCCCACTAATTTGGGTCCAAAAGAATTCGGTCAAGCCATATATTAGTGGATTTGTAGTATTCCGATTCAGCGTAACCGATTGTTATTCCCCCGATGGTTCGGCGCAGGCTGTCCGCCAACCTTGCACAAAGGTTCTTTTATATGTGCATACCTTTTTCAGAAATGCCTTGATTAGTCTAAGTCAAAATAGTCGCCTTTGTTGGTATCTAATTCTTTCGCAAGCAACTTAAAATTTTCTTCTGTCGGTTTAAGGTCAAGGAACTTGTCAATAATCGTTGTGTTTCTATAAATAACAAAAGTGTTCTCTACACCAGGGTTTATCTTATTAAGATTAGCTTCGCTTTCTGTGTCGGAAAATGATGGAACAAAAGTTAAAGCTATATTTTTCAAGTTTAGTTCAAGTCCTATATTTTCTAACTCTTTTTGACGCTTATCTTTACTATAATCTTTGTCGTTGCCATAAACAAAATAGGCTTTTAAATACTTGCTTCTTGCAACGCTTTGCTGCTCTAAAAAGGTCAACCATTTTTTTATGTCCTCCCAATCAGGATTATTACCTACAAAATATACAATGCCGTGATAGCGACCATACTTACAAACCGGGCATGCCCTTGAACCCTTGTCGGGCCCATAGGCGTGATAGGGTATAAATGATGGTTGGTCTTCACCAATTTGTAGCCCTGATTGTGTTTCTGCTTTTAAGGTTTCAGGATAGTTTGGAATGTTAAGTCCCAAAACAATATTGTGTTCTGCAATTTGAAGGTCGCCTTTTTTAAGTACTCGTAAAATTCCACTACCACCACGATTTTCAGGTGCTTTTCTTTTTTGGCCTGTCAAAAGTTTATCATCGTCAAAAACAAATTCATCAATGTAATATTCGTTGTTAATATTTGGCTCTTTTATAGAAGTATGAATATGTGCAGGAATATCTTCATTTGGATAGGGTGCAGGCCTTATTGTATAAATCGAATATTTGCCATTCCCATCTGTCTTTACCCAACCCCGGATGTGCCCATGTCGTTTTGCTTTCTCGTCCATCCCTTTTGCCGGTGTATAGTAGCCATTGTTATCTGTCTGCCAATAATAAATTATAACATTTGGTGCCGGTGTTTTGCCATCAATTTTATAAACCTTGCCTGTTACTAAAAGTTTTTGTCCATTCTCTGTCCAACCTACACTGCTGTCCACTGATGAAATATTTGCAGGCATACCAACAAACATAATTTCGCAACCATCACAACCACCGCCAACAAGTTTTTTTGTGTCGGTATTTTGTCGCGTTCCTGAATTAGATTTCGTTTGTCCGTTACAACCTGTCAAACTGCTGAAGAGAAAAACAACAAGCCCAAATTGAATTATTCGTTTCATAAATTTTAGAGTGTTCGGTTAGGGTTATAACTATCGTTCCATTAAGGTTTTAATAATCATGTTGTTTCAATTCCTACGCAGATTAGTCCATTTCAAATTTAACGATTTCGTTTTATTTTTCACCAATCCAGGTTTTCTTTTTTTATCGAGAAAAAAGTAGGTAGCAGGAGGGCTGTACTGTTGACTAATTTATTGGGATAAAAACCCGACTTGTTTAAAAGCAAGTTTTACGTTTCTCTATCTGCAATAGCGGATTTTAGATTGGAACTTGATAAAAATAGGGTTTGTGCAACAGTGACCGATATTGGCGCCATTTTTTATTTTGGTCTTTTCATCATTTTTAACCAGTCAAATTTATCTCTGTTTGCTGTGTTTCTTTTGGCTAAATCAGCAAGTTGTGCATTTAGTTTTACTTTGTCTAACCATTGTCCGTTAATAAAAACTCCAGCAATTTTTTTAGTGTTTGAAATGTTGTCTAATGGGTTTTCTTCTAATAAGACGAAGTCAGCAAGTTTGTCGGGTTCTATGGTTCCAACTATTTTGTCTATGCCAAGCCATTGTGCAGGAAGTAGCGTTGCTGAAGCTAATGCTTCTTCATTGGTTAAGCCGGCTTTTACTAATAAGGCCAATTCATCGTGTAGTGCAAAACCTGGTACAACTCCCGAAGTTCCTGCATCCGTTCCTGCAACTATTGGTACTCCTGCTTCTTTACAAGCCCTTACTAATAACAAATTAAATTTTGCCATTTTATCAAAACGGGTAATGTTTTCAGGGCTGCTCATTTTATTATAATTATTGGCAACTTGCCACTTGCTTTGCAATAAGGGATGAACATATTTAAGTGTAGGCAATGCTTTCAGTTCTTCTAATGAACGTACCTGGCTTGCTATCCATTCCATAGTAGTTAGAGTAGGGGATAACCATGTACCATTATCTTTCAGCAATTTAGCCATACTTTTTGCTTCTTGTTCATTAAAGTCTTTGCAATGTTTTGCCAGCTCTTCTGCATGGGCAACCATGCCAAAATTTGGCACAAAGGCTTCATTTAATTTCCCTTGAAAAGCATCCGGAATGTGCCCAATAGTTTTTAGCCCTTGTTTATCAGCTTCATCAATTATCGCTTTATATGTTTCCATATTAAGTTCAGAATACACTTTTATAAATTCGTAGCCTTCTGCTTTTGCACTACGTACAGCTTGCCTTCCATCATCTGCAGTATTAACTATTCTTCCTTGCCCGTTTCCTCCATCAATCATTGCTGCCAATGCCATACGAGGACCGATTACTTTTCCTTTTCCTATTTCATTTCTCTGGCCAAAGTGTTCAGGCCTGGAACCCAGGTCAAAAATTGTAGTAACAGCATTCGAATTATGAAGTGTCATATAATCCTGCAAGTCAAAAAACATTACGGCACCTTGTGTAGGTAGTTTTGGCCCAAAAGGTCCACCATCTGTTGGTATATGAACATGCATATCTATTAAGCCTGGCATTAACCATTTTCCTTTGCCATCAATAATTTTTGCGTTTTTGGGTGTAGTTCCATTGATGGATTTAATCTTGTTTCCTTCAATTACAACAGTGGCATTTTTTATGATGTTGTTCGGCGAAGTCATTGTAATCACATGCACATTTTTAAGTACAATTGTCTTTTCTTCTGTAGCTGGTGGTTGTGTATAACCAACAAAAGATAATAATAGAAGTGTGAAAATTAGTATGAATAATTTTGAATTTTTAAAGTTGTAGTTTTTAATTTCATTTCGCTTTTTTAATGATGAATTTTTCTTGTTTATTTCTTTAAAAATTAAGTCTTGTTACGGGTGCAGCTTTTGCTAAACCATTCTCGGTTTGTGGAAGCGGGGGTTTAGAAAGTACCAAAGTTGAAATTTAGCACAAAAACTCAATAGAATTCCTAATGTTTAACCTTGCACATCAGTCCATTCCAAGGCTTTTCAACTCCGCTTTTAGGATACCTTATTATATGCCGCTTTTCTTTTCAAGGTAAGTATTTAATTTAAAATAAGTTGGTGTTAATACATTGTGCTTTTTCCCTTCCACAATCACATATTCGGTCAATGTTTTCAATTCGGTTTTTAATTTTTTATTTTTAAAGTCAATGTGCATAGATGAAGTTGTTTCAAATGGTAGATGTTTTAGCTTCGCCATTGTTTTTTCTGTGATATCTTCTGAAACAATAATTCCTTTTATTGCTGCTACTTTTTTCACTTCTTCAATTAGTAATTTTATTGTTTCAAGACTCTCAATATCAGAAAGAAGTTCACCAATACATTTGTCATAATAACTGGTTGCGGTTGCAATGGGCGAAAGAAAAATAAATTTTTCCCAAATTGCCGTTGAAATATTTTTTGAAAGAGTTGCGTCTAAGTTGGCTTCTTTGAACAGTTTTTCAAATACAAGCAATTTTTCATTAACAAAATTGTCCAGTCCAAAGTACAGGGTTTGAATATTGCCACTGTTTTCTATTACTCCAGCTTGTTGTAAACGAGAAACGATATAGACACAACCTTCTAAAACAATATTGTCAGGAACGATATTTTTAATTCTTTCTTTACTGTCAACTCCGTTAAGTAAAGGCAGCAAAATAGTATGCTCATTTATACAAGTTTGCAATTGTTGAACAACCTCTTCAAGGTCATAACTTTTGGTGCAAATCACAATTAAATTAGCAATTCCAATTTCCTTAGGATTGTCCGTTGCAATTTTCGGATAAGCAAGAAAATCATTATTAGCCTTTATAACTTTAAGCCCATTTTTTTGAATTTCTTTAAGATGCTGTCCCCGGGCAAAGAAAATTATTTCAACATTTTCACTGTCATAATAGTGTTTAGCAAGCAGCCCACCAAAATAGCCACCAACTCCTCCAATTCCTGCAATTACTATTTTAGTTTTTGTGCTCATTCTTTTAATTTCTGCTTATCATAATGTAGGATGTAACAATGTTGGTGGCAGCTTTTATTTTTCGTTGTTTATTAGATCCCAAATTTTGTCGTTATAGTTTGCTTTTGTAAATCCTGTCAGTTGTTCAAGTTTCTGGTAATACTTTTCGTTGCCCTTTTCAAAAGGTCCAACATTTAAAAGTTCCCAAACTGCTGTAAAACCTTTTTCCTTTTCAATCTTCTTTACTAATAAAGCATTAATAATATAGTCTGCCTGATTTTGATAATTACCGGTTTTAAAATAAATGGGCGTCTCTTTTATTTCTAACCAACTTGTGTTTTTGTTGCTTGCAATTTGTTCTTTGAATGCTTTGAAAATTTCCTTCCAGGTAAAACCCCAACTTCCACCATATAAGTATGCACAACCTTCATCTACTGGTTTGTTTACCTTACTTCTTGGAATTACTAAACTTAATCTGTCGTGAAATAAATCGTGTGGGTCAAATTCGTTGAAACTTGAATTATTGTTACCAAATACAATTAATTTTCTGTCATCAAATGTAGCACTCCAAACGCTTTCACTTCTTCCGTTGTAGTCAGATTTGTAGTCCACGCCAATTAATTTCTCAAGTTCAATAATATTGTCGCATAGATAGTAATCTGTTATTTTGTTTGTTGATTTTAGTTTAATATCAAATGCAGCAGTCAGGTTATTAAATTCTTTTACTTTGTCCTTGTTGATTGTATTTTGGTAATGAAATATATTGTTTCCTGTTTTTAGGGTTTTCCAATTTTTGGTGTTTCTCAATAGTGGGGAAGAGAATGTAAATGCGTTATTTGTCTTATGAGCAATAAATTCAAAACTTGCCCTTAATAAAGCTGTATTCTCACTTGTTCCGATATATGAAACTTGTATCAAATAGTTATTGTCTTTGAGCAAGACAATATTTGTCAAGTAAGGTTTATAGAAATAATCATCTTTGAATTTACCGCTTTTTTCAATTCCGTTAATTTCGTCAAGTTGAATAAAGGTCTCTATTTTTTCATTCTCAAATGTAAACTTGTTTTCTTCATTTGGTTTTTGTGCTGAAAGTAAAAAGTCGTTAAGCGAATTTATCATTGCCTTACTTTCAATACTGTCTTTTGGTAAAACAATATTTGGGTTTAGTCGCAAAGAGTTTGTCTGTGCATTTGCGATATGTGTCGTTAAAATTAAAATTGCTGTAATAAATACTTTCATAGTCATCTTTTGGTTAAATTGTCTGTTTGTAGAGAGTTTACGAAAATGGTAGTTTACGGGCAGGTATTGCTGTAGGTGGGATATTCTATAACGCCCAACCGGAACGCCTACCTAATTGAAAACTTAAAGTTGAAGTTAACAACAAAAACCTGAACATTGAACGTAAGAACCCCAACCGCAGCCTGAATTTGCAATTGGTTGATGTTTGTTTGTGATGCTAATTAGTGGATCTCAAAACCAATGTTAACGGATTCCTATTGTGTCAGGTAAGTTTAAATTTAATTGGTGCCGTGCCTGCTATCCGGGTAATTTTATTATTGGCTTCTAAGTCAAGTTTTACCCATTCCATATGCCATTCAATAGAGCCTTCAAATTTTATTTTTTTCTTTTTAAAATCCTCGGTTATAGCGTTTAAAATCTCTTTATGAGTTGCTTCTGCTTTTCCTTTAAGACAATTCAAAAGGGATGTTTCTATAACAACATATTTTTCTTTATCCATACTTATGGCTTTTTTGCCAGCCGGATGTTTAAGTTGTATTCTTTGTTCCATGTTACTTTTCACTTTTTCTGTCATTGATAGATTTCGTTTTAAGATGCATCCTCTTGCCAATTTCATAGGCTAATATCATATACTTTCTCATTTCTTTATTGATGTCTGTTTTGCTTTGAATCTTAAAGTAATGCACGAAAAACCAGTTGTCTAAGTTATCAATTTTATAGAAACATAAGTGCCAGCATAGGGTTGGGTAATTACCAGGTGAATATTTATAAAATCACTTCCAATTTTGTTAGTTGAACAGAAACGCATTTTCGTCAACAACGCAACTTTTGTCTTTACGGGATGAATATCAAACTCACCATTTTTCTGTATTCTGAAATGATATATTGAATATGCCAATCATCGTTTCTGATTTGCCCTTTAAAAAGTCATCCACAGTATAGTTGCCACAAGAATGCGATTGATTTGTGTTGTAAAATTTATGATTACAATTTGGGCAAGTCCACATTTTATTTTATTGTAGAAGCTTTTTGTTTATAAATCTTTAAAACATTTAGTAGCAAATTCTTAATAGCATTTGATTTTATTTGTTCTTCAGATTTTATTGCTACATACCGTGAAATTTTCCCATAGCCTTCAAGCAAATGGTCAGGATCGGGTAATGTTGTTCCCCAATTAAAACCAAGTTTCAATCCTTTTTTGGAAGGTATAATGGTGCAAATTAATTCTGAATATTTTTGTCCGTAACAATACGCAATCATCTTTGCAGGTATGTCTAATTGTTCAATAATATCTGGAAGGGTAGCCATAATAACCTGGCGAAGTATCATGGCATTTCTGCTAATTTGATCATCATACTGTGTTAAAAAAGCCTCTACTTTATTGGTCGTTTCCATTTAAGATGACTTTTTTAATCTTCGCCTGGCAATAAACTTGCCAACCAATAAAATCAGTAGCACTGAAAATAGTGTGTTCGTTAGAATAATAGCCCAGGGAGTTTCATAAACATCTACTCCAAGATTTAAGTAATGCGAAAGGCCGGAAGCTATTGCAACCGGTGTTTCAATCAAAGCGGACACTGCCCGTATTGGCTTTGGCAAGGTTTCGTGGGCATAGAAAAACCATGTAAGAAAAGTGGTAAGTAAAACAACTAACAAATTGATTTTTATATGTCTGCCAGTTATTTTCATTTTCAATTTTAACTGCTCTTATTTTTCTAAGACGGTTTTCAAGGTTGCTAAACTACTATCCATATCTTTTGGAAAGTTTTTTTCAGCCATCGGAATAAATATATTCATTGGATATTTCAATGTGCCGGAATTAATCAGGGATACTTTGGTTTGATTATCGGATATAGATTCGGTCTCCATAATTACATCTGCAGTTGTCACCATTGGTTTTATAAACCGAATTTGTGTTTCAATTCGTTTTCCTTCAATGATATTCATGATTTCCTTTTCGCCTTCACCTGCTTTTTTGTTTCCGCTCCAGGAAATAATGAATCCAACTGTTCCGTCAGTTCCTTTGTATTCCCATTTTCTGTCAGGGTCAGCTTTAGCCCATTTATTGAATTGGTCTTGGTTTTTGAGTAGTTTCAAAAAGTCAAATACTTTTTGAATTGGTGCATTGATGACAATTTCACGCTTTACATAATGTTCCTTCTTCATGAAAAGTGCTATGATTAAAAGCAAGGCGATAATACTTGCCAACACTAGCAGAATGATAATTATGATTTTCATTTTTCTTTTTAATTAATAAATATTTCTGTGGTGATGTCTTTGAATGATTTCATGAACTTTAAAGTCAATTTTTAACTATTAAAGATACGAATTTGATGAGCTTTCAAGCTTGATTTTTCCGGCCTCTATATTTTGTTCGTTTGTTGTTGATATTTCAGCAAAAGTTTCGTTTATGTTATCTGTTCTTCCATCTTGTGTCATTTTGTTAGCTTATATCCTAAGTAACTGCCAAGAAATTTTGCTGTATTAGCAATAGCAAATATTAAAATGAAGTCAGACCATTTAACGCCTGCTGCTGTTATTATGATAATGTCCAATAGCACATAAATAAGCGGGAAAAGCATTGCCAATTTAAATGCATTCGGGTATTCTTTTTTCTTCCAATATCGAGCAACAAGAAAGAAAACAATAAACCCGAAAATTGCTGAAATATACGGAGCAGAAGAATTGGCGTGTGCTTCATAAACAGGCTGTGCTTTTCCGGGATTTATGAGGTATGAATACACTGCGACTTCAGCAAATGAAATAATAACAAGGGTTATCATAGTCAGTAAAGCCAGCCCAATTAATTTTAAAATGATATACTTTTTCAATGGTTATTTTTTTAAGTTCGTTTCATAAATAGTTATCCATTCTTTCATACTCATCTTTTTCATTAATTCACCAATGAGTTTGTAGGGAATGTCGTCCAGTTTTTTAAAGCGAACACAGCTTTTTCCCATGTCAAGTTTTTGCTTGGTATGTTTTGGATATTCCTTTACAAACCATTCCATTAATTTGGAATCGGAATAGATACCCATATGGTAAAAGTTAATAGAATTTTTTTGCGAAGCAATTCCAGCAAAAGGAAGCGGTTCGCTTGGTTTGCAATGGTAGCCTGCAGGATAAAGCGTATGCGGAACAACATACCCTAATCCACCATAACTTATGGCTGCTTCAAATCCTTTAGGCAGATTTTTTACAATAACATCGTGTAGCTTGTTAAATGGTTCTGCCCTTTCGGTAGGAAGGCTTGTCAGAATTTCGTTTACAGTTTTTCCGGTTGCTTTCATAATATTTTGCTTTACTGTCTCTTATGTTATTTTGTAGTTTTTCAATAATCACTAACAAGGTTTGTGAATATACTCATTGGTTAATCAAATATACGCAAAGTGTGAAAAATGTAAATGGTGTATGGTACTTGCTGTATAATGTATGCAATTTAATAGGATTAGAAAAAACCTGGCGAAGGAGAAAGGGGAAAATCACCCTATCTTTTTTAAAAAAATTTTGATAACGGAATTATTATATTGACTCTCCTCAACTCCAACCGAGGTACATAGGAACCCCATGTTACCTGCTGGCTTATTTTTTAGGGTTGTATTTGTTTCGTTTTCCATTGTCCGCTTAATAATTCAAATAAAGTTCTTTCATGAAATCTAGTCGGCTTAAATTCTAAAAACTCAATTCTTATGGGTTCAATTTTATAACCACCCCAATTTTCAGGTCTTTCAATTTCTTTGTTGATTGTAGTAAATTCTATTTCGTCATATTTTTTTGTAAGTGCTTCTTTGTCTATAAGTTCTTGTCCTTGCAAACTTGTCACAGAAACTATTTGGCTATCCCTGTTTCGTTCAGAAAAATATTTGTCTGCAAGTTGTTCTGTTATTCTAAATGCATTTCCTTGAACTCTAACTTGTCTTTCTGTTTCTGTCCACCAAAAAGTTAAAGAAACTTTTTCAGAGTTTTCAATTTCAATTCCTTTTCGTGAAGTAATTGTTCCTGTTATAATAAAATTATTATTCAAAATGTCTTTTAATGAAACAAATCTTGTATTTGGATAATTATCATCACCAATAGTTGAAAGACAACAAGCTGAAGGAATTCTGACTTTAGTCAGTTTTAATTCCTGTTCATACCATTGTTTGAAAAGCTCTATTGGCGAAATATTCACTGTTTGAAATTAATTAATTCGGTTTCAATTTTATCTTTATGAATTTCTATAACCCTATAACCAAAATTTTTATTGTCCACTTCAATTGCTGTTGCATTTTTCACAAGTTGAAAAGACATTGATTGAGTTGTATACTGTTTTATGTTTTTAAATTCTTGTTCATCATTCATATGATAGTGTCCACAAAAAATTGTAACACTTTTTTTGAAAGTCAACAAAAATGATTTCAATTCTTCTCTGTTTTTTAAAGGATACATTTTGTCAACTGGTGTATCAATTTCTAAAATAGGATGATGCACAAACAAAATCAATTCTTTGTTTTCATTTAGTACATTTTGTAACCAACTTAATTGAGTTTTGCTTAATTCGTCAACCGAAGTGTCTAAATATAAATATTGATAAGTTTCATCTTCGATTTTGTAATAAAGTTCGTGATGGTTTTCGTCCTTTATAAAATGTTTTTTTACATTTTCAAATTTGTCGTGGTTACCTAAAATTAAGTTTACCGAAAGATTTTGTAGTTTTTCAAAAAAATATTTGTGTGCAGTCTGTTCACCAATGTCGCCACCAAAAATCACTTCGTTTATTTCTCTACTTCTAATGTCGGTAAGAATAGTTTCAAAATTTTTTGTTGGGTTAATGTTGTTATCAAGTGGAAATTGTTCCTCTAAATGTATGTCTGAAATAAATGCAATTCGTTTCATCAATAATCAACTTTATTTTGTCCAAACCATTTCTTTCTAAGAATAGGAATAAGTATTACGGTGGATAAATATAAAAATGCAACAAAAATTGGGATTATAATATTTCTCAAATTTGGAAGTGTAAAGTAAATAATAGTAACTACAATTGTTCTAACAGCACTGTGGATTCCAAATAATTTATTTCCAAATCCCCAACTCATTACATAAAAATCCAAACAGTATAAGATTGCCATAACTAAAATTAGGGCACTTGGTAAATAAATAGCGACTAAAATTATAATTGGAAACGACAATGCAATTATGCTCATATGGGTATAACCTACTAATTCGCCAATGCTATTGCCTTTTGTAAATGGGTCGGCTTTAAATATTTTTGAGAAAAGAACTGCCAAAGGAAAAATAAAAAATGTTCCTGTTACCATATAAGTTCTTGCTTTTTCTAATGGCATACAGTTACTAATAATTCCAATGAAAATCCAAAATATAAATCCTGCAGCAAAGAACCCAATATTCCATTTTCCCCGAATTGCAGCGTCTACTCTCAATTTGGTTAAGTTGTTTTCTGGCATAATGGTTTTGTCTATATTTTTTATTCTCTATTATTTGAAAACTTTATTGATGCTAGGAAGTAACGAAAAAGGGTTGACGTTGTCGGTATTAGTATTCCGTGAGCCCGTAACTGAAGTTGATAATTGCAATATTGCTGATGTTTTATTCATAGGCCAAATCATACCCATTGACCAACTGAAACAGAGGCAGCCATTGATGACAGGTAAAAGTTATGTAATGTAATGCGGGTTGGTTGCTATGGGTTATCTTAATTGACATAAGTAACAAACTTAAAAAAATAACTAACGAAAAGCCTATAAAATAGTTTTTGTTGTAAATTTTTTGAGTTCCAGAACGTGGAATCCTTTGCAGGAGACCCCACGCGGACAAAATTTTGCAAATAATTTCGCCTGTAGCTGTTCTTCACCTGCAAACAAAGCATAACATAAGAGCTGTTGGTGAAGAAATCCAACAGCGGCGAAAACTTCAAATAATGGTGGAAAATCACTGCTTTACAAATTTATTAACTGACATTTCACCATTGTTATGATAAGTAATTATGTAGCTACCTTTTTTTAATTTATCAACCGAAATTTTTGTTTGTACTGCATTAGATTGAACAGTAATTATTTTTATTTGCTTCCCACCACCATCTTCAATGCTAACGGTTGCACCTAAAATAGCTTTAGTGTGTTTAAGAACTATATTGGTAGTGGCAGGGTTAGGGTAAATTTCTAAATTGCTATCAGCATGGTATTTTACAACAGCAATTTTGCTGTATCTATGACTACCGTTAACATCTATTATTTTAAGCCGATAATAATAATTTATATTTATAGAAGTAGGTTTATCATTGAATGAATAATTTGCTTCTGATCTGTTAACAGCATCTACTCTACCCAAGGCAGTATATAAGCGACCCTCATTGCTTCTTTCAATAATGTAACTTTTTACATCTACTTCGTTTACTGAGGTCCATGTTAAATGTGTTTCTACACCTGATAAAATTGCTTCAAAGGAAATTAGCTTCAATGGCAGAACACTTCTTGGTCTTAAATAGATAAGGGTATCAACTGCTAACCTTGAAGAAGTTCCAGCACCCCATGTAAATGCAGCATAAATTGTCTTAGTGATAGGATCATAGCGATTGGAATAGCCTGGGGCATCCATAACGACAAATCCAGAAGCCGTTACATAGACAATATTGGTTGTAGAGTCGATAATAAAAATAGGATAAGTGATACCTATACCACTCCCATCTGCCCATTTATGTAATATGTCACTCTGTACTGAATCGGCACCTGATGTTACTAACCCAACTTCATACGGAAGAGGAAAACCAGTTCTTGAAGGATCACCCGAACGAAATGTATAACTATGGTTTTCATAAACCCCATCATATTTATTTATTGATTGGCTAATAGCAGAAAAGCAACATAATGTTAAAATAAGTGTGTAAATCGTTTTCATAATAGGAAATATTTGAATGCAAAGTAACTTAAATAATACTTACGCAAAAAAATAAATTAAGTGCCCTCAAGTCCAACGCCGAGCTAGAGTAAGTGCTTGTTGGGCTAGTTGAAATGTTCCCGAAGGGTCACTTCGATTTCCTATGAAACCCAAGTCTTTGACCGGTACATTTAAACCAGTTTCAAATCAATTTTACCTTTCATAGTTGTACAATAATCTATTGCACTGCTGTACATGTAATGAACCAATCTTGAAATGACGAATATAGTAAGTGGTAAATAAATCATATCACAGTATCATCAATGTGCTGCTATTTAATTTTCTTTGCACCAAACTACCCCATTTTGATACTTCAATACCGTCAATATAACTTGCCCTTTCGTCACACTTTTACTATTTCAAAAGGGAGTAAAACACAACAATCAACACTTGTAGTGGCGTTGCAACTTGGGCAGCACACGGGATTGGGAGAAGCAACCGCAATCAGCTATTATAATGTAACGGTAGAGCAAATGATAGAAGACCTGGAGTCTAAGCGTAGAATGGTTGAAAAATTTGCTTTTACAGATCCTGAAAGGTATTGGCATTACCTGCACCATTTATATCCTGACAAACCTTTTTTAGTTTGTGCCTTAGATATGGCAGGTTGGGATTTGTTTGGTAAATTGATGAACAAACCGCTGTACGAAATTTGGGGAACCAACTATAAAAATGCAATACCCACAGATTATACCATTGGCCTGGATACAATTGACAAAATGGTAGAAAAGATAAAAGAAAAACCATGGCCTGTGTATAAAATAAAACTTGGCAGCGATAATGATATAGCTATTATTGAAGCGTTGCGAAAACATACCAATGCCTCCTTTAGAATAGATGCAAATGCAGCATGGACTTTAGAGGAGGCGCTTGAAAAATTGCCTGCGCTGCATAAGCTGGGTGTAGAAATGGTAGAGCAACCGCTGCACAAAGACAATTGGGATGGAATGAAGGAGCTATATGCAAAATCGCCATTGCCCTTATTTGCAGATGAGAGTTGTGTAGCCGAAAAAGATGTTGAAAAATGTGTTGGATATTTTCATGGTATAAATATAAAGCTAACCAAGTGCAGCGGAATAACACCTGCCCGCCGTATGATACAAAAAGGCCGTGAACTAAACCTGAAAGTAATGATGGGAAGTATGAATGAATCTACCATTGGCGCGGCTGCAGTTGTGCAACTGCTCCCACAACTGGATATGGTAGATGTGGACGGCCCGTTGCTGCTGGCAGAAGATACTGCAACAGGGTTGGGTTATAATTTTGGAATTGTAACACCTTCTGCAAGGCCGGGGTTAGGGGTGGTAATGTTATAACAGTTATTCATTGCTAACGGCCGTAATCAAAAGTTGGCTCGTCGTCATGGTGAACCTTGCGAAGTTTGGTGAAATAATCCGGAGTTTAACTTGTTCAGGATTTTGATTATTTGTATGAGCAGATTGCTAAGCTTTGCTCGCAATGACGGACATTTTAATGTAAGATCTTTAATTTCTAATGCTTTAAATTAATCTATTTCCAACCCTGATTAGCATTAACAACTAACAATTAACAACTAACAATTA
The DNA here is from genome assembly GCA_031373555.1 of Segetibacter sp. Taxonomy (GTDB): domain Bacteria; phylum Bacteroidota; class Bacteroidia; order Chitinophagales; family Chitinophagaceae; genus Segetibacter. The sequence continues at coordinate 41,985 of JANMMU010000079.1, read as the reverse complement.
ACAACTAACAATTAACAATTACCCCCTCCATTTATTCACAAACTTTACCGCCTTCATTATTTCTGTGTGCATTACACAATCTTCATTGATAAAGGGTACCTGCTTTCTAAAGTTGCTTATAATTTCTTCCAGAAACGGAGATGTTTTTGCAGGCCTTCTGAATTCCAGTGCCTGTACTGCAGTCATAAGTTCAATTGCTAAAACTCTTTCTACATTATTTACTACACGCATACATTTAGTAGCTCCATTGGCGCCCATACTTACATGGTCTTCCTGATTGTTGCTACTTGGTATGCTATCAACAGAACTTGGAGTACAAAGCTGCTTATTTTCGCTTACAATTCCCGCTGATGTATATTGTGGTATCATAAAGCCACTATTTAATCCCGGGTTTTTGACAAGGAAGGGGGGCAGGTCTCTTTGTCCGCTAATAAGTTGAAATGTCCGCCGCTCGGAAATACTGCCTATTTCACTCATTGCTATCGACAGATAATCTAAACCAAGCGCAAGGTATTGTCCATGAAAATTACCTCCGCTCAATATTAAATCATCATCAGGAAAAATATTTGGGTTGTCAGTAACACTGTTTATTTCTTTGAGAAAAGTATTTAAGACATGTTCAAAAGCATCTTTGCTGGCACCATGTACCTGTGGTATGCACCGGAATGAATAAGGATCCTGTACACTTGTTTTGGGTTGGCTGCCAATGGTACTTCCCTGCAGATGTTGCGATATTCTGGCAGCAGTTTCTACCTGGCCCTTATGGCTGCGTATAGCATGTATGCCCGGATGCAGAGGTTCGTAAGTACAGTTAAAGGCGTCAAAGGAAATAGCGGCTATGATATCAGCCATGGCAAGTAGCTGCTCACTTTTTTTAAGAATGTACATACCATAACCTGTCATAAACTGGGTGCCGTTTATGAGTGCAAGCCCCTCCTTGCTATGCAACGAAAGCGGTTCCCAGCCTAACTCTTTCAGTATATCAGCAGCAGGCTTTTTAATCCCGTTATAATATGCCTCCCCCAGGCCAATAAGTGGAAGACAAAGATGGCTAAGAGGTGATAAGTCCCCGCTGGCGCCCAATGAACCCTGCGTGTAGATCACAGGATATACCCCATTGTTATACATTTCCATCAGTCGTTTTACAGTATCTATCTGTACACCACTGTGCCCATAGCTAAGCGATTTTATTTTCAGCATCAGCATCAGCTTTACAATATCCCTGGGTACTTCCTCGCCTGTGCCACAGGCATGGCTCATGAGTAAGTTATACTGTAGCTTTTCTATTTGCCCTTTGTCAATCTTTACATTTTGGAGATACCCAAAACCTGTATTGATGCCATAAAACAATGCATCGCTATTGTTTACTTTATTATCAAGATAGTTGCGACACTCCAGAATTTTTTCATGGGCATCAAATGTAATAGACACTAATTGATCAAAATCCAAAAGGTTTTTTACCTGTTGAAAATTCAACCATTTTCTATCAAGGGGTAGATAGTTATAACTCATATGAAGGGGTATTACAAGCAAATTAAAGCGGCAAAATAGGTAATTAAACTTTTGGTTCAGTAAAAAGATAGAACAACTTTGGAAGCATAATAATATGGCCTCCCTTTGATAACCTTAGCCTATACAGGTGATTGAAAGCTTTATGAGAAAATATCCCTGTCTTTAGTAAGTTTGTTTTTTCTGTTTTCGGGTAGTTGCCTTTGTACTTTCTGAATTAAAATATTACACCATTACTTATTCCAATCTTTAATCCTGTTAATAAACAATGATTGTTGATCTATAAAAACATTGTGCGAACAATTGTCTAAATATTCAATGTTTTTATTGCCCAAAATGCCTTGGAGTTTTACAACTTGTTCAGGAGAATAAAGCCCATCTTCCTTTCCATAAAAACCAAAAATTTTGATATGCTGCTTTAATAGCTTTGAAATTAAAGGTGTTTGGTCAAGGGTAGTGTAATGCTCATTTTTCCAAAATGCCTGTGGTCCCTGATAAGTCATTTGTGAGGCAAGTCTGGCAAGTGTATCTTTTCTAAAAGCTGTTGATATATTTTTAGCTTCGGCGGATGGATTTTTGGTATTATAGAATCCGTTTTGCATGGCATGTCCAAAACAATAAGTACTATACTCAAGAGAGGCTGTATCCATATTCTCCAATTGTTTTATATAGCCGAGGTTTGATGAATCTTTTTTTTCAAGGTATATTTCTTTACAATGGTTAATGATGGTTTTAAACGATTCCTGTAACGATACCGGGACACCGGTTAAAAAGACAGATTTGATTTTATCTGGAAATTTTTCTGCGAATAATAGTGCCACAATACCACCAAAACTATGTCCGATGAACGATGCCTTTTTAAGAGAATTGCTTTTATATATTTCATTTATATCCTCAAATGTTTGCTGGAAATTAAATTTTGCGTTGGGATCAGTAGAACGGCCTTCTCCACGACGGTCATATACAATTACAAAAAAACCATTGTCCGCAAGTCTTTGTGCTGTTGTAGCTTCAAAACCTGCGCAATTATAACCGGGACCGCCATGTAAAAAAATAATCGGGTCAGCTTTGCTATCTCCAAAGGTTTTTATATAAAGTTTTTGGCCGAAGGAAATAAAAGATAGTAACAGACAGGTTAGTAGTATATAGGTTCTTTTCATTTTTTATTTGATTCGTTATTTATTTTAATTCAATGTTAACTTTAATGACGGGGTCGAAATTTTTTTCTGTTTTATGCCTGAATTTTTTACATTTTTATGCGGGTTAATTTAATGCGTAGGGCTAATCAAAAATCTGATTATTCAAATGCTTAAAGGCTTCCATTGCGCCCATGTATTCACAGGTTCTTGCACCGGCTTTGTTGCCATTCAATACAATTTTTTGCCAGTTTTCTGTTGTAAGAGATAATATGGTTTCAAGGTTGTAGTTGCAAAGCTGAAATAAAAGCGCACCCACAAATGCGTCACCTGCACCGGTTGTGTCTATTGGTTTAATGCTAATGCTTGGTACTGTAATCTTTTCACCTTTGTGTACCAACATAGTGCCTGCTTTGCCCAACGTAATGGCAAATGTTGCCGTGGTTTTTGCAGCCAAATCGTCAGCAGCCTGATCTACAGAAGTGCAGCCGGTAATTAACATTGCTTCTTCGTCGCTTACTTTAAAGAAATGACATTGCTTAAGGTATTGCCACGATTGTTGAATAAAACTCTCTGTATTGTTTTTGAATAAAAGATGCCTGTAGTTAGGGTCAAAACTGATGAAAATATTTTTTTGCAAAGCCTTTTGCAACAAATAATCATACGCCTGCTGCAGTGGGCCGGGAAGAAAAGCGGTAGCCGATCCAAAATGAATTATAGAGCAACTGTCAAAATCTATATTTTCAATGTCACTGATACTTAGCTGACCATCTGCGCCACGGTTAAAAACAAAATCCCGTTCTCCATCTTCCATCAACGATACAAATGCGAAAGTGGTAAAATGGTTTTTATCCAATACAATGTGTTGGGTCAAAACGCCAAAATCTTTCATTACATCAATCAGTTGGTGACCAAAAGGGTCATCGCCTACTTTGGCCGCAATCAATACTTCCCCTCCTAAGGCTGCAATTGCAGCAGCCACATTGGTAGGAGCACCACCGGGTTTTTTTAAAAAATGTTCGCCTTTAGAAAGGGTAGAACCGGTATCGGTGCAAATCATGTCAATAAGGGCCTCTCCAATGCAAAGAATTTTCATGGGTTGGTATTAGTGATTATTTTATCGCAATCTAAACAGAATGTAAATCAGTCAATTTTTTATTATTGAAAACAAAAAGACTGTTAAAGCATTATACAAGCTAAAATTAGCCAAAAAATAGAGATAGCATAATTTAACACGTAATCAATGGGTTGAATAATAGTGGGCTTCAGGCGCATTCGGATGTTAAAAAATCATCTAATGATGAAAACCTGTTGATGTGAACAATTGTTTAATATCACAATTTTTGTTACAGTTTATTTGACTATCCTTATAAAGAATTACCTTGCGGCATTGATTTTTTAAAAGGAAATAGTGAATAAACTGGATATTCTTGCTTTTGGTGTACATCCGGATGATGTTGAGTTGGGATGTTCGGGAACTATTCTGGCATCGGTAGCACAAGGTAAAACTGTTGGAATTGTTGATCTTACACAAGGTGAATTAGGAACCCGCGGATCAGCAGAAATAAGAAAGAAAGAAGCCGCAGATGCAGCTATGGTAATGAAAGTGACCTGCAGAGTAAATCTGGAAATGGCCGATGCATTCTTCAAAAATGACGAGGAACATCAAAGAAAAGTTATAGGGGTACTTAGAAAATACAGACCGGAAATAGTACTGTGCAATGCACCCGAAGACCGTCACCCCGATCATGGGCGGAGTGCAAAATTGGTAGAAGATGCCTGTTTTTTATCAGGGTTAAGAAAAATTGTAACCCTGGATGAAGTAGGTAATGAACAGGAAGCGTGGCGACCAAAGTATATGTTTCACTATGTACAGGACAGGTTTTTAGAGCCGGATTTCGTTTTTGATATTTCAGAATTTCAGGAGCAAAAACTGGAAGCAATAAAATGCTACGGAACGCAGTTTTACAATCCTGATCATAAAGAACCGGAAACATACATAAGTAGTCAGGCTTTTTTAGACGGAATAATAGCCCGTGCCATGATGCTTGGAAAAAGAATTGGCGTAAAATATGCTGAAGGGTATATCAGCAAAAAAATCATCGGAATTAATAATTTTGATTCCATTATTCAACATACAACATAAAAAACATTATATACATTTTTACATTTCAGGTTTTAAAATTTTATTATGGCCACACCTAAGTTCGCTATTCAAAAACAGTCTTTTCATGCCGAGTTAAAGAAAAGAATCAATGCATATTTCGAGGAAAAAAGCATTGATATGTCAGGCAATTACTCACTCTATATAAAAGCTGCAGTTTTGTTGATTGGCTTTTCTGTCACTTACATACATCTTGTATTCTTTACTCCATCGTTGGTATTTGCACTTATAGAGTCTGCAATGTTGGGTGGGTTGATGGCTGCAATCGGTTTCAACATTATGCATGATGGAGCGCATGGTAGTTTTAGCAATTCACCATTTATTAATCGGTGTGCTGCATTTACGCTTGGCGTATTAGGCGGAAGCCCTTTTATGTGGAATGTAAAACACAACAATGTTCACCACGCTTTTACCAATATAGACGGTGTCGATGATGACCTGGATGCTAAGCCTTTTTTAAGAATGGCATCTACACAAAAGAAATACAAGATCCACAATTTTCAGCATTGGTATTTTTGGTTCTTCTATTGTCTGCTGCATTTTTATTGGAGTTTTGTTTCTGATTATAGAAAATATTTCAGCAAGAAAATAGGGGATATGCCATTGAAAAAAATGGACACAAGAGATCATATTGAATTTTGGGTATTTAAAATCATACACTATTCTCTGTTTCTGGTTATACCTATAATAAAGATTGGTTTTGCCAGTTGGTTATTGGGTTTTATTTGCTTTACGGCCGTTGCCGGATTTATATTGAGTATTGTATTTCAGTTAGCACATACAGTTGAACATACACATTTCCCAATGCCCGATGAGGCTACCGGAAGAATAGAGGACGAGTGGGCCATTCACCAATTGAAAACTACCGCCAACTTTGCCACAAAGAACAAAGTTATTTCATGGTTGGTAGGGGGACTTAATTTTCAGATTGAGCACCATTTGTTCCCTAAAATATCTCACGTTCACTACCCGCAAATCAGCAAAATAATAAGAGGCGCCTGTCAGGAGTATGGAATACAATATGTAGAGTATCCTAAAATGCGTCAGGCCGTTGCATCGCACATTGCTTACTTAAGGCATATGGCGAGGGTAGCGTAATTGGGTTTAAGGTTTATGGTTTAGGGTTTAATGATTATTACAGTATTATAAATAAAAAAGCCTCCGTTGCATGATTGTAGCGGGGGCTTTTGGTTTTAATGTCACGAAGTGCTTTATAGCAATATTGGAATGATGGTGAATGAAACACCGAAATATGAAAGATGAGGTGTTAATTGTTAGTTGTAAGGGTTAGCGATGGACTAAACTCTAAACCCTCAACTCTAAACTGATAACAAAGTCACAACTCTACACTAACTCATAATTCTAAACTAATTCTCAACCAACTCTCAACTAAAACAGCGATATGTTAACTGTACCAAATTTCCAATGGGTTACAAATCCGAAAACGATGAGAAACAAAATTGTAATTTCAAGACAAATCATTGCAAAAAACAACATAATCCTGTAAGTAATACCCCATTTAGAATAATCATTTCCAAAAGCATTAAAGTAGCCATACCCAATTTGAAAAATGATAAGCGCAGCTACGAGATAACCCATTGCATCAGCAAAAAAATCACTGAATGGAAAAAACAGGTCTGCATAAAAAAACAGATTTCCGAGGGCAGAAATCAACAACATTCCTAATAGTATCATTCCTGCTATTATGGAATGTTCACTCAAATTCAATTTTTGTCTTCTAAACAATATAAAGCTGTTTAAGGCACCAAATGGGACAAAAAAGAAAAATTATCAATTTGCTTTTTTGAGTAAATATTTCATTCAATGTCTTACTCGCTTCATTTATGTTTGGACGTTCGGGTATAGCTTCTTCTCCCTTTATAAGGGCCAATTCATCAATAAAATGACGTAGAAATAAAATTAAACCAATCGTTATTAAAATCAAATAAAAGACATTGTAATACGGTTTCCTTTTTCCTGCAATGTAATCAAGTGCCGCTTTCCCGGGACGAATGAGTGCTTGTTTAGCGGTGAATAACATTCCTTTATCAAAATGAAATGTACCATGCACCACATCGTGAAAAATAAAGTTTTTAAAAGTAATGCGGTGGGTGTCGGTTTTTTGTCCGCAACCCGAACAAAATTTATCTACTATTTTTTTATCGCAGTTAAGGCAGTTTTTACTTGTCATTTATTACAACACTGTATTGAGTTTAAAATCTGTGCAACGAATGTATTTAGCTAATATACGCAACCATTTTTCTTCAGCATTCTTTTTTTTGGGTTTAAGGTTTAGGGTTTAAAGGGTTCAAGAGGTTTAAGAGGTTCAAAGGGTTTAATGTTTTGAGTTTAATGTTTGATGTGGACTAAACTCTAAACTATCAATAAACTCTAAACCAACGCATAATTCTAAACTCATAACTCTACATTATCCTTATTAGTTGTGAATTTTATAATTGTTGATGGGCTGTTGCTATAGGATAAAATGAGTTGGCTATCGTAAGTGCCTGGGTGGAACCCATGCGGACAGATGGCAGAATATTTTGGGATGGAGAACACCTGCAAAAACATCAACATCCGGTTTCGGTATTCTATATTCTGGCTGTATGTGACAATGATAAAAAAAGGTGTGCATCTTTACCGGTGAAAAATAGAAAGGCGAATGATAAATGATGTATTAGGACAGGCCATTAGTGATTATTACTATCAAACTATGCAGGGTAAGCTGTGGATTCATAATAAGTATGGCAAAAAGGAATCCATGCCGGTGGATTCCTATTTCAGGGACGAAGAAGATATGTCGGATCTTGAATTGATTGCATTACAACAATGCACGGGCACTGTGCTTGACATTGGCGCCGGTGCAGGAAGTATCTCACTGCAATTACAGCAACTGAATAAGGATGTTACCGCCCTGGAGATATCGCCCATGGCCGCTTCTGTTATACAACTGCGTGGCGTGGAGCAGGTTGTTCAGCAGGATATATTCAATTTTACAGGAGGGCAGTTTGACACTTTGTTGTTGCTAATGAATGGGATTGGCTTAACGGAAAACATCGCCAAACTACGGGTGTTTTTAAAGCATGCAAAAAGCCTTATCCGACCCGGCGGGCAACTTCTTTTTGACTCATCGGACGTAGCTTATTTATACGGAAAACAAGCACCCAAACCGGAACACTATTATGGCGAGATTATGTACCAATACGAATACAATAAACAGAAAACGGACTGGTTTAAATGGTTGTATATTGACAGGCAGTTACTAACCAAAATAGCCCTTGAAGAAGGGTGGAATTGTTCGATTATTTTTGAAGATGAATATGACCAGTTTCTGGCGAGGTTAAGCAGGCTTTAAGCAGGTTGAAAAATATTTGGAACACTTTCGCCAGCCGGAGAATGAAAAGCATTTACTATGCTTCACATCATTACGTAGTTTTTCAACTCCAGCGGAGTTTAATCTTTGTAGAAATTTATGTTAATCGGGGTTTGGAACTCCGGTAGGAGTTCAACATCAATGTTGGAAGTTTTATTGAACTCCTCTGGAGTTCTAATATGCATGAAGGTCTTTTTTTATTACAAATATTTATCTCCTCCGGAGAATGAATACCAAGAGTATTTAGGTTCGGAATTATGGGCTTTGGATTTATTAATGTCTTCGCAATGTCAGACACAGTTTAAGTATTGACAGACACGGATTAAGTATTTTCAGATGCTCTTTCCGAAATTTATTTCACCCCTTACTTCTTCGCATTTTTCCTTAACTGCTGTAGCAGCGCCTTCATGTCTTTGGCTAACGGGGCTTCGAGCTGGTGGTGGGTGCCTTGTGCATCTGTAAACCTAAGTTGGTAGGAGTGGAGACCGATTCTGTTGAGTAGGGGCCTTTCATCAAATTCATCTTTGCTAAGTTTGAACTTTCTTTTGAAAGAAGAGAGTAAAATAGGCTGCCCATCGCCATAAAGCGGGTCGCAAACTATGGGGTGGTCGAGGTATTGGGCGTGTACCCGTATCTGATGGGTGCGGCCGGTATGTATCTGAAACTGTAAAAATGAATACATACCAAACTCTTCGAGCATTTTGTATTCGGTAACGGAGGGTTTGCCTTTTTTGTGGGGCATCATCAGCGTTGTTTTGCCGGGATGCTCCATAATAGGAATGTCGATAGTGCCTTCTTTGTTCATCAGTATGCCATTTACCAGGCCGAGGTAGAACTTTTCTACATCGCGGCTTTCAAAGGCTTGTGATAGAAACTTGTGTGTGTCTTCATCTTTGGCAAAAACAATGAGTCCGCTTGTGTCTTTATCCAGTCTGTGAACCGTAAATATCTTACCCAACTTTTCCTGCAATAATATTTTCAAAGACGGGTCTTTACCCATACGGTCAGGAATAGACAACAGCCCCGAGGGTTTATTAATAGCTATAAAATGCTCGTTTTCGTATATAGTTTCAAATTTCATTTTATTAGTTTAGGGTTTAGAGTTTAGGGTTTAGTGTTTGGTGATTGTATCGAGTTTGATGATTGTTTAGGGTTTAGCGTTTAGTGTTTAACTCACAACTCACAACTCACAACTCACAATTAACAACTAACAACTAACAACTAACAACTAACAACTCTAATCCTTTACTTTCAAAAAAGATTGGTTCATAAACTTGAGTATGCGCAGTTCTTTTTCTTTGAGGAAACGCCATTTGCCTCGTTGTACATCTTTTTTGGTGAGGCCGGCATACATGACTCTGTCAAGGGCTTTTACATCGTACTTGAGGTGTTCGAATATACGGCGAACAATGCGGTTGCGGCCACTGTGTATCTCTATACCAACAACGCTTTTGTCTTTTGCATCGGCATAGGCTATAACGTCGGGGGCTACAAATCCATCTTCAAGTGTAAGGCCCGATGCTATCTTGTCCATATCACCTTTGGTAAGGGGGCGGTCGAGTTTTACTTCGTAAATTTTCTTTACCTCGTGGCGTGGATGCGATAGCTTTTGTGCCAATTCGCCATCGTTGGTCAGTAGCAATACACCTGATGTGTTTCTATCGAGTCTTCCTATAGGGTATATACGCTCAGTTGTAGCGGTGCGAACAAGGTCCAACACGGTTTTGCGTCCTTGTGGATCTTCTGATGTGGTAATGTAATCTTTGGGTTTATTGAGTAAAATATAAACGAAGTTGCGGCTGGGTGTTATCTTTTTGTTGCTAACTTTTACCACATCATTTTCCGATACTTTGAAGCCGGGATCTGTTGCGGGGGTACCATTTACGGTTACTTTGCCTTCTTTTACCAATATTGCTGCATCACGGCGGCTACAAATGCCGGAGTGGGCTATGTATTTGTTGAGCGGCATTTTTTCGCCTGCATATTTTGCTGCTTCAACAGGTGCTGCAACTGTGGTAGCTTCTTTTTTGGGATACTTATTGGGCTTTGCAGCTTTTGCGGGAACTGCTTCTGCAGCTACAGGTGGTTGTTTTTTCAGCTGTCGTTCTACTCTTCTTTTTTCAAAGTGTTCTTCTATGGCAGCGGCTCTTTCTTTCTTGTCTTTACGCTTTTGCTGCTTTAATTCTTCTTTTATGGCACTTCCTTTTTTTTGTTTTACAAACTTTTGGAAGTTGTCTGTTCTTTTAGGCATATAACATTTTTATGCTTGCTGTTTTACAACAGTAAATAATTTTTACCCTGCAAATGTACTGCAAACCTCACTTTGCAGCCTGTTAAACATTTGATTGGGCTTAAAAACAAAAACTCCGCAAAGCTTTTGGCCAATGCGGAGTTTGATGTATAATAGTTGAAAGTTTTACTCTTCTCCTTCCTTTTTGTGTTGCTTAAACTTGTCTTTCATTTGCTTGCGCTGTTCAGGAGTAAGTATTTCTTCCACAGATTTTTTGTGGTTTTTGTAAACCTCTTTCATTTCTGATTTCTTTTGCTCTTCACTAAGTGAGGTACTGCTTCTGATATCTTTTATCTTAGTTCTAAGTGAAGATTGCAACACTTTGAATTTTGCCGACTGATCCGCTGTCAGGTTCAATTCTTTTGCCATTGCTTCAAATTTCTCTTCACGGCTTTCTCTTTTGTCTCCTCTATCATGATCCCTATCCCCTTTACCGGGTTTCATGTCTTCCCATTGTTTCTTTTGTTCCGGTGTAAGAATTGCAGCTATCTTTTCCTTTCTGGATTTCATTATAGCCATTCTCTTTTCTTTCATAACATCTTCAGAAAATTTTTGACTTTTTAAGGCGTCCATTTCATTTTTAAACTCATCATTGATAGCCTTCATTTTAGCTTTTTGATCTTCTGAAAGATTTAGCTTTTCCATCATTTCCTGCATCTTGCCACGGTCGCCACCTCGCATTTCTTTTCTTTGGCCCCCACCCCATGATCTTTTTTCTTTTGCTTCTTCCTGTGCCATTACTGATAAGGTTAACGTAAGTGCTGTTAGACCTAAAATTATTTTTTTCATATTTTATTATTTTGTGTAAATGATAGACTGCAAGCATTGTGCAGGGTTTAAAAAGAAGAAGAGAAATGCTGTTAAAAAAATCAGAATGTAGCATTGTTGGTTTTTAACCGCAAGCCGTTTAATAGCTATACTACATTTTTACCACAGAGGGTACAGAGGTAAAGGCAACACAGAAAACGCCGGGGTATTTTTAGGAATCGTTTATAATAACTTCTTAGAAATCTTCCCAAACATTTTTCAATTGAGGTGTTATAACGCAACCTTCTTCAAGGTGAAAGGTAAAATCTTCAGCAGTGGTTTGTAGCTGGTATTTACCATTTATCAAGTGGTAAATTTCGATTTCCTGTTTCTTTACGTCTACAATCAAATAGTATTTCACACCTTCTTTTTCGTAACAATCGTATTTTATACCTCTATCTCTTTCATAGGTGGAGGGTGATAATATTTCAACAAGAAGTGCGGGTGTAAAATCGAGATGTGTTTTATTTATTTTGCCACAAACAATTAATGCATCAGGTTCAAATATGGTGTCCTCGGCTATTTTGTAATCAATGGAATCATACACCCTGCAATTTTTGCAACCAATCTTTCTTAAAGCCAAAATCAACTCGGTTTTGATAGCTGCAGCAACTCTTTGGTGCTCGGGCATAGGGGAGGGACTCATTGCAATAGGGTGTCCTTCAATCAATTCCCACCGACCTTCCCAGCGAACCCAATCGTCGTAAGTATAGTGAGTCAAATATTTTTCGGCTAAACTCATAATTTCAAAAATAATCATTTTTTAAAACTCCGCCATTACCCCTACGTAATTATGCGGCGTAATCATCATTAGTTCTTCTTTTACATCCTCACTCACATTTAGCGAAGCGATAAATTGTTGAATATCTTCTTTGGTGATGGATGATTTTCCTCTTGTTAGTTCTTTCAATGCCTCATACGGTGCAGGATATTTTTCGCGGCGCAATATGGTTTGTATGGCTTCGGCCACTACTGCCCAATTGTTGTCAAGGTCATCATTTATTTTCGATTGGTTCAACAACAGTTTGCCCAAACCTTTTTCTAAAGATTTTACAGCAATTAAAGTATGCGCAATAGGTACACCCAGGTTGCGTAGTACGGTGCTATCGGTCAGGTCCCTTTGCAATCTGCTGATGGGCAGTTTTGCTGAAAAGTGCTCCAACAGTGCATTTGCCATGCCAAGGTTGCCTTCAGCATTTTCAAAATCTATGGGGTTAACTTTGTGTGGCATGGCGCTGCTGCCTACTTCGCCTTGTTTTGTTTTTTGTTTAAAATAGTCCATGCTAATGTAGGTCCATGAATCGCGGCAAAGGTCTATTAGTATATTGTTGATGCGTTTTATGCTATCGCAATGTGCCGCCAGGTTATCGTAATGTTCTATCTGTGTGGTGAACTGCATTCGCTGCAAGCCCAAAGTACTATCAACAAATTCATTGGCAAAAGCTATCCAATCTGTTTCAGGAAATGCAACTACATGTGCATTGAAATTGCCTGTAGCACCGCCAAATTTGGCTGCATAGGGTATGTAAGAAAACAAATCGACCTGGTTCTGCAAACGTTCTACAAACACCATAAACTCTTTGCCAAGTATGGTAGGCGAAGCAGGCTGCCCATGGGTTTTAGCCAACATACTTACATTTTTCCACGAAGTGGCCAATTGTTGTAAATTGGTTTGAAGGTTGAGTATGGCAGGCAGGTATTCATATTCCATGCACATTTTCCAAAGCAACGGTACAGCCGTATTATTGATGTCTTGTGAGGTAAGGCCAAAATGTATCCATTCTTTTGCCTCTGTTCCTTCGCATTTTTCCATTTCCTGTTTCAGAAAATATTCTACCGCTTTTACATCGTGGTTGGTGGTTGCTTCAATTTGTTTTATTTGCCTTGCATGTTCAGGAGTAAAATGCTCTATGAGTTTTTGTAAATGTTGCTTTGTATTGTGGCCTAAGGTTAAAAAGTTTTTATGCGAAAGGAATAGCAGGTATTCAATTTCTACCGTTACCCGGTATTTGATAAGGGCGTACTCGCTGAAATATTCTTCCAGAAACTCTATTTGGTGTCTGTATCTGCCATCAATGGGAGATATTGCGGTAAGGTTAGTCAATTCCATAAATATATAGCTAAGGTGCAGTTCGGCTATTGTGCTAATTAGACAATAATGATTTTTCTTTGCACCACAAAATTAGTTGAATTGAATAAGATTATTAGGGTAGGGGCGGTAAGTTATCTAAATACCAAGCCATTGTTATATGGAATAAAGCATGGATTTGTGATTGACAATATGAGTTTGGTGCAGGATTATCCGTCAAAAATTGCAGCAATGTTGCTGAACGATGAAATTGATGTGGGATTGGTGCCTGTGGCTATCATTCCAAAATTGAGTGAACATTACATAATTGGCGATTACTGTATTGGCGCTGTAAAAGAAGTGGCATCTGTCTGCCTTTTTAGCGAAGTGCAACTTTCAGAAATAACGACCGTTATACTTGACTATCAAAGCCGTACCTCTGTTGCGCTTGCAAAAATTTTATTAGAAAAATATTGGAAACTGAATGTGGAATTTGTTACTGCCACCGAAAATTTTCGGGACGAAATAAAAGGTACTACGGCTGCTGTAGTAATTGGTGACAGGGCTTTTGAGCAAAGAACAATATCCCGTTTTTACTACGACCTTGCCACTGCATGGATTGATTTTACCAAACTTCCTTTTGTTTTTGCAGCGTGGGTAGCCAACAAAAAACTGCCTGAAACATTCATCACCCAATTCAATGAGGCAAACAAGAGTGGTTTGCAAAATATTGATGCAGTGGTTGCGGAAAACACCTCACAATTTTATGATTTAAAAACGTATTTCACAGAAAATATCAGTTACTACCTGACTATGGAAAAACGTAAAGGGTTGGAGAAATTTTTGGAGTTTTTGAACCCGGATGCTTCAGTTGAATTCGCTATGAAAGGCAAAATTACACAAGAGACAAGCCTTTAAGTTATTATTTGAGGGCAGAAATGGTGAACTTTTTTATATGAAATAATTAGTTCGAAAGAATGATTTTGAACTACTCTAAGAATTGTAAAACCTTTTTAAATGAAAATAATTGCACTCCAATAGCTTGTAATTTTTTCTTTAAAAATATAATCTGCAAAAGAACTTTTTCCACCTTACTTTTTCCTTTAATAGAGTTTATTATCCACTAATTGTTAAAAGTTATTTAACAATGCTATCTGAATTATCTGTAAAATTGTATTTTCCTAACCTAAACAATCACAAAATAATTATGAGAAAATTTGTCTTATTAATTCTGTGCCTTGCTTGCAGTATGTCAATTATCCTGGCACAGAGTAAAACGATTACCGGAACGGTTACGGATGAAAAGAAAAGCCCTATAGCTAATGTGACGGTAAAAGAAGAAGGAACTTCCAAAGCTACCATAACGAAGAAAGACGGGACATATAAAATTGTGGTGTCCTCCTCTACCAAAGCGCTGATATTTACCAGTGTCGGATATTCTGTTTTAGTAAAACAATTTGGTAATCAGTCTGTTGTAAATGTTGCTTTAACCCCAAAGTCAAGTGATTTGGATGAAGTAGTGGTAACTGGTTACCAAACTACCCGGCGTAGAGATGTATCTGCAGCCATTTCACGTGTCAAAGGGGATCAAATTGACAATTTACCTATTCCAAACTTTGCACAGGCCATACAAGGTAGGGTGGCTGGTGTGGCCATTTCTGCGGCCAATGGTGTTCCGGGTGGCTCGTTAAGTGTGGTCATCCGTGGTATAGGTTCAGTTACTGCAGGTACCACTCCTTTGTATGTAGTTGACGGAATTCAGCTAAATACAGGTGCAGGTCCGGGTACTGGCTCTGTCAATACTCAAAATAATCCCTTGAACTTTCTTAATCCAAACGATATTGAGTCCGTAGAAATTTTGAAGGATGCAGCTGCAGCTTCTATTTACGGTGCTAAGGCTGCCAACGGTGTAGTACTTGTAACTACAAAAAAGGGTAAAAGCGGTAAGCCTAAATTTACTTTTAATTTTTATACGGGTGAAAGCCAAACACTTAGAGAAATTGCGGTGCTTAATACAAAGAATTGGTTTAAAGTCCGTTCAGAGGCATTGGCAAATGCTAACCCAAGACAATCCGCTTCGCAGGTAAATTCCACAGTATTTAGCAATTTAGGGCTGCCTTCTACATCAGTCTTGGAAAAAGTGGATAGCCTGGAGACCTACGATTGGCAAAAGGAAACTTTTGGAAAAGGGAATATTGTAAACTATGATTTAGCAATGTCGGGTGGAGGTACTAATATTTCCTATTATATTTCCGGATCTTACTCTACGCAGTCTGCATTTATTAAACCTACAAATTTTCAGAGGGCATCACTTTTATCCAAGTTGAGTTATACAATTAATGATAAACTGATTTTGGATCAATCTATTAGTTTAAGCTCAGTTAATCAAAATGCACCCTATAGCCTGGGCAACACGGGTTTTGGAAATCCTGCGTATGCTGCAGGGATGATATTGCCTATCAACCCATTTTATAATCCGGACGGAACATACTTTGGTTTGCCCTCCAGCACTACTCCAATTGTTGGAACATTTAATCACAATGTAATAGCTGTAGGGGATTATGTAAAATATAACACGAAAACAAAACAGGTTATAGGCAGCGCTTCGCTGACCTACAAAATAAACCCGAATTTGACTGCAAGGTCATTAGTAGGTATGGACTATCGGTTGACACAAGACCAGCGTTACACTGACCCCAGAGTAAATGACGGATTTGCTGTAAACGGCCGTCTTATATCTCTTAGCGATTGGAATAACAACTTCATTAATACCAATACCATAAATTTAAAAAAGAAGTTTAATGGTCTTCACGACATAGATGTTCTGTTGGGTATTGAGTACAGAAAAGATGTGAATGAATTTTTTCAGGCAGAAGGGCAAACATTTGCTTCTTCGGAATTGCAATATTTGAGTGCATCAGCAGTACCGGTAGCTGTTTCCGGGCAGTGGACAGCAAGTGCCAATTTTTCTCAATTTGCCAAATTAGGTTATAAGTACAATAATAAATACATTTTCAACTATACCATTCGCAGAGATGGATCCAGCAGGTTTGGCGAAAACAATAAGTATGGGGTTTTCAACTCCATTCAATTTGCCTGGAACGTAAAAGAGGAATCTTTCCTAAAAAAAGTACGGTTTGTGAACGATCTAAGGTTTAGGTATTCTTATGGGCAGACAGGAAATGATCAAATTGGCAATACTTTATTTGCAGCATTGTACAGCCCCACAAGGGTTTATGGCAATCAGGCAGCATTAAACCCATCGCAGCTTCCTAATCCCAATCTAACATGGGAAACCCGGGTTGAATCTAATTTGGGTTTTGATCTTGCTATGTTCTCCAATCGGTTATCATTCACCGTGGATGCTTATAGCCGTCAAAACAAGGAATTGTTGCTAAGCAGGCCGTTGTACACCACAACAGGTTACATTTCCATTACCCAAAATCTGGGTGTGGTAGAAAACAGGGGTTTAGAAGTGTTGGTTTCGGTTACTCCCATCAAAGGTGCTTTTGTATGGAATACAAGTTTCAATGTTTCCTTTCAGGAAAATAAAGTCAAAAAATTATATGATGATTTAGAAGCCTTGCCAAACGATCCATCTATAAGGGTTGGATATCCGCTTGGTTCATTTTTCTTAGCCGAATGGGCTGGTGTAAATCCGGCTACCGGTATGGGCATGTGGTATGACATTAACGGAAACATTACCTACAACCCAACTGCAGCCGACAGAAAAATGATAGGTAGTATTTACCCAACATCATTTGGCGGATGGAATAATAGTATCTCCTACAAAGGATTTACTGCAGAAGCATTTTTACAATACGAATATGGAAGGACAAGGCAGGATGGCCAATATCAGCAAATGATGCGTATGGGTGGAGCAGCTGTAAACCAACTGCAATCTGGTTTTGACCAAAGATGGCAAAAGCCTGGAGATCTGGCTTCGGCTCCGCGCCCCTTTAATGGATTAGCAGACTTCAACAGTGTAAACTGGGGTACAGGTTCCAGATATCTTTTTAAAGCCGATTACATAAGACTAAAGCAGGTAACTATCAGCTATGATGTACGTCCGAAAGTATTGAAGCGGTTAAAATTAGATGGATTAAGGTTTTATGTACAAGGCCTAAACCTATGGACAAGTACCAAATGGAATGGTTATGATCCTGAATTCACGGGTGATAACTTTGGTATTATTCCCCAATCAAAAAACAAAACCATTGGTTTGCAGGTAAGGTTTTAATTTTTACAAAAAATAAAAGAGAAAAATGAAAAATATTCATATAAAATTATTTATCACACTTTTTTGCCTGGGTTTTTTATTTTCCTGCAAAAAAGAGCTTGATATTCAGTCCAGAAACTCGCTGAGTTCTTCGTTGGTTTTGGTTAATAAAACGGGAGTCAACTCATCTTTAAATTCTATTTATTCTGTCCTTAAAACAGAACGCTTATATGGGAGGGATTTATTTTCGGTAGCCGAGGCAATGGCAGATGTCGCTTTTGCCAATGGCAGATCCAGCAGACTGTTGGCAGAAAACAGAAACACCTCTGGCGCTAACATGAACAATTGGGGACTACCAGTGCCAATAACATCTACTGTAGGAACTTCTTATAGTGCATTAAACGAAATTAATCTTGTTTTGGAGGCCCTGCCCAATATTGCCGATGCTACACCTGCCGAAAAAGCAAATTTTGAAGGTGAACTTAAGTTTCTTAGGGCTTTGTACCATTTTGATCTGGTAAAAAACTACGCTTACATTCCCACATATATTGTAGCTGCGCAAGACAGGGGAGGCATAGTATTGAGTACCAGGGGTTTTAATAACCCTGATTCGGCAAAACTATATTACCCAAAAAGATCCACCATTGCAGAATGTTATGATCACATAATGTCTGATTTATACGCCAGTGCTAGCTTGCTGTCTGCAACACATAGAGGACTTAATTATGCAAGTAAAAGGGCTGCTTTGGCATTAGGCTCAAGAGTGGCATTGTATCAGGGTAATTGGGCAAGGTCAGATTCGTTTGCAACTGAAGCCATCGCAGCAACCGGTATTGGAACCATGACCAATGTGACCAATTACAGGACTGGCTGGAGGGCAAAGGATCACCCTGAGGCTATTTTTCAGGTATGGTTTGCATCGCTTGCCGAAAACATAGGGGTCAATACTTCGCTTGCCTCTACACATACTACACTTGCCTCACTGGGGGGATATGCTGGTGTGCGTCAGGGACAAGGCGATTTGGTGCCCAATGCCTTTTTGTTGGGACAACTTGGAATCTCAGGATTTCCCGGTGTCCTTGTGACATCTAATAATCCCCCACCCACCTTAACTTATTCTTCAGATGTTAGGAACACCCTGTTTGAATGGGGAGCCAATGCCTCCGGAAGGTACGTAGAATGTACAAAATGGATGGGAAAAGCAGGTGGCCCCAACTGGGACAATACAGTTGTTTTAAGGGTGCCTGAGTTATATTTGAACAGAGCAGAAGCAAGATATCATTCCGGTAATGAAGCAGGTGCTGTTGATGATTTGAATTTTATTTTGACAAACAGGATAGTTGGATATGTTATACCACCGGTTCCGCTTACTGGTCAGGCATTGTTAGACGAAATATTAAAACAGCGGATGTTGGAATTTGCGTTTGAAGGCTATCGGTTCTACGATTTAAAAAGGTATGGTTTAACCATTACTAAAACTTCGCCTGTAGTTAGTTTACCGCCAACAGATTTCAGGCTTTTACCAAGAATACCTCAATCAGAGGTGGACGGCAATGTCAATATGGTACAAAATTTTGGATATTAATAAAATATAAAACATGAACACAAAATCGAATAAAATAATAATTTTCTTAGCATTTGTTCTTTTCCTAAGTAGTTGTATAAAGCAAACTGAAAAACAATTTACAGGCACATCCGTTGCTGAAATAGATGCTGCGGTGCTCAATGCTGCAAATGCTAGTGTAACGTACCCGATTATTGCCCGTTATCCTCGACCCGGTATTCCGATTGTGGCTACCAATAGCAGTTCTTCGTGCCAAATTCCTCAGGCAGATTCTACACTTCGCAGAATTGGGCAGGCAAGGACAGTTTCTATAAGAGTAAACCTGGTAGGGGGGCAAACCGGTTCTGACAGAACAGTGGGCTATAGAATATTGAGCGAAACTCCAATAACAACTTTTGATTTTCCATCAACAGCTTCAGCCATTACCACATCGGCCACCACATGCGGTACAGCTACTACTTACACAGCACAAACGCCATCTGCACCGGCAAGTACTTTAGCCATTACCAATGCAGTTTCCAACATTAATTATGTACCATTATCAGGTTCTGTAACCATTCCTGCAAACTCGTCTTATGGGTTTATCGAAATACAACTATTAGATGGTGGTTCTAATGCAGGACAAGGCCGATTCTTAGGTATCCAATTAGATTCGTCAGGCACCGTTTTACCTTCCCTGAATTACAGGACTATTGGAATGGTGTTAGACCAGCGATAAATTTTGAGTATTATTTTTCATAATATTTATTTGTATTTTAAAAAAGGGGAAATGTTTAAGTAAAACGCAGACATTTCCCTTTTTTAATAATTAAACACTTTCTTTAAAAACGCTCCAATCTTATTTATTGGATTATTTTCACAATATCACTATTCAAAAAAAATGCTTGTATGAGAATCACTAAAAAGCTATCGCTGTTAACTGTTATCATTGGTTTAACCTTAAACACGTTTGGGCAAGATGCAATTACTTATCAATTGCCCCCAAAAGAAATAGCCGACTTATTGTTAGCAAAACCAACGCCGGGTGTCAGTATAGATAGTAAAGGTGAATGGATGTTGCTAAGTGAAAGAAACTCATACCCTACAGTAGAAGAATTAGGTCAGCCGGAAATAAGGATTGCCGGGCTTAGGTTAAATCCCAACAACTTTTCTCCATCACGCCAGATTTATATCAACAACTTTGTTTTGAAAAATATCAGGGAAAACAAAGAATATAAAGTTAGCGGCTTGCCGGCAAATTTATTGGCAAGCAATATAAGGTGGAGCCCAAACGAAACTAAAATTGCTTTTACCAATACATCGGCAAACAGGGTAGATGCATATATAATAAACGTGGCGACCAAAGTTGCAAAAAAAATAAACAAGCAGGCATTAAACGTAGTACTTGGGGCAGATCTATTTTGGTTCGATGAAAATTCGTTGATGTACAAAACAGCAATTGCTAATGCATCTGCAGCCCCCAAAAAACCCATAACACCCAAAGGCCCAACCGTACAGCAGAACGTAGGGAAAGCAGCACCGGGAAGAACCTATCAGGACTTAATAAAATCCCCTTATGATGAGCAGCTATTTGAGTTCATGGCTACCTGCCAGTTGGTAATGAATAAATCAGGAATAGAAACCAATATTGGAAAGCCTGCTATTTACACTTCATGTAGTGCATCGCCTGATAAGAAATATTTACTACGGGAAACAATACGAAAGCCATTTTCATATTTAGTGACTGCCAATGGATTTCCTTCTTTAATAAGTGTGACAGACCTGACAGGAAAGGTAATTAAAGTTTTAGCCGAGCTGCCTTCTACCGAAACAACCCCAAGCGGCAATGACAATATACAAAATGTGCCAAGAGGTTTTGAGTGGCGAAATGACCAACCCTCAACTATTGTCTGGAGTATGCCTTTAGATAGTGGCCTGATTAAGAAAAAAGTCGATTATCACGATGTAGTCTTTGCACAAGAAGCTCCGTTTACTACTGAGCCGAGAGAGTTATTTAAAACAAAAATGCGTTTTCGTGGTATTACCTGGGGAAATGAAACTTTTGCATGGGTCACAGAAGCGCTAACCGGCAAGCAAACTGCAATAGTCAGCCGTTTCAACCCATCTTCAAATGCCCTGGAAACGTTGTTTGAAAGAAATATTACGGATGCTTACAGAAATCCCGGCTCGCCGGTCATGAAAAAAAATAAGTATAACAAACAAGCCATTTTGGTAAATGGAAGTTCAATTCTTTTAAACAATACTACCGGTTCATCACCTAAAGGTGACCTGCCTTTTTTGACCAGGTTTGGTTTTACAACAAAGACAGTGGACACCTTATGGCGTTGTTCCGAAGGATATTTTGAGTACGTGACTGAAGTATTGGACACAGAAGGTTTTTTATTGATTACCCGAAAAGAATCGCAAAAAGATGTCCCTAATTTTTATTTAAAAGATATAAAGGCACAAAATGCTGATAAGGCCATTACTTCATTCACAAACCCTTACCCTGCATTGGAAAGCATCAACAAACAAAAAGTAAAATACAAACGTACTGATGGGGTTGATTTAACCGGAGATTTATATTTACCAAAAGGATACGATAAAGAAAAGGATGGCCCGCTGCCGGTTTTTATGTGGGCTTATCCAAGAGAGTTTAACAGTGCGAATGACGCTGCTCAGATAAGAGGTAGCCAAAACAAATTTACCACAATCAGTTGGGGTAGTCCATTGTTTTATGTAACACAAGGTTTTGCTATTTTAGACAATGCAGAAATGCCAATAGTAAGCACCAATCCCGACGCAAAACCCAATGATAACTTTATTGAACAGTTAAAAATGAACGCTGAAGCTGCCATTAATTATTTATCAGAATCCGGTATAGGCGACAAGAATAGGGTAGCAGTCGGCGGCCACAGTTATGGTGCATTTATGACAGCCCACTTACTGTGCCACACAAAATTATTCAAGGCAGGTATTGCCCGCAGCGGTGCATACATGAGAACACTCACGCCATTTGGTTTTCAGGCAGAAGACCGAACCTATTGGCAAGCTCCGGATCTATACAATAAAATGAGTCCGTTTAGCTATGCCGACATTATTAAAACCCCATTATTACTCATTCATGGTGATAGTGATGATAACCCCGGAACATTTCCTATTAACAGCGAAAGGTTGTTCAATGCCATAAAAGGCCATGGGGGTACGGTTAGGTTTCTTTCTTTGCCGTATGAAGCACATAGTTATCGTGGCAAAGAAAACCTTTTACACATGTTGTGGGAACAAAATGAATGGTTGCAGAAGTATGTAAAAGATAGTAAGCAATAGCGAACATTGCAAACATTAACCTGGAACAAAAACATGTTTGAACCGCAATACTAAGGACAACGAAATGAATGGATTAAGTTCGGCAACGCTGTATTTTCCGATAATCTTAATACTTAATACTTAATACTAACTACTTGATACTTAGTACCACAACCGTGCATCCACTTTTCTCAAATAATCCAAGGTTGATTGTTGAATTGGTGTTCGTTTTTCATTAGATGGAATTGCCAAAACTTCTTTCCATCCTTTCATCCATCCGCTGAAGTCTAAACCAACTTTTCGGAGATATTCTATGGACCACATTATAGCAGTTGAGTAATAGTAGCGGCGGGGAAGGTATCTATATGCAACCTTGCATTTGTTTACCCACATCATTCGCTGCTTGTCGCTTTTGGGTTTTCTGCCTAAAGGGCTTTCTTTGTGTAGCATCACTATTGAGTGGTCATATTTGATGCAATATCCCTTGTCAAGAATGCGGTAACTAAAGTCATATTCTTCCATGCCGTAAAAAAACTCTGCAGGCAGGTTTCCAACTTCGTCCAACACTTTTTTACGGATAGCATGTGCGCCTCCGGCAAAATAATAAGTAAAGAATTCGGGCTTCTCTTTGTATTGTTCAAATTTCTTGTGCGGTAAACCATTTACCTGCCATTCTAAGGTATCGTAGTAAAGAATTTTAAAAGAAACAATGGCAACTTCACGGTTGTCCATTCCTTTGTGGTTAAAGCTTTTTACAACATTTTGCAAAGCATCTGCATTTTGCAGTACTGCATCATCGTCCAAAAAAATGATGAGGTCGCCTTTGGCAAATTGTAAGGCAAAATTTCGGCCTTTGGTTACTCCAAGATTTTCAGATGCATCTATAAATTGAAAAGGGATATTGGTAGTAGCAGTTACATAATTTTTCACTTCAGTATAATCATCAGCAGATGCATTGTTGACA
Source organism: Segetibacter sp. (assembly GCA_031373555.1). Classification (GTDB taxonomy): domain Bacteria; phylum Bacteroidota; class Bacteroidia; order Chitinophagales; family Chitinophagaceae; genus Segetibacter. The sequence goes on along the minus strand of JANMMU010000079.1, from coordinate 18,606 downwards.
ACAATAACATCCTGCAGTAATTGTTCTGCATCGTTTAGCGAACTGATATTTTTCAACAGTTCCAGCGTGTCTGCAGGTCGATTATACGTTATGATTACAAAGCTGATTGGTTTCAATTTGCTAAATGAAGTGTAAGGTGAAAAAATGTGAAGGTTACTATTTATATAAGTACGAGGCCTTCAATTCTGCTAAAATGAGGCTACTTTATGATTGTTTGCCAGTGCAATTCCTCCAATAAGTATATCTTCAATGTCTATCATCATTCCTCTTGACTTTAAGCTTCTATAAATTCTCCCCGCTTCCTTAGCAGCATCTAATGAAAAATCTAAAATAGTAATTTTAGAGAAAAAATCAGACCAGAATATATCTTCTTTGCTATTGTCGCCTCTAAGTAGCTCATATGATGTAATAGTAGTAATGGCAAATTTGTAAGTGAAAGAAAGTTGATATAGTTTTGTATTGTCTTTTTGTTTAGCTCTTTTGTGGTCGATCAATAGGTTAGTATCAAGACAAATCATTTCCATGCATTCAAGTGTTTTCTTTTTTCAGTTATTGTTGCTAATTCTTCATCACTCATTTCGGGCCATTGTAATAGGTCATCACTGATTTTCTTTTCACTAATTTCAATTCCTTCATTCGATGGCCAAATTAAAATATCAACCTCATCGGCAGTAAAATCATCTGGTAGTACAAGAATCAATTCTTTGCCTGTACGTTTAATCCGGGTTTGTTTTATTGCTTCCATTTAGGTCTTTTTTATAAAGTTAGACAATTTATTCTAATCTATTATCCCTACGGATTGAAGTTGATTAACGTTTTGTCATTTCAAATAATTGTTTGTAGCGTTCATTAAACGCCTCAATCCCAAAATGCTCCATCGCATACTTTCTATTCCGAATGCTGATTTCCTGCAACGGTTTTTTGTTGTAGCAAAGCAAAGTTATAAACTCTACTCCTTCGTCCACAATGATTTCCTCATTGTCAACTGAACTAAACAACAGCCCGTTTTCTATATTTTTTACATGAACAGGAATGTCTCCAACCGCTGTAGCCATCACTGCGCAGCCTCTTGCCATTCCCTCTTCTATGGCCAATGGAAAACCTTCTGTGTATGAGGTGATAATAACAATATGTGACTGCGAATATATTTCATCAATATTCTCTGAATCGGTTTGATGTCCAATTAATTTACAGTGGTTTAGCAACGTTGTAGGTATCGCATTTTTAACATCACCCATAAACACAAACTCAACCGGAAGCTTTTGCCGGTGTGCCTTTTCAGCCATCTTGGCTACTATGTGTACTCGTTTTTCTTCCGTCCCTCTACCTACATATAGCACTTGTAGATTTCCATTGTAGTCTTTTTCATTTTGTTTTTCAGGCAAAGGAATACCATTGACGATGTACTCTATTTTATTGTAAAAAATTAATGGCACATCAATCTTTTTATACTGCCGCAGATGGTCTTCAATCCGCAATTTGCTAATCATCACTGTCCTCCTGATAAAAGGCAAAAACGGTAATCGTATCCATGAAAAAGTATTGAAAGAGTGAATCAATTCTATGTGCGGAATGCCTGCATTTATCCAAGGTGAAATTTTGTAACCAAAGTTGCATTGTCCATTGAAAACGACCGGCTTCAGTTTTTGTGTGTTAATGTATCCCGAAATAATTCCTCTGAAAATTAGATTGATCGGGTACAATAATTTGCTGCCTGTATACGCTGAAATGTCTCTTATTTCGCAACCACTTACTTCAAAATCTTTATAAAAATTTTTATCGTACGATTTGCGTGTAAAGAAAATAATACAGTTACTGTTGCCTGTTGCCTGTGATAACAAAGCATGTACTTTTTCGGCGCCACCGGTATGATAAAACGGAAAGAAAAAGAATGTTTCATATTGTTTTGTCAAAGGCTTAAAACGTGCTATCAATCTGCCTAATAGTACAAACGGAAATATGAAAATATCTTCCATTCTCCTTTTTTGTATGTAGCATTTGTATTTCAAAATTTGCTATAAATATTTAGTTGAAATAATTCATCATGTTTATTCCATAGACATGATAAGGTTCTCATGTTCAAAAAATCGGAAAAAATCGACATGATACGTGTGTCATGTTTATGAAGTGTACATGATAAATTATCTTCATTTTAATTGAATTATTTTGATAAAATATTTATAAGCTGCTGGTTTACATAGTAATTTTCTTTCCACATGGGTACGGCGGCCAATATGCCAGCATCTGTCAGTTTTTTTAGGTACAAAGAAGAAGTTTGTCTTTTAGCAATGCCTTGCTCTTCCAATACTTTTATTTTTATGTAAGGATAGCTAAAAAGTAGGTCAACCAACTCCCTTGAAAATGAAGTTTTGAGCGTTTCCCTTACTTTAATTTCTACTTGTTGCTTTAGCTCTCGGATGGCACTAACTTTTTGCAAAGTCATAGCCGCAGTTTCTGCTACTCCTTTCAAAATAAAAATGACCCAGCCAGCCCAATTGCCTTTTTCGGTCACTTCTCTTAGCAACCGGTAATAATCGGATTTATTTTGAATGATATAATAACTTAGATACAATACTGGCAGGCTGATAAGATTTTGGTTGATGAGATACAGGACATTCAAGATTCTCCCCGTTCTGCCGTTGCCATCGCTAAAGGGATGTATGGCCTCAAACTGGTAATGGATCAAAGCCATTTTTATCAACGGGTCAAGATTGGCCGCTTCCTGTTCGTTTATAAAATGTTCGAGTGCAGCCATTTTTTGCCTGATTACCGATTCGCCTTCCGGAGGGGTATAAACAATCGAATTATTGTTTGGGTTTGCCAGTTTTGTACCTGGGTTCCTGCGGATATTTTCGTCAGAGTTTCTAAGCGTTTGCATAATTCCAATCAAAACATTGGTTGTTATCACACCCTTCTTTTGCATTTGTTCCAGCCCCCAATAGAGTGCCTGTCGGTATTGTATTACTTCTTTGGCAGCAGAGTTATTTATCCCATCAATAAAACCAAGTGTTGCTTTGTACAGGTCGTCTTGAGTGGTTACAATATTTTCTATAGCACTGGAGTCCTTGCTTTCTTGTAAGACTATTGTATTTAAAAGCATTTCAGGGTTTGGAAGTGTCTGGCAATAGCCTTTTAGTTCACCCAATAATTTGTTGGCTTCAATCGTTAATTTTAGGATTTCTACCGTTTCCAGTTGCGACTTTGGGGGTAAATCGGGCAAACTGTTATATGGTAAGTCTTTGTTGAATTTTGGCATTGAAAGAGATTGGTTTTTTACAAAAACGCTTTTTTATAATAGTGTATATTTCTACCCGAAAGCTAAGTCATTTTCAATAGCTTCTTTATGTTTTTTAAAAATCCCATCACATAATCCCTGTACATACTTATCTGTATTTTTTTATCAAATTCATTCCATTTACCCGTCTCTCTTCTTTGTTGTAAATAGAATTTTTTAGAATGATAATTTACAAAGAAAGGGTTTCTGCTTCGTAGAAAGGTACCGGTGGCAGACTGTGTATGAATTCTGTAGTTCAGTAATGGTTCTGCAATTTTTTCTATTACATATCCATCGGCCAATAGGTGTAACCAAAGCGGATAATCCTCTACTGCATATCCTTTATGATTTGGTGATGATGTATAACCATATTGCTTCACCACATTTGTCCGCATCATTACCGACGGATGAGCTATACAATTACCCTTGATCATTTCAGTCTTTATTTGCGCTGCGGTAATTGTATTTCTGTCCTCATCCCATTTGCCGGCAGGCGCACCCACATCATTCATGTTTTCAATAAAGCCAGCAATCACTGCCGTTTCAGGATGCTGTTCCAAATAAGAAAATTCTTTTGCTAACCTATCGATAAATGAAATATCATCCGCATGCATTACCGCTACATAAGGCGCCTGGACGTATTGTAGCCCTGTGTTCATCGCTACTACTACACCAGCATTTTTCGGCTGGATGATGTACTTTATTCTCGGGTCATTGTAAGCTTTTATAATGTCCTCACTATTGTCCGTCGAACAGTCGTTTATAATAATCAGTTCAAGATCAGAAAGTGTCTGATGCAGTATGGAGTCAATGGCCTTTTGCAGGTATTTTGCAGCATTGTAAACCGGCATAATTACACTTACAGCAGGCACTTTTGAATGAGTTTATTTTTGCGAAATTTTTAACCACAGAGTTCACAGAAGAGATGCGCACAGAGAACACAAAGGAGAAAGAACATAACTTAATCTTTGTATTCTTTGTGAAAAACTTTGTGTTTTTGTGGTTAAAAAATTCTGAAATGGTTTTCCCTTATTTTGAAATAGCAACTTCTTTCTTCTTCCTCAAACCCACCACAATTGCAGCTCCCAATAACAGCAGCATTAGCACAGAACAGACAGTTGTAATCGTCCATCCCATTGAGTGACTTTTGGGTTCAAACTTAAACACAATTGTATGTTCACCTGCCGGTATCATCATGCCTCTTAATACATAATTCACTTTGGCATAAGGTACCTGTTTGCCATCTAAATACGCATTCCAGCCTTTGTCGTAATAGACTTCGCTAAACACAGCCATTTGCTCTGCTGAAGTTTTAGAAGCATAGGTTACAACATCGTGGTCGTTATTTACAAGCCTTATAGTGGCTGAACTATCAGAAGCAAAATTTGCTTTTAATACATTTGACAAAGATTTGTCTGCAACAGCACTATCACGTGTGTTCAGGTAATCCAATGCAGCCATTTCTTCCTGTGCACTGTTGGTAAACCTGAGTCCTTTTACAAACCATACCGGACCAAGATTGGTTGGCCTTTCCGCCACTGTTGGAGCATTCGGATTTTCTATAACGTACTTGGTATTTAACATGTCCAGCACGTTTTGATTGTTGGGATATTTATACAATTGTTTCTCTACCAGATCCTGATAAATACTCAACTTGGCAGGGTGATAGCCGCCAATACTCCTGTGGTGATAGGCAGTCAAAGCACCTGCATTGAAAGCCGCTTGAATACCGCCCTGACTTAGATCTAGCACACGATAGAAAGAAGTGTCTTTCAAAATAGCCTGGTCAGCAGGTGTGGGATTAAACGATGCTTCATTCTCCTCTTTGTCCTGGTAGTTTTCGCTTTTCAGGTAGTTGGTATTAATGGCCATTACATCTACAAAAGAAAAAATGCCCACAATAGCAAGTGCATACATTGGTTTCAAAATTCTTCTTTGGTAAAGGACTATGGCGACCACTGCAATTATGATATAAAACAACGAACGGAAAATATCCATTAAAAACAAATGCTGACGGTCTTCACGCAGACCATTTACAAATGATTTTATTGGCGCTTCTATCTGTGCTTTTTGTGCTGCATCCGGTATTTTAGAAACCTGCTCCAGCAATCTTGTGTCGCCTTCGCTTCGGTAATCAAAGTTGAAATACAACAGGAACAAAACTGCAAACACCCCACCTGTTATAAACAATGTATTCTTTAGTTGCTTTTGCAAAACGGCCTTGTCTTCCATACCAAACAACACTTTTTGCAAAGCCAAAATAGCAATCATGCAAAGCAGGAAAGTAGGGATAACGATAATCATACTCGGTGCCCTAAACTTATTATACATCGGTAAATGCTTCAGCAAAAAGCCATTGAAATCAGGGAAGAATCCGCCCCAACTCATTAAAATTGATAAAATCATGGCTGCCAAAATCCACCACTTGTGCTTGCCATCCAACACTACAAATCCCATAATGGCAAGAAAGCAAATAATAGCACCTGCATAAGGCGGCCCTGATGTGCCTCCAATTCCACCCCAATAAAAACTTAGGTTGCTTTGTACTTGCTGCGCCAATTCCTTTGGCATATTTTGCAACGCTTCTACCGCTTTAGATTTCTCCTGTTCTATTTCCATAACACCACTGCCGCCGCCAAACATGCGGGGAATGAGCATTACAAAAGGTTCGCTTTTGAACATGCTATAACTAAATGCATAGTCCTGTCCCAATCCTGTTTTTCCAATATTACTTTTAGCGTCAGCCAATTCACTTCCACCGCGGATGGTAGACTGTGTATATTCGTAGTTGGTAAAAAGCACGACTGCATTGCTCAAAGTGCCTACCAATCCTGCTGCCAATGTAATTGCACCGGCAACAATCATGTGTTTGAAATCCTTGTTTTTAATCCAGACAAATACATAGCCCAATGTCATAAAAGCTGCTATAATAACACTGTAATACACTATCTGATAGTGGTTCTGACTAATCAGCGAACCGGTAAAAAACGCCGTCATAGCTGCCCCCCACCAATATCGCCGGTCATAAATCAATATGAGCGATGCTATGAAACCCGGTATCAGCGCAATGGACATCATCTTGGTATCATGCCCGGCTACTATTATAATTGGGTTGTAAGTTGCATAAGCATAAGCCAGCGAACCAATGACACCCACCCAACTATTAACCCGCAACACCTGGCTCAAAAAGTAAAAACAAATACACGCCAAAAAGAAAAACTGAAATGGCTTTCCCAAAAACAATGAAATAACCGATGCAAAATAGTATGGTACGTGGTTATTGGTATTGCCTGCAATCATGTAGCCAGGCATGCCACTAAACATGCTGTTGGTCCACAGCGGTGCTTCGCCGGTTTTTTCCTTTACTTTATATACATCATTAGCCATTGCCCTCCATTGGGTAATATCATGTTGTTGCAGCACCTTGCCTTCCAGGGCAGGTTTGCAATACACAAGGGCTACAACCAGGAATATTGCAATAGCAATAATATGTGGCAACAGTTTTTTCCAGTCAAAATTCTTCATGAGTATGTTTTAAATGCAGTTGGCAAAATAATACTATTTTAGACGAAAATATTTAATGCGGTGGGTATTATTTCTCGGCAGAGTTACGTTTATCTTCAATATCTTCTTCGTTATCGCATTATTAATGCGCCACACCCACTTCACCGTTCCCGAAGGGCTGCGTGAATTTGTCATTATTCAGGGTTGGATATTATCGGTTGTAGCCAACATGTTTTTCGGCGCAGCCACTATTATTTTGCGCAGCAGAAAAATTTATTTTCCCATGCCCAAATGGCTGTTGATTTTTAATTTCTGTTGTCTTTTCTTCCAGGTATTCTATTATATTTTTTCCCCACAGTAGCTCTTTTGGTAGCCGGCTTTAGAGCCCTCATGGTTCATCGTTGTGTCACACGTCTGGAGATTTGTGCTGCTATGTAGCTTTTTCCACCGTTTGTAATAACAATGTGAAGGTCAAGCTGCAAACAAATTGGTGATAAAATGTAAACATTCAACCATAAATCACTATTTTGCTCTTGTGCTCAATTGTAACGGACGGTGGGCAATTGACACACTTACATTTAATTCTCAATAGCGTACTAGGATGACCAATCAAAACATATATTGGACCAGCATTGAATACAAGTATTGTGGGCCTGAAGTCCTAAAGTTGGAGGGAGGTTTTGTCTATGGATTTGTAAAAGCTTCGGATGAAAGAGAGGCGTTGAATAAGTTTACAACTAAGTTAAAGCATCAAGATGTTGAGGTACAGAATGTAGAATTCATTTCGCTTTATGACCTTAAAACGGAGTGGGAAAATCAAGAGCAAACCAATATTTTCGTACAGCTTTACCAGAAAGCTAAAAAGTCTAGTGAAGTTGTATTCCACACATTTTATGCTTATGAAACAGATTGATAACACCCACCCCCCACCATTCAACCATAAATCACTATTTTGCTGTTGTTGTTAATTGTAACGGACGGTTGGCAATTGGCACAGTTCATAAAATACTTTTATCTTGTAGGCAATTATAAGAATATGATCAGACTCATACCTCTAGTTATTGTTTTTCCATTGGTTTGTTGGGGACAAAACCCTGATATTCCGTTACCTTCAGGATTCAAAAATCAAGTTAGGGACACCACTCCACCTTTTGTTGTTCTTTTAAAGTTCTCAGCCTTTGTGTTTGACAAGACCGCTAAAAAAACAACATTAACACCGAAGGAAATTACTACAATTAGAAGGTTGTTAAAACAAAAGCTGAAAGATCAAGGAACAGACGGAATTGAATTCGATAAATATAAGATGCAGTTAATTCCTTCCATAAATAAAAGCGGAGCTAAGGTTGTTTTCGTTAATGCTTTTTGTATTATTCCTTCCAATTGGTTGGAGGAATTTATCCTTGTCAAAGACGGAGGCAAGTGTTATTATCAAGCGACGATAAATTTACCGAGACGTCGGTTTTTATCCTTTAGCTTTAATGGAGAAGCCTAATAATTTAATTTAAAGAATGTTTGTGTTGATACACCCCCCACCATTCAACCATAAATCACTATTTTGCTGTTGTGGTTAATTGTAACGGAAGGTTGGCAATTGGCACAGTTCATAAACACCAACATTAGGTTCCATAACCCCAATCACTACAATGTTCCAAAAAGAAGATGTTTTAAGAGTTATCCAAGGATTAAAAGGGGGGTCGTATAGTGCAATAATGGGAATTTTTCCAGAAGAGCCAACTATCATTTTGGATGAGCATTTGGAGGCTTTAATTAATTCAGGCCATATAATCAAATTTAAGGGTTTGTACTATCCTATCGTTAGATCGATATGCAGAATACCAAAGCGAAATAGCGAAGCCAGTGATGATATTCTTTTAGACAATCTATCGGTAGAGGAGATTGAAAAAGTGTTTACAGCCAAGGAGGACGATCCTATGTTTTTTTCCGGTGGATATTTGATAGATGAGACAAAGACTGCTCTTTTCGAACGATATAATAACGTCATTTTTGATTTTCACAACTTCGACTATTACCTTCTGTCTGAATTCGATAACTCTTACTCAAAAGAAGGCAGTTGAATGGATGGCTTTGCTTCGAAAGGTTGTAACTACCCCCACCGCTAAACTAACCGTAGCAACGATGCCCAATCGCTGAACAAATGCTCAAAAAAATTAAGCAAAACCATTTGCTGAAAAGGTGTGATCCGCTCCACCAATGCCTCCCGATCCTCCACCAACCCTTCCCGATGCTCCACTAAGGCCTTTCGATGTTCAACTCCTTGGCTGAACCTTCCAGCCCCTCCCTGAAATTGTTCAGCCCCTCTAATATTTCATTCAGTGTCTCCCTTCCAGCTTTTTATTTGCCGAAAGCGAAACAAATTTTCCGCTTTTTCATTATACAAAACTAATTTTAGACCCTTATGATACTCAACATAGTCAAAGACAAACCAACCAAGCTTTTTATTTTCATGGCGGCCTTTTTTGTAGCCAATGCACTTATTGCCGAGTGCATCGGCGGCAAAATATTTTCGCTTGAAAAATTAATTGGCATTGCACCGGCCAATCTAACTCTGTTTGGCGAGAAAGGCCTGTCATTCAATCTGACTTGTGGTGTATTGCTTTGGCCTTTAGAGTTTATAATGACTGATATTGTAAACGAATATTATGGCCCGAAAGCGGTGCGCCGTATTTCATGGATTGCTGTTTCACTTATTTCTTATGGGTTTATTGTATTCTACATTGCTATGAGTATGCCGCCTGCAGATTTTTATATAAGCAGTGGTGCAGAAAATCATGTACCCAACATGAATGATGCATTCAATTCCATCTTCGGTCAGGGCATGTGGATTATATTGGGTAGCCTTACAGCCTTCCTCATCAGTCAGTTAGTTGACGTAACCATTTTCCATAAAATAAAAAGAATGACCGGCGAAAAACAAGTGTGGCTTAGGGCAACCGGCAGCACACTGGTGTCGCAATTGGTTGACAGTTTCGTCGTCATATTTATCGCTTTCAAAATAGGGAAGGGGTGGAGTTGGCCACAGGTTATCAGCATTGCGTTGTTAGGTTATTCTTACAAAGCATTAATGGCCATTATACTTACTCCCGTCATTTATTTTGTTGAGAAACTAATTGAAAACTATGTAGGCCACGATGTGTCAAGGCAAATGAAGGCAGCGGCAATGGAGCGGTAGAAATAGTAATAGATGGTTTGTGAAAGAGTGTATCTAAGACTTTTAACTTATAAAATTATGGTTTCCCAGCCGTAACCACATAAGGTAAGGTTCAGATATATTGCTGAATAAACCGAATAAGTTTTTAGCTGATGAATTTATGTAAATCTGTATTTTAAATTATTGGTACTTCAGTTACATAATCATTTAAAATAAAAGTGAAAGAGCCCCTGCTACTTTTGTTGCAGGGGCTCTTTCAATAATAATTATAACATTTAGGAATTACCTGATCTTAACTGCTTTCACAATTTTAACTTCGGTACCTTGAGTTATTTCTACCATGTAAATACCGGGTTGAAGTTCCTCTCCAAACCTGAATGGTTGATCTGGTGAAGGTTTTGCAGAAAGAATAACCTTACCATTTGTATCAAAAACCCGCAATTGTATTGCTTGTTTGTTTATTGAGCCAGACTTGAAAACAAATTGATTGTTCGTTGGGTTTGGAGTAAGCATTACATCTTTTTCCTTGCTTCTTTCATCATTGATCATAGCTGATCTTGTTGCTAATGGCCTTGTTGAACATACAGGTGATGCGTTTGCGACAGTTGCCAAAACTGAATAGCCATAACAGTTATGTGCATCAAGTACAAACACCCTATAACTTCCTTCACTTATTCCTGTAAAGGTATTTGGTATTGAAAAACCACCAACAGTACCCCATCTGTAAGTATATGGAGGTATACCACCTGAACCGTTTAATGTTACTGTTCCATTAGCCATGCCAGGACAACTTGCATTGGTTACTGTAAATGTTCCGTTAACTTTAGAAGGTTGTGAAACTATTGCAGATATGACACCTGTGCATCCTGTTGCATCCTGAATATATACTTTGTAAACACCTGCTTTTAGAGATGCGAAATTATTTGTAGAAGTAAACGAACCGGTTGTTCCTAACCTGTACATAAATGGCGCAGTACCTCTTGTAGCTGTTACCGTAAGTGTACCATTTGCACCACCATTACAAGATGTAGGAGTTGATGTATAAGTACCGGTGATAGACAAAGGTTGTGTAATAGTAACCTGCGATGTTATACCTCTGCATCCATTATTGTCAATAATTGATACAGTGTACTTACCAACCTTTAGATTGTTAAATGTATTGGATGAAACAAAGCTTCCCAATGTACCAATTCTATAAGTAAATGGTGCTACACCATATGTTGGCGTTACGGAAATAGATCCTGTCAATGTTCCATAACAAACAGCGTCTGTTTTGGTTATTGTTGAGGTAACTGAAAGTATGGTAAGATGAAGTGTAACCGTACTATCACAACCTGCTGCTGTAGTTCCTATCCATACATAATCTCCTGATGCCTTATACTCGGTACCATGCCATGTAAATTGATTACAAACAGATGCAGTAGTATCAGAAGTTACTTGTGGATTTACCATAACAGATATTGCTGATGAGGCAGCAGAATTATATCCTGCAATGGTAACAATTACTGTATAATCACCACTTGTAGTAGCTGAATAGGTTTGATTGGTTTCTCCTGAAATCAGGTTGCCATCTTTATACCACTGATTACCAGTTGCAGCATCAGAAGACAAGGTTACAGATCCTCCGTTACAGAATGTAGTTGGTCCGCCTGCAGAAACTGTAGGGGTAGCAGGTGCATTTACAGTAACAGTAATTCCTGTTGAAGGATTAGAACTGCTGCCACCGGCAGTTACAACCACAGTATAAACACCAGCAGTAGTAGCTGTGTAAGTCTGATTTGTTTCACCTGAAATCAGGATACCATCTTTGTACCATTGGTTACCTGTTGCATAACTTGAAGTTAGTACAACTGAACTTCCGGCATCAAAAGTTGTAGGTCCACCCGCTGATGCAGTAGGTGTTGCATCTACCGTAACAGTAGTACCTGTAGAAGGAGCAGAGCTTACGCCTGCAATTGTTGTTACCACAGTATAAACTCCACCTGTAGTAGCTGAATATGTTTGATCGGTTGCACCTACAATAAGGTTACCGTCTTTGTACCATTGATTACCCGTAGCAGAACTTGCAGATAAAGTTACCGAACCACCATCAAAGAAGGTTGTTGGTCCGCCTGTAGAAACTGTAGGTGTAGCAGGTGCATTTACAGTAACAGTAATTCCTGTTGAAGGATTAGAACTGCTGCCCCCAGCAGTTACAACCACAGTATAGACACCGGCAGTAGTAGCTGTATAAGTCTGATTGGTTTCACCTGAAATCAGGTTACCATCTTTGTACCATTGGTTACCCGTTGCATAACTTGAAGTCAGTACAACAGAACTTCCTGCATCAAAAGTTGTAGGTCCGCCGGCTGATACAGTCGGAGTAGCATCTACTGTTACAGTTGTACCTGTAGAAGGAGCAGAGCTTACGCCTGCAATTGTTGTTACCACTGTATAAACCCCACCTGTAGTAGCTGAATAGGTTTGATCGGTTGCGCCTACAATAAGGTTACCGTCTTTGTACCATTGATTACCCGTTGCAGAACTTGCAGATAAGTTAACCGAACCACCATCAAAGAAGGTTGTTGGTCCGCCTGCGGAAACTGTAGGTGTAGCAGGTGCATTTACAGTAACAGTAATTCCTGTTGAAGGATTAGAACTGCTGCCCCCAGCAGTAACAACCACAGTATAAACACCAGCGGTAGTAGCAGTATAAGTCTGATTGGTTTCACCTGAAATCAGGTTACCGTCTTTGTACCATTGGTTACCTGTTGCATAACTTGAAGTCAGTACAACAGAACTTCCTGCATCAAAAGTTGTAGGTCCGCCGGCTGATACAGTCGGAGTAGCATCTACTGTCACAGTTGTACCTGTAGAAGGAGCAGAGCTTACGCCTGCAATTGTTGTTACCACTGTATAAACCCCACCAGTAGAAGCTGAATAGGTTTGATCAGTTGCACCTACAATCAGGTTACCATCTTTGTACCATTGATTACCCGTAGCAGAACTTGCAGATAAAGTTACCGAACCACCATCAAAGAAAGTAGTTGGTCCGCCTGCAGAAACTGTAGGAGTAGCTGGTGGATTAACAGTAATAGTAGTACCTGCAGAAGCGGATGAACTACAACCGTTAGTTGTTACAATCACAGTATATACACCAGCCGTAGTAGCTGTGTAAGTCTGATTTGTTTCACCCGAAATAAGGTTGCCATCTTTGTACCATTGATTGTCATTAGCGGCACTTGAAGTAAGCACCACAGATCCGCCAGCAGTAAATGTTGTTGAACCTCCGGCTGTAATATTAGGAGTAGATGGAATAGTATTGACCGTAACAGTTGTACCTAGTGATACAGGTGAACTACATCCACCCAGGGTTACAATTAATGTATAATCTCCCGTTGCGTTTGCAACATAATTCTGATTGATTGCTCCAATTATTAAGTTGCCATCCAGGAACCACTGATTTCCAAGTGCTGTACTAGAAGTTAAAGTAACAGAATTACCCGCACAGATAGAAAGTGAACCACTTGCACCTATTGTGGGTATAGATGGGGTAGTATTAACTAAACCGCTTAATGGTAGTATTCTTGTAATTGCTCCTGTTGAAGTGCAATTGATATTACCTGTAGGAGAACCTGTTGCAGTAGATGCTAAACGCACATATATCGTTGTTGCAGTTACAATACCACCCGAGGGGGTTATTGAAACACTACCACCACTACCCGTATATCCCGAACCCAAACTTTTTGATACTTCAAAACCTGCCGGGGCAGTTATAACCAGGTCAGCGGTTAAGTATGCTGCTGTAACAGAAAATGATTGTGCAATGGAAACTATTCCTGAACAAGCTGTAAATGCAGCCAGAGAACCCGTTGGGATAATATTAGGTTGTGTAGCAAACTGACATGTAGCTGGTAATGAGAAAATTGGCCCTAGAGTAGGGGCAGTTACGTTACCATTACTTTTTAATGTCCAGTTAGCTGAATCGTTTAGTGCGGCTCTCATCAATGCAGGAGTAGAAAGGTCAAGACCGCAGCCGCTGAAACGTGCATTGTCCCACTCACTTGACGCTCTTCCTTCAGCACCTATCCAAACACAGTTCTGGTTTGTTGTAAGGCCGGTCGGTAATATACAAGTTTGTGCACTGGCTGTAATGCAAATCGGATCCCATAAAAGGGCGGTTGTATTGCCACAATCTGGAGTAGGTGTTGCATCTGTAGAAACTACATTCATATGAATGGCGGTTATGAAAACAGGTACAGCCACCGTACCCTGATAGGCTATCACCTGATCTCCTATAGTAGCCAATGCCATAGGATTGGCACCAGCAGTTGTGGCAATGGTTCCACCTGATAGAAAGCTGCCATCAGCCTGTCGCCACCTGGCTACAGAGGTACCCGAGAGTAAGGCTAAAGTTACTTCGGCACCTACAGGTAATGCTGCTGTTGTATAGGCAATATGTGATTCACCACTACGAAATGCCGCTCCGAGCCAGGAGTTATCAGTAAAATTGATAACTGTACCTGAATTTACTGCCTTTAGAAAAACAATAGAAAATGAGTCAATTGAGCCCCCGCTATGATAGCCCGAAAAGGCTATATCACCCGCTAAGAGTGTCGTTGGTTGGGCCTTTGCCGAAATGTTTAAACTGGTTATGAACGCAATCATCAGGATTGCTCTAATAAATAAATGCTGAATTTTTTTCATGATATAAGTTTAGTGAAATGTATTTATGTTGTTTTTTTTGTATTTGAAGTTTATAATTTCATGTTATATGTTTTAATTAGAAAATGTGTTTTAAAATGGTTGAAAATGTTTTTTAAAAAGAATTATTACTAATTAGTGTATTTTTTGCCAATTGACTTAGCTTAAATAGTAGTCGAAATTATTTTTTCATCACACTTAGTAAAGAAGAAAAATGACCCATTTAGTATTAATAATAAACTCTATGGCACGAAAACGCTGTCCAAAATAGAATATTGCATTAAAATTTATTTTTTAGTAAAATTTATTAAACGGTGCCGTAAAATAGTTGACTAGTAAATGTTTGTAAAAATTTATTTAGCTAATTTGTAATAGCCACTATTTTGAAAACAGTTTTATTTTCGTTTAAATAAATGCAATTATTAAAGTTTATACATCAATAGTTATAAGAGAACTAGAAGTAGTAAGCAATACATTTGGATAATTTTGAAATTCATTTGTATAGCAAGTAAGTGTTGCAATTTTAAAAGTTAAGTATATGACTAAACTCAAATGAAATGAATCGAAGGTGATACCTACAAGGTTTTACCAATGGCACCCATTGGTAAAACCTATCTGGTTAGCTGGCACTATTATGTATTTACCATGTCTCCTTAGAAAATTAGAAAATGCGGAATAAAACTCAATTGCCTGAAACTTATTGCAAGGGTGTCTGTAATCTAATAGAGATTTTTTCTCCTTCATCAAATCCGGTAAAATCAGGCTTAAGAAATAAGGATGTCAAATGTAAAATGTTAGTATTGCGATGAAGGCTTAGGTAATGAAACATGGGTTTGTAATTGGCAGAAAGATCGGGCAATGCTTCTTTACCTTTAACTAAAGGTTGGTGTAAGCCTCCGCCGCCGCCAATGACAAGAAAATCTTTTTCCATTTGCCTGAAGCGTTCAAAGTTGTGGCTATGTCCGGATAAGAATAAGCGGCTTTTCTTTGATAAAAAAAATGTGCTGATAAATTTTTCCTGAACAGCTTTGGAAGAACCGACAACCTTACTATTGGAATAAGGAGAATGATGGCAACCGGTGATGATAAACAATACGGAAGGGTCAGCATCTAAGCTATCAAGGGTATGCTTGTACCAGGATATTTGTGTTGCATTTTCTGTGGTAGTTAGTTTGTTGAAATTAGAATTTAGCAACACTACTGCAACAGAATCAACAATACTGATATAGCCTGTTTTAACATGATTAGGGAACCTGTCCTGAAATTTTTTTTGACCTTTTTTTGCACAAAACAAGACTTCATGATTTCCCAATATTGCATCTACATTAACACCTTTGCTGCGCAGGCTATCAAGATAAAGATCCATAGGCTTCCACTGTCTGTTGCTATAGCCGAGTGATACTACATCACCTAATATATAGACCGCTATTGGATGGCGTTTTACAATATCACTAAGAATTTTTTTTGTAGCAATTTTATTATGGTTTGTCTTATGTAAAAGAGCTTCAAACCATAGTGGAGACTGGGTATCGCTAATGAAAATGATTTCTTTGTTGTTAGTTGCTGTATCAGCCTGGCTCTTTACCCTGGTGGAAAAAAGTAAGAAAAATATTAGTAATATACACTTTACAGGCATAAGAAGTTACACTTTGGCTTTTGTTATTTCCTTTTTCAAAGTTATGAGTATTAATAATACGAGTCAATGGTTGAAGTGCCGTTAGGCACTAAATGTCGTTAGAGAAAAACGGTTTTGTTCCCCCGCAGCTGTTGGTGTTCATCACCAACAGCCTATATTGTGTGCAACAGCCTGCATTATGTTCAAGTTTGCAGGTGAAGAACACCTTCAAAGGCGGAAATGAGCCGAAGCTGAATTGTTCCAATCGGTATAGAACTGTATTTTAAATTTATAAATACCATTGTGATAATCGTAGTCATTTAAAAAAAATAAATTGAAAGAGCCCCTGCAAAGAAATGATGCAGGGGCTCTTTTTGGAATAATAATAAACTTTAGTAATTATCTGATTTTTACTGCTTTCACAATCTTAACTTCTTCCCCTTGTCTTACTTCTACCATATAAACCCCTGTACTTAGAGTTTCACCAAATCTGAAAGCCTGATTGGGTGTGCCTTTGGCAGTGTAAACCATTTTTCCTGTAGCATCAGTTATTCTTAATTGCAAGGGTAGTTTGTAGTCTGAATGAACTACCAAAGTAAATATGCCACTGCTTGGGTTGGGTGAAAGTGTAACCTTCATTTCTTTTTTGTTTTCAACAACAGGCTCCTTTGCTTTTATTATTACAGGATTAGCAAAACAAGTAGGCGATAGTTGTGCAATAGCAACTCCAATTGAATAACCGGTACAGCCATTGGCATCATTTACAAACACCCTATAGCTACCCGCTTTAAGACCTGAAAAAGTGTTGGTAGTTGTATGGGCGCCTGTGGTTCCAAACCTATAAGTGTATGGAGGGGTGCCACCAGCACCAGTTACAGTAGTAGAGCCATCTTTTGCACCGGGGCATCTTTCGTCGGTCTTTGTGTAAGAAGCGCTGATGGCAGCAGGCTGTATCAGGATTGCACTATTGCTAAAAGTACATCCATTTGCATCCTGCACATACACCCTGTATGAGCCTGCTTTTAAACCTATAAAACGATTGACAACTGTAAAAGAACCAATTGTTCCAAATTTATATAGATAAGGTGGTGTACCGCCAATACCATTCGCCACAATAGAACCATTTGATTCACCATAGCAAGACGGATGTACCAGATTGAAATTTTCTACCACTTTGGCTGGCTCAACTATGGTTACACTTACTAAGCCAATACATCCTGTTACGTCTTTTATATATGCCGGATAAACACCTGATTTCAATGTAGTCAAACTGTTGATGGCACTATATGTAGTTGCACTACCAAGCTTATACGTGTAAGGAGCCATGCCCCCTGTACCAATTGCAGTAAATGAACCGTTGGCAAGGCCAAAACAAGTAACTGACGTTTTATTTATTGTGGCAGAAACAGCCGTTGGTTGACCAACTGTAATACTTGTATTGAAAGTGCAGTTATTTGAGTCTTTTAAAAACGCTACATAGGTACCGGCTGCAAGGCTGGTAAATGTATTCGAATTGATATAACTACCTGTGTTACCCAATCTATATCGATAGGGTGTTTTACCACCTGTAGCTGCAATAGTAATAGAACCGGTATTAGCACCAAAGCAGTTTGCATCCGTTTTGGAATAAGTAAAACTCAAAGCAGGTGGTTGAGATATTAGAATAGCAAAATTGGCAATACAACCCATTGCATCCTGAACGTAAATTCTGTAAGACCCTGCTTTGAGATTGGTAAAGCTATTGGTGGTTGTAAATGCACCTGTAGTACCATATCTATAGGTGTATGGAGCGACTCCATTTCTTCCGTTAATTGTAAACGAGCCTGTAGCAGATCCAAAGCAAGCCACATTGGTTTTTGTGTATTCTATGGTGATGGCGGGCTTTTGATCTACAACAATAGGGTTTGAAACACCGGTACAGCCTGTTGAGTCTATGATATAAATCTTGTAGGTGCCGGCTTTAAGACCTGTAAAAGTATTGGATGCACCATATGAACCTGCAGTACCTATACGATATTGATAAGGTGCAACACCGTTTGTAGGTGTTACTGTAATAGCTCCGTTTGCAGCCCCATAGCAACCTGCATCGGCTTTGGTAAAGGTTGAGTTAACTGTTTTGATAGTCAGGTGCAATGTTATCACACTATCACACTTTCCTGTACGTGGTATGATATGGGTATAGTTGCCTGATACGCTGTAAGAAGTACCAAACCAGATAAAGCTGTTGCAAATTGCAACAGTTGTATCAGAAGTGGCAAGTAAAGTCAAAACTGTTGGTAGCGAAGTAGCACTGCAACCTGTTGCTGTATTGGTGACAGTAACTGTATAGTTGCCCGCATTTGATACTGCAATAGAAGGTGT
>JANMMU010000021.1:0-139140 GCA_031373555.1 Segetibacter sp. | reverse complement strand
AAATCAGATCTTACAAAAGCCATCAAAAAAATGTGCACAACTTCCAGGTTTTATAAAAAATACCCGAAAAATTGAATTTTGGGGAGTGAATAGTTACGAATTTCCGGTAGTAGATGGAAGTGTACCCGGCACATACATACCCGATGGAACAGTCCATTGATAAGTGGCTCCTGATACGGCCGGTACACTATAGCCTACATTGGTCAGTGCAGCACCCAAAGTAATTGCATCCGCGTTGCCTGCAGGTATGCAGGTGGGGCCTGTAATAGTACCTGGATTCAGTGCATATACAGTTGCAAAACCATAAGCATTAGAGGTACAGGTATTGCCTGGTGCTGTAGAGTTGGCATAAACACTTACGTTCCCTGTCTGTGCACCGGCGTTCGGTGTCAGTGTAATGGAACTACTTCCATTTCCACTATTTGCCCATAAATTAGGAAAACTCCAAACAAATGAAGCAGCATTAGCACCGCCAACTGCGGTAAAAGTTTGGGGATTGATGGGGCGCGGAATGCAAAAAGGAGAACCTGCCTGTGTACTATTCACACTGATTGCGGTAATTGCAGCAGGGCGCACATACAAAGGCAATTGTACATTGCTAACACAGTTGCCTGTAGTAGCAGTTAGTATTGCATTCGTAGTGCCCGCTGTCAAAGATATGGTATTGCCATTTGAAGGAGTATTTGGGGACACGGGCCATTGAGATGACCAGCCGATAGCCACATTGCCGGGATATGGCGTTATAGTGTATTCGCCACGACTACCTGCCAATATACAATTGCCACCTATTAAAGAATTTGAAGTGATGTAATAGGTGGGAGTATTCAGGTTCCTGTTTATTTTTATCACATCGGTACGGGTATCGCAGGTTCCGGAAGTTTTAACATAAATTTCTCCCCCTATTATTCCTATAGTAGCGTTTTTAGACCAGCTAAATCTTTCGCTAAAGGCTAAGGTTTGAGTAGTTGGAAATCCCCAACCGTAGTTATTACTACTCAATTCATAATTATAGATAGGAAATCCTTGTGGTACATTGGGAGGGTCTCCTGCAATAACAATCTGTGTCACGTTAGGTGCAATGCAATAACTAAGGGGATTCGTTGACGCAGGTGCAATAGTTATACCACCGACACGTACGCTTAGGGTAGGAGGAAATGTAATAGCACTTAATGTAACATCCGAAACTGTAGTAGGATTACACTGTCCAAAGCGGCAGTACAGCTTTTTCCCTATAAAAGTATAGTCAATTACCTTAAAAGTAATAGAACTGCCATCAGCACTGCTATACAAATAGTAAAGCCCATCAGGATAAATAGTATTATCGTAGTTATTGGAGGTAGAACCCGTCCAATAATATTTATCCTGTCCTAAAGCACTCGGGGTGTTGCGTCCGCTTAAGATATTGCAGACAGAAAATGTTATTTTATCGCCTTCCTTTATACACTTCGGCCCGATAATGCGTGGGTGGAGGGTAAAGCTTTTAAAAATGTCAAGACTCGTCAAATCATTGCAACTCCCGGTGTTCCAGTTCACACTTAACCTCGCCTTGGCAAAACCCCAATTGGTGGCATTCACGCCTAACTCGTTGCCAATAGGGGGTGTGACAGGTAGCAAATAATTGTCGCAGGTGTTGGAAAGTTCACGGCTGTTGTTGGTGCTTTGTACGGTAACCGTGAATGTGGTACCCGATGAACCGCCATTGATTGGATAAGTGCAGGGTTGTGCAGTAATCACAAGGTCACCGCCAGCATTAAGGCCGGTTACACTAATATTAGCGGGTACGTTCACTTGGTAGGTAGCAGTGTAGTTGGCATTTGCCGGGTTGGGACTCATGCAGGTAGCTGGTGCGCCGCCGCCTACTGCGGTTATGGTAGGTGCTTGCTGTCCAAGCAGTGTTTTGGTAAGCCCCATTGAAAATAGACTCACTAGCATGAGTGAAACAATTTTTTTCATTTTAATTTAGGTTTAACAGATCATAGAAAAAGATTACTTTTTTGTTTTGAGGCAACAGAGGGGGGTGTATTGCCTTTTCAGAAAATAATGCAGCGTGCTGCAATTCTTTATCTATGGCGGCTTGTAAGGCCGCAAAGCACTATAACATATATTCCTTTGGGGGGGGGCGGTTATATTGCTTTTTGAATGGGAAGGCCATGAAAGAAGTTGTTACTTGATTACAATTTATGAATGAAACATCAAGATTCCAATTAAATTTTGTTTTTATTTAAACAGAAGTTGAATGAGGGATAACCATTTGTTTTTTGAGTCCTTATACCGCTGTTAAAATAATACTGTTGTTAATACTCCGCTTATCATTTTTTAAGAAAAAATTTGAATGCCCAAAGATTGCGGGGTAAAAATCATGTTATACATATTGTACTTACAACAAAGTGACAGCAAACAACACAATGCACCATAACTTTGTAATCATTATTAAACCCAGCAGAAATGACCAAAAACATTGCAGACATACGCAAAGACTATAAACTACAAACCCTATTGGAGCAGGATGTAGACAAAGACCCGATTGAGCAGTTTTCTAAATGGTGGCACGAGGCTGCCAAGAGCGATATAGAAGAACTAAACGCTATGACATTGGCTACCTGTACCAAAGATGGAATGCCTTCTGCAAGAATTGTTTTGCTTAAAGATTTTAGCCACGAAGGCTTTATGTTTTTTACCAATTATGAAAGCCAAAAGGGAAAGGAGTTGGCGCACAATCCAAATGCTGCACTTGTATTTTTCTGGAAAGAACTGGAGCGGCAAATAAGAATAGAAGGTACAGTAGAAAAAGTAAGTGAGCAAGTGAGTATTGATTATTTTTTAACCCGACCCGTAGCAAGTCAGATAGGTGCATGGTCATCTCCACAAAGTAAAAAGATAGAAAACCGGGAAGTAATTGAGGCGAATGTAGCGCAACACCAAACACAGTTTCAAGACACACCAATGACCAAACCACCACATTGGGGAGGTTATATTGTTAAGGCCAAACACATAGAATTTTGGCAAGGTCGCCGTAGCAGGCTACACGATAGAATTGTATATAATCTTGAAAATCAACATTGGGTTATATCAAGACTGGCACCTTAGATATTTTGCTATCTCATTAGAAATAAACAAAAGAAAATTAAAGAACGAGTGATGTAAAATGTACAGACACTTTACATCACATTCTTATTGCAACTAAGCTTCCGCTTTTTCTACAGCAGGCTTTACTTTAACAACTCTTGCCCTGCGGCTTTTGCCAAATGAACCTTTGAAAATCTTACCTTTTTTTGTCTTTTTATCACCTCTTCCCATGATTGTTCTTTTTTAAAAAATTATATAAACAGGCTGCAAACTTACTATAAAACAGTGGTTTTTGTATTAGTAATGCGAAAAGCACATATTTAAGCATAAAAAAAGCAGGATCGTGTCCTGCTTCATTTGTTTCTTAAAACAGCTTTTATATTTTAGCAGAAAGCTCTTTTCCGGCTTTAAATTTAGCTACTTTTTTAGCTTTAATTTTGATAACCGCACCTGTCTGTGGGTTACGTCCGTTACGAGCAGCTCTTTTAGTCACAGAAAAAGTTCCGAAACCTACAAGTGTTACTTTTCCACCTTTCTTAAGTGTAGTGGTAACAGCGGAGATAAATGAATCCAACATAGCGTTGGCTTGTGTCTTAGTTACTTCTGCATCTTCAGACAGCTTAGCGATCAATTCAGCTTTGTTCATAGTAAAATTTTTAGTTTGAGTTTAAAGTCCAACAAATTTATTAGCTTTTATCAATCTACAAACATTTTTCTCAAATTTATTTTTCACACCTAGTCAACACAAACCCTTTATTGATGCGAGTTTGCAGTTAATTATGTTAAATCTAATTTGGAAAGTCAATAAATAATAAAATAAACAAATGTTTATCTGGCATTTTTAAGATTCATTATTCTTCTATTTGCATCAGGCTTCTGAATGCAATAAATTTTGCACCCCATTTTTCAAAAGTTTTTTCCCGCAAAAGCGGCGCAAATTCCTGAATGTATTGATTATATTTTGCTAACCCGTCAGCATAGTATTGCACGGCATATGTAGGGCCATCAGTTTCGTCTATTTCCAATATCCTAACAAACTGATGCTTAATAAAACAACCTGAATTCATTACTTCGGGTATGTGCACGGTTTTCATCCACTCAACCCAATCTGAAGAAATGCCCCATTCTATTTTTATAGTCACATTGTAAATCAGCATTGCAATTATTTTAATTGATATTTGGGAAACCTGTTTGCGGTTATTTATGTAGCCACAAAGAAACACAATTATAGCATGTTTATGTTGAGTCATGGCAAACCTATTATTTATGAGACATCGACATTTTTCTTAGTTATTTTTGTAAAAACCATTCTATGAATTATAAAGTACCCTATGATTTTGTGCTGAAATATCTTTATCCCGTGCGGCCAAAAATTAGGAAAATGTTGGGTTGTTATGCTTTGGTAGCTAATGAAAAAATTTTATTGCTTTTAAGAGATCGTGACAATAATCCAGAATATAATGGTGTGTTTGTGGCTACACAGCCTGAATACTATGATCAGTTGCAAAATGAGATTCACGCAAGTGCAATGGATGCAAACATAGATGGGTTAGCACATTCTTACCTGTTTATTAGCGAAGACATTGATGATTTTGATGAAAAAGTGAAACTGACCTGTGAAATGATTAAGGCCGGGGATGTGAGGATTGGAAAGTAAAAATAATGCAGACTTTTCAGCCTGCATTACCTGTGGTCTCACCAAGAATCGAACTTGGATCTAGAGTTTAGGAAACTCCTATTCTATCCGTTGAACTATGAGACCGGTTGAAAAAAGAACCGGGGTTTATTTTTCAGGAGCGCAAAAATAATTATTTCAGGCTAACCTTTTGCAAATCTTTTCTTTCAATATATTCTTTGTGCTTTGAGCCGCTTATCTTCGCATGCCAATTTTTAGATTATTATGAAATTTTACAACCTTATTATCAAATACAGATTTTATCTAAGCCTTGTTGCAATTGCGCTAGCTATATGGGTAAATGTAAGTGCAGGTTTCTGGCCATCATTTATACTGTATTTTGTAGGTATTATAGGATTAGCCAGTCATTTTTTTATAGGACCTATGCGGCTTATTCAGGAGCCTATGGAGAAAGGTAATATAGATGAAGTAAAAAGGATAATGGATTCCATTTGGTTCCCCAATATTCTTTATAAGCCTATCCGTAGCACTTACTATACCCTGAAAGGCAACCTTGCTATGATGAACCAGGATTTTGATTCAGCAGAAAAGCACATGAAAAAAAGCCTTGAAATAGGATCTGCTATGCCCGAAGCTGAAGGTGCCAACAAACTACAATTAGGTATGATGGCGCTACAGAAAGGTGATATGAAAAATGGTGAAAGCTATGTAAGGCAGGCGCTACGTGCAGGAATTCCTGATAAAGAAAGTCAGGCGGTTGCATTGTTAAGCATGTGCCAGATTTTTATAAATAAAAGAGAGTTTAAGGCTGCAAAAGATTATTTCCGCAGGGCAAAGGCACTAAAACCTACAACCAAGCAGGTGGTTGACCAGATAAAAGAAATTGAAAAATATATTTCGAGAATGCCGGGTTAATTCAACCTAAGTTTTTTCAACGGTAAGCTTTCCTTTTAATTTTTCTAATACTGCTTTGTATTTTGTGGGAATTTTTTGCCAGTCAATAACAAAACTCTTATCATCATATTGAATGCGATAATCTATACCATCCATTACATTTCCGGGTTTTTGAGCAGATGGCTGGACCGCACTTTTTAGTAAACCTATTTCTTCCTCTGTCCAGTTCACCTCTGTTTCAGCTTGTTTTTTTAAAGGAATGAAGACCCCGAAAGAACCAATGTTATCTTCATAAAAAATGAGTTTTTGTAAGGAAGTAATGAAATTACATTCAAACCTTTTCAAGAGGTGAAGGATGAAAAGTATTTCTCCCGAGAAGAATTTGAATAATAATTCTGAATGCAAAATTTTCAGGAAAAATGTAAAATCCGCATCTAAAGTAATACAATAGTATTAGAGGGTAGCCCAATCAAATTCATCTACCATTTTTTTTCTGAAATCAAAAATCTGGTTCAATTTATTTTTTATAAAAATGGCATTGGCAATATCACCCAAAATCCAGAATGGTATTTTATAATGAACGATGTCGGTCATTTCTATGCCACCTTCTACAGGCTTGAAATGATGCTGATGGTGCCATAGGCTATATGGGCCAAAACGCTGTTCGTCTATAAAAAACTGCCCATCTTTTACTTGTGTAATCTCTGTCATCCAATAAACCGGAATACCCAACATAGGTTTTACTGTATATTCTATAATTTGTCCGGCATACATTTTATCTCCATGATGCAGGCTTTTAATTTCAAAGCCCATTTCGGGTGGTGTTATCAATTTAAGATTTGCAGGATTGCTGAAAAAATCCCAGGTTTTTTCTAATGTTGCAGGTATGAACTGAACAGTTTTGAGTGAATAGACTTTTGACAATTTAATATGAGTTTGATTAAACAACAATTTTTAAACTAAATGGTTGAATTACGCTGAAAAAATAAACAAGAAGCCAATAATGCTAATCTGAAGTTGGGTAAATTTTCGTTTAAAGAATTAAAATTCTAAATCAATAAAAAGTACATTACAAGCCAGACAAGGTATTCTACCAAAATAAATATTAACTCCATTAGCATTAAACTGCAGATTGCTTCACCAAGCTTCGCAAGGTTCGCAATGACGGGCAAACCCTTGATTAGCATTGCTAATGAGATAGTTCAGGTTTTAAATATTTACCCGTATGACTTGCTTTTATACCAATCAGTTTTTCAGGAGTTCCTTCAAATAATATTTTGCCACCCCCATCGCCCCCCTCGGGACCTAAATCTATAATATGGTCAGCAACTTTTATTACGTCCATATTATGTTCTATTACCAAAACGGTATTGCCCCTGTCAACCAGTTTGTTGAGTACATCTAAAAGGTGTTGTATATCCTGGAAATGAAGCCCTGTAGTAGGTTCATCTAAAATGTAAAAGGTTTTGCCGGTATCTTTTTTTGCCAGCTCTGTTGCCAGTTTTACACGTTGAGCTTCACCCCCACTAAGCGTTACAGCCGATTGACCCAATGTAATGTAACCCAAACCTACATCCTGCAATACTTTTATTTTTCGGTAGAGGTAGTGTATGTTTTGAAAAAATTCAACAGCTTCATCTACTGTCATATCCAATACATCGCTGATTGATTTTCCTTTGTATCGTATTTCAAGTGTTTCGCGGTTATATCTTTTGCCATTGCATTTTTCGCACGGCACATAAACATCCGGAAGAAAATTCATTTCAATTGTTCGCATTCCGCCACCTTCGCAAACATCGCAACGTCCACCTTTTACATTAAAAGAAAAACGGCCTGCCGCATATCCTCTTATTTTAGCTTCGGGAATAGATGCAAACAATGTTCTTATTTCTGTAAAAAAGCCACAATAGGTAGCCGGATTGCTGCGGGGTGTACGGCCAATAGGGCTTTGGTCTATTTCTATTACTTTATCAATAAATTCTAGTCCACTAATGGATTTATACTCCATAGGTACCATCTTACTGTTATAGGCATGTTTGCTTAAGATGGGATAAAGTGTTTCGGTAATAAGTGTACTCTTGCCACTGCCGCTAACACCTGTAACACAAATAAATTTTCCCAAAGGGAATTTTACATTTACGCCATGAATATTGTTACCAATGACGCCCTTTAATTCCAGAATATTTCCATTACCTGCTCTTCTTTCGTTAGGTACAGATATGCTTTTCTTTCCATTAAGATAATCGGCAGTTGGCGAGCCGGATTTTAACACATCTTCCGGGTTGCCTTGTGCAACTATTTGTCCGCCATGCTTACCGGCTTTGGGGCCAATGTCTATGAGGTGATCAGATGCCAGCATAATGTCCTTATCGTGTTCTACAACCAGCACGCTATTGCCAATATCCCTAAGATTTTTCAGGGCAACAATTAATCGTTGGTTATCCCTTTGGTGCAGCCCAATACTTGGTTCATCCAGGATGTAAGTGATGCCTTGCAGTTGAGAACCTATTTGCGTGGCAAGTCTTATGCGTTGGCTTTCGCCTCCACTTAAAGATTTAGAAGAACGATTGAGGGATAAATAAGTAAGCCCTACATTGAGTAAAAAGCCTAATCGTTCTCTTATTTCTTTCAAAATATCTTTGGCAATCTGATTTTGTTTTTTTGACAACCTTTGTTCAAGTCCGGCAAACCAGTCCTGTAATTTATCAAGGTCAAGATTGCTTAGTTCAGCAATATTTTTTTCATCTACTTTAAACCAAAGACTTTCTTTTTTTAATCTTGCACCGTTGCAAGACGGGCAATTTTTTAGTATCATAAACTTTTCTACCCAATCTCTCAAAGACTCACTGCTACTGCCCGAGAACCAACGTTTCAGCATGTTTATGATGCCTTCGTATTCTGTAGCATACATATTTCCCGGAAGGGATTCATACGCTTCCTCCAACTCCATAGCTTCTGTTGCATCTTCTCTGCCATACAGCACAATATTGAGTGCTGTTTGTGAAAGATCTTTTACAGGTTTATCTACACTGAACTTATGCTTTTTGCTTAACTGAACTATTTGTTTGTAAATGTATGCTTCCCTTTCTTCACCCAGTGGTGCAATAGCCCCTTCTTTAATGCTCTTGCTCCAATCTGGAATAACCGCCTCCATATTAACCTGATGAACACTGCCCAGGCCTTTGCAAGCGGGGCATGCACCATACGGGGAATTGAAAGAAAATGCATTGGGCGAGGGTTCTTCGTAGCTTAACCCGGTGTCTTCGCACATTAATTGTTTGCTGTAAAGTGCCACACTTACATCAGTTGAAGGTGATGCTGATTTGTTATCTGAATCATTGGAGAAAAGTTCATTGTTCTTTTCTGCTTTTTCTATAGATTTTTTCTTTTTTTGAACATCAGATTTGGAGGTTGCTTCTGTAGATTCTTTTGAAGAAGGTTCTGCCGCAACAAACATAAGGTCTTTGCCTAGCTGCAGGGTTTTTTGTACGCTTTGGCTTAAGCGGACTTTCATATCAGGTGTAACCTGCAGGCGGTCTATCACCAACTCAATATCATGAATTTTGTAACGGTCAACCTGCATTTTATCTTTCAGGTCTTTTATTTCACCGTCTATACGTACTTTCAAAAACCCTTTTTTCCTTACATCTTCAAACAATTCTCTGTAGTGACCTTTTCTTCCACGAATCAAAGGTGCAAGGAGTGTAATTTTGTTTCCGCTATAGCGGGAATATATATTTTCTACTATTTCTTCCTCGCTCCATTTTACCATTTTTTTGCCGGTATTGTAGCTATAAGCATCGCCTACCCTTGCATATAAAAGTCTAAGAAAATCGTACACTTCTGTAATAGTACCAACAGTTGATCGTGGATTTTTATTGGTAGTTTTTTGTTCAATGGAAATGACGGGACTAAGACCCGTAATTTTATCTACATCGGGCCTTTCCATATCGCCAATAAACTGACGGGCATAAGCACTAAAGCTTTCCATATACCTACGCTGCCCTTCGTTGTAAATTGTATCAAAAGCCAATGAAGATTTACCACTTCCACTAACACCGGTAATAACTACCAGCTTATTCTTAGGAATAGAAATATCTATGTTTTTGAGATTGTGAACCCTTGCACCAAACACTTCAATCTCGTCATTTATTGTAGGAATTATTGAGTCTTTTTTTTTATCATCCATAGGCAGTAAAGGTAGTAAGCACATTGCTAAGAAAAAATGTAATTATGATTTAAAAAGAATTTATCAATATTTTACAAATGTGAATAAATATATATTTTTAAAATACTAATTCAGAGTGTTAATAAATTTTGGCACAAAATTTACTTTACATACAATATTCAAAGAAATAAACCGTTCCAGTTACGTTAATTAATTTAATTTTTAATTATTATGAAAAGCATTGGTGATTACATTGTTGACTTAGAGCAACTTCTACTTATGTTGCTATTGAGTACATTTCTTGTAAAAACTGTTTTGTACTTCAGCTATGAAAAATATTGGGATTCTCTCAAGTTTTTTCATTATTCGAAAATTGACCTAAAGATGACCAACTTTCGCCATTTGAGAACATGGAGAAAACGTCAAAACAAAATGACTACCGCTATGGGTATCCTGTTTATGATGTTTGCTTTGGTTTACATGTTTCATAAAATGGTAAACGTAGATTAACCAAAAGATTGCTGAAAAGTAATTAAAAATGGGTTTGCTGGTTTGATAAATCAATCCGGTAAGCTCATTTTGTCTTTATATAACCGGGAAAATATGATACCCAGACACTCCGTATTCATTAAATTGCTTTACTAAAAACCTGGTTATTTGATTGATTTTGTGGGAAATAAAGATCAAATGCGCTACAAATATTCCTAATAAAATTTCTTCCCTGCTCTGTAAGGTTTAGTCCTTTACTATTCCATTTTATCAAACCATCATTTTCTAGTCCGGCTAATTTTGGGAAAACAAATTCTTCTAATACTTGCATATTTTCTGTCTTAAAAGTGGTTGTTCCTTTGCAGCTTATGTTTAAAATATAGTTTTTAAAATCAACATCTAATTGGCTTAGGATATATGTTCTTTGCAAAGTGCTTTTATTAGCATTAATTCTTCCGTAATAATCATGAAGTGTTTTGGTATTTTGGGCATAAGCATTGCCAGCCTCACTAATTGCCGAAACACCTAAGCCTATCAACAACCCGGTATTCTGTGTGGTATACCCCATGAAATTTCGATGGAGGTTCCCGTTTTGCCAAGCGGTATGCAAGTCATCTCCGGGTAGTGCAAAATGATCCATCCCAATATCACGATATCCATACTTTAGCAGCAGCTCTTTTCCTTTTAAATACAAATGTATTTTCTCATCCGGTTTAGGCAAATCAATCTCATCAAACAAGCGCTGGGCTTTACTTGTCCACGGTACATGAGCATAGCTATAAAAGTCAATTCTTTCGGGGTGTAGTTCTAAAACCTGGTTAATAGTTGTTTCTATACTTTTTATTGTTTGCCGGGGCAGTCCGTATATTAAATCAAAGTTTACCGATTTGTACCCTACTGAACGGGCATTGTTTGTAGCTGCAATAACATTTTCCCATGGCTGGTGCCTGTTAATGACCCTTTGCACTTCTGCATCATTATCCTGTACCCCATAGCTTATTCTTCGAAAACCTTCATCATATAAAGTTTTGAGATGTTGATGTGTTGTATTGTTTGGATGCCCTTCTATGCTAAACTCATGATGTGGGTGTATTATGCTTTCCCGCTTAATGAAATTTATAAGTCGCTTTATATTTTTAGGAGAAAAAAAAGTAGGCGTACCACCGCCTAAATGGATTTCCCGTATTACAGGCGTTTGATTCATTAACTTTCTATAATGCAACCATTCCTTTTCAATTGCAGCTATGTATTCATCTTCAACGGAGTGGTTGGTGGTAATTTTTTTATTGCATCCACAGTAAGTACAAAGCGATTCGCAAAATGGAAGATGGATGTAAAGCGAAATACCATTTATATAATTTTGACTTTCAAATGCACTCTTAAATGTTGAAAACCACGCCTCCGTATCGGGTTCAGTTTTCCAAACAGGTACTGTTGGGTAACTTGTATAACGTGGTACAGATTGGTTATATTTTTTTACCAACAACGGGTTTACAACTTCAGTTTTCATTTAGCTAAATTAAAAACTGCATTTGCCTGAAAACATGACTTTTGTAAACTCTTTGCAAGATTTAAATCAGGAAAGGGGATAAATGATCAATAAAGTAGGTTTTTTAACTTTTCAACATTATTGACAATTATTTTGCCTGTTTTAATATCAATTAGTTTTTCAGATTTAAAATCGCTTAAGGTTCTTATGAGCGATTCTGTAGCAGTTCCTACGTAATGGGCAATATCTTCTCTTGAAATTTCAATTGGTGAGGTTTGTTCCTTTAAGTTAAACTTAGCCACGATGTCAACCAATGCTTTAGCAATTCTTTTACGTAACGAGCTATATGCAAGGTCTAAAAGCCGATCTTCTTTTTCTTTTACGTTTTGGGTAATAATATGAATAAATTTAGATGCAATACTTATATCGCTATATATCATTTGTAAAAAATCATCTTTAGATATTTGAAGAATTTCAGCATCCTCTAAGATTGTAGCACTATCATCGTAATTTTTATCTTCTATCAATGCTGTATACCCAATAAAATCCCCATCGGAATATAGATTGGTTATGTATTCTTTCCCTTCATCGTTTACTTTAACACCTTTTACTTTTCCTTTCATAAGGTAGTACAAATATCTGGGTCTTTTTCCCTCCATATATAGCACTTGTTTCTTATCATAGCTTTGCACCTCATATTCCTCGGAAAGCTTTTCAACAAGACCTGCAGTTTTTAAATCTTTTAAAAACTGAGATAAACCACTGGATGATGCGGGATATTTTTGTTCCAGAATAGCGGACTTTTTTAAGCGGGTTTCTACAGCATTCAAGAGTTCAATATCATCAAAAGGTTTGGTAATGTAGTCGTCTGCGCCCATTTCCATACTTTTTCTAAAATCGCTTCTTTCGGTTTTTGCTGTAAGAAAAATGAAAGGGATATTTTGTGTACTATCATTTTTTCTTAGCAAATGCAAAACCCCATAACCATCTAATTCGGGCATCATTATATCACAAACTATTACCGAAGGAATTTCCCTTATGGCTATCTCAACACCTTTCCTTCCATTCTCTGCGGTAAATGTCTTATAGCCTGCCAGGTCAAGTATTTCTGCGGTATTTTCTCTAATGTCGTTGTTATCCTCAATTACAAGTACAGACTTTTCCATGTTATAAATGTTTTGGTACCAGTGTGAAAGTAATGTTAGTTCCCTTTCCGATTTCGCTTTCAAGATTTATGGTACCCCCTAACAAATCAATGTAGCGCTTTACAATATGTAAACCAAGGCCGGTGCCTTGTATATTAAATGCATTCTTTCCCCTGAAAAATGATGAAAATAAATGCACCCTGTCTTCTTCTGAAATGCCTATACCCTGATCCCTGACAGAAACTGTAACATTCTCCAGTACAGAACTGTTAATAAATATTGATGACCCTTCATCAGAAAATTTAATAGCGTTAGTGATAAGATTGATTACAACATTTCGAACAAGCTTCTTATCACTTTCTATTACTTCTATGCCGGAAAATGTGTAGAGAATTTCCTGGTTATCTTTGAGCAAGCCATTCATATCTGCAATAATATCCGCAAGTAATTCATTCAGATTAAATTCTTCAAATGTGGTACCTACCTTGCCTTCATCTAACTTGCCAAGAGATAAAAAGTCTTCAAGTAAATCATTTAAATGCTTTACAGATCCTTTAATCTTTTCAATGTGCCGGTTTCTTTTATCCTGGTCTTCGGTGATGGTATATTTACTAATTAATGAGGCCGACGACAAAACGGTACTTAAAGGTGTCCTGAACTCATGACTGGCCATGGAAACAAACCTGCTTTTTATTTCATTGAGTTGTTTTTCCTTGTTCAACGCCATATTTAATTCACTCTGCGATTGCTCAAGCCGTTGTAAGGCTTCTTTCAATATAATTGTTCGCTCTTCAACCTTCGCTTCCAATTCAGCATTAAGTTTTCGCATTTCATTGGTAATTTTCTCCAATTGCAATTGCTGATCAACCATGCTTTTCTCAATCTCCTTTCTATGGGTAATGTCAACTATGAAAGCTATAACATATCTACTATCCTCCCGAAGGTAAGTGCTAAGACTAACCTCAACAGGAAAACTGGAACCATCTTTTTTTTGTGCAAACAAATCCCGGCCATGTCCCATAACCCTGTTGTGGGGATTTTGATAAAATCCATCCCTAAGATTTACATGGTCGTTTTTAAATTGCGAAGGAATTAAAATTTCAATTTTTTGACCGGGCAATTCATTTTGCTGGTAACCAAACATGCGACAGGCAGAAGGGTTTACCAGTATAATATCACCACTGTTATTTGTTACAAGCAGCCCCTCTGTAGCGTTTTCAAACAAAGAAGTAAGGTGGACAATATCAAATTGCATTAGCTATTGATTTATGCAAACTTAAGGGTTGTTTTAGAGTTGGAGTAATTCCATTTCTATTGCAATAGCTTTTGGAAAAAGCAAATTCTTTTCAAGATGTTTATGTTGAACCATATCTGTATGAAGTTCTTTCAATTTATGATAAAGTACCTGATGATTAGTACAAGCTTTTTCCGGAAAGGTGTAATTATTTGTGTCCGTCTTTAAACGCTCTAATAATTTACTTATTTTCGAGTGCTCCATGTCAATATTATCAAGAGGTTTGCGCAGTGTTTTTACAAAAAGATTGGCATAGCTTTCCTTCCTTCGGTTTGCAATATATATCTGCTTAATGTAGGGGAAAATGACCTCTTCTTCGTGTAGATTGTGAGAATATAACAGGGGTAACAATTTCATAAATGTATCCTGTATGATTGCAAGTTCAGGATACTTTTTTGCATGGCCTGTAGCAAAACTTACTAAACGCAACTCTAATTGAGGCAGAGCAAGTTTAAGATACCCATGATGTACATTAATGATATAGTCTATTAGAAAATCTATATTCCATGATGCAAAATCAAGATTGTTTGGCAGGTTTATATTTCGTGTTGCTCCCTCTATATCATGTAGAATAGTCTCTGTATCAATACCCTTTATTTTGCAAGCTTCTTCCAAAGAAATTCTACCGCTACAGCAATAGTTAATATTATAACTCTTGAAAACATCAGCAGTCCTATAATCTGACTGGACGATTTCACTTATTGTCATCTGTGTATCAAACATAACTGCGAACCTTTTTTTAAATTTTCTATTACCGCTAAGAGATGTGAAAATTGTTAATGGCAAAAATATTAGGTTATGCATTCTTTAAACATGATTTATGTCATGTTTAAATATGAGTTAAGGAGAAAAAAACTGAAACCGATAAGCTTTAAAATAACTTATACCTTATTTTATTGCAGTATTTTATGACAAATGTCAGCTTCATTGTTGATCTCTGTCACAGATTTAGCAGACACCGCGGATTACTTTTGAAAAAAAAGTATGATAGGTAATCTTTCTGAAATTGAAATAGATAAACTTCTTAAAAATGAAGTAGTTGGGCGTATAGGTTGCTCATTGGATGGTAAAGTTTACATAGTTCCCATTAGCTATGCATTTGAAGGAAATAGTATTTATGCACACACATTTGAAGGGCTTAAGGTAGACGCAATGCGTAAAAATCCTGAAGTTTGTTTTGAGGTTGATGATATAAAGAATATGGGTAACTGGCAAAGCGTAATAGCCTGGGGAAGATATGAGGAAATTGTTGACAAGGAGGAATACAAAGCCGCTTTACAATTGTTGTTGAACAGACATTTACCAGTTACATCAAGTATTACAACCCATCTTGGAAAAAACTGGCCATTTACTTCAAGTGATTCAGAAACTATAGAGGGGATAATATTTAGAATAAAACTAAACAACCGGACAGGTAAATATGAAACTTCTATGGAGTCGCCATTTGTGCATGGTTAGGAAATAGTGGTTGTATTACCACAATTCATGGTTTCATTTGGTTTTTAGAATAAACATCTTCGTAAAATATTATTTCCCCATCCTGATTAAACCATGCGGTGTTGTATAGAATTATAATATCCATGGGTTTGATTAAAGGAATAATTTTTGGTTCCTGTTTTTTTAAACACTGATAGGTAAGACTGTCCAGTGAATTTGCCTCAGTATCCATTAATAATCGGGCTAATTCTATTGGTTTTTCTACCCTGACACAACCATGGCTCAAAAATCGTTTACTTAAATTAAATGCATCTTTTTTTGGAGTGTCATGCAGATACACAGTGAATGGGTTATTGAAATTAAATTTCAAAATGCCTAGTGAATTATCACAACCTGTGGATTGTCTTAATGTATATGGAAACCAATTGCTACTAAGCCTTCTCCATCTAATAGAATATGGGTTCATTAATTTCCCATCACTATTAAGTACCTGAAAATTATTTCTTTCCAGATAACCAATATTTCTTTTTATAGCAGGAAGTAATTCCCTCCGGGCAATTTTTTGTGGTACATTCCAATAAGGATAAATAACAACTTCAGCAACCTTACTACTTAATGTTGGTGTTTTAGTTGATGGTTTACCAACAATTACTTTTGAGTAAATTGCCAAGGTATCATTTTGATAAACATACAAATTTGCAGACGGGATATTTACAATACCCACAATATTTGTTTTTCTTTTTTCTCCTATCCATTTAATGTTATCTATGGCATTCCTTAGTTCCTCTAATCTGTTTTTAAGAGGAAGGTTAATTGCTTTTAAAGTGGATTGATCAAGGAGTCCTGAAGGTGGTAGGTTAAATAATTTTTGAGCTTGTTGGACTTTTTGTACAAGCACATTTTGGTTTATATTACCTATACTTTCTACTATACCCAACTGCCTCAACTTATTTAATAGTGAAAGATTTTTGTTGTCTACTTTAGTAGAAGTTACAAAGATTTCTGAAAATTGTTTTTGATATGATATCTGTTGAAATTGATTGAATAGCTTTTTAGCATTAACATATTCTAATGCAGTTGGTTCTAAATAAGCTAACAGATCTTTCAACTTATTTTTATGGTAGAATTGCGCTAATAATTCTGCAATCTGAATATAATCAGGTTGATAAGATAGCCCTTTATAACTAAATTCCGGAGATGCATTTCCAAACCGTAGGTTTTTTAAAAATAGTATTGCAGCATTTGTTATTTTCATGTCTAATTTTATGCTGTCGTCAAGAGATGATAATTGTAATTCTTGTAGCTTACAATAAGGGTTAGTGAATTTATCATCTTTCAACGCTAATTGTTTTGCGTATGAGAAAATGGAGCAAAGATCATTTCTAACACCACTATTGTCTTTACCTACCCACGCTAATTTATTGTTGTTTAATTGATAAAACAGAGTTGTTCCCAGTTGGTAATTTTGAATAGAAGAATCGGCATCACGGAATTGCAACGCTCTATCCGGTATGATTTGCCCAAAAGAATTGTTTAAAATGAAAATGAGTAAAATAAATAAAAGCTTCGTCATAATTATTTTTTCAGAACAGTTTGCAGCAATTTTTTTAAGGATGCCAAACAAACTAAAGAGTTGTAATCCTGGAAAATAGTTCTTCTGCATCTCCTTTGTGACATAACTCTGTACCCGGGTTCATGGTTGCGGCAGTGCCACAAGCTACTCCAAATTTAACAGCATCTGCAATAGCCCATCCATTAACAAGTTGAAATAATATACCCGCAACCATACTGTCGCCTGCACCCACTGTGCTTTTGGTTTGTACTGCTGGTGGAGTGTATTGAATTTGCTGATCTTTGGTTACCAAAAGTGCACCTGCTTTTCCTAGCGATACAATTACATTTTCAGATTGACCCTTTTCAACAATTTCTTTTGCCAATGTTCCGGCTGTTTCTAAGTTTGCTTCCTTGCCAAGTAAAACGCCTAACTCGCTTAGGTTTGGTTTTATCATAAATACACCAATTTCTAATGCAGCTTTAATGGAAGGGCCACTAGTGTCTACCACAAGCTTTTTGTTTAATTGTTTAGCTCTCATTGCTATTGTTGCAATTGCATCCAGAGATTGCTGTGGTGCAAGACTTCCGCTTACAACTATAAACTCTGATGCAGACTCTTCTACAGCCTTGAGGCATTGTAAAAATTCATTTTCCTGAAGTGGTGCACCCGGCATTCCAAAGCGGTATTGGTTGCCGGTAGTTTCTTCAAATACTATTAAGTTTTCTCTGGTATGACTGGTAGTTTCTATAAATAAGGAAGGAATATTTTCTTTAGATAATAACTGTGTTAAAAATTTTCCTGAATATCCACCCGCCGGATAAACAGCAAGTGTATTGCAACCAAACCTGTTTAAGACTCTTGCTACATTTATTCCACCTCCACCCGGTTCAAATGTAGGTGCCGAACACCTCATTTTTTTCTCCGGAATGAGTAATGGAATTTTTGTGCTTTTGTCAATACACGGGTTAAGTGTAATGGTTGTAATTAGGTACATGCTATTTAATCATTGAAATAAAATGTCTATTAAACGTTATTATTAAACATGGGTAATTGTAATTTCATGTAATGCATTGCTACCATTACCCCATGCTATCAGATTTTCAAAAGTGGTATCTGCAATATTGGTTAAAGCTTCGTTTGTAGCAAATGCCTGATGTGGAGTAACCAATACATTAGGATGATTGATTAATGTTTTTAGCATTTCGTCTTTCAATTCTTTTTCTGAATAATCATAAAAGAATACCCCTCGTTCATGTTCATAAACATCCATTCCATAATTTCCAATTTGTCCCGTTTGAAGCCCATTTATTACATCAGCCGTTTTTACAATTCCTCCCCGGGATG
Organism: Segetibacter sp.; assembly: GCA_031373555.1. Classification (GTDB taxonomy): domain Bacteria; phylum Bacteroidota; class Bacteroidia; order Chitinophagales; family Chitinophagaceae; genus Segetibacter. The sequence goes on along the minus strand of JANMMU010000021.1, from coordinate 120,623 downwards.
TATTAATGATCATTACCCCTTTCTTCATTATGGAAATGAGTTTTGCATCAATCATATATCGTGTATGTTCATTTAATGGAACATGTATTGTGATAATATCAGATGAACTACAAAGATTGTTTAGGTCTGTGTAAGTTGCGTTGTATTTACTTATAATATTCTCGTTTTCTTCTTTGTCATACGCTAATATTTTGCAGCCAAAACCATTCATAATATGAGCAACAATTCTACCAATTTTACCTGTTCCTATAATGCCTACCGTTTTTTTGTGCAGATCAAATCCAACCAAATTGTCTACCATGAAATTGTGTTTACACACCTGTTCATTTGCAGTAATTAATTTTCTATTTAGTGCAAGCATCATTGCAACAGTATGTTCTGCTATTGCATAAGGTGAATATTCAGGTACATTTGCAACCTTAATCCCCGCTTGTTCAGCATCAGCTATTGCAACATTATCATATCCGGCAGCTCTAATTGCAATAAATTTTACCCCTTCTTTATCTAAGAGATGAATAACTTCTGCCGATGCATCATCTCCTGCAAAAATGGATACTGCATCGTAGCCTTTAGCCAATGATGTTGTAGAGGTTGATAGTGCTTGTTTTATAAAATTTATTTCCAGATTTTGTGGTGCTGATTTTTGTAAATATGGGATTTCAAATGCCTTGGAACTGTAAAAGAGAATTTTCATAAATGTGATTGTATAGCATAGCTATAAATTTAAAATTATAATTATTGAGGTTTGGAAATAGTTTAAGTGAGTCTTATTCCGAATCAAATAGGTCAATGGGCTCGCCCAATGGTGTTCCATTATCGGGCATGTCCTGTTGACTCATTTCATTTAGTTCAGACAGTGTGTATTTATCTGTTTCTGAAGTTTGTAGCCATTTGCCATTTGCATTTCTAAAGACCTGTACATTAAGACCAAATTTATCTCTTAAAGACTTTTCTAAATTAAAAGCTTTGTCCCAGGATTTAATTTCAAGTTCACCCTGATCAAAATCTTTTTTAAGATTACCAATAAGTTCATCACTCTTGTACATCAAATTTTCAGGAGTAAGTTCTTTGTAATGGTGAGGTTTTGAATAAAATTCAATTTTCAAATTTGGAAAGCATTTTGTAAATCTTTCCTGCAAGTCAGCGATAGTTAAATTATCATGTATGTGAATTATCATAAGTTTTTCTTTGTCTACAAATTACAACCCATTGCCTGATATATAGTATGAGTAGTCTCAATTCGGTAACTGATAAAAGTCATGTTTTAAGAAAGTGCTTTATAATTAAGGAAGTAAACTTGCTAATCGTTTCAATTCAACCTCTGCAACTTTAGCAGCATAGGATAAATTAACTAATCTGAAGCCGGCTTCTACGTAGCTCTGTTGAGCAGTTCTTAAATCTATTATAGTGCCCACACCCAACTCATATCTTTTGTACACAAGGTCTAAAAGTGCAGCAGCAATAATGTTATTTTCCCTTTCAGTCTTTATTTGTTGCAAACTATTCTTGTATGATTGATAAGTTTTTACAACTCCCGCCAGTAGTGTATTCAATAATTGTTCCGTTGTATTCTTTGCGTTGATTGTGTTTATATTAGCAACTTGTTGTTGTCTTTTCACGATACCTCCATTGAAGATGGGAACATTTATCCCAACTCCAACAAATGGCCCGGTGGTCTGATTGAGTAATGTAAGTCCTGCGCCATTTTTGTTGCGGTTAAAACTATAACCGCCGTTTAGCATTACCGAAGGATAACGCTGTGCCCCGATTTCTTTTACGATTAGCTCATTAATTTTTATTTGCTCCCCTGCAGATAAAATAGTTGGGTTTAGTTGTAATCGTTGCTTTATTGTATCAATATTAATGGTAGTATCTACAATTATCGTATCACTAATGGTATATGAGCTATCAGGTTTTCTAACAAGCAGGTTCATAAGATCTGCTTTTGATTGGTCAAGAATATTCTGTTGTGAAAGTAAATCCTGAATATTGGCAGTTGAATCCAACATGACCTGATAACGGTCGGCATTATTTGCAAGTCCAACACTTTGCTTTATTTCTATTATTCTTTTTCGCTGAAGAGTTACCGCTAGTGCTTCTTTGATTGTTTTTATATAGCCTTGTTGCCTAACTATATCATAGTACTTAACCATTACATCTGCAATCACATTTTGCACCTGAACATTTATCAATACATCATTTTGTTTTTGCAGGGCATCTAATCTTGCTTTTGTAAACTGCACCCGCATTCCATTGTATAAAAGATAGGTACCTGTTATGTTTGCTGCAATAGAATTGTTTGCAACATTATTGCGTTGGATTTTAGTGCCATTACTTATTTCCTGTGTCAGGTTAGTAAGGGTTCTGTTGTTGTTTGCACTTGCTGTTACTTCAGGCAATCCACCTGCTATACTTATATGGTTATTGATAATGCTGGATTCAAAATTGTTCCTGGCAATTTTTATGTCCAGATTATTTTCTAATGCTATGGCAATAGCCTGCGTAAGGGTCAACCTTCCGTAAGTACTGCTAATACTATATTGCGCATGGGTTGTAAAACCCATGGTAATTAAAATTAAAAATGTGATACACTGTTTCATTAATCAGTAAACTATGATTCATTTGGGAGAATTCCCTGCTCATTTTTCAGAGCAACTTGTTCATCGTATTCTTTATTGACATCTTTTTTATGACTACCTGCAATGTAGGTGTACACTGCCGGAATTACAAGAAGCGTAAGAACAAGCGAAAATATTATTCCACCAACTATCACAATTCCCAAAGGCTTTCTACTTGTTGATGCAGCGCCAAGGCTCAATGCTATTGGCAATGCTCCTAATGCAGTAGCAAGACTGGTCATAAGTATTGGCCTTAATCTTTGTTGTGCAGCTTCTGTTACAGCTTGCAGTTTGCTCATTCCCTGCTCCCTTTTTTTATTGGCAAACTCAACTATGAGAATACCATTTTTAGTTACCAACCCAATCAACATAATCATTCCAATTTGGGAAAATATATTCAATGTCTGATCAAATAGCCAAAGACTTATAAGAGCCCCTGACAATGCTAATGGTACAGTAATCATTATGGTAAATGGATCAAGAAAACTTTCAAACTGACCTGCAAGAACCAAATATATTAGTCCCAATGCAAGGAAAAATGCAAATGCTGTATTGGAGCTGCTTTCTACAAAATCTCTTGAAGGCCCACTAAGATCTGTTTGAAAACTTTCATCCAAAACTTTTTTTCCTATCAATTGCATGGCTTTAACTCCATCACCAATTGTTTTGCCTTCGGCTAAAGATGCAGAAACTGTTGCAGACTTAAACCTATTGTAATGATATAGGTTGGATGGCATACTGTTTTCTTCCAGCTTAACTACAGAAGATAATGGAATACTTTGACCAGTTGCATTGGTTACGTACAACTTTTCTATATCAGCAGGTTGGCTTCTTTCAGATCGCTCCACCTGACCTATTACCTGGTATTGTTTACCATTCATGATAAAGTAAGAAAGCCTTCTTCCGCTAAATGCCGCCTGAACCGCCCCTGCCACATCGCTGATTGAAAGACCGAGGTCATGAGCTTTTAACCTGTCAACTGAAAGGGTTAATTGTGGCGTATTGAATTTTAGGTTTACATCTACGTTTTGAAATGTTTTATCTTTTCTTGCTTCCTCTAAAAATTTTGGAAGCGCATTTTTTAATTTTTCAAAATCAAGATTTTGAAGAATAAATTGAACGGGTAATGATCCCCTTGAACCCAAGCCCACCGAAATAGTTTGTTCCTGTATAGCAAATATTCTAAGGTCATTAAACCGTGGGAGCTTTTTATTTAAGTCATTTACAATTTCATTTTGAGAACGGTTCCTTTCATTTGGTTTAACTAAGCCCAAACGGGCAAACCCTGTATTAGAACCTGTACCTCCAAAACCCGGAACAGCAACAAAAGTAAAATCTCTTTCAGCTACTGAATCGTAGAGAAAATTGGCAACTTTTTCGCCTGCCTTTTTTGTGAAATTATAACTTGATCCTTCAGGTGCGGTAATGGAGAAACGCACACTGTTTTTATCTTCAAGCGGTGCGAGTTCGCTTTGTATAGTTGAAAAAATAAGGTAGATGATAACACTGCAAATACCAACAATAATCCATGCAAGCCATCTCACTTTTAGAAATCCGGTGAGTACGTTTTTATATCCATTTTCCATATTGCGAAAGAATGGTTCAGTCCTTTCATAAAACTTGCCATGACCGCTGTTTTTCTTTGTAAGCAATACATTGAGTACAGGAGTTATAGTAAGGGAAACAAATGCAGAAATAAGTACTGCCGCAGCTACAACTACACCAAACTCCTTGAATAAACTACCGGTAAATCCTTGTAAAAAAATCACTGGTAAGAATACAACCGCCAGAGTAACCGAGGTGGAAATAACCGCAAAGAAGATTTCCTTACTTCCTTCCAATGCAGCCCTTTTTATAGACAATCCTTCTTCCAGTTTTCTGAAAATATTTTCGGTAACCACAATGCCATCATCTACTACCAAACCTGTAGCCAAAACAATACCCAACAGTGTAAGTACATTGATAGAAAACCCTGCAAGGTACATGATGAAAAATGTAGCAATTAACGAGATAGGTATGTCAATTAAAGGACGTATGGCTATTAACCAATTTCTAAAAAAGAAAAATATAACCAATACTACAAGACCAAACGATATGGCCAATGTTTCCTCGACTTCAAGCAATGAACGTCGAACATCTTTTGTATTGTCAATTAGTACTTTAAAGGAAATGTCAGACTTGTTGGCTTTAATAATTTCATCAAGTCTTTTGTAAAATTCATTGGCTATTTTAATGTAATTGGCACCCGGCTGTGGTACTACAGCTAAACCAATTGCATAGGTTCCATTATACTTCCAGGTTTGTTCCAGATTTTCCGCCGATATTTCTACTTTAGCTACATCTCTTAGTCTTACAATTCCCTGTACATCTTGTCTTAAAATAAGGTTGTTGAAATCTTCTTCAGTTGATAACCGGCCCAGCGTATTAATGCTTAAATCTGTGTTGTTGCCATAAATTTTGCCTGCAGGTAACTCTACATTTTCTTTATTAAGCACACTTTGAATGGTACTGTATGATATGTTATAACTGGTAAGTTTTTCTGGCTTTAGCCAAATACGCATTGCAGGCCTTTTCTGTCCAATAATGTTTACGGCACTTACATCATTTATTGTTTGCATTTGCTGCTGCAACACATTTTCAGCATATTCACTAAGTTCCATCAGACCCTTACTGGAGCTTTGTATAGCAAGTAGTATTATAAAGTCTCCATTGGCATCTGCCTTACTTACAACAGGAGGTGCATCTATATCCTGTGGTAAATTTCTTTGAGCCTGACTTACTTTGTCTCTAACATCGTTGGCAGCCGTTTCAAGATTAACATCAAGGTTAAATTCTACAGTAATGCGGCTGCTGCCAATGCTGCTGACCGACGAAATGCTTCTAACTCCTGATATGCCATTTATTTGTTTTTCAAGCGGTTCTGTCACCTGGTTTTCAATGACAGTAGCATTAGCACCAGTATAGGTGGTTTGTACTGAAACCGTAGCAGGATCTATGGCAGGGTAATCTCTCACTGCAAGAAATGTAAATCCTACAATTCCAAATACAATAATTGCAATGTTCAAAACTGTAGCCAGAACCGGCCTTATTAAAGATAATTCTGATATATTCATGCTATCTTTTGCGGATTGATAATTTCATAAGTGTGATAATTTCTTTTCAATAGGTTCCTTCAATATTTATTAATCAAAATCCGCTAACTTTTTTATACTTCTCACTTTAACCGGTGCATTGGGTTTGGTAAATAATACCCCTGTTACTACAATAGTATCTCCCTCTGCCAGGCCTTTTGTAATAGCTATGCTTGTCGCCGCTCTATCTCCTGTTTCAACTTTTACATAAACTGCTTTGCCATTTTTAACAGTTACCAAAGACTTGCTGATATCTTCGGGTATAATGGCACTTGTAGGAACTAATACGCTTTTATTGTTGTTGGCATTTTCTATCAAAACTTTTACAAAGGAGCCCGGGTTTGCTTTTCCGTTCTCAAGAAGTGCTCTTACCATAATATTGCGTGTTGTAGCATTTGCCTGTGGTTCTATTGCAATTACTCTTGCTTTTAGTTGGCTTGTAGTATCATCATTTATTTTTACCGTCACCAATTTTCCTTTTGAAATAGTTCCTGCATATTCTTCTGGTAAAGAAAAATCAATCTTAAGCTTGTCAACTTTTTGAATGGTAGCAAGGATAGTCGTGTTGCTGACATAAGCACCCGGACTTATTTGTCTAAGTCCAACAATTCCGCTGAAGGGAGCCTTAACAATGCTTTTACCTATATAAACCTGTTGAGCATTTATGTCTGCTTGCAGGCTATTAACCTGATTAAGCGCTACATCATAATCTGCACGGTTAATACCATTGATGTCTAATAGTTTTTTGTAACGTTGCTCTGTTGTTTTTGCAAGGTCAAGCTGAACTTTTAGCTTGCTTAACTGTGATGTTAAATCGCTGTTGTTGATTCTTGCTATAACTGTTCCTTTATTAACCCAATTGCCTTCACTTACATTCAAATAAGTAAGTATGCCGCTGATTTCAGGATGCAATTCTACAAATTCATCGGGTACAACAGTTCCATTTACTTCAATTGTGTTTCCAACGGAAGTAAATGTTGCGACCATTACATCTACTATTGGGGGTGGTTGTGGTGGCTTGTTTTGGGTTTTGTTCTTATTGCTATTGCATGACATTATGGTAAACCCTAAACAAAAAAGAAAAAAAAGAAAATATTTCATGAAACCGGTTTCAGGTTAAAAATCAATACAGCAAAGTACATTGAAAAAATTATGGAAGCAAGCAAAAATGATAAGATTGTAAAATTTATGCCACCCCATTACCTTAGAACCTGCTACTTCATTGTTTAATATTTTCAAAAACTAGGCTTCAAAATGTTCACCTGGATTTTAAAATTTCAAAATAAAGTTTAATAATGTGTGGTGCAAATTCACCATTGTCAAAGTTATTATTGAAGCACTAAAACAAACTTATTTGTGAGCCGGGCCTTTTGAATTGTGTACAATCCAGTTCCAGTCTTTCGTGGTTAAGCCCATATTTATGGGTGTATTTTTTGTATTGTTGGGCAACCATTTCTGCTATATTGCCGCTACCCCGCATACGCCTTCCCCATTCGCTATCGTTTACTTTACCCCCGTGGCTAGCCTCTATCATATGCCAAACCTTATCTGCCCTGTCGGGAAAGTTTTTGTAAAGCCAATCATGAAATATCAGTTTGATTGTTCCATTCAGTCTGATAAAGGTATACGCAGAAAAGGTAGCCCCTGCATTGCTTGCAGCCTTTATAATATTGTGCATTTCATGGTCATTAAGGCCGGGTATCATAGGCCCAAGCATTACTCCCATTCTTACACCGGCAGAACTCAAATCTTCTATTAATTTTAATCTTTGCTTACCTGTAGTTGTCCTTGGTTCCATGACCCTCCGCAGGTCTTCATTGAATGATGTTATGGATACCAATACTGAAATCAATCTTTTTTTTGCCATTTCAATTAACAACTCTTTATCTCTTAGCATTCCGGCATTTTTGGTTATCATGCCAACAGGCTGATTAAATTCATTACAAACTTCAAGCAAACCTCTTGTTAGTTTAAACTTTTGTTCTGCAGGTTGGTAGCAATCAGTATTGCCGCTAAGGCTAATTGGAGCGCATTCCCATTTAGGATTCATTAGAAACTTGCGAAGCAATTCCGGGGCATTTTTCTTAACAATAATCTTACGTTCAAAATCAAGACCTGCAGAGTAACCCCAGTACTCAAAAGAATTGCGGGCATAACAGTATATACAACCATGTTCACAACCCTGGTATGGGTTCATGCTGTACATCATACCAACATCGGGGCTTTCTACTTTGTTTACAATGCCCTTTGCATTGTCTACTAAATATTGAGTAGCTACATTTTTTTCTGTCCATTCATCTATGCCTTCTATGTGTTCTTTTATTCTTTCATTTTTCAGAAATTTATTGCGTGGATTAAACTGTGCACCTCTGCCTTTGAGATAAGAAGATTGATTTTCATCCTGTTCATCTATAATTTCTGACATGGGGAATAAATTTTCACTAAAAATTTTTTAAAATAAACTACCCTGTGTGGTAACTACAGGCATATTCATAAAGTCAAATGATTGTATGGTATGGTAAGGTTTAGTACCCTCTGGCCGGCGTAGTAATAAAAGGCTATTTGCGATAAACTTTCCCGTAAAATGTGTGTGGCTGTACTCAAGCCATGCTTCTTCATATTGGGTTGGCGACAAGCCCCGGGCTATTGCCATATGGGGGTTATCCATAAAATGGGCTTTCTTATCCTGCGTTCTCATTAGCGATTGTGCAGGTTTTATTTGCTTTACGAGTTGTTGTACAGTTGTTTTACTTTCTACGTTTATGTATATGGTATGCGTAGGAAAACTGCCAAAATCTTTAAGTTCAATTTTAATAGCAGGAAGTGACATAGCTATCATTTTTATTCTATTCACTAATCTCTCTTCCATCATTTGCAACTGCGAAAATTTAACCAATGCTATATAGGGCTTACCCCATTTGGCCGATTCAGCTTTGTATTTTTCATAGAAATCTGCTTTTATTTTCGTCATTTTTTCTATCAAGTCCTCACTTGGTTTCAAGACCAACAAGTACTCACACAGCCTGTAGCCCGGAAGTGACAATAATTCTGTTTTCATAAAAAAGGTTTTAAAAATCTATTTGAGAATGATGTTTTTCTATTTGTCTGTTTGAATTTATAAACAAATTTAGCCAAAAAAATTAGTATGAAATTAAGGGGTTCCGCATCCTATATTCTGCTTTTTTTTTGAAACCCAATAATTGCATGTTTGTGCCCATCAAACGAAAATTAAGGATGGATCAGCGTAGGGCAATCTAAAAAGAGACTTTAAAAAGGGAAAATACAATTTTTAAAATTAAATTAAGATTGAGTGAATTTGTATTTTTTACGTTTGTTATCCTAGTAAATCGAAAATTAAATTTTTGATTTACTAGGATACTGATTACCTTTAAGTCATGATAAAGCGATTTTTGCAGGCTGAAATAACAGCCAATTTGAAAGAATTTCCGGCTGTTGCGATTCTTGGTGCAAGACAGGTGGGCAAAACCACTTTGGCAAAACAAATAGCCGACATCCAAAAAAAAAATACCCTTTATCTTGACCTTGAAAACCCGCTTGACTACCGAAAACTGGAAGATGCTTACACCTTTCTTACAGAAAATGATGACAAATGTATTATCATAGACGAAGTGCAAACGATGCCTTCAATATTTTCCGTATTGCGCTCCGCAATAGATGCCAAAAGGGTTAATAGCAGGTTTATTTTGCTTGGCAGTGCTTCGCCGCAATTGGTAAAAGGTGTTTCGGAATCTTTGGCAGGCCGCATAGCATACCAGGAACTTTCGCCCATCAACCTGTCTGAATTGCCAGAAAAATCCAAACTAAACAAGCATTGGTTCAGGGGTGGTTTTCCCGGTGCTTTGCTTGCCCGGTCAGACACCGCAGCCATGACGTGGATGAGCGGTTTTGTACGAAGCTATATAGAAAGAGACCTAGGCAGCCTGTTTGGTGTTGCCCTTTCACAATCCACCATCAGCAGGCTTATGAGCATGTTGGCGCATGTAAATGGCAGCACCTGGAATGCAGAAATAATTTCCCGTTCTTTGGGTGTTTCTGCCCCAACCGTCAACCGCTATGTTGATTTTCTGGAAGGTGCATTTTTGGTGCACCGGCTGCCAGCATTTTATATCAATGCCGGCAAAAGATTGGTAAAAGCCCCTAAAGTATATATCCGCGACAGCGGCCTGCTTCACAACCTATGCGACTTACCCAATATCAACAGCCTGAAAGGCCACCCTGTGGTTGGCTCTTCCTGGGAGGGTTACGTGGTGGAGCAGTTGCACCAGTTGATACCCAACAACATCAAATTATATTATTACCGGACCCAGGCAGGTGCAGAGTGTGATGTGGTGTTTGTAAAGGGTATCACACCCATTGCCTGTGCCGAAATAAAACTAAGCAACGCACCATCCATCAGCAAAGGATATTTCCAAAGCATTGAAGACCTGGGGACCAAAAAGAACTTTGTGATAGTACCCGATACCGAAGAATATAAAACCAAAGACGAGGTGATAATTTGTGGCTTGAGGGTATTTATAAAAAAGTATTTGTCAAAGCTAAAATGAAATTATAAATGATTGAATTTGAATTTATCTACGTTTATCATCCTTGTAAATCAAAAATTAAACTTTTGATTTACAAGGATGATTATTTTACGTCAATCCATTTTTTTTCACCCCCTTTTTATAATAGCAGAAAACAAGCTGTTTTTATTTCTAAAAAATGTATTTCAACAAAAAAAACTACCAATCAGTTTGGTTATGAAAGAACAAATCACGCTCACCCAATTGATTATAGGTGTATTCAAATCTAATGACTACGTCATAAAATGTTATGATATCTACACCCAGTCCCCATGTTCTCAATAGCTTGTTGTTTAAAACACTAATGCCTGGGTTTGGCAGATAAGAATAACCCAAATCGCCGTAGGCTTTTATAAATAATCTAAAGGGTATTTTATCATGTGATTTGCTTTTGAAGGGATTCAATACATTAAACGAGAGTAATTCATTTCTGATAGTCCCTCTTGCAATACCCCCTGCAACACCTTGTACAACATAATACTCAAGTCCCCGCATATAAATATCAGCAGAACCCATAAGGGAATTGTTGACATAAGGTTGATTAAAAGGGGATCTTATTATACCCACACTTTGCAATTGAAATGAGGATTGCCTGCCCAACTTAAAGCAGTTATTGCTTCGGGCAGTTAACTGTAAATAGTTTGAATTTTTCCCAAACCTATTTTCTATTTGTACTTCACCGGCAAAGCCTTTCATGGGATAAGGACTATAATCAAGATTGGCATAGGAAATACTATATCCGATATCGAAATAACGGATTCGGGTTGCTGATTTACCAAAGTAATCAGGATTTAATTTTACCACTGATGAATCAACACTATAGCTGCCATAACCTGCTTTTATTGAATGACGTGTACGTATGGCAGGTCTGTAGGTATAGGTAAAATCAATATAGCCTTGTGTTATGAGAAACCTGTCTTCCTCTTTATAAAAGCCCCATTTATTTGGAAGTGCAGAATCCATGTCATAATTCAACTCTCGGTTTCGGCGAAAGCCAAAACCTATATTGAAACCATGCTGCAGGCTTTTACCCATGTTAGGATTATCGTACCTTAAACTCATCTGTTGTGTATAACCATTTATAAACCATAGATTGAGGTTATCATTTCTGCCCGTAGCATTGTTTTGTTGAAACTTCAATCCATATTCCACTCTTTGAAGGCTATGATTTTGCTCATACCACCAGGTATTAAAATTTCGGCTTACAATTTTGAAATACGGTATGGGGAAAAGGTACCAACGTTCCTTTACCTGAATATAAATAAAAACATGGGCACTATCCACTTTTAACGGAGTCACTTCTACATCTACAAACAAAGCGGTATAGATAAGTTGTTGTTTGCACAATCTTAACTTTTTATTGAGTTCAGGCACAGTAAGTTTCTCGCCTTTTTTAAAAGGCACTTCACGTAATATGATATAAGGCTTAGTGCGTTTGTAGCCTGAAAGAAAAATATCATTTACCTGAACCGAAACCCCTCCTTGCCCCCCTGAAGCAATAGTATCAACAGCCACAGGAGAAGAAGGAGCTTTTTCAATTATCTGACTATACGATTGGATATTTACCCCGCAAATTATCAATACAAAAAAAACAATAAATATTCTCGTAAAAGTATGCATTCAAAAAAGGAGGTGATCCTGATAATAATTTTTAAAGTCTGTAAATATAAAAAGTGAATGATAATGATAAATGAATGTACGGCTACATTAACAATTTGGCTTTCATTTCTTTCAGATTATCTTGTATTGTAATAACGGTGTTTTAACAGAAAACTGTATCGACCGGGAAAGTCTATCTTTTTTGTTTAAAAAAGTTTTTCATTAACAGAAGGCTTTCGTTTGCTAATATTCCTGAAGTTATTTCAGTTTTTGGGTGAAATGGGCTTTTGTTACCACAAAAATGCTGATACCCTTGTTTTGGGTCAGCAGTTCCAAAAACTACCCTTTTTACTTTACTCCAATAAATTGCCCCTGCACACATGTGGCAGGGTTCTACTGTAACATATAGGGTGGCTTCGGGCAGGTATTTTGATCCCAGGCCGTTGCATGCAGCAGTTATAGCAAGCAATTCAGCATGTGCGGTAGGATCTTTTAGTTGTTCGACCTGGTTATGTGCACGGGCTATAATTTTATTATTCATTACCAATATAGCACCTATTGGCACCTCATCTTCATCATAGGCATCTTTTGCCTGCTCTATAGCCTGCTCCATAAAATAATTGTCATCATATTGCATTTCAATAATTTATGGCATGAAGTTTAGTGATATTTGCAACAAAAACAAAAAAACAGTGTCTATACTTTGTTGGCCTGAACAAATAAGAAAAAATTTTACCTAAATGACATTTCGTCAAAAGTTACTGAATACATTTTATCCTGCATTAATAAATGGGGGGAAGTTGATTCGCCTGAACAATCAAATGATTAAGAGCCCCCCTCATATAATTATTCCTGTATCTTTTTATTCACTCGAGGCTAAAAAAATTAATGGTCAAACAATAAATTTTAGTCAGTTTAAGGGCAAAAAAGTCCTTATTGTAAATACGGCAACAGATTGCGGCTATACCCCTCAATTGGGTGAATTACAAACGCTTCATGAGCAGTTTAAAGACAAGTTATGTATTATAGCTTTTCCATCTAACGACTTTAAAGAACAGGAAACAGGAAGCAATGAAGAAATTGCTACTTTTTGTTCAATAAATTTTCAGGTTGGGTATAATTTGATTGAAAAAACAAGTGTCCGTAAAACAAATGTTCAAAACAAAGTTTTTGAATGGCTTACCCATGAATTTCTAAACGGATGGAATAATTACCAACCTGCATGGAATTTTACAAAATACCTGATAGATGAAAATGGTAAACTAACTTACATTTTCGGTTCCGGCATTTCTCCATTAGATGCCAGATTAATAAAAGCATTAGATGGTGATTTATAATTTTATTTCTAAATAAACCGGACAGTGGTCGCTATGCTTCACCATTGGATACACTTTTGCATCTTTTATAAATTTTCTTAAGTTTTCGGTAACGCTAATGTAATCAATGCGCCATCCTTTGTTTTCCTCCCTAATGCTTGGTCTTAGTTGGTTCCACCATGTATATTGATGTGGTTCTTTGTTCACCTCTCTGAATCCATCCACATATCCATTTTCTAAAAACTGATCGAACCATGCTCTTTCTTCTGGTAAAAATCCGCTGGTTTTTTTATTGGTTTTAGGGCTGTGTATGTCTATTTCTTTATGAGCAATATTATAGTCCCCACAGATAATAAGTTGGGGTCTGCTTTTTCGTAATTCATTAAGATACTCCAGAAATTCATCGAGCCATTGATATTTATAGGTTTGTCTCAACTCACCTATTGTACCGGATGGAAAATATGCATTGATGATAGTAACATCGCCAAAATCTGCACGAATAACACGGCCTTCAAAATCGCTTTGTTCAATGCTATTTCCACAAACAACAGTGTCGGGCATTTTTATAGACAAAATACCTACACCACTATAACCTTTCTTTTGTGCACAAAACCAATGGCTCTTATATCCGGCCCTTTCAATTGAAGCTATATCTATATCGCTGAATTGCGCTTTTGCTTCCTGAAGACAAATAATGTCTGCCGGTTTGGTAGCAAGCCAATCTATAAAACCTTTTTTAATTGCACTTCTGATTCCGTTTACGTTGTAAGAAATAATACGCATATTCACAATTTAATACTGCAATTTAGTGGTTCATTTGTCAATGCCGTTTAGATAAGCGGTTTCTTATTGTCCCGGCATAAGGTATTTTGTGCAACTCCGGTGGCGTCGCACACTTGTACTTTTGGGTAATATTATTCAGCTTTTTCTACCATTTGTTAACTAAACGGCATAGGTTCATTTGTACGAATAAAACAATTGAAAACCTTAACCCCCATGGCTAAAACAAAAAAAATTATTTCGAACCGTGTAGAGGAATATCTCGAAGGCCCTAAAAGCCGTACACAAGAGTTAGTCTTTGCCTTAAAAGTTTTTTGGCAAATGATTACTGCAGTAAGAAAGCTGCACTATATAGGTCCATGCATTACAGTGTTTGGTTCTGCCCGTTTTCAGGAAGGCCACAAGTATTATGAAGCCGCCAGAATGTTTGGTAAACGAATAGCAGAAATCGGTTTTACAACAATAACAGGTGGTGGGCCGGGTGTCATGGAAGCCGCCAACCGTGGTGCTTATGAAAACGGAGGGTATTCTGTAGGCTGCAATATTCAGCTTCCGTTTGAGCAAAAGGAAAACCTTTATGTAAATACTTCACTCACGTTCAAGCATTTCTTTGTGCGTAAAACAATGCTGGTTAAATACTCTTATGCATTTATCATTATGCCCGGTGGGTTTGGTACTATGGATGAGTTTTTTGAAACACTTACACTTGTACAAACCAAGACCATAACACAGTTCCCCATAGTATTGTATGGAAAAGAATATTACCAGCCGCTGATGGATTACATGACTTTTCTTTCCAAAGAAAAAACTATTAGCGAAGCTGATTTGCAATTGGTACTACTTACTGATAATTATGATGAAGCCATGGATCATATAACCACCTACATCAGTGGCAACTATACTATAAAGAAAAGACCAAGGCCATTTTGGATGTTCTTTGAAAAACAATTAAACCGACCTAAAAAATAAGGTGTTTATTGCCCTATAAAAGAACTGTCTGCAATCTTCAAAAAACTGTTGTGCGGGTGTTTAATTGTAAACCATTTAAAACTTTGGTCAGCTATTAAGCCGTTGCCATATACCTTTTGGTCAGGCTTATGGATGATGACATTTTTTTCGGTATAAAAAATTGCTTTTACCTGATCCCAATATAACTCCTGGCAGAATAATGTATCGCCTGTAACATTGAATACTACAACGCTGTCCTTTAAAAATACTTTGTTGTCATTCTCAAGATACTGACCATATTTGGCAAATAGTTTACTGTCAAGCTTAGTGCTGTCGTTAAAAAAGTCTACTCTTAATGTTTTTGGAAAAACCACTTTTGGGGTATCTAAAAGATAGCGCAACATAACCGGTGCCATTAGTTTGGCTTTCACCTTTCCACTCTGACTTAGGTAACTCTCTATTTGTTTACCCTCCTCTATACCGACCGATTTTTTGTTAAGGTTTCTTACTTTATTGATATCATTTTCACACGAAAAAACAAAAAAGCAGCCTGTAAATAGGGCTGCCAATATTTTGTATTCATGAAAAATGTGCCTAATCATATTTACGTTTTATAAACCAACGATCGCTAAGGTTTACACTAACAGCAAACCTAAAGAAACTCTCTGTGATATTATTTTTGCTATTCCCTCTTTTGCCTATTTCAAAAGTAGTGTTTAATACCGTTGACTCACTATTCCCCCAATAGCGATTTTTATTTATTATTGGGAGACCTGCACCAATAGTAATACCATAAATTGGCAAATCATTACCATCTGCATTAACGGCTTCTTTACCAAAGTAAAAGCCTGCCCTGTAAGTTACTAAGCTCCAATAGCTTTTACCAGATAAAACTTTAGGTGTTATTTGACCACCTATTCGTGTCTGCCAGCTATTGACAAGCCTGTCGGGTTCGCCAAAATTTCTAAATTGTGACCATTTAGAAGTTGTGTACTCAATACCAATCATGCTTTTTTGGTATGAAGCCCCTTTGTCATTACCAATTTGACCAATACTAACACCAGCGGTGTATGATGCAGGTAGGGTTATTGTTCCTGATTGATTGCCGGAGTTGTAAATACTGTCAATAGTAATTGGATTATCGTTAAGGTCGTAAGTATAAGTTTCGCGGTTGATGATTTTGTTGGCTGAAAGTTTTTGTTTCATGTTGCCGGAAAAACCAAATTTAATAGTGGTTGACTTTCTTATAGTGTCTTCATATTGCAAACCAAAATTCAGGTACAAATGATTGAAAGAGGTATTGTCACTTGAATTGGATTTATAAGTCAGGAAGGTATCAACTACTATTGTTCTTGTTACTATGTCCTTTCTGCCAAACAATAAACCGGTATTGATACCCAAACTTAAACCACCCCAATTTTTTGCAATACCTACAAAACCCTGATACAATCCACCATCACCTTCGTATAAAGAAAGAATACTGTCTTTACCGTTGTTGATTATCTTCCTATCGTTGATATTGTAATTGACTTTAGTAAGGGGCATTAACCCAAAAGCAAGTCCGACTCTGTTCTTTTTAAAGGGAGAACTCAAAGGAACACCCAATGCCACGTAAGATGGGGTTAAATTTACCGAGTTGTATTTCTGAACGGGATTTGCACTTCTTAGTGAACGACTATCTAGTGTAATTCCAATATCGTAATTGACAAACACAAAATGTGAATAACTGGCAGGATTGGAAAAATTTACGCTTTGTAAAGAAGAATATGTGCTGTTGAAGCCTCCCATAGCCCTGTTCACAATATTTTGCGAAGGAACAAGGTCACCTAAACCATACCTGGAAAAAGGTGAATTTTCCTGAGCATTTCCTAAAAAAGAAACTATTAAAAAAATTGAGAGAAAGTAAAGCTTTGATTTATTGATTGTACTCACTGATTGCATAGAGACCTTTATAAATTAGATAAGGGTCTGCAAATATCTTGTTTTTAAGTAGCGAACCAAAAAAGGCAGTGTCACCCCCGGTTAAATGGACGTTAAACTTGTTGAATTTTTCTTTATATAATCTTATAACACCATCAATTTCATTGGAAATGCCATGGATAACCCCGCTTTGAATATTTGTTTTGGTATCATAACCCATCAACGGGAAATTCCACTCGGCCTGTACATAGGGCAGTTTGGCTGTATAATGCTCCAATGATTTGAACCGCATTTCCATACCCGGCGATATGCTGCCGCCAATAAACTGATGATATTTATTAATAAAATTATAAGTGATGCAGCTACCCAAAACAATTACCAGATTATTTTCTTTTGGAAACAAAGAAACGGCTGCTACTGCTACGGCTAACCTGTCTGCACCAATCGTTTGTGGCTTACCAACAGGAGAAGTTATAGGTAGTTTGCTGTCTATAGACAACTTGTGAAATGATGTATGATTACTAAGAACATCCTCTATTTCAGTTGAATGATTTATGACCGATGAAAGAATTGATTTTTCAACCTTGTTCTCTTCTATTAAACTTTTTACTTCATCAGCTGAATCGTTTTGCATAGCTCCATCTTTGGCAAAAACTCCATTGATGAAAATGGCATACTTCTTACGTGTATTTCCAAAATCAAGGCAGAGGGTAGTCATTCAGGGTTTAGAGTTTATTGGGGTTTAGAGTTTAGGATTTAACTTAGGTTTTGTTGTTTGAAATTAATTGTGGTTTGCAATTTAGGAGTTTAGTATTTAGGGTAATTGGGGTTTATCCTAAAGTAGTTTTTGATGTTTTGTTGAGTTAAACACTAAACCCTAAACTTCTTCAACTTCAAACTCCTTCGCATAAACACTAAACATTAAACCTTAAACTTCTTCACACCTTAAACCCTAAACTTCTCACATATCAAAATTGCCCGATAAATTTTTAAAATGCCCGTTCAGTTTTATTTTTTCTTTCAGTGTTTCCATTTCAGTTACTACCGGCAATACTTTTGCAAGATGTCGCTTAAGGTATTCCAGCCTTTGGTCTTCCCGAAAAATACACAAAAATTCATACTCTTCTTCAACAGATAAGCCTGCATGATGAGCCATGTCATAGGAAGTAAGTAAATCGTCGGGCTTTTTGAAATCTTTTTTAAGATTAAGGATTATATGTAATTCATGAAGTGCAGATACCACAGTCTTTTGGAGCAATTGATGAATACGTTCATTATTGGCCGGATAGTTTACAATGGCTCCGCTGTATAATTTGTCAGGCAATGTTTTTACCATTTCCAAAATTCTAAACACTGACGAGCCTTCAGTTCTGATGTCCATTTTGCCATCGTCGTATATTTCTACTATTTCCTTTACCTCCAAAAGTGTACCATATTCGCTTACTCCGGTTTTTAAAACTGTGGGCATACCAAAAGGTTTGCTTTCTGCAAAGCAATCTGTTATCAACTGTTTGTACCTGGGTTCAAAAATGTGCAGGTTCAGTTTTTCACCGGGAAAAACAACAATACCTAATGGAAAGATGGGAATGAAATTGGTCATAAGTTAAAAATACAATCAAACAATTTCCAAAATTATGCAACCATTTACAGAATGAAAAATGAACCTTAAGTTGACGATAACTTTATAAACACATCGTTCCTTATTTGAAACAAAATGTTTGTTGTCAATACTTTAGAAATATTCATTTCTAAAACCTTAAGCTGCCTTCATTACTACCTTATTGATAACAATATGGTACATCTTAATAGTCAGTGCATGAAAGAGCATTTTTGCGTTGGCGTTTCTTTCTATATAGTAGGTACAGTTATCCATTTCTGTCAGCAAGGCTTGCTGTTGAGTTACACCTGTTATTTTATTTAGCCTTTCTGCAAAATCTTTTTCTTTTTCCGATAAAGAAGTGTGTATTTCGCCCATAATACGCAACCTGATGCATTGCTCAATAAGATGATTGAAATATTGAAGTAATTGTTTTTGTTTCTCTCTGCCCAGCTTTGCTACTTCATCTATCCATTTTTGTTGAGCAGAAAACTGCGACCTGAATGTACAGGTCATCCACTCGGTAAGCAGTTGCAACCAATCTTCTCCGGCATGTTGCAGCAGGTCCATAGCTTCGTGATAATTACCCTGTGCAATCACTGCAACTTGCCTTGCCTGTTCAGGCGGTGTTTCATTTCGGGTAATAAGGGCCTGCTCAATGTCATTGTTTTCAAGCATTGGTATTTTTACCAACTGTGTACGGCTAAGTATGGTTTGCAGGATTTTATCTTCATTCTCCGCTACCAAAATAAAAAGGGTATTTGGCGGAGGTTCTTCTATCAGCTTTAAAAGTTTGTTCCCTTCGTTGCCCAGGTATTCGGGCATCCACATAACAAGTAGTTTATAATCGCTTTCAAAACTTTTAAGGCTTAGTTGTCTTATGATATCATTGCATTCCTCTGCTGTAATGTTGCCTTGTTTGTTTTCTGCATTTATAAATTGTAACCAATCATACACATTGCCGTAAGGCTTTTGAAGAAAGAATTCTCTCCATTCTTTTATAAAGTCAGTTGACTTGGGTTTTTCTCCAACCTTTTTGGTAACAACAGGGTAAGAAAAATGAATGTCAGGATGTATAATCTGACTTGCCTTGCGACATGCTGAACACTCCCCACAAGCATCAGTTAAAGTTGCATTGGTTAGTTCCTCCGGTTCATCAGCAAAGAGAGAGGCTGCAGCCTGATTGGTTGATTTACCATTTACTTTTTCGCAAACAAGATATTGAGCAAAGGCCATAGCCAACGGCAAAGCGCCAACGCCTTCTTTTCCCAAAAAAAGTAAAGCATGGCTAAGACGGTTTTGCTGCACCATTTCTGTAAGGTGTTGCCTTACCCCCTGTTGTCCTATAACTTCTTTAAAAAGCATTTTATATATGTGTGAGGTGTGAAGGGTAAAGTGTGAAGTATAGTTAACACCTTACACCTCACACTTAACACCTTATTTCTACTTCAGGTAATTTAAAACTTCTTCTGATTCAGGGGTTACCTTGCTGGGAAAGTAAGCCAAAAGTTTACCATCTTCATCCAATAGGAATTTATTGAAATTCCATTTCACTTCTGCATCCAAAACACCATTTAGTTCCTTATTGGTTAACCATTTGAACAAAGGATGTGTATTATCTCCAACCACATCTACCTTGGCGGCCAAAGGAAAAGTAACCCCAAAATTTTTCTTGCAAAATTGTTCAATTTCAGTATTGCTTCCGGGTTCCTGTTCGCCAAAATTGTTTGCAGGAAAACCTACAATTACCAACTTGTCTTTATACTGCTCATACAATTTTTCAAGCCCTTCATATTGTGGCGTATAGCCGCATTGGCTTGCTGTATTTACAATCATAATTTTCTTGCCTTTAAAGGCAGAAAAATCTATTGTTCCTCCATCAATTGATGAAACTTTAAATTCGTGAACACTTGTTGCGGTTGAAGTTGATGTTTCCATTTGTTTAGTTTTTGTAGTTGCTGATGTACATGCTATAAAAAGCAAAAAAGGCAATAATATTTTTTTCATAAAAGTTTATTTGTAGAACAATGAAATGAAGCAAATTGTTTAAGAAGGTTTATTGTCGTTGGTAACAGCCAATATCAGTTGTTAATGGTGGTAGAGGTCTTGGTTTTCCATCAAGATCAATTGATGTGTTTGAATAATTATTCCCCTGATTTATTACCGGTGAAATGTCTTTTAAATGAAAATCATAGTTACTTTTTGATGCATCAATATTTTCAAACTCCGGCGATTGATTTTTAATACTAAAGCTATTTACAAAAGTATCAACTTTTGCCGATTTGTTTTTATAAAGGACATTTTGAAAACCTAAAGTAAATACGCTTCCAAGTTTATTGGCAACTATTTCATCATCTACATTACCATAATCCCCATAAAAAATGCTGTTACGAAAAGATGCATCTAAAGGGTAGGAATTAAGCCCAAAAGCATCTGCATCGCTAATGGTTAATACGGGAGTTTGATGTGAGAGAAAATAATTGCCGTAGGTAGCTACTGTGCAGTAGTCAAACAGATATTTGCCGCCTGCATAAATGTAAATATTTGCGCCGCAATTGGTAATAAGGCAATTAGTAGCATGAATACTACTCCCTGCACTTAGTATACCTGCATCGTAAATATTATCAATAATGCATTGGTTCAACTCCAATTTATAAGAAAGAGTTGCTTTACCTTCTGTAACTATGCCCTGATAAGCATTTTTTATGATGGTGTAGTTTAACACATTTGCAGTACTTGCATCATTGAAAATAAGGCCGGGCCAACTGCCGGGTAAATCTTTATAATCAGGATCTAATCTGTCACCGGTAAATGATACCCGTGCATTACTATCACCGTTTACCTTCAGGCTTCCATTCACTATAAAAGGTGCATTTGAATGATGATATATTTTACATCCGGGATTAATTGTCAATGAAACATTTTCATCTACAGAAATTGAATCTAAAATCACAAAGGGTAATTCATTGGTCCATGTTGTATCAGATGTAATACGGCGACCACGTAAAAAGCGGGCATTTTGCCCAAAAGCTTCTAATTGTATAAAGTGGTTGTTGCCATTGTAATTAACCAAAATACTGTCTTGTACTATAAAAGGCAAATTGGCCGAAGTGGGATTAACAGACACAGTCACAAATACATAAATGCTGTCATTGGGTTCTAAATCAATGTTCGAAAAATTACTTCCTGAAGCACCATCTACATTCATTTTAAATGCTGAAGAATTTCCACCCATTAACTGTACAGATGTTAACCGAAGCTTTTGATCGTTTAGGTTAAATATTTTAAACAACTGGGTTACAGACCCCGTAGTTGTAAATACGGTATCAAAATGCAATGTATCTTCTGAAAAAGTCACAGATGCATCGCTGCTTGTAATAAAAGATGTTTTGCTGCAGGATGTCATCATAAAGAACCATCCAACAATTATAATAGATAATAGATATTTCATTTTTTCAAAAGTAGGGAAATGTAGGCGTTAGTTGCTTATGCACAGTTAGTTTCTTAACTTTCCTTTGGAAAAAGTTAAATACGCTGCAATAGGGAGTAAATTTTATTAATTGGTATAAGCAAGTGTTGCAACACTTATTGTTACTCCTTCTACTTTCAACATTTCCATACCACATGCTTCTAATGATGCTCCGGTTGTAATAACATCATCTACTAATAACAGATGTTTTGCCCTTAGCATTTCGGGGTTTGCTATCGCAAAAACATTCTTCATATTTTCCCAACGGCTTATTCTGTCACGTTTAGTTTGTGTTTCTGTGTAAACCTTTCTGATGACTTCACTTTCCCAAACGGGTTTATCCCATACTGTACTAATGCCATTTGCGATAAAAGCTGCCTGATTATAACCACGCATTTTTTCGCGTCGTTTGTTCAATGGTAAGGGGATAATAGCGTCAATACTCTGAAACCTGGGGCTTTGTAATAAATGTTCGCCCATCATTTTACCCAGATAAAATCCTATGTCCTTGTTGCCACGGTATTTTAGTTGGTAAATCAGGTTTTCTAAAATGGAGTTTTTAGCAAAATAATACGAAGAAGTTGCATTCCTCACCGGCATTCGGCCATAAAACTTTTGCTCAACAGGATTGCCCGGTTGATCGGCAAAGTTGGTAATAGGCAGATCGGCCATGCATCTAAGGCAAAGCATATTTTCACTTGATATAACATCGCTGCCGCAACCGGTGCATATATGAGGAAAGAAAACGTGCAGTAAATCTTTAATGGCAGTTTTGACCATTGAATATCGTTTAGGGTTTAGAGTTTAATGTTTAGGTAAATCATTCATGTTAATTTAATCGGAAATTGTTAAAAAAACAATTGATAAACCTCCTGAACTTGCCCTACGGGTATAATTTGAATTCCCCCCTGCTGCTTGTCAAAACCTTTCTTATTATATTTTGACACAATAATTTTTTCAAAGCCAAGCTTTTCAGCTTCAGCAACTCTTTGTTCTATACGGTTCACGGCTCTTATTTCACCATTGAGTCCTACTTCTCCTGCAAAGCAAACTTTTTGCGGTAGCGGTATATCTTCAAAGCTGCTAAGCAAAGCACAAATTACTGATAAATCTATAGACGGATCTTCTACCTTGAGGCCTCCGGCTATATTCACAAATACATCTTTTACCCCAAAATGAAAGCCTCCTCTTTTTTCAAGAACAGCCAGTAATAATTGCAACCTGCGAAGGTCAAAACCACTAACAGTACGTTGTGGCGTTCCATAAACACTTTGTGTTACCAATGCCTGTACCTCAATAAGTAAAGGTCTCATCCCTTCTAAAGTAGCTGCGATAGCACTACCACTTAGCTGTTCTTCTTTTTGAGTAATCAGTATTTCTGAAGGGTTGGTTACACTGCGCATGCCTTCGCCGGTCATTTCATAAATGCCAAGCTCTGATGTGCTTCCAAACCTGTTTTTAAGTGTTCTAAGAATACGGTAGGCATAATGGCGATCGCCTTCAAACTGCAATACAGTATCCACCATGTGTTCCAGGATTTTTGGTCCTGCAATACTTCCGTCTTTGGTTATATGACCTATGAGAAAAACCGGGGTACCGGTTTCTTTTGCAAATTTTTGAAATTCGGCTGCACATTCCCTTATCTGTGAAACACTACCTGCTGATGATTCTATGAAGTTTGATTGTAGTGTTTGAATTGAGTCAACTATAACAAGCTCGGGTTTTAGTTTTTTTATTTCCTGAAAAATGATGTTGGTAGCAGTTTCTGTTAACAGATAGAAATCATCATTTTGGGCTTTAAGCCTGTCAGCCCGCATTTTAATTTGCTGCTCACTTTCTTCGCCACTAATGTAGAGTGTTTTTATTCCACTTAGCTGTAGGCCTACCTGTAGAAAAAGGGTACTCTTTCCTATACCGGGTTCGCCTGCTACAAGCACTATGCTACCGGCTACAATACCTCCGCCAAGTACACGGTTCAGTTCTCCGTCTGTTGTTAAAATTCTATCTTCTTCTTTTGCGCTTACATTGTTGAGTAGGATAGTTTTTGCAGAACGCTTTTCAGCGTTATAATCATTCCAACCGTTGTCACTTTTATCAGCACCTTTTGATATGACCTCTTCTACAAATGCATTCCATGTATTGCACGAAGGACATTTGCCCAACCACTTTGCACTTTCGTATCCGCAGTTACTACAGAAATAAGCAGTTGCTACTTTTTTCGACATAAATAGATTTCTTCACCTTTTTGTAAGCCGTACCTGAAAATTTCATTATTGGTAAACCTGTTAGTATAATCAAACACTTCTACTTCAAAACCCGGTCTTCTTAATCTGTCAAGATAATCTTTTCCATAAACCCTTACATGGTCATGCTGCCCAAAAAGTTCCAGTTGCTTTTTAGGATCATTAATATGAATGTCTTCAAAAGTAATAGCACGTTTATGATCTACCGGAACATTAATCATTGCCCAACCTCCTGGTTTTAGAGTACGGTACATTTCACTTATTGCCGCAGCATCGTTTGGCACGTGTTCCAAAACATGGTTGCAGATGATAACATCAAAAGTGTTGTTTTCAAATTTCAGATCTGTAAGATCCATCCTGATTGTTTTGGAACCATAGTCATACATATCAGGATTGAGGTCTATTGATACATAATCTATATTGGGTAAAGCCCTGAACTTGTTGTAGAAAAGTTTTTCTGGTGCTACGTTGAGAACTTTTAATTTAGAAGTAAAAAATTGCGTTTCACGTTGTAGAAATAACCACATCAATCTGTGGCGCTCTAACGAATTGCATCCTACGCATCGGGCATTGGCTCTTTTTTGCAACCCTGCAGATATAAATGTTTCAAACTTTCTTTTGCAACAGGGACATTCTACCTGGTTACCTTTTAACGCAAAGTTTAACCAAAGTCTTTTACGTGAGTTTTTACTTAGTGCCCGTTTCATTGCTATCAGCGCTTTCATACTATATATCAGTTTTATGAATCACTAACGGTGAATAATGCTTTCAATTATAGTGATCAGAACTTATTTTTAAAAAAGAAGGGTCGGCAAGAATGCCAACCCTGTTACTTACTAACCCATTAAATTCTAGCACTAAATTACAAATCTGGGTAACATTTCAAAAATTATTTTTCCTCTTGTGAATAACTTTTAAACAGTACAGATTTATGTAATGTAATTTATGAAACATGCTTTCTTGCGACTTTTTGTCGTTTGGGATTCACAGGGGTGACACTATGACTTTGTAAATTCTTATAGAAAAAATTTTTACTATTTAGCGAAAATTTTCTTTTACATTAGATAATTTATAATAAGCAGATTATGAGGTGCAATATAGTTAAATATGTAAATTTTATTATTCAAAAACAACTTTTCGTATTGCATAAATTAATCTTTATCTAAACTACAGATCCTTATTTTCTAACTTATCAATATATTTTGGGCTTTCCGTTTTCTTCCATTTATCCCAAAAAGTAAAATAAAGTCCATAATTATATTTAAATTGTTTGTGATGCAACGAGTGGTGGGTTGCACCAATAATCCATTTACCAACTAAATTTTTATGAAAACCGGTTGGATAAATCTCAATTTCAAGATGGTTAATGACACTGCTAATGCTCATAATAATGAGTTGTAGTAGAAGTACATATATATGCATGGGTAAAACTAAAATAGTAACGGGTAAAATTATTGCCTGGAAGAATCCCTCTAAAGGGTGAAATGAAAAAGCAGTCCACGGACTAGTGGTTTTACTTTCATGATGCACCTTGTGTAAGATTCTAAAAATTTCGGGCTTGTGCATCCACCTATGCAGCCAATAATAATAGGTTTCATGAATAACCATTGCAATCAGAAGACTTACAGGTAAGTACCACAAACTATATTGATTAAGATTGGAATAAAGTTGTGTATTGCCGTTTAGCCATAAATAGAATGTAAGTGTTCCAACTAAAGCAAAAACTATAGAGGTAATCAGCGACCATTTTACCTCTGTTAGAAACTGTTTCTTATCTACAGCTTGTTTGCTAAGTCTGAAAGCACTCCATTTATCTTTTCTAAAACTGTAAAACCAAATCTGAAAAATTCCTGCAATCAAAAAATATCTGCCAACAATTATAGCGAACAAGAGCAAAAAAACGGTTAAGAAAGAAAATTGAAAATGTTGCAATTTGATTTAATTCATTTCCATTAAAAATAAGAAACAATTGGTGAATAAAAACAACAAAACAAAGAAAGGGTGAAAATGAAATTGTTAGATTGGCCGCCCCAAAAATGGAGCAGCCTCTCTATTGGAATGTTTGCTTTTCTGAAAGAATAATTGGAACGGGGCGTTTTTAAATAATGTCTGAAAATAAAGGTTAAAGGTATGTCTCTCAATAATAAAAAAAGTAGTATTTGTACGTGCATTTCCGGCTAATATTAGATAACTAAAATAGTAAAAATCCTAGGTGATTTTCCTATT
The DNA here is from genome assembly GCA_031373555.1 of Segetibacter sp. Lineage (GTDB taxonomy): Bacteria > Bacteroidota > Bacteroidia > Chitinophagales > Chitinophagaceae > Segetibacter. The sequence continues at coordinate 94,193 of JANMMU010000021.1, read as the reverse complement.
AAAAGATAATGGTTGGCTTATCTTACCAAAACTTTATTTTATCTTATGATTTGCTTGTTCTAACTTTCTATGCCAAAACCATACACACCTACTCAATCACTTATCTCCATGAAATGTAATCTGCAGCTTTCTACAAAATATTTATGTGTAATAACATCTATGGTCTTTTCATTAATGCTAGCAGGATGTAGCAAAAAGGAAAAACTAACCAAAGTTGACCCGGAGTTCAGCAAGTATATAGAAGCATATACTTCAGGTGTTATTTCCAAAAAAAATACCATCCGCATTCAGTTGACTTCTGATGTGGCAACAACACATACCATCAATGAAACGATAACAGAAACACTTTTTGATTTTTCACCTTCGGTAAATGGAAAAGCATATTGGACAGACGAAAGAACCATTGAGTTTAAACCAGACAAAGACCTTACTCCCAATCAGTTGTACGAAGTAAGGTTTCAATTAGGAACGATAAGAGATGTACCGTCAAAATTTAAAACATTCACTTTTAATGTACAGGTTATTCAACCTTCTTTTAGTGTAGAAGATAATGGCCTTCGTGCAGATAATGGCAGTAAAGAATTAATGAGCTTATCAGGAACTTTACAGACGGCTGATGTAGAAGAAAACGTCAATGTTGAAGGACTCTTAACTGCCAAATACCTGGACGGCAACCTGAAATTGAAATGGCAACATAATGGCAATACTATACATACTTTTCAAATTGACAGTATAAAACGTGGTTCAAATTCCAACATGTTAAAACTGGAGTGGAATGGCGATGCTTTGAATGTTAAACTAAATGACAACAGAGAAATAGAAGTGCCTGCCGTTGGTGTTTTTAAAGTGCTGACGGTAAGACCTGTTCAAGAAGAAGAGGAGTATACTTCAGTAGAGTTTAGTGACCCGTTGGCTATTAACCAGGACTTAAACGGTATGATTGTTATTAGTGAACAGGAAGACTTGAGTTTCTCCATAAATGGAAGTGTAGTGAAAGTGTATGCAGGGAAATTGTTGGATGGTAATTACAAAGTAAGCATCAATGAAGGCATTCTAAACCAATGGGGCGAGAAATTGCCCAAATCATTTACTGCTAATATATTTTATGAGAATAGATTGCCTTCGGTAAAAATTCAGGGGCGTGGCAATATTTTACCCAACAGTAACGGCAGGCTGCTGCTACCGTTTGAAGCTACCAACCTGAAAGCCGTGGATGTTTCAATCATAAAAATCTATGAAAACAATGTTGCGCAATTCCTGCAATCAAATGATTTAAACGGTGAAAATTCATTGCGGCAAGTGGCAACACCCCTGGTAAAAGCCACCATAAAACTGGATGATGATCAAAGTCTGAATCTGCACAAAAAGAATCGCTTTTCTCTTGACATTGATAAATATATCAGGACAGAACCCGGTGCGCTTTATCGGGTAAACATTGGCTTTAGACCCGACTACTCTTTGTACAGTTGCGGAACAAAAGTAAAGAAAGCTGTTGTGGTAACCGGAAATGGAACTGCAGTTGATTCAGCCATATCAACCAATGCACAGGCAGATGAAAGCAGCGAAGAAGGCGATGAAATGGAAGAAGGCGGATTTGAATATTCCTATGCCAGCAACGAAAGTGCTTTAGACAGTGATGAAGAATTCTGGAGCCGCTACGATGCCTATTATCCTTATGGCTATAATTGGAATCAGAGAAGCAATCCGTGCAGCAAATCGTACTACAACAAAGAACGTTTTGCCAGCAGAAATATATTGGCAACTAATATTGGCCTTACGGCAAAAAGAGGAGCTGAAAACAGTGTGACCGTAATAGCAAGTGACATCATTAGCACAGAACCTATGAGCGGTCTCAACCTTGAAGTGCTTGATTATCAAAGACAGGTGGTGGGAACAGGAACCACAGATAATAGTGGAATGGCAACCATGCAATTGAAACGCAAAGGTTTTTTATTAATTGCAAAAAAAGGGGAAGAAAAAAGTTACCTGAAATTAGACGATGGAAGTGCATTGCCACTTAGCCGTTTTGATGTAAGCGGTGCTGAAGTCAAGAACGGCATAAAAGGATTTATTTTTGGCGAACGGGGCGTGTGGCGGCCCGGCGACAGCCTTTACTTAAGCTGCATAATTGAAGACAAAGAAAACAAACTTCCCGATGAACATCCTATAGAAATGGAATTGTATGCACCCAATGGACAATTGTACAAAAAACTGGTGCAAACCAATGCTGCAGATGGCTTCAATGTATTTAAAACAAATACTGATGCCGCAGCACCTACGGGCAACTGGAACTGTAAAGTGAAAGTAGGCGGAGCTGTTTTTGAAAAGAAACTAAAGATAGAAACCGTAATGCCCAACAGGTTGAAAATTGATTTAAACTTTGGAGCAAATCCTGAATTGGGTAAAGGGTTTAATACACCGGGTTCGTTGACGGCCAAATGGTTATTTGGTGCTACTGCCAAGAGCCTGAAGGCAAAAGTTGATGCACAATTATACAAAAGTAAAACTGTGTTTCAAAAGTTTGCAGGTTATACTTTTGACAATCCAACTTCTAAGTTTGAGCCACAGAGTAAAACAATATTTGATGGTGCTTTGAACGAAGAAGGTGTTGCATCCATCAATCCAAATTTTCAATTAACTACCGATGCACCAGGAGTTTTAACGGCAAATCTATTAGTGAAAGTTTTTGAACCCGGTGGAAACTTCAGCATAGACAATGTGGCTTATCCTTATCATCCGTACAGCACTTATGCAGGTATCAAAGTACCGGAGGGGGAAAAGCCATGGGGATATTTGCCGGCAGGCAAAACACAAACCGTCAGCATTGTAAATGTAGATACTAAAGGAAACCTCACTAGCGGTTCCGGGGTTGCGGAAGTGGAACTTTACCGCATACAATGGCGTTGGTGGTGGGACAATACAGGCGATGAGTTAAGCAACTTTACTACAGACCAATACAACAAGTTGATTAAGAAGGAAACAGTACCGTTAGCAAATGGAAAAGGTAGCTACAACTTCAATATAACTTCAGATGATTGGGGACGCTACCTCGTCTTGGTTAGAGATATTAAGAGCGGTCACGTAACGGGACAAACATTTTATGTGGATGACCCTTATTGGCAAAACCGGGATAATAAAGATGACCCTACAGCCGCTTCCATGCTGTCTTTTACTTCAGACAAAGAAAAGTATAACGTAGGAGAAGATGTGCAGTTAACCATACCTACAAGCAAAGGTGGAAGAGCCTTAATAAGCATAGAAAACGGCAGTAAAGTGTTGAAAAACTTTTGGGTAGAAACTCAACCGGGACAAACAAAATATAGCTTTAAAGCAGAGAAAGGAATGGCACCTAATGTGTATGTAAATGTAAGCCTGTTGCAACCACATGCACAAACCATCAACGACTTGCCAATAAGAATGTATGGCGTAATCCCGGTAATGATAGAAGACAAAAGCACATTGCTAAGCCCGGTAATCAAAATGCCGGATGTAATGAAACCCGAGCAACAAAACACCATTACTGTAAGCGAAGCAAATGGTAAAGACATGAGTTATGTGATAGCCATTGTAGATGAAGGTTTACTTGATCTTACCCGTTTTAAAACTCCCGACCCGCACAAGGCATTTTATGCAAGAGAAGCATTGGGCGTAAAAAGCTGGGATTTATTTGATTATGTTATCGGTGCATGGGGTGGTGGTTTGGAAAGGATATTAACCATCGGCGGCGACAGCGAAGCACCTTCACCGGGCAATAAAAAAGCCAATCGCTTTCCACCGATTGTTCAGTTTATGGGACCGTTCAAAAGCGGTGGTGGAAGCAAATCGCATACGTTTACATTGCCCGCTTATATGGGTAGCGTAAGGGCAATGGTCATTGCTGCAAACGATGGCGCATACGGCTTCGCCGAAAAAGCAGTTGCTGTAAAAAAACCGTTGATGTTGTTGGCAACCATGCCAAGAGTTTTAGGCCCAACTGAACAAATCAAAATACCGGTAACGGTTTTTGCTACTGAAAATAACATTCGCAATGTGAGCCTAAGTTTACAAAGCAATCCTTTTATAGAGCCGGTTGGTGCTACCACACAATCCATATCATTTAGCGGTACAGGTGAGCAACAGGTATTTTTTGAAGCAAGAGTAAAAACCAATACAGGCGTAGGAAAAGTGAAACTAATTTCCACAAGTGGAAATGAGAAAACTGTTTACGATGTAGAATTGGACATCCGGAATCCAAACCCACCAATCACATCTGTAACTGATAAAACATTGGCAGCAGGGCAGAATTTTAGTAATACTGTAACTGCTATTGGCACAGGCGGCAGCAATAAAGCTGTCGTGGAAATTTCAAGCATTCCGGCTATTAATCTTGAAAAACGATTACAATATCTTATTCAATATCCGCATGGATGTATAGAGCAAACAACATCGGCTGTATTTCCTCAATTGGTGCTGAATCAATTGATGGAATTGGGTGACCAACAAAAAGCAAATGTAGATATGAACATCAGAAAAGGAATTGAGAAAATAAAAAATTTCCAGGCACGAGATGGCGGATTTAGCTATTGGCCAAATGAAGCCAACAGCGATGAATGGGGAACCAACTATGCGGGTCACTTTTTGCTGGAAGCAAATGAAAGAGGTTACAATGTGCCAAGCTCTATATTGCAGCAATGGAAAGGCTATGAACGTAGCCGCGCCAATGCATGGAATGTTTCCGTTGCACCTTATTATGGTGGTGATTTAACACAGGCTTATCGCTTATACTTGCTGGCATTGAGCAAAGCACCTGAACTGGGTGCCATGAACCGTTTGAAGGAATATAAGTTTTTAAGCCCGGAGGGCAAATGGAGACTTGCTGCGGCATATTATCTTGTTGGTCAAAATGCAATAGCACTGCAAATGATAAGTGGATTGCCAACCAGTTTTTCTCAAAGACAAAATCCCGGCTTTACTTATGGTAGTCAACTCCGAGATCAGGCAATGGTATTGGAAGCATTGACAATCATGAATCGTAAGACAGAAGCGGAACAATTGGTAAGGGCTGTAGCCAATCAGCTATCGCAGGAAAGTTGGTATAGTACCCAAACAACCGCTTACTCCCTTATCGCTATCAGCAAATTTTGCGGCAGCAATAAATCGGGAAATAAAGTGAGTATAAAAGCAACTGTAGCAGGTAAAAGTGTTAATGTAAACACAGCTAACAACCTTGTTCAAATGCCACTTACATTTACCAATGGAAAGGTCAATTTCAGCATTAACAATAGTGGAAGCAATGTTTTGTATGTGCGCATCATCAACCAGGGGCAACCTGCCACAGGCGATAGTATGGCAGTTGCAAATCATCCTGAAGTTTTGAGCTTGAATGTAACTTACTTAACCACAACAGGTGCAATAGTTGACCCCACGAACATCAAACAGGGAACTGATTTTGTAGCCAAAGTAACGGTTAAAAATACCGGCCAAAGAGGCGCCTATACCCAAATGGCATTGTCGCAAATATTCCCAAGCGGGTGGGAAATTTTGAACACAAGATTGTACAATACCGAAGGCAGTTTTAAATCATCTCCATCCACTTACATGGATATTCGTGACGACAGGGTCTATCATTATTTTGATATCAGGCAAAATGAAACACTCACCTATTATGTACAGCTCAATGCCGCCTATCCCGGCCGCTATTATTGGCCGGGTACTTATTGTGAGGCGATGTATGATAATACGATTAGTAGTGGAGTAAATGGAAAGTGGGTGACGGTTAGTCAATAAATAATTTTTAGGTCTCACGGAAATGACGGAAAATTTGAAAAATTTATTTTCTGTCCCTTCCGTTATTTCCGTGAGCCAATAATCCTAAGTTAAAAAAAAGAAACTTTTCTTGTTGCAGATTTTGTATCTTATTACAATAGATTTATGCTATCTTCAATTTAACTATTTAATATGGGACAGATATACGCCGAACTTATACTTGCCAACCCCGCCAAAGAAAATCTGCAATCAATAACTGCAAATGCTTTGGTGGATACAGGTGCATTATTTCTATGCATTCCTGAACATATTGCACTGCAATTACAGCTTACTGAGTACGAAAAAAGGGAAGTAACCATAGCAGATGGAAGCAAAAAATTGGTGCCTTATGTTGGCCCTGTTAAAATTAATTACCTTAATAGAATGTGCTTTACCGGTGCCTTGGTTTTAGGGGATATGGTTTTATTGGGGGCAATACCTTTTGAGGACATGGATTTGGTTATTCATCCTGCGAAATTGACTATTACTGTAAATCCGAATAACCCAAACATTGCTGGTGCATTGGTGGTTTAAGTTTCTCAAGGAAATGATAGAAATTATGGAAAATATTTTTTCCGGCCCTTCCCTGAGCCAATAATCCTAAGTGAGTAACAAACCAATTCCTTTGCAATCATACCTACAAAAAATAAAACCTCTTTCCACCAAAAAGAAAATTCTATTCACTGCAGCAATCATTTTTCTATTGTGGTTTGCTTTTGCATTACCAAATCAATTGTTTCAAAAGCCAACTTCATTTGTGTTGGAAGATGAAAGCGGAAACCTGCTTTCTGCTAGTATTGCAGATGATGGACAATGGCGTTTCCCTGCAAATGATAGCTTGCCGGAAAAGTTTGTAAAATGCATTACTACTTTTGAGGACAAACGTTACTTCTATCATCCCGGCGTGGATCCAATTGCATTGTCACGTGCAGTTTACCAAAATATTAGAGGCCGAAAAGTTATAAGCGGAGGCAGTACCTTAACCATGCAAGTCATAAGACTTAGCCGAGGCAAGAGACGCAATATCTGGCAGAAGATTTTCGAAAGCATTTTAGCCGTTAGGCTTGAATGTAACTATAGTAAAAACTCAATTCTAAAATTATATGCTTCCAATGCACCATTTGGTAGCAATGTTGTTGGGTTAGATGCAGCATCATGGCGCTACTTTGCAAGAAGTGCAGATAAGTTAAGCTGGGGTGAAATGGCTGCTTTGTGTGTTTTGCCAAACGCACCTTCGTTGGTGCATCCGGGAAAGAACAGGCAGATACTTTTGCGCAAACGAAATGAATTACTCGATAAATTAGTTGCTAATAAAACTATTTCAGCTACTACAGGTCAACTTGCCAAATTGGAACCCTTACCGGGCCAACCGCTGCCGTTACCTCAATTAGCACCTCATCTATTAGACCGTTTTAAAAAAGAATACGCTTCGCGGAAAGAAAATAACAAAGAACTCCCTACAAGAATTATAACTACCGTTCAAGCAGCATTGCAGCAAAGTGTGACACAATTGATTAACCGATACCAAAGTAGTTACAAAGGCAATGGCATTAATAATGCAGCCGCAATGGTGATGGAGATTGAATCGGGAAATGTGTTGGCTTATGTTGGAAATGTTTATAACACTTCAGACTCTTCTTTAGAAAGCCATGTGGATGTGCTTTCATCCCCACGTAGCCCGGGCAGTACCCTGAAACCATTGCTATATGCAGCTTTGCAGACGAACGGTTTAATATTGCCTCAACAATTAATCTCAGATATTCCCACACAAATTGGAGGCTACACTCCTCAAAACTTTAATCTGGAATATGATGGAGCCGTGCCAGCAAACCGGGCTTTGAGCAAAAGTTTGAATATACCTGCAGTAAAAATGTTGCAACTATTCAAGTATCAACGGTTTTATGATGTTTTGAAGCAATGTGGCTTCACAACACTCAATCAACCGGCAGACCATTATGGCTTGAGCCTGATATTAGGTGGATGCGAAGTAACCCCGTGGGAATTGGCCGGTACCTATAGCAGCCTTGTCCGAACTTACCTACACCAAAGGCAAAACAATGGAAAGCAAAATCAAAACGACTGGCAGATACCGAATTACATAAAACACAGTGACAATTCTACAAGAAAAAATCAGACATCAGACATCAGGTATCAGACATCCCCTTTCGATTATACTGCCATTTGGCACACACTCAATGCAATGCAGGAAGTAATGCGTCCAGGTGAAGAGGGTTTGTGGAACCTATTCAACTCTGCGCAACGAATAGCCTGGAAAACCGGTACAAGCTTTGGGTTTAGAGATGGATGGGCAATTGGACTTACATCAAAATATTGTGTATTGGTTTGGGTTGGCAATACTGATGGCGAAGGCCGCCCCGAACTTACAGGAATTAACACTGCTGCACCTTTATTATTTGATATTTTCAGGTTGTTGCCTACTGCATCATGGTTTCTGCCCCCTGCTTATGATTTTGCTTATTTACCCGTGTGCCATCAAAGCGGGTTTAAGGCAGGCATTAATTGTGATGATGTAGATACCGTGATGGTAAGTATTCATGGCAATAATGCACCACTATGTCCTTACCATCATATCATTCATTTGGATGCGACAGGTAAATATAGGGTTAACAGTAGCTGTGTATCTCCATGGGCTATGATTACAAAAAGTTGGTTCACTTTATCTCCGGCTATGGAGTTTTATTACAAGGCTAAACACAATGAATATCTAACACTGCCACCATTTATGAAAGGTTGTAGTTCAGGCGGAGAAAGGCAAATAGAAATCATTTACCCAGAACAAAATGCAAAAATATTTGTACCAAAAGAGATAGCAGGCAATAAAGGAAAAACAGTATTTTCTGCCGCCCATAGCAACCCAAACGCTACGCTGTTTTGGCATCTTGATGATAATTACATAGGCTCTACCAAGCAATTTCATCAGATGGAATTGAATCCTTTAAAGGGATTTCATACTTTAACTATTGTAGACAATAATGGGGAAGCGGTTACAAGAAATTTTGAGATTCTTGAAAAGGAGTAAAAGTAATTATCATAAATTTTAAATATTCAAGGTTTCTAAAAATAGAGATCAATATCTCATAAACCATATATGACTACGCTTATGTGTATTTAGGACTACAATGTGAGTTTTAATGTAATTATATTGGGAAGGAATCAATTTTTTTTGTAACTTACATAGAATCCCCTTTGGTGTATAGCATAGATTTTTGAGTAGTTATTAAAACTACCTCTCAACTTAAAATCAACAGTTATGAGAACTGTTATACTATTCGGAATGCTGATGGGGGTTCTTAATGCAAAGGGAACATTTTACAAAACCCGGGAGCCTATTATTTATCAGGGGCAAGTATATGCCGCACTCTTAAATATTAATGATATCGATACTGGTCGTTTAGAAAAACAGATGCTTGCCCTTAATTTTTATCTATTAAAACCAGAAAAAGGTAATAACAAAAGTTTTGAAAGCCTCGGAGGTTATTCTAATATAAAAAGGGTATTTGTTCCGGTAACTTCTAAAGAATTCAAATTGGTTCAAGACTTAAGCACTCCGGGCAGTAGCGGGCTATGTCGTTTTACAAGATGTTTTCCTAGCTTTTTCAAAGAAAAAATTGAATTGGTTTTAACGGAATTCAGAGAATATAACAATTTAAAAATACAACTTTATAAAGTTTATACCAATTTGAGTGTAATGAACCAAACTGAATTTATTTCTGATGTTTATAAGGACGAATTTTATGTTAACAGACTAAAAGCAAATTACAAGTTTGACACAAATAATTTAATAAAGGATCAGCTGTTCGTCAATTTTGTCCCAAGATATGTTGGGAACATAGATAGCAAGGAGTTTCCTTTAAATAGAGAATTGCTTAATTTTTTTAAAAACAATTCTGATTTTGTATTTAGAATTTCAAAAGACTTCTATCTTGATTTACTACGCTTTAAAGCCAATATGTTTGAATATGATAAAGAAAAATTGACAACCTTTCTAAAGACTTATGATTTGTGGTTTATTAAATATCAGGACAATTCCGAACTCCTGAATCGTAAGATTCAAACATGTATCAGGTTATTGAAAAATGCAATAAATTTTATAAATCTTGGCGATATTTACTATAAAGAATTTCCCATTTATCCACGTGATGTAGATTTAAACTCATGTCAGTTTGAATTTATTACCTCTGATGTGCAAGAAGGTTATTCAAACAAAAAAATAATTGGCGAAGATGATGCCTTTTATTTGGCTAATGGATTAAGTGTATACCTCTCAAACTGGGGTTCTTTAAAATCGCTAAATTTGTCAGAGGCACAAACTCATCCTTTTTTATCTCGTGTAGTTGGTAACCCTAAGCCTGTTACTTTTCGTGTTTATTTTTTATTACAGCCCTTTCCGGTTTTTTCTGACGAAGGGGAGTTTAAAGGGATCACAGCTTATGGTATAAAATCAATGTTATATAATCCTTGTTCAACTAATCCGTTATTGTCCGCTGACAATGGGTATTTAAAAAATATTTCAGATTCTGTAGTTAAAAGATGTTATGTAAGTAGTATCAATTATTTAAATAAATATTTTTTTCAAAAAGGGTGTAATGCAAATGTGCATGTTGCGCAGTTGTATTATGATAACTTTGTAGAATTGGGTACCTGGCATCAACCCTTTCCTAATTGCGAGATTGCTTATGTATATATGTCTGGTAAGATTAAAAAAGTTTCTGATTTTCAAAAGGTGCTGTGCCTGCGTATGATGACAAACTATAAAACAACTTTTCAAGCCGGCAATAAAGTTACTTTTAAAAATAACAATACAGGAGTGCATTATGAATTACCTCTTACTGATGCTTCTATAAAGTTAACAGGTTCAAAAGGGGGTTATTATAATTTAGAAATAAAAATTCCGACAGAAATCTATAAGAAATTCCTAAGCTCACACATTAATTGTATCGCTTTTCAATGTTTGGGTGAACCGGAATATCTTATTAGTCATGACTTTTATTATTATAATCCTAATGAAGAAATTGCTTCAGAAATAAATGAAATCAATACCTCATTTGCAGAAAATTCTGATGGAGATGCACCAAAATTAGAAGCTTTCTTAAAATTGGGTCTATACTAAAATTAAAGGATTTGTTTACTTTATCCTACATCTTCTAATTGATTTTTATAATCAAACTGCAGGTCTTCGTGAACAAGATCAATCAGTTTTTTTGTTTTTGCAACTTGTGTTTCATATAAGTTGGTAATTGCTTTATTCCTGTTATTTACAATCCCCATTTGGTGCATTTTTTTTACAAAATGCAAAAGCATTTCAACTTCTGATTCTTTTTGAGTTGTAAACTTGCTGTATTTACTTAGGCTTCGTAAAATTTTCCGCAATCCTTTTTTTAGAAAATACCAGTTTGTTGTATTTAATTCACTAAATGCTTCATCTATTTCAATTTTTATACTCTCAACGTATGATTGTTCGTCGTCAGCATCAAAAAGCATGAATGCCAGCAATTCTTTGTTTTCTTTTTTAAAACGTGCAAGACGAAGACACAATTCAACCAACCGCTTGGAAGGCAGTTTTACCAACTCGCTTTTTATATCACTTACTGCTGCAGCTTTCATTGTCTAAAGTAAAAGTATTGTTTGTTCAAAACATTTTTAAAAAAGTGGTAAATAAACCCAATCTTATTAAATGAGCAAAATTTGAAGTTAAGTTTGCAATCAGCAGATTTGTTAAAATGAAAAATTTTTTACCCGCATCAGTTGTATTAATTGTTGTTTATAGTTTTATCACAATGGTATTGACAAGTAGTTGTGCTAATATTATTCCACCTTCAGGCGGTGCTATGGATACACTACCCCCTGTATTAATTTCCGCAATTCCACGGGATTCGGCTACCAACTTTACCGGCAGCCGCATTACCCTCAACTTTGATGAATACATTGATCTGCAAAACACTTTTGAAAATGTGTTGGTTTCCCCCCTGCCTAAAAATGCCCCATTAATTAATAATAGCTTCAGAACGGTAACAATTAAAATAAAAGATACACTTGAACCTAATACAACCTATTCTATCAACTTTGGAAATGCCGTCCGCGACATAAATGAAAACAATATTGCTAAAAACTTCACTTATGTATTTTCTACGGGAAATACCATTGATGAAAATACAATCAGCGGAAAAGTAATTATGGCAGAAACAGGTAAGATAGATAGTACCTTAATTGTGGTTCTGCATAGAAATGAAGAAGACAGTGCAGTTGCTAATGAAAGACCCCGCTATTTTGCCCGGTTAGATGGACAAGGATTATTCCAATTTAACAATTTGCCTGCCGGAAATTTTTCTATGTATGCCATCCCCAACAATTATTCTAAACAATTTGATGATTCTACAAAGCCTTTTGCATTTGCTGATAGCATAATAAATACGGTTAGCAACAAGCCCATAACTATGTACGCATATACAAGAGCTAAAAAGGATTCTGCAAAATTAAACGCTTCCAATGCCGACAAAAATAATAAGGATGAAAAGCCATTGCGGATGCAAATCAATTTATCAGGAAGCAAACAGGATATATTAACCCGACTCAAACTTGGGTTCAATAAAAAAGTACAAATATTTGATACACTAAAATTTGTACTTACAGATACAAACTACAAGCGGATTAATGCATATAATGTGGTGTATGATACTGCCAATAACCTTGTGAACATAATTGTAAACTGGCCGCCCGATACTTATTATAAACTTATAGTAGATAGTGCTGCTGTAAAAGATAGTGCAGGAAAGGGATTGGCAAAAACAGACACCATCAGTTTTTCAACCAAAAAACTGGAAGATTATGGTAGCGTAAAATTGCGTTTCACAAATCTTGATTTAAGTAAAAATCCGGTCCTGCAAATTGTACAGAATGAATTAATTGTAGAATCAGTTCATCTAAAGCAAAAGGATTTTTACAGGAAATTATTTACTCCCGGAGATTATGACATAAGGATACTCTACGATAAAAACAATAACGGAATTTGGGATCCGGGCAAGTTTTTTGGAATTCATCAACAACCCGAAATAGTTGTTCCAATAAACACTAAACTCTCCATTAGGGGCAATTGGGATAATGAAAAGGATATTACTTTGTAATGGTTGTTAATCTGTACTTTTCTGTCTTTCCATAGTCCCTTGGGCAACGAATTCCAACTCTATTGCAAGTACTGCCTGTTGGCAGCTATGCGCCGGGCAGCCTGCAAATTAAACTAGGATTTGTATATTTGAATATTAAATCAGGAGCTATGACCAGACAATTAATTATAGAACGAACGTTAAAAGCAATTAATCAACTTCCTGAAGATAAAGCAGAAGAAATATCTGATTTTGCTGACTTTGTTATTAAGCGATATGAAGAATCCCGCTTAACAGAAGGCATACAAAAAATGGCTTCTAAAAGTAAAGCCTTTCAATTCTTAAAAGATGAAGAAGAATTGTATTCGATAGCAGACTTAAAAGAAGTATATAATGCCTAAAGGTGATCTCGTTTTAATAACTTTTCCATTTACCGATTTGAGTGGAAGCAAGCTTAGACCCGCCGTGGTTCTTGTAGATACAAAACTCGACTTGACCGTATGCTTTATCACAAGTCAAACTGAAAGGCAAGAATCAACAGACGTTTCGCTTTATCCAAGTAAAACAAATGGTTTAAGAAAGACATCACTTATCCGAACAAGCAAAATTGCGACTTTAGACAGAGCCTTGGCCAAAGGTCTTTTGGGTACACTTACACAAACTGAAATTTCAGAGTTAAATAATCAGCTCAAAATATTACTTCAACTACTTTGACAAATGCCCGTCAGGCAACATCGGGGACGCAACTACAAAGCCCACCTCCGAAGACACAAATTTAATCTTGGTGTAAAATTGAGTTTTTACTAACGATTAAGCATTCAAAGTTGGCAATACCATGTTATTTTTGCATTTATGCAACTCCCATCCTCTTTACTGGAAAATGCGGTAAACGAATTTTCGAAATTGCCGGGTATTGGTAAAAAAACTGCACTGCGTTTAGTGCTTCATTTACTTAAACAGAATGTGGAAGATGTTGTGCATTTTGGCGAAACAATCAGCCGTATGCGGCACGATATAAAATTTTGTCAACGATGCAGCAATATCAGCGATGCAGATATTTGTAGCACCTGTGCCAACAGCAGCCGCAACCAACACATGATATGCGTAGTAGAAAATATACGCGATGTTATAGCAATTGAAAGTACCCAACAGTACAATGGAACTTATCACGTTCTCGGAGGTGTAATATCTCCTTTAGATGGTATTGGGCCTGATCAATTAACTATTGAACAGCTTATACTTCGTATTGAGAAAGAAGGTACAGAAGAATTAATATTTGCCCTTAACCCCAACATACAGGGTGATACAACCATATATTATATCCGTAAAAAAATCCAACAGTTTAATTGTCGCATTACAACAATTGCACGTGGAATATCATTTGGCGGCGAACTGGAATATGCTGATGAAATGACGCTTGCCCGTAGCATCACCAACCGTCTTCCGGTAGAGCGATATGTAAAATGATATTTATTATGCCTGATGAAGCGTCATTAAAAATTTACCAACAGTTGAGGCATTAGCCTGCCATTGTATATTGTTGGGTTAAGCATAACCTGTGACTTATTTTTTTTTTGTTTATTTTGTCTTTGCAACCTTGCAAAACGATGAAAATTATTAACAACCTGTGTGCCACAAACATAACCTAATGCAGCACCCGTCAATATATCTGTAGCCCAATGGCGATTTTCAGTTATACGGCTAAGACTAATTAATGATGCCAGGGAATAAGAAATAATAGGGACAATAGGAACATTTCTATACTCTTTTGCATATACAGTAGCTGCAGCAAATGCTAAAGTGGCATGACCACTGGGGAATGCACTGTTTTCTCCATAGGGTAATTTATAAAATGGTCCGTAAAAGCGATTCTCGTTAAGAGGTGAATTTGGATCAAAATTAGCGGGCCTTGTTCTTCCTGAAAGTGTTTTAAATAGTGTACTCCAAAATGTAGAGGTAATATATGCCTGTGTAGCTAAAGCGGTGGTGGCCTTTAATTTTTCATTTTTGAAAATATAACCATAGGCTGCTATGCCAACAAACGTACCCACCTGGTAAACACCACCAATGTTAGTTATGGTATTACTCACATCTTCAAGATTAGGATTTCGGTTACGCATTCTTACAGCCTCTTGCTGTATTGGCTTATCTAAAAAGGTCATACCAAAAATGATTCCACCAAGTGCAGCACCTTTTAGCCAGCCTTTACCATTTACATGCAATGGACTAAGAGCCTGTTGTTTAAAATCGTTTAATAAGAGGATGCCGAAAACTTTTGGGGTAATGGCTGTTCTTTCAGTATAGAATTCTGGTTCTATTCTATTTTGCTGACCGGTTGTATCGGTCTCTTTTTTTAAACTGTCTAGTTTATTTATTAAAGAATCCGTTTTTTGACCCATACTCAAAATGGGTAAAATCATTATCAAAAGGGCTAATATTCTATTTTTTAATCGCATACTTACAGATTGATTAGATAAATTACAAAACAAATGCCACGAGAAGTCTAATTGTACGGTTATTATTGTATTAATGTCATTTTCATTATGGTAAATGAATATGACGAAAATTATTTTAAGCTAAAGCAGTTTATACATTTTGCCAGGCAGTGAGGCTATGACATTTTGAAATTCAAGATTGAGCATGGATGCAGCAACTATGCTGCTGTTTAAACCACTTTTGAGAAACAATTCGTCTATATGCAGGCTTTCTTTTTCTTTGAGGATATTTATAATAATTTCTTCATCAGCACTTAGTTCTATAAATAGTTCCTTTTGCTTTTTACCTTTCGCTTTTTTCTCTTTCCACCCCATCCAATCTATTAACTGCTCTGCATCGGTTAGCAGCATGGCTTTGTTGTTTTTGATCAGTTGGTTACAGCCGCCGCTTTTGATATCTGTTGTTTTGCCGGGAAAGGCAAATACGTCTCTGTTATAACCGTTGGCAAGTTCAGCCGTAATCATACTTCCTCCTTTATCGGCTGTTTCTATGACTATTGTTGCATCGCACATGCCGGCTACCACCCGGTTTCTTTTGGGAAAATTATGTTTGTCAGCTTTGGTCTCCCGGCCAAATTCTGTTAGTAAGCCACCATTTAGCAGCATTTGCTTTGCCAAAGGAGTGTGTTGTGGTGGGTATATTTTGTCAAGACCATGAGCCAATACACCAATGGTAGGGAGATTATGTTGAACAGCAGATTTGTGAGCAATAGCATCTATTCCATAGGCTAAACCACTTACAATAGTAACCTGTAATGATTGTAAATCTTCAATGAGTTGTTCTGTAATTTGTTTACCATAATCGGTATTGGTTCTTGTGCCTATAATGTTAATGATTTTAGAAGCATTGAGGTCAGCGTTGCCTCTGTAGTACAATAGAGTAGGGGCATCGTAGCAGTGCAATAGTCTTTTGGGATACTGATCGTCGGTAAGAAACAGGGTTTGAATCTTATGTTTTTCTACAAATGCAATTTCTTTTTCGGATTCTGAAAAATCAGTAAATGACTTAATTGATTTTGCCCTTACAGTCCCAATTCCTTCTATATTTTCCAATTCTTTGACCGATGCTGTAAAAATGTTTTTGGCATTTCCAAAATGAGTCACTAATAGCCGTGCCTGCACTGCACCAATATTGGGTACAAGGGTTAGTGCAATCCGATATTTTAATTCTTGACTCATGTGTTGTGTAAATGTAAATTGATGATGCAAAAAAAGAGGAAATAATTGAATGTGACTATATCTTTTTTGCATTAAAGCACTGACCGTTAATTACATTAAAAAGTGAAAACCAATACTATATGGTTGAAAAAGGAGAAAGATGAGATAGAGCTGAACAATAGCCGGGATTGAAGCGGATACCGACCTAAGGAGGTAGTAGCGTAAAGCCCGTACCGCTGTTGAATTAATACCAAACGACGCTGCTCCAAAAAAATCTTATAAGCATCTTTCTAAAATAAGGCATCTGTAAATGGGGTTTTGTTTTTGGTTTCATTCCCCTACATTTGCAGCGTTGATTGGTTTCCATAATTCAAATATGGAATTAAAAGGGAAGCCGGTGTAATTCCGGCGCTATCCCCGTAGCTGTAAAAGTCACCTCAATTTCTCACGGGAATGAGAGGAAACAACTTAACAATTTGCCACTGTAAAAAACGGGAAGGCGTTAAAGTTGGGACTAAGCCAGAAGACCTGCCTGTCAAATTTTCTCATCGGGCTTTCGGGTGAAAGGCAGGGATGCAATAAATTTATTGTTGGCTTTTGCATTCTTCTTTTTTTCCTGATGTTCCCGGTATTTTTTTAATTCTCTAAAACGGGCAGGCTGAAAATCACTTCTTTTAATATAGTTGCAGTTGTATTGCTGTTTTCTGTTTCAGCTGAAGCACAGAATGTAGACTCATTGCCTGAAGTGAAGGTTAGCAGCACTCCATCACCGGTTAATGCTAAAAATGGGGTGCCCGTTCAGCAATTTCAAAAGAATGAATTGCAACAACTGAACTCCTTATCGGTTGCTGATGCTGTAAAATATTTTGCCGGAGCTAATGTAAAAGATTATGGTGGTATTGGTGGACTGAAAACTGTATCAATCAGAAGCCTTGGTGCCAATCATACTGGTGTGGATTACGATGGCATTATAATGAGCGACGCACAAGGCGGACAAATAGACCTTGGAAAATTGTCTTTGGATAACATAACCAATGTGAGTTTAATCAATAGCAATCCGGGTATTTTTATGTCGGCCCGATCTTTTGCTTATGGGTCATTGTTGCAATTGAAATCATTACCTGCTAAGATAAATGTTGGTTGTTTAAAATATACTTTTTCTATAAAATCAGGATCTTTTGGGTTTGTTAATACTGCAGCAAAAATTGCCTATAAATGGAACCGCTTCTTATACACAAGTCTTAATGCTGAATTTCAAAATGCCAATGGTGAATATCCATTTTCGACCTATGAAAATACTGCGGAAAAAAAACAGCGGAAAAATACAGATATTCAATCTCAAAGATTAGAGTTAGATAACCGTTTTGGAATTAATGATAGCAATTTTATAGCTGTGAAGGCATACTATTTTCAATCAGAAAGAGGTCTTCCGGGGGCTGTTATTTTAAACAATTCTGCTATTGGCAGAGAAAGGTTGTGGGACAAAAATTTCTTTTTGCAGGCAACGTGGCAAAAGACGTTTTCTGCAAAAAGCAAGCTATTGGTAAATGGAAAATATAATTACGCCTACATCAAATATCTTAACCCTGATTATTTTAATGTACAGGGGAGGTTAGAAAATATATTTAATCAAAAGGAGCATTATCAATCGGCTGTTTATAGTTATTCACCTTTTACATTTCTATCGTTATCTGTTGGGTCAGATTATTTTATAAACACACTAAATCGTACAGATGAATTTGTAGTAAACTTTGCTGAACCGGTAAGAAAAACCTGGTTAAACAATTTTGCAATAAAGTTTATTACTACACATGTAGAGATACAAGGGAATATACTGTATAGCAGAATAAAAGAAAAAACCAAGACGGGCCCTGCAGGGTCAAATTATGAAAAGCTGACGCCGGCTTTATCACTGTCATGGAAGCCATTTCAACATATCCCGATTAGAGTAAGAATGTTTTATAAAAATATCTTCAGAATACCAACATTCAATGATCTATACTATACCTACGTAGGCAATACCAATCTGCGACCCGAATTTGCAAAACAATATAACGCAGGTATTACCTGGCAACAAAATACAACTGGTATTATACAAGCCATTGAACTTACTGCAGATGCTTACCGCAATATTATAACGGATAAAATTGTAGCCGTGCCACGTCAGAACCTTTTTCAGTGGAGCATGCAGAACATTGGCAAAGTAGAAATAAAGGGGTTAGATGTAGGGTTTAAAATAATAAGCAGAAGTGTAAACCAATTTCAATCATCGTTGCGCTGCAACTATACCCTACAAAAGGCATTGGATGTAACCGATAAATCATCTGCACAATATAAAAATCAAATACCTTATACCCCCATACATTCGGGTGCCGCTTCATTACATTTAACCTATCAAAAATACTCCATTAATTACAATGTATTGGTCTCGGGCAGCCGCTATAAAAACGGGGAAAACAATATTTATAATTTGGTTGAAAGCTATGTAATTAACGATGTTTCTTTTTCTTATAACAGCAGTATAAAAACTATAGGATATACATTGAAAGTGGAGTTAAACAATTTACTAAACAAGCATTACGAAGTCATACAATATTATCCTATGCCCGGTATAAACTATCGCATAGGTATTATCTTAAACAATAAATAAAAACAAACATGAACACTAAAATTTGGAAATTGATTTTGCCGGCAATCCTTTTGATGAATGCTTGTAAAAAAGACGATGTTGTTATACCAGTAACTCCGGTTATATCTACAGCAGGTGTATATGCCCTAAGTGAGGGTACATTTTCTTCTAACAACACCAGGCTGGCTTATTATGATTTTGCTACGGGTACAGTTTCGGGAAATATTTACAATACAGCTAATAGTGCTGATCTGGGAGATACAGGTAACGATATGATTATCTATGGAAGCAAATTGTATATAATAATGAATGTAACAAGCAATGTAACAGTTCTTAATGCCGCTAATGCTAAATTGATTAAAAAAATAGATTTTAAAAACGGAACAATCAATAAGGAACCCCGCTATGCAGTTGCAGCTAATGGTAAAGTATATGTAAGTGCTTATGATGGGTCAGTGTCTGTGATAGATACAGCCACATTAACAATCACAAAAAACATAACAGTAGGATCTAACCCCGAGGGATTGGCTATTTATGGAAAATATCTTTATGTAGCTAATTCAGGTGGGTTGAATTTTCCTGCACCACCAGATAGTACCGTGTCTGTAATTGATCTGACTACTGAAACTGAAATAAAAAAAGTGACAGTAGGACCCAATCCGGTAAATGTTGCCGCTAATTCAACAGGTGATATTTATGTAGGAAATTATGGTGTTTTTGGTAGTATTAATCCACAGATCTATGTTATTTCGGGAGTCACAAATACTTTCAAAACAAAATTGGATACAAGCCTGCAATATTCACATGTTAGAATCTATAATGATGTAGCATATTTATACAATACCTATGGGGGTACTGGTACGTGTAAACTACTTGATACCAAAACCAATACTATACTCCGCAATGAGTTTATAATTGATGGCACCATAGTCACAAATCCTTATGGTATAAATATAGATGATACCAATGGGGATGTATATATTACAGATTCAAAAGACTTTTCCAGCTCGGGAGCTGTTTTTTGTTTTGATAAAACAGGTAAAAAGAAATTTAGTTTTTCTACAACACCGGGAATAAGTCCTAATACAATTGCATTTATCAGAAAGTAAAATTTCTTATGCCAAAGCATGAAATAAAAATATGTCCCCGTTGTCAGGAGGCCTTTGAATGTAGGGCGGGTAGTATTTCTATTTGTCAGTGTTTTAATATACAAGTTTCACCACTAATACAAGATCAAATAAATAAAGATTTTGAGGATTGCCTTTGTGCTAATTGTCTTGCAACATTGAACGAGGGTGGTAAAAACCAAAAAAAGCCTAACCATTAACTTGTAGTTAAATAACTATTAATGGTTAAGGCTTTGGTTATTTTTGCATGAATTTGGTTTGTATGCAGTTTAATTTACAACAGTTTCTCACAGTTAGTTTCACTTTGTTTGCAGTCATAGATGCAATCGGGTCTATTCCGTTGCTTATTTCATTAAGTGCCAAAATGGGCGGTATTAGGGAAATGAGGGCCACACTTATTTCCGGCCTTTTTATGATCGTATTTCTATATGTTGGTGAACCGTTTTTAAATCTGTTGGGCGTCACAGTTCATTCTTTTGCCATTGGTGGTTCTATTGTAATATTTCTTCTGGGTCTGGAAATGGTGCTTGGTCATGAAATTTTCAAAAGTGAAAAAAATGCTAAGGCGGGAACAGTTGTACCTATTGCATTTCCCGTAATTGCAGGTGCCGGTACATTAACAACCGTTATGTCGCTAAAAGCAACTTTTGATGAAGTAAATATTCTGCTTGGCATTCTTGCCAATCTTGTGCTGGTATTCCTGGTTTTAAAGTCACTCCGATTTATAGAAAGGGTTCTTGGCGAAGCAGGTTTAGCTGCTGTAAGAAAATTTTTTGGCGTAATTCTTTTGGCAATTGCCGTTAAGATATTTGGAAGTAACATTAGCGGTTTTGGTAAGTAACTATTACATTTGCAGCCTCTTATTGGCCTCGTAGTACAATGGATAGTATAAGAGTTTCCGAAGCTCCAGATCCAGGTTCGATTCCTGGCGAGGCCACTAGATTTTTTTATGTTTTATGCTTACGTTATAAAAAGTATTAACTACGATTATTATTACAAGGGGCATTGCGAAAACTTAGAAGTAAGATTAGCGCAACACAATGCAGGAATGACTGCTTCCATCAAACCTTACCTACCTTTCACAGTGATATATTTTGAAACATTTCAAACCAGGGATGAAGCTGTTGCTAAAGAAAAATACTTCAAATCTGCTGCGGGAAGAAGGTTTTTAAAAACTAAAATTAGCCTCTAGTACAATGCCCGCCCGGTTGAACGCCGTTCGGACGGGGATAGTATAAGAGTTTCCGAAGCTCCAGATCCAGGTTCGATTCCTGGCGAGGCCACTATTTTTTAAACTCCCTGGCCGAATGAATTCATTTGGATTGCCAGGTGATGTCACTACCCTAATTCAAATAAAAGTTTCAATCTACTCTTGACGCCATGAACACATTTGGCCTACTTATATACCCACCAACATCTGCGGCCCCAGCATTATTATGGTGAAATTGATTACGAATACATTTTCCACAACCACTATTCAGGTTGGTTCAAATGGTTATATGTTGATCAGCAAACCATATCATCGGCTACGTTAAAGGCAGTCTTTAAAATGCAGGTCTTGCACCACAATGAACATTGGCAATAGATCGCAAGGCAGACCAATTTCTGCAAGACAATGGATGAAACTTGATTTTCCCGAAAAGAAAACGGCACTTTTGCCAAATTGCCGAAAGGAACTCAGCTATTTTTGAAAACCGAAACAAATTCATTCCCGACAAGGAACACCTTACCTCGTTGGGTGGCTCGAAACATCGTATAGGATTGGCCTCATTTTTAACTATAATTATCTTCATTACCATCGCATGACACCAATAAAAAAAACGTCCTGTAGAAACAGGACGTTTAGATTGTCTTGCTATGAAAAAAACGAGAAAGTTGAAATAGAACTAATTTACAAAATCAAGTTTCTTTAAATTCCTTCTATTGTTTTATGTCTTGGTACCAATACCTTCATGATACTCCAGGCAATCAGGTACGCCAATGAACAAATGATAAACATAATTAAGTAAGCGTGTTGCGGAGTGGCTTTAAATACATCCGTCAGCTTACCAGCCAATAACTGCACAACTACTTCGCCAATACCACCTGCCATGGCACCAATGCCAGTAACAGAACCAACCGCTTTTTTAGGAAACATATCGGAAACAGTAGTGAACAGATTGGCCGACCATGCCTGATGTGCTGCTGCGGCAATACAAATAATCGCAACAGCGTAATACATGGCTGAAGTACCGAAATGCTCAACATTTCCAAAGTACTGCGTTGCTAAAACCACTAAGGGAACAAAAGCAATAATGAGCATAGCCGTCATCCGGGCATTATAAACCTTCATTCCTTTATTGATTAAAAACAAAGGGAGGCTACCGCCAAACACACTGCCTAAAATGGCTACACCATACACAATGAAGGCAGGCCATCTTACATCGGCAGGCGCCATGCTGAATTGCTTAATCAAATAATCAGGTAACCAGAAGAGATAGAACCACCAAATGCCATCGGTCATAAACTTACCCCAAAAGAAGGCCCATGTTTGCCTGTAGCTAAATAGTTTGCCCCAGGCTACTTTCTCCACCACTGTCACAACGTCGGCAGCCATGGGTGCTTCGTCGCTGTGTATGTAATCGTATTCTTCTTTTGAAAGTCGCTTTTGAGCTGCTGGCGTATCGTATAGCCTAAACCAAAAAAACAACCAGATAAACCCAATAGAGCCAGTGATGGCAAAAGCCATCTTCCAGCCGAGACCGGTTCCAAAATAAGTGAGGCACCACGGCACAAACAAAGCCGCTATCATAGCCCCGAGGTTGGACCCGCTGTTGAAAATGCCTGTGGCAAGTGCTCTTTCCTTTTTAGGAAACCATTCAGCAACAGTCTTGATAGAAGCAGGAAAATTGCCCGCCTCTCCAATGCCAAACAAGCTCCGGACAAAAACGTGGATTGCTACGGTTGCTCCGGCAAACACGTTGGCAATGCCAAATACAGACCAAATGATAAGTGACCACGCCAAACCTTTTTTGGTTCCAATTTTGTCAATCACTCTACCTGCAACAATCGTCATACCCGCATAAAACGCAGTAAAGAATGACGTTACGTAAGCAAAGTCGGAATTGGTCCAGCCGAAACCACCTTTTTCCAAAGGTGTACAAAAGAATGGTTTCAGGTAGCTGATGACCTGCCTGTCCATGTAGTTAATGGTGGTAGAAAAAAGCAGCAATGTGCATATCGTCCACCTGTATTTTCCAATGGTCTGTTTCATAATAGTTGAGGGTTTTTGTACCAGCATTTGTTCGCTGATGAAGCATAGTTGCAGCCTGCCCCACCTTTTTGTGGGGTCGCAATCCTTTCATCTTTTCTGCTACTATTTAGCTGGTTTTATGGTTTGTATCAATGCTAAAACTGTTTTGGTTTCGTTTTCTATAGTTGCAAAGTCTTTGGCCTCCATCAGCTTTTTGCTGATAAGCTTGCTGCCCATGCCAACTGCACAAACACCGGCTTTGTACCAGCCTTCAATGTTTTCTTTGGTCGTATCCACACCGCCTGTGGGCATAAACAACAGCTTTGGAAAAATATCTTTGATTCCACTCAAAAACTCTGGTCCAAGCATGTTGCCCGGGAATAGTTTTATAAAGCCTATCCCGGCATTTTCTGCTGCTATTATTTCTGAAGGTGTCATGCAACCCGGAGCATAGAAAATACCTTTGCTCACAGCATCATCGGCCACTTCTTTTACAAAACCGGGACTTACTAAAAAGTCTGCACCTGCATTCAGGTAATCATGTGACTGTTGCAGGTTTTTGATGGTGCCAACACCCAATAAAAGACCGGGCATTTCGGCATTTCTAACTTCAACTAATTTCGTAAAATTGCGCAAAGCAGCTTCGCCGCGATTGGTATATTCTACAGCTTTTACACCAGCCCTATAGATAGCTTTCAATACTTCTACGCTCACCGTTTCATCAGCGTTGAAATACAAGGGAAGCATGCCTTGTTCCATGATGGCATCAGTGACTTGTTTTATTGAACTCATTTTTTTAAATTTTTACTTTGATTACCAGTTTTTTTATCTGCCCCTCGCCTATCATGGGTGCATGCACATCTTCAGGAAAGAAGATGGCAAACTGTCCGTCCGTTAATTGAAAAGAGGTGTCGGGTGCATCGCTGAAAAAGCGAACATCTTTTTCATCGTTATACTCACCGTTAGGTGTTACACATTTTTCCCGTGGTTTCCAGGCAATGGCTTCGTGGCCGCTTATGCAGAGTTGTATGTCAATGTTCTTGTCGTGACATTCGAACTTAGCAAGGCTTGCCTCTGCCGTCTTTCCCATGCCATTGGCCATGATGGCTTTTAGCCCTTCGGAAAAATCAGATTTGCCATCGGGCATGTTGGGTAAATCATGTTGATTGATGTACTCGAACGCTTTGGCAAACAAAGGATGAACGCCAAAGTACTTCGGTGCATTTGCTATGGTATCTATAATCATTGCAGGGGTTGTTTTGCTGAATAGAATTATTTAGGTACAAGAGTGCGACGCAAGTAAAGTCCAATCGTTATTCTACAGTTGGGCTCATAAAAAATCTAACGCTGTACCCGTCCGCTTCCATCACCTTTTACCAACTCTTTTACTTCGCTTAAAGTGGCATGGTTAAGGTCGCCGGGAATGGTGTGTTTCATGGCACTTGCGGCTACGCCAAACTCGGCGGCATCGGCCATTGTCATGCCTGTTACTAATCCATAAATCAGTCCGCTGGCAAAGCTGTCGCCACTTCCTACACGGTCCACTATGCGAACATTGTATTGCTTTGAATGATAGAATTCTGTGCCGTCATACACCAAAGCACTCCATCCGTTGTCGCTTGCACTGTGGCTTTCACGCAGTGAGGAAGCGATAAACTTGAAACCAAATTTTGCTTTCATCTGCATGAAGACATCTTTAAAACCATCAAGGTTCAACTCGCCTTTTGTTACATCGGTATCTTTTGCTTTGAAGCCCAAACAAGTATCAGCATCTTCTTCGTTACCTATGCACACATCAACGTATTTACACAATTGCGTCATTACTTTTTGTGCTTTTTCTTTGGTCCACAACTTCTTCCTGAAATTCAAATCAATGCTGGTGGTTATGCCTTTTGTTTTAGCAGCTTTCAGTGCAGCTTCGGTTAAAGCAGCAGCCTTATCGCTCAATGCTGGCGTGACACCGGTGGTATGAAACCAACTGGCACCTTCAAATATTTTATCAAAGTCAAACTCGCTGGCATCCACATCTGCAATGGAAGCACCAGTTCTGTCATACACGACTTGCGAAGCCCTCATGGAAGCGCCTGTTTCCAGGAAATAGATTCCAAGGCGGTCGCCACCTCTTGCTACAAATTGGGTGTCCACACCATAACGGCGCAGGTGATTGATGGCCGATTGACCGATTGGATTGTTCGGCACTTTGCTTACGAAAGTTCCATTGAGGCCATAGTTGCACAATGCTGCTGCAACGTTTGCTTCGCCGCCGCCGTAGGTTACATCAAATGAATCGGCCTGTACGAAACGTTTGAAATCAGGGGTTGATAAGCGCAACATGATTTCGCCAAGGGTTACTACTTTTTTGCTCATAGCTCTATTTTTTTGTTGTGGTTTATTTATTTTAAAGAAGCGATTGGTTGTGGGTCCATGTCGGTAAACTCTTTGTTCTCGCCTGCCATTCCCCAAATGAAACCATAGCTGGCAGTGCCCACACCAAAGTGCATACTCCATGGCGCAGAGATGGCAGCTTCATGATTGGCAACAACCAAATGCCTTGTCTCCTGTGGCTCGCCCATAAAGTGCATGACACGCTGTGCTGCATCTACATCAAAATAGAAGTAGGCTTCCATGCGGCGGGTGTGTGTATGCGGTAGAACTGAATTCCAAACGCTTCCTGGTTCAAGGGTGGTAAGCCCCATCACTAACTGGCAACTTTCAATGCCATCGTTGTGGATGTATTTGTAAATGGTTCTTTTATTAGAAGTAGAGATGTCGCCGAGGTTTACCGGTGCTGCTTCTGCCTTGGTCATCATCTTGTTTGGATAGGTATGATGGGCTGGCAATGATAACATATAGAAGTGAGCCGGAGCATCAGCAGAAGCACTGCTAAAGCTTACTTCCTGTGTGCCTTTACCCAAATAAACACACTCCAGTTTGTCAATTTCATAAGCGGTTCCATCGGCAGTTACGGTGCCTTTGCCGCCTACGTTTATGATTCCCATTTCTCTTCTTTCCAAAAAGAATTTGGCTTTCAGTTCATCTTCATTCGGAAGACTAATAGCTTCGGTTGTTGGAACTGCACCACCAATAATTAGCCTGTCGAAATGAGAATATACCAACTCAATTTTGCCCAATTGCATGATACCTTGTACCAGGAAATTTTCACGCAATTGTTCCGTGTTCATCTGGCTGGTTTCCTTTGGGCTGTTTTGAAATCTGATTTGCATTGTTTTGTTTTTTATGGATTACTTCAAAAGTTTTTTGTTGAAAATTATCTTCCCATCCAACCCCCGTCAACTGTGATTATGGTTCCATTAATATAGTCGGAGGCCGGTGAAGAAAGAAATACATAAGCACCTGTCAAGTCGGATGTTTCGCCCCAACGATTTGCGGGTATTCTAGCAAGAATGGCGGCACTTCTGTCGGCATCTGCACGAAGTGCAGTAGTGTTATTGGTTGCAATATATCCGGGTGCAACGCCATTAACTGTAATGCCGTGTGGCGCCCACTCATTAGCAAATGCTTTGAGTAAAGAGGCTACAGCACCTTTACTTGCAGCATAACCCGGCACATTGATACCGCCCTGGAAACTCAACAACGAACAAGTGAAAACGATTTTGCCGGATTTGTCCTCCAGCATTCTCTTACCCAATTCTCTTGTAATGATAAACTGTGCATTGAGGTTGATGTCAATAATCAAATCCCAAAACTCATCAGAGTGGGTGGCAGCAGGTTCACGCATAATGTGACCGGCATTGTTAATCAGAATATCAATTCGGGGATGTTCTGCTTTTACTTTATCAAGAAAAGCGTAGAGCGATTCCCTGCTTGAAAAGTCCGCTACATAAGGATAGAATTTCTTTCCTGCGGCTTCAACAGCTTTTGCAACATCACTGCCTGCTTCGGGCATGTTGTTGGAAACTCCTATAATGTCAGCGCCTGATTGGGCAAGTTCTATGGCAATGTCCATACCTATGCCGCTGCTGCAGCCGGTTACCAGTGCAATCTTGTTATCTACTCTGAAATTTAACATGGATTGATTCGTTTTATAGTTGAAAATAGTTGTTGAAAAATGTGTTGTTTTATAAAAGGTTTACTAACGATTTCTGGTATTGATTTTCCATATTTTTTTTCACGGTTTCCATGCAATCAGTACAATTTAATTTTGTACTTCCACTTAAAAAAAGCGGAACCGCATCGCCAAAACCAAAGGGTTTTATTTGCTTGCCGGCAGTCCATTCTTTCTCTTTGCTGATAAAAGGTAAAATGGCATCAAAAGCTTTTTTAAAAGACTTTCCAGATTTTGTTTCAAGTGTCCAAAAGTTGGTTTTAGTCTGCTCCGAAAGTTGAGCAATGATGTCAAAAGCATTGAGTATAAACACGGAATAATGCAGCGACGTATTGCGCTCTAATTCGTAAGGGAACAGTCCATTATTGTCTAGTTGCTTATCCAATCTGTCTGCTGCACGAAGGACTATTTTATTGGCCAATTCATTGCTGTCCACAAACAATGCTATGGACAACGCCTGTGCATCAAACCAAACACCGTGGTTGTTTTTGGCGTTCATTTCTTCTGTGCCAATTTTACTTGTGTTGAGCCAATTCAAAAAATCCGAAAACCATTTTTTTATGGCTTTATTATTTTGAGTCGTCCACGATTTGGAGCCTTTCAACAACTGAATTCCATCAATGGCATAAATGAATTGCCGTGTGTCAATCACCCCTTCTGCCCTGCCTTCATTCTTGCCTTTTACAGCCTGTCCATATTTCAAGTTTGGGTTCATGCGGGTTGCTGTATCCAGAAACCAAACCTTCAATAATTTTGCTGCATGTTTTGCATACTTTTCATTGTTTGAGTAGTAATAAGCAATCGCCAATAAATTCACATTCTCACACAGCTTCGGCATGTTTTCTTTGTCCTGATAATCCCTCACTTCGGGGTTTACCTCGCCGTCCTTTCTTATGTAAGGAAGTCCATCTGCCTTTGCAGGGTCCGGCCACCAATAGGGGCCAATACTCATGTAGTCGTGCTTGTTACCACTCGGAGGAAATGCAGTTTTATCCATTACACTCACCGGCTTATAATTCAACAAAGCATCCGCATCTTTCAGCAGTTGTTTGTAAGCAGGCATTAGCGCAGCATCTTTTGCTTTCAGTCTTTTCTTCTTTTCTGTCAGCACTTTAAAATCAACTTTTATCAAGTCCGTTTTAGACAGTTTAGGGTCGGCATACAAGCCTTTGCTTACCAGGCAAAGCAGCAGCACTTGTAAAATCAGTTTCATAGTCATTGCTCTTTCTTAATCTTTTAACTCGTTTATCTTTTCATTTTGCAAAGCAAATTTTTTGTTCGCCAGCATGTGTTCTTTACTCAACATTCTTGTGTCACTTGCCGACTTCATTGTCGGCATCCCGATAAGTACCTTTTGAATCGGGATTTCAACTTGTAAATATTCTATTCAGCTTTTCCAACCATTTGCCAATTATCCGTTCTGAAACATGAAGCAGGCAATCCTTCTTTGTTAATCAGGTTGGCCCCCACCGGATTATCAGCCCATGCATATCTCACTGCCACTGGGGATGAAACGGCGTCACTCCATACCGTGATTTCATTTTCGGAAATGGTGGCTTTTGCCCAAACAAACTTTTTGCTGGAATCAGCAACAGCAAAGTATTTCAGATCACCACCATCTTTTGCAATCATTCCACTTCCTACGTTTGAAAACGTTAGAACTACTCTGTTTCCTTTTACTTTCATTGATTGAAATGTTGGTCCTGAAAAAACAATTTCCTCATCACCATAAGCAACTTTTTGAGCAGCCAAAGCCAATCTTCTTCCTACGTCTAATTTGTTTTTGGGATGAACATCGTTCCATTCGCCGATGTCATTTGCAACTGCCATGGCAGTATTTGGCAATGAAAGCGCAGAAGCTTGTGCTTCCTGCAATCTTGCCAACTTGCTTTCGCCGGGTTCTGTTTTCGGTTCGTTGATGTTGGCTAACTGAACAAATAAAAACGGAAAACCTCCCTGCTTCCATTCTTTGCGCCAACTATTGATTAAGCCCGAAAACAAATCATGGTATTCTTCCGCTTTACTCACATTCGATTCGCCCTGGTACCAGATAACGCCTTTCATTCCAAACCCAATCAATGGTTCCAACATGCCGTGATACATTGCACTGCCCATGTCCTGAAAACGGGTAACGTCTGTTCTTCGAAGCGGCTTAAAACTGAAGCCCTGCTTATATTGCCAACTCCCGGCGAGATTATAAACTGAATCTCCCACCTTGATTTGATAAGGCTTGTCTTTGATAAAGCCACCGTTTCCATTCTCATTTATCACCCTCAACGTAATGATATTGCTTCCTTCTTTCAACAACTTGCTATCAATCTCGTAACTTCTCGGGGCATACTTAGAGGAGGCTGAACCAACCTGTATCCCGTTGAAGTAGGTGATATCTTTACCCGCAATATTTCCAAGGTCAAGTACCGCATTTTTACCAACCAAAGAGGCTGGCACATTGATTTCTTTGCGAAACCAAACCACTGCGCCTTCTACATTTTTCAACCCCTGGTCTTGCCAATAATTTGGCATTTCCATCGTCTTCCAATCAGTAGCATTGTAGTTGGTTTCAAACCATTTTTCTTTCAGTCCTTCATCTCCGTCTTCTATCTTTTTATACCATTCTGCAGTAAAGTTCTTATCCTTTAATGTAATCTTGTTGACCAGTGCAGTGTCTTTGTATTCAATTGCTTTAGCGTAGTATGTTGCAAAAGCTTCCAGCTCATTTTCATTCATCCAAGCCTGTGCCGGCGTACCGCCATAACTACAATTAATAAGGCCAATCGGTACCTTGTATTGCTCATATAACTTGAGCGCAAAAAAGTAACCAACTGCAGTGAAGTCCCCAACCGTTTTTGGGCTAGCTGCCTGCCACCCAGCTTTTGATTCCACGTTTTCGGCATGGTTAAATCCTATGCGCCTTTCCACTTTGAAATGCCTGATAAAATCATTGTCGCTTGCTGCAATTTCCTTCTTGTACAAAGCACTTGATTTGTACAACTCATATTCCATATTAGACTGACCAGAACAAAGCCATACATCGCCAATCAATATGTTTTTCATGGTGATGATACTGGTTCCTTTTATCGTCATTTCATAAGAGCCGCCTGCATTTTGCTTGCCTAGCAAAAGCTTCCATTTACCATCAGTACTAGTTTTGGTTTTGTAAACTTTTCCATTAAATTTCAATTCAACTATTTCGCCCACTTCCGCCCAACCCCATACCGGTATCTTCACATTGCGCTGCAGCACCACCCCATCGCTGATGAAGCGGGGCAGCGAGACTTTTGCGCTTAAATGGAAAACAGTAAGCACCAATAACGCAGAGAAAATGTATCGTAAACGGATGTTCATTTTTTCAAAAAAATCTATTTTGATTTAGCAGTTTGAATAACAGCAACCGCTTCTATTTCTACCAACTTATCAGATGCAGCCAATGTCGGCACACCCAACAATGTACTGGCTGGCATATCCTTATCACCCAAATATTCCTTTCGGATACTTCTGAACAATGTGACTTTATCAGGTGTACAATTGACGATGTAAATATTGGTCTTTACAATGTCTTTGAAAGTAGCTCCGGCTGCATCCAACTCGGTTTTTATGTTGCTCCATGCAGACCTTGTTTGTGCTTCTAAATCTGCGCCATCGCCTGTAAGGCCTGCTATATAAATTGTCTTAACATGGCCGTCATTTACCACTACAGATTTGGAATAAGTGGCAGTGCCATGCACAAAATCTTTGGTTACAGTCTGCTGCATTTTATTGTTGCAGGACATAGCTATTAGTAAAGCCAATAAGATTAGATTTTGCTTTCTCATTCTTCATCTTCTTTTTCTTGTTTCTTTTTTGCTTTTCGTGCTTTCTTCTCTTCCTTGCTTTCCTCATTATCGGCCTGCCCTTCTGCTTTCGCTTTTTTGGCTTTTATTTTCTTGCCGTGTCGTCCGCTTCCGTCTGCATTGTCAACAATACCTCCGGCAGGATTCAATTGGTCTAAAACTGCTTTCAACCGGTCGTGGGCAGCACTTGCTTCTTTGTTACTGCTAACATCCGTTACCAGCTTTTCTTCAAAAGGCGAGTTAACCATGTCATACAATTCATCCTCTCTATTCAGCTTCCAACGGGCATCTCTTACATACCACTTGTTGCCGAGTTCACAAAAAATCCATTCGCGGGGATTGCCTTTCTTACCCAATAATTGCGGTAAAAAGCTGCGACCATCCAATACATTTTTATTAGGCAATTTTGCACCGGCTACATCCGCAAATGTTGGCAACAAATCACTTGCATCCACCAATGTTTTGGTGACCTGTCCGGATTCTATAACACCAGGCCAGTTAGCAATAGTTGGTACCAAGCCACCACATTCAAGCATAGAACCTTTCTTGCCGGAAAGTGCTTTGCCACCTATAGTTCCTCTAATAGCATAAGGGCCTGCAGTTCCATTATCACCCATGAAAACAATTAAGGTGTTTTTCCGAATTTTCAAACTATCCAAAGTCTTCAGAAGTTTGCCAACCAACTTATCCATATAGGCAATGTTGTCCGCATACAAATCACTCCCCGGTTTACTATCTGGCGTTTTTTGAATTTTACCATGAACTTGTACTAAAGAATAGTACAAGAAGAAAGGCTTATCTTTATT
This sequence comes from Segetibacter sp., assembly GCA_031373555.1. GTDB lineage: Bacteria > Bacteroidota > Bacteroidia > Chitinophagales > Chitinophagaceae > Segetibacter. Next base: position 61,945 of record JANMMU010000021.1, on the reverse strand, counting down.
GGTAGAAACCCATTTTACCATGTGGTCGTGCATTACATCAGGCATGTAGGCATCTCCCAATTCTTTATCAACTCCGTTTTCAGTATAGCCTATTGATTTCTCTTTTTCTTTACTCCAATATATGCCACTGCCTTTAAAACGCAGGTAATCATCAAAACCAAAGTCACTGGGTTGTAATGGTAGCTGCCCCCATTTACCAGTCATTGATGAAACATAGCCTGCTGACTTCAACACCGTAGGTATCATCTCCTCATTCGATGGCTTTACATCTCCGCACATATCCTGGTTGACGGCACCTGTGCGAAAGGCATAGCGGCCTGTAAGAATCAATGCTCTTGAAGGTCCGCACAACGGAGCAATGTACGAATGCTGAAAGCGAATGCCGGTTTTTGCCAGTTGGTCAATGATGGGTGTATGGTTGCTATCTGAACCATAGGCACTTACATCGCCGATACCCAAATCATCTGCAAGAATGTAAATGATGTTGGGCTTTTGGGGAATCGTCTTTGCCTTCTTTGACTGTGCTGTAACACTTGCAACTGCACAAACAAGCAGCATCACAACAACACTTTTTTTGAATTTCATTTTCATTTTTTTAAGTCTTTAGCGTTTTAAAACCACTTGTCTTTTGTATAAACCTGCTTATTATTTTTCCACTTTTATTTTGAAGGAACACCTTCCCAAACTTTCAGATTTCTGTAGGCGAAATGGGTCCATTGCATTTGCCTGAATCCGATTTTTCCGCCCTCCAGCTTCTTACCATATTTAACTCCATCGTCTGTCCAGTCAATAATTTTTCTATCGTCTATGAACATTGAAATCTCACCTTCATTTTTTACCAGCCTCACCTTGTGTATCGCTTTAGAGTCAATTGGAATACCCATTTCCCCGGTTTGAACCAAATTGAATCCTCTGTTCTTACGCAGGTTGGCAAACTCTCTACCCGGATGGTCTTTGCCGTTGGCATAGTAAGAAATGTGGTAACAATTCATTGCGCCTTTAGTATAATCAGTAAATACACCGATTGTTCTTTTTGCTAGTGAAGAATCAAAAATGGTTTCACCATTTAACCCTTTTGCCGCGAAAAAAACAATACACAAACCTGCATCTGTTTCTATGTTCTGCACTTCCCATTCAGCTATAAAACTTACCGGAAAATCCACCGGACACCAATACACATGATGGCCTTCCTCATTGGGCGAATACATGTGCATCCAATCATTCGTAAACTCAACCTTGGCAGGACCTTCCATCACCCAATCTTTCACTTCGCTTTGATTAGCCAATGGATTCGAGTATAACAGCTTTCCTTTCTTAAAATCCTGACCAACTGCTATGCACGAAAAAGCAATTGCTATTGCCATGCAAACAAGTGTTATCAAGGATTTCATTTTGTTCATCTTCTTTTTTTATCGAAATATTAATTGCTGGTCACACATCTAAAACCCAAATGTTCCATACCCGAATCCTGCGATGTTTTCATTCTTGCCGCGACTCTGTAGCCACTGCAATAAGATTCGTTGCACAAAAAAGAACCCCCTCGCATGACCCGCTTCGGCACCAATGGTTCATCGGGGTCATAACTTTTCAAAGGACCTTTTGGATTGTTTGCGACTTTTAATTTTGCCTGTGCTGCGTAATAAGAGTTGTTGTATAAGTCCGAACACCATTCCCAAACATTACCCGACATATCATACAACCCGTAACCGTTTGGTGCAAATGAACCAACCGGTGCAGCGCCAATAAAGCCATCCCTGTTTTCATTTTTATAAGGAAATTCTCCTTGCCAATAATTGCATTTCACTTTGCCTGAATCCACATTTTCGTTGCCCCATGGATAGGTCTCTTTCGCCAAGCCACCTCTTGCAGCAAATTCCCATTCAGCCTCGGTTGGTAATCGCTTGCCTGCCCATTTGCAATAGGCATTAGCGTCATCCCAACTGATGTGAACTGCCGGAAAATTTCCTTTGCCAACGGTATCACTTTCTGGCCCTGCGGGGTGCTTCCAATTAGCGCCATGTGTCCAGCGCCACCATTGACTGTAATCCTGGAGGTTGACGGCCCCGGTTGTTGGTACAAAAACCAAAGAAGCTGCTTTCAACTCTTCATCCGTTGGCTTTGGAATGCCCTGTGGCAATTGCTTTTTAAGCTCCTCCCATTTCACATCTTTTTCTGCAGTTGTTACATATCCTGTAGCTTTCACAAAGGCACCAAACTGTGTGTTGGTTACTTCAGTAACATCCATATAAAAGCCGTTCAACTTCACAGCGTGTTTTGGATATTCATCTTGCCGGCCTTGTTCATTGTCTGCGCCCATCATGAACGTTCCGCCTGCAATCCAAACCATTTTGTTATGACCATTAGCCGCTGATTTTGACGAGTCATTGCTTGCAGTTTTAGGCTGTTGAAAACCAACAAACCGCTTAGGAATATTGGAGGTGCAGCAAGACTTTGCCTTGGTTGTTTTCTTAGCAGATTTTACGACAGGCTTGCTTTGCGCAAACGCTAATTGTACTATCATCAACAACAAGAGTGAAACAATATATTTTACAACTACCTTCATTTTTAACTGCTTATTTTATCCAGCTTACCCCAACATCATTTTTCGACAATTTCCATTTTGGATTGAACCAAGTGATTTCCTTTTCAGTCAATTTTATTTTGTGCAAAGACAGCCGCTCTTTTATTGAATCAACCACTGCCTGGTTGACAGTTTGATTGACATAACTAAACCCGTCTTTAATGCTGAAATCATTGGAAGCAATTCCGCCAAATCCTTTCAAAGAGGTTTCGCCACTATTATAAAAATTTCCCTTTAGTGTGTATGTCGAATTACCTTCAACTTTAATTGGCGCATTATCTTTTCCTTTAGTATCCAAAATCACATTTCCAACTAATAGAACATTTTTAGGCGAAATCAATTCCAAGCCATTACTTGAATTTCCGAGCCCGATATTAATTACTGGGCCTACAGAATTAACAACAGTATTGTAAGCAACAATGGCATTATCAGCAGGGTAATATCCGTTTAAGGGGCCATCTTTCAGGCCGGACATAATTGCAATTGGAGCCTTCATACTTTTGGCACCGCCTTCTGCCTCTTCTATATAATTGTTGAACACGGTATTGTCGGGGTTGACAACTCGAATACCACCACTTTGATTTTTGCCGGTTTTGCCATTGATGTAATTGCCATACACAAAACATTTATGTCCATGACGAATCACCAACGCACCATCATTGCCAATAAAAGTGTTGAACCGATAAATATTATCAGAACTTTTGTTGCTAATTATTTCTGCCTCAATACGCTCGTCTTCAAAATAGTTGTACTCAACAATATTGAATCCATGAGAAAAAGAAGTGGTACTTGTTCCTACCCGCAACTGCTCACCTCCGTTAGCCGAGTAGGTTCTGTAACCAAAATAATTGTGATGAATGTGATGAGCCGTAGATGGAGCAACATCGCTCCCCGGCACATAACCTTTCTCCTGCTTATATTCAACAACGACAGTTGGGCCTTTATTTATTTTACCTTTAAAATAACAATGATCTAATTCGTTATTTCTACCTACAAGATTGACATGATAATTCATTATTCCACTTACTTCTGTAGGAGTATAATCAATAATAGCACAATTGGTAACTCTGCAATGTTCTGCCCAAGCCCAAGCCTCATCTGTATTTGAACGAAAATCAATAACATGATCGCCTTCATTAAATGTACATGGGCCTTCAAATAAAAAGCCTTCCACCTGCAAATAGCTTCCCCCAATTGAAATCTTCGACTTGCCTGTAAAAGAAACCTTTCCCGCCGTTTCAGCTTTTAATATTATAGGCAGCGACTCACTTCCATTTTCAACAGGATGAAATTGTAATCTCACGTCGCTATACTTTCCATTTTTCCAAACAATTACATCGCCTGCTTTCACTGTTGACATGGTCTCATTGAAACCATTGACATCACTTAGCACAAACTCTTTAGCAAAAGAGAAAAACGAGCAGAACAATAATATAAAGGTGTACAACAGCTTCATTTATGCTAGGGATTTTTCATTTTTGGATGATATAAATATGATACAAACCCATGCTAAAGGAACCAATACACTTCCTAATATGAAAAATGAAACGTAACCTGTCTTAGTAATAAATGGAACAGATAAAGTAGTAACCAAGGTGCCTACCACTGCTGCGGTGCCGCTCATGCCTGCTACCGTCCCAACATTTTTTCCGTGGAAATAATCAGCAGGAAGTGTTTGGGTATTTCCTATCAAAAATTGAAAGCCAAACAGCGTTGCGCTGATTAGCCCAATAGCAAGGTTAATATGCTCTTTCAATGACTCCAGATAAAAAGCAGTGATGGCCAATGAACCAAGCATAAAAGCACATCCAATTGTTATGGCCAGCTTTCTTGCCTTGGCATGATCCATTCCCTTTTTTATTTTTTGCGAAGCGAAATAGCCACCCAACAAACCACCAATGGCCGCAAACAAATAAGGCACCCACGCAAATGCGCCGACCTGCTTGATATCAAAATGAAATTGCTCTTTGAGAAATGTTGGCAACCAGGTTACAAACAGCCACCAAACCGGGTCAATAAAAATTCGGCTCAACAAAATGCCCCAGGTATTTTTGAATTGCAGCAGTTCACGCCATGTGTATGCCTTTGTTTGATGGACAGTAGATTTTGCAGCCTCATCGCTTAGTATATGCTGCTGCTCTTCTTCAGTAATCCACGGGTGCTTATCGGGTGTTGACTTATTGATAACAAACCATGGTATCAACCACAATAAGCCCAAACCTGCAATGCCCACAAAGGTTGCACGCCATCCAAAAGCAAGATAAAGTCCAGCAATAAAAGGCGCAGCAATCACAGAGCCTATCGAAGCACCTGCACCAAAAATGCCTTGTGCAATGCCCCTTTCCTTTGCAGGAAACCATTCAGCATTGCTTTTAGTAGCACCAGGCCAATTGCCTGCTTCGCTTATTCCTAAAAAGAATCTAAACACACCAAACGAGGACAAGCCTTTTGCTAAAGCATGCAAGGCGATTGAAATGCTCCACCCAACAATTGAAACAGCCATGCCCAATCTCGTCCCTATGGCGTCCATCATTTTACCTGTTACCGTTTGTCCTATGGCATAAGCAACCATGAAAAATGTAGTGATAAAAGCGAGTGCATTTTTGTTATCAGCATCGGCAATGCCAAACTCTTTGTAGATGTAAGGCCACATGATATTGATAGCACTCCTGTCAATGTAATTAATGACAGTTGAGAGTCCTATCAACCCAATAATCCACCAACGTAAGCCTTTTACTTTCATCTCGTTTTTTGAACTGCTGTTCCGACTAACAAATACTGTTAGTCGTTTACTCAAACTTTTACTTGACTTGTGTTTTAAAAAACGCCAACATTTTATCGTTCATTTCTGTGGCAATCTTTGCATACTTCTTTTCAGAAAAAACATTCACCTTTTCCAAAGGATCCTTTTTGTAATCGTACAATTCTCGGCCAACAACCAACTCCTCTTTATACGGTTGACTGCTTCTGAATTTGTCTTTCATCCAAATGGTAAAGCGATATTGTTTTGTTCGGATAGAATACCCCATGTAGTTGGGTTCTGCGTAGCCAAGCCTTTCCGCCTCGGCTCTTGATTCACTGCGTGGATATTGGCTTACAGAAAGTTCTTTGACAGTTATAGCTGTGTTGTCCATTAAAGGCTTCAGGCTTTTACCATCCAATTGAGCCGGGATTGGCAAACCAGCAAGGTCACAGAGTGTCGGAAAAACATCTACAAATTCTGTTTGCGCTTTGGTCTTATTCGGCGCAATAAAAGGTGAAGAAATAATTAGCGGGGCATGTGTTGCTTCTTCAAAGTTTGTATGCTTACACCACAGGTTGTGATCGCCTAAATGCCATCCATGATCGCCCCAAAGCACAATGATGGTGTTGTTGGTTAATCCCAAAGAATCCAGTGTGTGCAACAGGATTCCAACGTTTGCATCAGTGTAAGAGACCGCAGCATAATAGCCGTGTATCAATTCCTTTTGTTTATCCAAAGGCAATGTCAAGCCGAAGTCTTTCTGATCAGTAAAAGACAGCAATGGCGGGATGTCTGAATACAACCTTAGTTCACCCGCATTGTGATATGCTATTTCAACAGCGTTCTTTGTTTTCTCCTGAAAGGGTGCCACGGGCATATCTTCCCGGTTGTACAAATCCCAATATTTTTTCGGCGAAACAAAGGGCAGGTGCGGCTTTGATATGCCTACGGCAAAAAAGAACGGCTGCTCACTTTTGCTCAATCTTATCAGAATATCTTTTGCCTGAAGTGCATTTGCACCATCGTTGTAAGCGTTGTCGGGAACATTAATACACTCGGTTGTTGGTCTGATTTTGGCAGTGGCATAGTCCACCGCTTCGCTTGGTTTAAGGCCACTGTCCAAGGCAGCTTTTATGTATTTGGCTGCTAAGTCTTTTGTTTCTTTAAGCTGGTAACGATCCAGTGCCGGTTCTGTAAATCCTGCGGGATAATACTTCTTATCCACCTTGTAATAAGGCACACTCCACGATGGTTTGTCTAATTCCTTATCAACATTGCGTGAGTCATACACTTTGCCAATTCCTTGTGTGGAATAACCCTGGCTGATAAAATATTGAGGTATGCTAAGTATATCAGGATTCACGTTGCGCATGGGGGTTTTCAAATCCCAAACCTTCGTGTAATCAGGTCGCTTGCCGGTCATCAGGCTTGCACGTGTTGGGCCGCAAACCGCCTGTTGGCAATAGTTGCTCATGAATACAGTCCCCATTTTTGCAAGCCGGTCTATGTTGGGCGTTTTCACCAATTTATTTCCATAGCAGCCAAGTATTGGTTTCAAATCATCTATTGCAATGAACAGCACATTGGGCTTTCTTTTTTGCTGCGCAAAAACAGGCATTGACAAAATCAACGCAAACAACAGCCACCATATGCTAATCCGATTTTTCATTTTATTGATTTCCTGAAAACGGCTTTCAAGCCATCACTCTAATTCTTTACCTGCGTTTTAAAAAATTCCAGCATCTTCTCATTCAGCTCTTTGGCTACCGATTTATAATTTCTATCGTCCACCACATTCACTGTTTCATCAGGGTCTTTTTGATAGTCGTACAACTCGGTTCCTACTACCAGATTTTGTTTGAATGGCTGTGTACTTCTAAAGTCATCACCCATCCAAATGGTGTAACGGTAGCGGTCGGTTCTTATGGAATACCCCATGTTTTTTGCGTTGCTGAAACCGTGCTTTTTTGCATCTTCTTTTTCACCCACTCTTGGGTATTGGCTAACTGCAAATGCTTTCACAGTTGCATTTGGATTCTTCATCAAAGGCACTAATGATTTGCCATCCACAACAGTTGGGATTGCGACATCTGCTAAATCGCAAAGGGTTGGAAAAATATCTATAAACTCTGTTGTTGAATTACTCTTGGAAGGTTTTAAACCCGGAGCAGATATAATCAATGGAGTATGAGTAGCCTGTTCAAAATTGGTATGCTTGCACCACAGGTTATGATCGCCTAAGTGCCATCCGTGGTCGCCCCAAAGCACAACAATCGTATTCTTTGTTAACCCCAATGAGTCAAGTCTTTTTAGCAGCATGCCTACTAATGCATCGGTGTAAGAGATTGCGGCATAATAGCCATGAATCAATTCCTTTTGCTTTTCAGCGGGAAGAGTTATTCCATAGGCCTTTTGATCAGTAAAAGACAGCAGTGGCGGAATGTCTGTGTACTTCCTCATTTCACCTGCATCATGATAAGCAAGTGCTACACCATTCTTTGACATTTCCTGGAAAGTAGCCAACGGCATATCCTCCCGCTTGTACAAGTCCCAGTATTTTTTAGGCGAAACAAAAGGCAGGTGTGGCTTATGAATGCCTACTGCAAAAAAGAAAGGTTGTGTTGACTTACTTAATTGTACCAGAAGGTCAAGAGATTTATAAACAGTTGCGCCATCTTCGTAAGCATTGTCTGCTACTTCAATTCCTTCGGCTGTTGGTTTAATATTTTCATCGGAAAATGCTTTCGCAGCTTTTTTATCCAAACCCCTTGCTTCAGCCACTTTCAATAAACTATCCACCATCCTTTTGGTTGCAGGAGATTGATATTGACCCATCACCGGTTTGCCGGTTTTCTTGTCATAATATTCATCCGCAGATTTATAGTAGGGCACACTCCACGAAGGCGCATCTAATTCCTTGTCCACATCTCTTGGGTCATACACTTTACCAATGCCCTGGGTTGAATAACCTTGTGTAATGAGGTATTGCGGCAGGCTTAAAAGATCTGGAGTTACGTCCCTCATCTTTGTTTTTAAGTCCCAGACTTTGGTATAGTCGGGTCTTTTGCCGGTCATCAAACTTGCACGGGTTGGGCCACAAACTGCTTGTTGGCAATAGTTGCTCATGAAGACGGTTCCCATTTTGGCAAGCCGGTCTATGTTGGGCGTCTTAATTATTTTGTTGCCATAGCATCCTAAAATGGGTTTTAAATCATCGATTGCTATGAACAGGATGTTGGGCTTAGTTTCCTCTTGTGCAAACCCAGGAACCACGACTGCAAGGCCGAATCCAACAACGATCGTTTTCAATATTTTCATGCACTCTTTCATCTAGTTTTTTGATAAATGGCTTTGCTATTAGGTATTCGTATTATTTCGGAAAAATCACTATTTCCATACAACAGCCTTGTTGTAAAGAGTAATGCTCTATTGTTTGATAAACTTTATGGTTTCATTTTCATCCGATTGAATCAGGTATAAACCACTCGTAAAGCTGGAAACATCTATGGTTTGATTGCCGCTAATTTTCGTTGCAAGGACCTTTATTCCTGCGGTATTAAAGATGTTGATGACAGTCGTGTTTCCGGCATTTGAAACATCCAGCACATCTTTTACCAAATTGGTTTTTAGCGATAAATTATTTTTTCCAAAACCTACCAGTCGTATAGGGCTATAAAAGAACTTACCCGTTACATCCACTTGTTTAATGCGGTAAAAATTTTGACCGAAGGAAGGTGTGTTGTGTAGGAATGAGTAATTGCCGGAAAGGCCTATTGTACCATGGTCGTTCACTTGCCCAATAGTTTCAAAATCTTTCCCGTTTTGCGAATGCTCAATAAAATAAACTGCACCTGATTTAGCAGCACTTGCCGACCATTTTAACGCTACAATTTGTTGATTTCTTTTTGCTTCAAAATTGATGAACGCTAATGGGAGTGTTGTAAGGCGATCATTCAACTGCGCCATAAACAAACTGGGTATGGCAGCAATATGCGTTCCCGTTGACTCCTCAATTCCGAGTGGTTCAGTTACCAAATCACCTACACCCGTTACCCAACCAAGATAACCTATGCACCAATTGGTATGATCGCCTTCAGGGTCTTGCAATACCATACGATTACCCTCACAATTCCAAAACATGGTTTGTGCACCTGCCCATCCATGACCGGTACCAGAACTGGTGCGGTTCTGAACTGCAAATGCACCATTGCCTACAATGTTGTCAAACAAAATGCCCGTTGACCAACGATGGTGCGGGCCTATATCGGCCTGCTGTTGTGTTGCCTGGCAGTTGTAAAAAACATTTGGGCCAGCCGTTTGACTTCCGTTTACAAAATCATGTCTGCCATTTCTGGTGAAACAATTTTGCACCAGGCACCGTTGTCCGTCCAAATTGAATGAATAGCGTTCACCACCGGCTAAGGTTGATTTACCATCGAGGCATTTGCAACTGTCAACCGTTACCCAACTTGCATGCGAATCAGCATGTACCGCAGCATGTCCGAAAAAATAAACCTCCAGATTACGAGCCCATGCATTTTTTATGTTCTCAAATTCAATGGCATCCCAACCATGGTTGTTATCGGTTGCAGAAGCATAATAAGAGGAGATCCGCATATTTTCAATGCCACATTTTTCTATCCTGGAAGAAGTGAATTTGACTAGTTCACCTTTTGCATAAGTAGTGTCAATCACGTCCATCACTGGTGCATCCAATGTAATTTGGTTGCCGTTTACTGCAGTAACAATTCGTTCATAATATACATCATAAGCAGAGGGAGTCCAACCCCACTGCGCCATCGTCAACATGTCAATCCATAGTTGATTGGGTATGCGATGAACAAACACCTGGTTGCCGGGCTGAAAACTATGGCCGGTAGCAACGTTTACTTGTTTTGCGCCATACGGCACATACACATCTGTAATTGATTTTTTAGTGCCAGAGACATTAGCAGTTCCGGAATTTCCTTGGAAATAAAACAGGGTATGTTGAGCAGGCTTTGTTGCAATGAAATGAGTGCCGGAGATATCAAAACCTTCACCTCTTAAAACGATTCCACTTGCACTTATGTGGATGGTATCGCTGATGTTGTAAACACCGCTTTTGAAAAGGATGGCGCCTCTAAAACCGTTTGCATCCAACGGCATGGCTGCTACAGAATCAATCACACTTTGCACATTAGCTAAATTATCGCCGGCAGCAGGATACACTGTTTTCACTACAGCAATAGTAGGGATAGGCGCTTCGCTGTTCATGTATCCAACCCAGCTGAAATCAGGCACCACATTGCCTTTACTATCAGGTGTGTAAACCAATTTACCGTTTGTACCCACAGATACCAAAGTGGATGTCTGTCCATAAACGAGTTGTAGTAAAAACATGAAACAGGAAAACAGTACTGCTATTTTTTGTTTACTATTCATGGTGATTTTTCTTAAAAAAAGTTTACAACTATTCAATCATTAACCAAATTATTTTGCAGCATCCGCTACTTTAGTTTCTTGTTTCTTGAAGAATTCCAGCATCTTATTGTTTATATCCTTTGCTACAGAAGCATAGCTGCTTTCTTTAGCCACATTCACTTTCTCCAAAGGATCTTTTACATAATCATACATTTCGATGGCGTAAACTTTGGACTCATCAAATGCTTGCTTGCTTGTGAAATCTCTCATCCAAAGTGTGTAACGATAGCGATCGTTTCTCATGCTATAACCCATTAGTTTGTTATCAGGATAACCCATCTTTTTCATGTCTTCTTTTCGGATCTTACGGGGATATTGGCTCATGGCAAATTCTTTGACCTTGGCTTTATTATTGGCCATAATTGGTTTCAGGCTTTTGCCTTCTAATTGAGTGGGGATAGGCACTCCGGCCAAATTGCAAAGGGTTGGGAAGATGTCAATATGCTCTGTAGGTGAGCTGGACTTTCCTGGCTTCATGCCTGGTGCTACAAAAATTAATGGTGAACGGGTAGCCTGTTCAAAATTGGTATGCTTGCCCCACATGTCGTGGTCACCCAAATGCCAACCATGATCTCCCCACAGCACAATCACAGTGTTATTTAAAGTGCCTAATGAATCGAGTGTATTTAATACAATACCCAACTGCGCATCTACATAAGAAACGGCTGCATAGTAACCCTGCACCAATTCTTTCTGTTTTTCAGATTTTAATCCTGCACGCAAATCTGATTTTGAAAAGGTGGTAAATTCAGGAATGTCGGAGTAGTTGCGCAGTTCACCTGATGATTCATAAGCGATGAATACCTCGTTGCCAGCATGTTGTTGAAATGAAGCCAATGGCATTTCCTCACGGTTATACATATCCCAATATTTCTTTGGCGACACGAACGGAAGATGTGGTTTGTGAAAGCCTACCGCCATAAAAAATGGCCTTTTTTCTTCGCTCAAATTTATGATTTGCTTCTTTGCCAACAAAGCGATTACACCATCTTCATAGGCGTTATCCGGCAAATCCAAACTTTCTACAGCAGGCCCTCTTGATCCTTCTGTGTTCTCTCCATCATCTTCCTTTTTGCTCTTCCTGCCTTTCTTTCCACCCTTTTCTTTATTGTCACCATTTGTTGCCTCGTCATCCTTTTTAGTTTCATCAGCCAGGCGCTGTTTCATGGCCTCTGATTGATAATTTTTATAAGCAGGAGCACCTAAATTATTGGCATAATCACTGGGCTCTGCATTTATATAAGGTATTGACCACGACTCTTTATCATTCTTTTTATCTACACAACTTGGATGGTAAATTTTACCAACACCAGAAGTAGCATAACCCTGTGAAATCAAGTATTGAGGTATGGTTAAGATATCAGGATTCATGTCACGCATCTTGGTTTTCAAGTCCCAAATTTTGGTAACATCTGGCCGCATACCTGTCATAAGGCTTGCACGTGTGGGACCGCAAACTGCTTGCTGGCATTGGTTATTCAGGAATACTGTTCCCATCTTAGCCAGGCGGTCAATATTAGGAGTCTTTACCAGCTTATCACCATAACAACCAAGGATTGGTTTCAGATCATCTATTGCAATAAACAGCACATTCGGCTTGGTAGATTTTTGCGCAGAAAGTTGTGCGACAACAACTAGAAGTGTGCTGATTAAAATCAGTCGTTTCATTTTCATTTTTTTGGTTTATGGGTTGATGTGGTGCTTTGACAATACCGCATTTCAATTAGTTTAATATTGTTATTCTTATTTACCCCCAATTAAAAGAGGATGATTAGAAATTAACTTTTCATTTTCAAATAACGAAACGATGTATAGTCCCTGACTAAAATTTTGCAATGAAATATTTAAAGTATTACAAGTCGGCTTGAGTCTTTTCACTTCCTTTCCGGCAGGGTCTGTAACAACAATTTCGGTTTGGCGATTTATTGTTCCATTCAAGTCAACGGTGAGGAATTGCTGTGCCGGATTAGGATAAATGTTTAAAGAAATGGTTTTACCAACTGTCACCATACGAATCGGTGAATATTGAAGGCTGCCATCTTTATCAACCATCTTTAACTTGTAGTAATTATTGCCAGCAACAGTATTTCCGTGCTGAAAAGAATAACTAACGCTTCCATTGTTAGTACCTTTTGCAGCAACGGTTCCAAGGGTTTGAAACTTTTCTCCATCCGTACTCCATTCAACAGTATAAAACTTAAAATACAGCTCATTAGCTACCGTCCAATTTAGGTTTGCGGTTTTATTTATCAGTAAGGTTTTAAAGCTTAACAAATGAACCGGTAACACAAAGACCGGTTTGCCGGCACCTACAAGGTTTGAATCTAAGGGGTTGGCGATTATACTGCCGGTACCATTTACTTCTGTACATCCAACATCATAGGTTGCACTTCTGGTTAATCCCTGACCATCCAAATTATTCAGCATGGTAATATAGTCTGCCGTGTTTACAGCAGCATCTTGTACTAATGGTGGTGGAGGCAAAATGCCATTTGTTCTGCTGCCGAAATTCAAACTACTATTAGTAAATCCTGTTGATGAAGTCAGTCCTAATCCATTTGGTGCAGCATAAATATTGCCTTCGGCAAAATATGTGAGCAGATTATTAGCAGTCGGTATATACGCAGCCTGACCTGTGCTCATTTTTATGAGATTGTTTGCCACAGTAATACCTAAAGGCTGATAAGGATTGTTGCCGTTATCAGTAAACCCTAAGTAAATGCCAGCACCCCCTTCACATTTAACAATGGTATTGAATGCAATGACAGAGCTATCGCCACCCCAGTAAGTGTTGGAATGACTTGGGTTAGAAGTATCATCAACAGAATAAAATCCGTTGTATAATATAATAGGACATCTTAGGGAAGTCAAACTGTTCTTATTTCCATCCAGACCCTCAAAATAGTTGTTATAGACCTTGTGTCCTTTATCTATTATTCTTATACCATAGTCCTCTGATACTCCTGATTGATTAACAATGAAAAAATTTCCATACGCAAAACAGTATCTGCCGTGGCGAAGGGTTAGCCCCCCTGAACAATTTTTAAAAGTATTGTACCGGTAGGTATTAAAACATGTCTTATTTGAAATGATTTCTGGTTCCGTCTGAATCATGTTTTCAAAAAGATTATACTCTATCACATTGTATGCGTAAGTCCTTGATGCTGCACCTGTGCCTACTCTAATAGATTCGCCACCATTACCACCTAAGTAACTTCTTTGGTTGAAATAGTTGGAATCAATTCTGTTATGAGTTGGAGTTGACTGCAATGGATATACTGCATTGTCGTACCAAACAGTAAGAGTAGCCCCACTATTTGATTTGTTAATGAAAGTGCAATGATCTACCCTGTTGCGTACTCCATATATAGAAACCCACTTGTTGTCAATGTCTGTACCAGAAATAGTTCCGGAAGAATCGCTGTTGTAGTTATCAATAGTAACATTGCTCACACGGCAATAGCTAGCAAATGTACCTGCAGCCTGATTTCTAAATTGAATGACATCGTTATTCCCTACATTTCCATTTGCAAACCTGAACCCATTTATAAGAATATGCTTGCCTGCAAACTGCAAATAAGTGGATCCTTGAAAAACAACACCATTGAAAGTCTGAGCCCTTAAGGTGATCCATGCAGAGCTTGAGGAACCTTTGGTATTATTAATACTTATTAGTCCCCAATCATAAGATCCGTCCTGAACAACAATCTCGTCGCCGGGAACTGCCGCATTCATTCTGTTTTGCAACTCTGTTTTATTGACAACCAAATACGTAGTTGCATTCAAAGATTTTATAAAATGCAACAGAACAAAAACTAAACAATATTTTAAAAATTGCTTACTCATGATTTAAAAGCAGGTGTTGAAAAAATAAAATTAATAATCGCTTTACTTATTTTGCTATTCGTTTCCTTATCAAATTTGCCATGCATGCCACCAGGCACTGTGATAAATTCTGTTTGAACACCAGCTTCCTCCAATTTTTTATGAAGGCTTACGGATTGGCTATAAGGAACTATCGGGTCTCCATCACCATGAACAATAAAAACCGGCGGGCTTTTTTTACTCAAATAAGTGACTGGTGAAAGTGAATTAATAAATGCTTGATTCATTGAATTTTTACCTAACCACTTTATTGCAGATTTATACTTTGTAATGTTTGTAAATGAATCCATATCTGCAATGCCATATTTATCTATGATAGCTGCGACTTTCACTTTTTCAACACCTTTACAGTTGGTATCGAACAAATGATTGTTACCCATTAATCCAGCCAGCAAAGCCAAATGTCCACCGGCTGATCCGCCCATGATTACAATTTTGTTTGGATCAATATTAAGTTCCGAAGCATTTTTTATCAGGTAAATCAAAGCGCATCTTATATCCTCAATTGCAGCCGGTGCTTCAGCTTCGGGAATCATTCTGTATTCTACATTTGCAACAGCAAATCCATTCTTGAAAAAATTGTTGAATCCACTACTCTGCGATTCTTTCGTTCCGTGATTCCAACCGCCGCCGTGTATGTTTATAATAGCTGGCGTAGGCTTCCCAGTCTTAGAGGGTAAGTATAAATCTAACTTTTGCTGCCAGTCTTTTCCACTAGTGTAGATTACATCCAACTGCGCAGTGTAACCAGTGGGTAACACAGCAGCTTTAAACGTTTTTACAGAGTCTTCTTTTTCCTGTGCATCAAGAATACTGAACGAGATTAAACACAGTAAAATAAAAATCGCCCTCATCAATATTTTTTTCATTTTTACCAATTTACTATCTATTTTGTTTAGCCTTCCTTTATGTAAAAATCTGCAAAGCGAACTGCTTCATTTCGCAAATCTTTTGATTTTTTAATACTTCTATATATGCCCCATTTGGGTCTGATGAAATGATTGTCAGGCCTTATGGTCATAATATTACTACTAGTAAATGAAAGGATTGTTTTACCGGTTTTCACTTCTTTAATAGTCATAGAATATGTTCCGGATATACCAACCTTTAGTACTTCTGTTGCTTCTACCCAGATATTTTCAAAATATGATAAAGGAACAGAAGCCAATACGTTCTTATTGTCATGAATCAACTCCAGTTTATTTACAATTCCATTTCTTGGTGTTAGTGTAAAAATTGGATCCCCTTCATTTCCTCCCACCGCCTTTATTTGATGGATGTGTGTAAAAGAAGTAGAAGGCTGAAACCCCGATGGAAGTTTAAATTTCCATTTATAAGTAACCGTTTCACTTGTTGTTCCTTTCAAATTATCCGGCGATGACTCAAAGGTTTTGATTTCAGTTCGTTGTCTGTCAAAGTTTATACACCTATCATTATCAGGGCTTACATGACTGAAAAATTCAAAAACATTTTCTTTAAGATCAGCATCCCAAACTTCAATTATGTGTGGCCCAAAACCCGGATGGCTTTCACATTGGTCAGGAGCTTCAACTGCTATATATCCCGGAGCTAAAACACTGTTGATTTGTTCATAAGCATTACCCTGATCATTCGCAGATAAAACAACCTGTGAGAATGCTAAAGAATTGCTCAAAACAATCATTACTATCGTCGTGCATTTTAGCCAGTTTGAAAAATTATTCATCTTACACTTATCTCCTTATCACATACAATTTAAAATATTCAGCATTTCATATCCTTACTTAACCAACAAAATAAAAGATAGAAGGAACCCAACAAACTATCTATACAAAGGATCCCTTCTACCATGGTTTTATTCTTTAACGAATGTTCTGGATATGATTCTTTGGTTTTCATTATTGAAAACCTCAATTACATACAAACCTGTGTTAAGGTCAGACACATTCATGCCATAGGAATTAGCCGAAATTTTTCTTTCTAATATTGCTTGCCCTTTAGAATTAGTAATTTTTATAGTAGAGGTTGATGGTAACCCTGTAACAAATAAGGTTCGACTTACGGGGTTTGGATAAACACTCACTTCAACATTAGTGCCTTGCTTTACTGCAATTAGATTGCTATATTTTACAGATCCATTTAACCCTATCATTTTAATTCTATAATAAACAGTACCATTTAAACGAGCTGCATCAAGTAAAACATAGGTATTTTTATTACTTGCAGTTAGAGTACCAATGGTTGAGAAACTTAAACTGTTGTTGCTACGTTCAACAATATAACTTTTAATTGCTGACTCATTTAATACATTCCAACTTATTTCTACACCTGTTGATTTTATACTTACAGCAATATTTTTAAATTCAAGCGGAAGTACAAAACCCAATTGACCAACACTAAATGCGCCGAAGGAAGTATCGGTTGCTGAAGCAATATTTGTTGTATTATTTCCGCTGCCATATACAACACCCCAATCTGTACCATTATGCCTGCTAAGACCAATTTCTGAATTCATGTATGTGCTAAACACACTTCCTTCTAAATTATTTGTCCAACCAACATTTACATTACAATCACCTGTACCCCCATTGCGACGTACAGCCCAAACAGCATCGACAATATTTGCTTTTTGTGCGGTAGTAAATGCTGCACCATTGGGTGTTGCATCTGTAGTAACGCCCTCAAATACACCCACAGAAAAGTTCATAGTAGATGTAGGAATTAATGTAACGGGTAAGAAATTAGTTGCTGTGCCAACCGGGAATAATTTTTCTGTAGTGAAATTATCTATTCTCAAAAATCCGACATTTGCTCCTGCCGCCTGTGTAACTATATACTTTGAAGAACTGAATGGACCGCCTGCAATACTATACCCAGAAAAAATTCTAACTGTATCTACAGGGCGTATTGTAAAGTTACCACTGTTCAGTGCCAGAACTCCTCTAACCCTTACATTGTAATTAGTAGTTACAGGTGCATTAAGCGTAGCGTTTCCAATAATAGCAGCCGATGATGGTGCTGAATTTATACCAAATGGTGCTGATGTAGCAGCATTGATTATATAATTAGTTCCTGACTGAAAACTCTTTAATCCTGTAACAATTACGCTGCCTGTCATTGAATCCATACCATTTGGGTTGGAAGTAACGAGTGTTGCGCTATCACTGATAAAATCAAGTGTAACACCTGTAGCAGTTGCTGTTGCTGGCTTAGAAAGATTGAAGTATGCATTTCCTGAAGAAGAGCCAAGTACTACTGTATTAGAACTAAGGCCAGCGCCGGTTATAGCAAGTCCTGTATTTCCAGATATCGTTCCTACAACTCCTGTAACCTGATAAGATCCTGCTGTAGTATTACCTGTTACTGTAGCAGCAGTGTTTGCAACCCTTGAGGAAAATGTACCCGGACCGGTAATTTGAGACGTTCCACCAAATGTTAACTTTCCTAAAATGCTGCTACCAACCGATATGCTTATACTTTTAGACAAGGCAACATCACTACCGTTGGCCACAACAAATGTTGGCATGTCAATAGTACCACCACCTGATATAGTTTGTGGCGTACTGCCGCCCATGACCAGTTGATTTGTACTACCAGCAGGAGCATTCAATGTTCCGTTTACAACCAAATTGCCAAGCATTGGTGTACTACCACTTGTATGCGAAACCATTGTACAACCCTGATCTATGGTAAGGTTTTCAATTTTTGAAATTGCGCCATCGCAGGTAAATGTTGAATTATTCTGAATGAAGAGATTACCAAATGCTTTACCGCTTGTAAATGTTCCATTAGCAAGGTTATTGCTTGTCTTTACATAAAAGTTACTTCCTGACTGCATTTCACAAGACTGCGTTGACGAACTACCACCAAAAGGACTTCTACTTCCGGTCATCACTAAGTTAGAGCCAGATTGAAAAACCACACCATTATTAACTGTTTGACTACTGCTACCAAGAGGATATCCAGAAGCACCAGTTCCATCAGAATTAAATGTTGATCCTGAAGCAAAAACCAATCCTTCGACTATTTGTGAAGTTATGCGGTGTGTACCGGTGTTGGTCAGAGTAATTGTGCCATTTACTAACCCTGTTGCTGCAACATCTAAAGCAATGTTTACATTACCATCAACAGTTGGACTGTTTAGCGTAAGCGAACAACCTGCACCTATTACGAAATCAGGAGCAGGTGTTAAATCACCAGCTATAGTTAGCGTACCTGATCCGCCTGCTGCTGCTGCTCTTTGCAAAACAAGGTTCGCATTGTTTTGAAGTTTTAATTGTCCAATAGTATTAGATGATACTGTACCGGTAACAATACCTGTTGTTGGTGTTGTTCCTCCAATATTTGTACCGTCAACAATTAAAATATCGTCAGGCAAAGCACCTGCTAAAGTTCGTGATGTACCCAAACCATCTAGTTGGGTGTTCCACTTACTTGCAGAGCTAAAACTATTAACGGCTGTACCCCCTATCCAATAATAAGTGATAGGCAAGCGACCTGTACCTCCCTGCGCTAAAGCGGGTTTGGAAATTCCTGATGCTATTATAGTTAAAGCAAAAACCAGGAGTAAAGTAGATAGCTTTTTCATTGCAGTATTTTAAATTTTAGAAATGTGGAATAGGTTTGTCTTTATAATAATTATGTTCTTTATATTTTATGAAATTAATAGCCAGGATTTTGTTTTAATATTCCGTTGGTTACATCAATTTCTCTTTGTGGAATTGGATACAACAGTTGGTATGGTTCAACTACAGTAGTCAAATTGCGTGATGCAAAATGCGCATTCATAACTGTAACCGCATCGCCCCAACGAACAAGGTCAAACCAACGTTGACTTTCTACACCCAATTCCCTTCTTCTTTCAGCCTTTAGTATTTTTCTGAATTCATCTTTACTACTAACGAAAGTTGAGTTATAGACATATACAGGAACCGCCGCCGGAACAGGACCGGCAGCTCTTGTACGGATACGATTGAGTTGATACAATCTTGACAACGGATCAGATGCATCAGTGGCTGTCAACGGGGTATCCCCATCCATTTCATTGACAACTTCTGTATACATTAATATAACATCAGCATATCGCAAAACAATGAAGTCTGCTCCACCATCATATTTCAGGGATCCAGGATCCTGATACTTGCCGCCTACATAATAGCTGCTACCATAAATCGGCCCTCCTGTTAGAAATGTCTGACTTTTACGAATAGAGTCAGCATTTGGAAATGGAGTGTTTCCTCGAAAATCGCTTGCTGCTTTAAAAGATGGGGAACCAGGCAATTTGTCCATGTTGTAAGTAAAAGTATTACCCAATCCATTTGAGCTGGATTTGAATCTTACAGCATACATGATTTCGGCATTCATTTCATTGCTAATTCCAAAAACACTTTTATAATTTGATAATAGTTGGTTGGGACCGGAGTTCTGAATCAAATCAAGAAGCAATGCCCTTGATGCAGGATAGTTTTGCAAAGTGAGATACACTTTTGCTAACATGCCTTTAGCTGCATTATTTGTAACCCGTCCAACTTGGGTTAATGTCCACGACGAGGGAAGTTTTTGCATAGCAGTAGTGAAGTCGCTTATGATCTGCATGTAAACGGTGTCCTTACTAACCTTTCTGTAATAGCCGGCATCGTTATAAGCAATATTGGTTGTTATAAGAGGCACATCACCATAAAGTCTTACCAAATTGAAATACATGTGAGCACGTAAAAACCTTACCTCACCTTCAAAATAGTCCCTCTTTGCAGGCTCAGCAACATTATCAAGATACTTTAGAATGGTATTGCACTGTTTAATAGTAAAATAGGCATACTGCCAATATAATGTGATATAAGAATTGGTAGTAGCTTCACCAAAGCCATCTATCAGGTTTACATCGCCTTCTGATTCTGAAACATAACAATCATCTGAACGTAAACCCGCCATTATAGGATCTATATTATACACATCTCTTAATGAAGAGTAACAGCCTAAAACCCCCGCCTCTACTTCTGCAGTATTTCTATAGAAAGTTTCCTCAACAGCACTGGATATAGGCTCTCTGTCTAAGAATTTGCTACACCCAGCACCAACAAGTATTAAGATAAATAAGAAGAAAAAACATTTATTTTTCATAACTAAATACTTTTAAAATTAAAATTCAACATTTACACCAAACGTGATAGTCCTGGCCAAAGGTGCTGCTCCACGCTGATATCCTTTGCGTAGCGGATCACCATTAAAACCATTGTCAGCTTCAGGATTATAACTGGTATAACCATCTGCAAAATGATACCAAAGATTTGAAGATGATGCATACATTCTGATGGTTGACAAACTCAACTTTTTTACAAACTTTTCGGGGAATGCATAACCAACATTAAGGTTTCTTAATGCAATGAAAGATGCATCCTGAATGTTGAAATCTGTGTTTGGTTTTATTCTAACACTTTGCTGTTGTGCCGGTGTATAAAGGTCTGTATTCTTGTATGCCTCACTACCCACAGTTGTAGACTGATAGTCAAAATAATAAGGGTCTATATTAAAGACCTTAGCCCCATGTGAGCCTTGTAGCGTAAAGCTAAAATCAAATGACTTATACCTGAAATTGTTGGTAAAACCCCAATTGAATTTGGGGTATGGATCACCTAAAACAACCCTGTCATCATCATTTATAATACCATCTTTATTTTGATCTTTTACAAAAGTATGTAATGCAGTAACCCCTATAGGCCAATAATCAGTCGGATTATTTGTGGTGCTTTTTACCACTACACTTTCCGTAGCCTGATAACCATAATACTGTACCAACGGACTACCAACCTTAGTTAAATAGAAATTTGCTCTTTTTAAATCTCCTTGTTGTATTAACTGATCTGTTCCACCAAAATCAAGCAAAGTGTTTTTATTGGTGTATGCATTGGCAGAAATATCCCACTTTATTTTTTTCTTGCTCATAATAGGTGCAGTTATTTCTACTTCATATCCGCGGTTCCTGACTTTTCCCTGATTAATAGTATAAGTAGCAAATCCAGAAGATGTTGCTATTGGCAAATTCAACAACAACCTGTCTGTTATAGCATTGTAGTAATCTAATACTATGTTTAATTTTCCCCTAAAGAAACCAAGATCGGCTCCCAGATTACTTGAAAAAGTTCTTTCCCATTTCAAATTATTATTTGCAAAACTTGTTAGTACATAGGAAGGAATAATTTGTGATCCAAATGGAACATAATCGGGACTAACATTAGCATAGTACTTATAATTGCCAATGTTTTTATTTCCGGTTGCCCCATAGCTACCTCTAAATTTTACTTCAGTTAAAATTCTGTTGCGGGGAAAGAAACCTTCTTCACTTAATTTCCAACCTAAGGATGCAGAAGGAAATGCAGCATATCTGTTACCCGGTGCAAAACGGGAGCTACCATCTATTCTTTCGCTGATAGAAACTAGATATTTGTTACTAAAGGCATAATTGAACCTGGCTAAGTATGATATCAATGCCTCTTCCTCTGCGGTACTTGTTGTAACCTGTGGCACACCTGCATTTAGTGTAGGAATATCATCTGTGGCAAAGTTTCCTGCCTGTCCTATGAATCGTGTGTTTTGTGTAAACTGTTCAGAAAATCCAGCAATAACTTCTATGTCATGTTTTTTCACAACTCTTTTATAGGTAAATAAGTTATCGTTTGATATATCTAAAGTCCTTGCTTTGTTTAGTATAGCTTTTGAAGTAGACCGTGCATACACGTCACCATCAAGTGCCGCTTCTGCCTGTGCCCAGCTTTTTTGGAAAAAGTTTCTTGTTGTTTCGCCCATTAACAAACCCAAAGAGGTTTTGAAGGAGAAATATTGATTAAACTCAAACTTTAAAGCAATGTTTGTAATATTTCTAATGTTGGTTGTTTTGTCGGTTGTTCCTGTCAACTGACTCAATGGACCATTACCAGTA
Source organism: Segetibacter sp. (assembly GCA_031373555.1). GTDB lineage: Bacteria > Bacteroidota > Bacteroidia > Chitinophagales > Chitinophagaceae > Segetibacter. The sequence continues at coordinate 39,358 of JANMMU010000021.1, read as the reverse complement.
CCCTGTGCAATATTAACTCCTGTATACTTAGGGTTATTAGGAGAAAAATCCCTCACGTTAGCAACACTACCTATTGGCATACCGGTTGCAGCAGAAGTAACAGCATTATGATAGACTGGCATCCATGATGGTGCTAACCTGATAACTTCCTGTACCGAAATAGGCACATCAAAGAATTGGGTATATGATGGCGTAAAGCCAAAATCAAGTGTAATTTTTGGTCTAATTTTAGCACTAAAACTTGCCCTCATCCCTGCTTTTTTATATCCATTTCCCAGCATAATTCCCCCATCGTCAATATAACTCCCAGACAGGTAATACTTTAATGTGTTGGTACCACCACTAGTAGATAGTTGAATGTTTGTATATTTTACTTGTCGGTATAAATAATCCTGTGGGTCACTTCTGGCATCAAATTGCTCCGCCTGATCAAATACCCCCGGTATTGGAATAACTCCATTATTATCAGCTAAAACATGAGCCTTCCACTCTGCCAACATTGGAATTTTTATTTTTTTCAAAATGGATTTAACACCTGTACTTACATTGACTCTAACCTTTGACTGTCCTGATTTGCCTGATTTTGTTGTTACTAATATAACACCATTACCTCCACGGGAACCATAAATAGCAGTAGATGCTGCATCTTTTAATACTGTAATGCTTTCCACATCATTCATGTCTACTGCAGATAGGTCTGTAGGTACCGGATAACCATCTATTACAATCAGTGGATTAGTTTCTGCAGTAATAGATGTTGCACCTCTTATTTGTATGGTAGGAGCAGCACCTGCTTGCGCATCTGTTGTGGTTATGTTTACTCCAGCAAGTTTACCTTTCAATGCATCGTCAGCTCTTGCCACAGGTATTTCGCCTGTATATTGATCAGTAGATAATTTTGAGAATGAGCCTGTCATGTGGGCTTTCTTTCTGGTTCCATAACCTATTACAACAACTTCGGCCTGTTGAATTGCTGCTGGTTCTAAGGCTACATCTATAACCTGTGTGGTAGATGTAATCTCAACTACTTTGGTAGTATAACCTACAAACGAAAAGGTTAGAGCGGTAACTCCATCTCCCAATTTGATAGCATAAGTACCATCCTGCTTTGTAACAATGCCTTTGTTTTTTGAAACAAGAATTGTAACCCCGGCTAATGGCTGCCCCGTCTTTTCATCGGTTACTTTTCCTTTTATAACTCTATTCTGACCAAAGGTATAATTGGCAAGTAAAAAAAATGACATCATTAATAACAAGCATCGTATCTTCTTCATAACTGTTTAAAGCTAACTTTTAAAAATTTACAGTATATTATATTCTTTCAAACCTCATTATTACTTGATGAAGTCTTCCCTCATAGGGCTGAAAACATCTATTAACATACCTTTCTCAAGACATACTGCACCATGCATTGCATTTGGTGGTGCATAAAAAGCATCGCCTGCTTTTAATATTTTCTTTTCACCATTAATTTCAATTTCAAAGACACCACTTTCTACATGGCTTATTTGCGAGTGGAAATGATTATGCAGGGATCCAATTGCACCCGTTTCAAAATCTACTTTCACAATCATTAACCTTTCATCATAAGCCATAATTTTACGGCGCAGCCCCTTATCTACCTGCTCCCATTCTATTTCTTCATTTTCAACAAATACCTTAACCATTTCATTCGTAATCATAACTTTTTGTTTTGTAGTTTTTAAAATAATCAGTTCAATTGCTCTCCCTGATAAAGAACCGAGTATGGCCCGGTCCATTGAATGCTAATATTCCCGCTATTAAAAGAATGCTTCGCCGTTTTTCTAAAATCTTTATTACACTGTGCAACCACCAACTCCTTACCCGCAATCATAATGGTTGCAACTGAATATTCACTATCGTTTTTTAATAATTTTATTTGCCCAACAGAAGGATATGAACCTGTAGAAAATTCATTTACCCCATCATATTTTCCATGAATTTCCAACACATTTACAAAAGATTGATTTGCCCCATTTTTTCTTATGATAAATGATGGTTCACGTCGTAAATTAAAATTAGGGTCATTGGCACCTGATCTCGTAAAGAAAAGAGTTGCAGAATCATTAATTAAAGATGATATGGTATAATAAGTCTTTCCGTTTAAGTAAGTAAAACTTATGGTTGTATCTGAAACTGAAGCAACTGCTTCTTTCCACAAATGCTGATAACCGAATTTTGTGCCTAAAGATTCCTGATTGTTTTTATTAGCAGCATATTTAAAAGAAGTACTGATAACTTGTCCATTGTACTGAAAAGGCAAATCATACTGGTGTGTAGATGAAGAAAGTGCATTGAATATATCAATAAGATATTTTTTTTTCCCAGGAAGCTGCAATAAATAAACGGTGCGTTGCAAATGAATACCCGGATAAGCACTATCATCTTTGGCAGCAACAACCATAACTGATGGATGTGAAATATCTGAAAACAATTTATCAGAATGAAACTTTTCGCCTATTGCTCCATCACCATTAAAATGACTTTTCTCATCGGCAACTATTGTATTGTGTGCAATAGTTTGTGCAGCATAACTTATATTTTCTGGCAAATATCTGCCGCCATATTTTTGTTCAATACCTATGAAACGTGCAGATCCGTAGTCCTGCAACACCTCGTTTCCTTTGTCAAAAAGCGTAATTGTTAATTTATCAAAATGTCCATGAGAAAGCCCATGACTTGTGTACTTAAATAAAAGACTTGTCAAATCATTATTCTTTCCATTTCTTAATACACTCACCCCACCTTCATCTCCTTTTACTCCATCTGTAGTTTCTATTGTTTTATAAGGAAAATATTCAGGTAGGTTTTTAGAATTTGCTAATGCAGTTGAAACTTCTGCTCCGGCTTTGTTTAATATTACACGGTTTTGTTTTTTTGCTATGGTTAAATAACCATCATTTGCACCATATACTTTGCTTGCAATATCAATAGCCACCACCAACTCATTAGTTGTGTAATCTTTATCTTTTAATGCATCATTCAAAGGAAAAAAGGCACCATTAATATTTGACTGTTGTAAGCAGGCTAATAATGCTTTTTGTAAAATATTATCTCTATGATGAAAAATCTTTAGCTCCGGCTTTGTATTTTCAAGTGCATTGGCAAAAACCATAAAAGGCAAGATGGCATAGCGTGTGTAATATGGACCTTCAGTATAATATCCATCAGGGGAAAAAAGATTGTCCAACTGTGCTATAAAGCCGCTTTTGCCATCTTTTTTACTGCCCCTCAAAGCAATTTCAATATATTCATTATTATTGGTGGCAATGCCTATGATTCCTACTCCTGCACATGCCCAAACAGCATGATTATGCAATAAATCGAACCAATCATGTAAGTCCTTGGTAAAGAAATCTACTTCGGGTTTAAATGCACCTTGTTCAATTGTCAACCTTTCTACCGGAGTAAGATAATTGTATATAAGGTCATAAGCCATACCAGTATAAACCATCCAATTGGCATCATTAAGCGCCTGCCAAAATATATGCCCCGGGGAGCTACTTGTGGCCTGGGGATGGTTTTTAAGTGTGGGATTTAGTAATGCATACTTCAGAAACATTTGTTTCACAAGTTTTGCATAAGCTGGGTTTCCGGTAACCTGATAAAGAATACCACTATTGAACATTATTGTGTAGTTCGCCTTATGCCGGTCGTGGGTATATCCACCTGCAGCATCCTTAGGTGTGGGAACATCTATATCTGTATTCAAAAGCTTGTCTATATCAGCTTTCACCTCATTGTATGAAGATTGAATCAGACCTTTTTGCAAAATAGCCTGCCGTACAATTTGAAAATCATTCTTAATACCAAATGTTACAGGATGACTTTGTGCAATAGCAAAAGCAAATGGCAACAATACTATTAATATGGAAAGCTTTTTTAGCATTAATCGTTTGTAAATTGGAAAAATGATTTTTATTCCCTGCTTCTGAAATTTGAAATAATACTTCTTGATAAGAAAAGAATTGTTTCATCATCAGTCAAATTAACCAACCACGAAAATGATGCAATTCCGATTTTAACAAGCAATATTAATGCAGTGTAATGTTACCTTTGAAATATCAAATGATTTTGAATCATACCCTAGTATTTTTTTTATATTTAATGTAGAATTGTCATTATTCATCTAACGATTTATAAATTATCTTAGACAATTTCTAAATTTTGAAACCGATATCGTTACCGGTAACGCTACCGGCATTCTCGTAATTTTTTAAACATTAGCTTTACGGACTTAATAAATAAAGAAATGGATAAACCCGCAACCATAAAAGATATTGCCAAGCATTTGAATATATCCATTTCTACAGTGTCCAGGGCCCTGCGCAATGCATCTGATGTAAATGCTGATACAAAAAAAGCCGTAATGGAGTTGTCCGAACAGCTAAATTATCAACCTAACAGGCTGGCACTTAGCCTTCGCCAAAAACAAACACATACTATAGGTGTCATTGTACCTAATCTTGATTATGTACTGGCCAGCATGGTAAAAGGAATAGACGAAGTTGCGTTGGAAGCAGGTTATACTGTTATGGTTTGTCAAAGTAATGAATCATTTGGAAGAGAAATAGTCAACACAAAACGGCTGCTTGATAGTTTGGTAGATGGATTTATTATTTCTGTATCAAGTGAAACAAAATCATTTGACCATTTCAAAAAAATTCAGGAACGCAATATCCCATTGGTTGTATTTGATCGAGTAACACCTGATTTAATAGCTCCAAGTGTACGCATAGATAATCAGGAAGGAGGTTTTCAAGCTACGGAGCACTTAATAGAACAGGGTTACAAACGAATAGCCATATTAGCAGGCCCTAAAAATTTAGGCATTAGTAATCAAAGGTTGGAGGGTTATCTTAATGCACTCAAAAAGAACAAGATGAAACCCGATAAAGACTTGATTGTTTATTGCGATTTCAACCAGGACTATGCCTATTTTGCTACGCAGGAATTATTGGCAATGAAAAAAAGACCTGACGCAATTTTTACTATAAGCGATCGCATGGCTTTGGGGGCTATGTTGGCAATAAAAGAAAAAGGTTTAAAAATGCCACAGGATATCGGTCTTGTAGGCTTTAACAATGAACCTATTGTAAGCCTGCTAACACCAGGCATATCCAGTGTCGAACTTCCTGCTTTTGATTTAGGAAAGGCTGCTGCCAAACTTTTTATTGAGACCATTCACCATCAGGAGGACATGAGCAATGTAGAACAAGTACTTAAAACAAAATTGTTTGTAAGAGAATCTTCCCAAAAAATATTACCAAAGGCTGGTCGTACTAAATAATTAAGAGTAATGTTTGAGAAATTGCTCATTATAATATTTGCTATTTCAATTTCTTCAACAAAGGCCAATACTATAATTGCCGCTAATGCCACAGAGATTGTTAGAGCAAATACAAATGTTCAACCCGGAGATACAATAATTTTAAGAAATGGTGAATGGAAGAATGTTCATTTAGAACTTTACTGTAGTGGAAGCATTTATAAGCCTATTATTTTCAAAGCCGAAACTAAAGGCAAAGTGATTATAACAGGAAATTCAAACCTGAAAATTAGTGGTAAATTTATTATTGTAGATGGACTTTATTTTACAAATGGCTACTCGGGTAGTGAAGGAACTATTACATTCCGCAACAATAAAAATGAAGGAGCCAATAATTGCAGATTGACCAATACTGTCATCAATAATTTCAACAACCCAAAAAGGCTGAACGAAAATCATTGGGTTATTCTTTATGGTAAAAATAACAGGATTGACCATTGTACATTTGTTGACAAAAAGAATCTTGGGGTATTGTTGGCAGTGAAACTTGATGATGAGAGAAGTACTGAAAATTTTCACTCGATTGACCACAATTATTTTGGTGTCAGACTGCCACTTGCATCTAATGGTGGAGAAATAATCAGAATAGGTGTTTCAGAACAATGCGAATACAATTCTAACACACAGATTACTGATAACTTTTTTGAACATTGTGATGGTGAAACTGAAATCATCTCTATTAAATCATGCAGAAACACAGTAAAAAATAATCTCTTCAAAGAATGTCAGGGTGCAGTTGTTCTTCGTCATGGTAATTTCAATACTGTAACTAACAATGTATTCTTAGGCAACAACAAGCCCGGCTCGGGTGGTGTAAGAATTATAAACCGAGGACAATGGGTGGTCAATAACCTATTTTACAAATGCCGGGGCGAAGGTTTTCGTGCTCCGCTTTCTATTATGAATGGCGTACCAAACTCACCTGCTAACCGATATGTACCTGTTACAGATGCAGTTGTTGCAAACAATAGTTTTTTTGAATGCTCCCCTATAAGTTTTTGCGAAGGAAGTGATACTGAAAGAAGTGTGGTACCCAGTCATGTCCTATTTGCAAACAATCTCTTTTTCAACATCAAAGACAGCATTATTTATAACACCTATGATGATATTAGTGGAATAAAATTTATTGGAAACCTTGTTACCAAAGCATTGAAAAAACAATTGACAAAGGGGTTTGAAAAGACAGCTTTATTCACATCCAAAGCAGGCGGCATTTTATTTCCTGCTACACAATATAATTATAGAATCAACTTTAGCGACTCAATCCAGAAGGTTAGCCAGGAGAGGCTTGTAAAGCCGCTTGCCTTAACACCGGGATTTTCTAATGCTCAAAACTTTATAAAAATTAAAGCGAACGCATATAGTGCTTGCGGTGCAAAATGGTTTAATCAAAAATATTCTTCAGAAACCAAAAAGATCATAATAGCCGATTGTAAAAATGGAGATGAACTAACACATTTTATGGCAAACAACCCCAATAAAAATTTGATTGCAAATCTAACCGGACAACAATACATTCTTACTTCCTCTTTAAACATTCAAGGTAATGTTCAGATTATTTCCAAACAAAATAAGCAGATCATTTTTAAAACAAGTCCAGGAGACTTTTGCTTTCAGTTGATTGCCGGAAATACCTTGACCCTGGATCATATTTCGCTTGATTTGTCGGAAACTAAAAACAAAATATTTATTACCACTGACACATCAGGCAGCAGCAATCACAGCAGCTTCGTTATAACTAATTGCAACCTCATCAACATGTCGGGCATATTCTTCAAAAGTGCAAAATCAAGCATTTCCGATAGTATTGTTATTAGAAATTGTAGTTTTTTCAATGGACAAGGAATCCTATTTAAACTTGACCAGGAGGTTGACAAAAAAGGCTATTACAATGTTGAGAATTTGAAAATGTCAAACAACACCATCAAAAATTATATTGGCCAAATTCTCTCTTTGCTTAGAAGTGGAAAAGATGAAAGCACTATGGGGCCAACAGTTTGGCTAAGGAATAATTCATTTACTTCTTCCAACACAGTAAATAATGCAGAAGGTTTGATTGTGGTCAATGGCATTCAGAAAACGCTTATTGAAGGCAATCATTTCAATAATTGTAATGAAGGTTATACCCTGATAACATATAAAGATGAAGTAAGAGCTGACCATGTTTTCAGGAAAAACACTCTAATAAAATCAGGCAAAATAAGCACAGATAAATATGTACTTATTAGTGATTAAGTTCTACAAAATGTCATTAAAATCTCTTCAATCGGTATAATAATCCCGATTTTTCTTCGGGACTTGCTAACTCCATACTCAGCATCCGACAAGTACTTTTTTAACCTGGACTTCTACTTTCAGGAATCGCTATAAAGCACCTAGCACCTACTTGCAAAACGAACATCAGTAAATCTGAAATTGATATTTCAATGCAAATCCTCCCTCTACGAACAGGCAACCACTTTTACTCAAAAGATAAAACAAGAATAGCAACCCATAAAAATGGATTGCTATTGAAATCAGGTGACCAGCTTAGCTTAAAATCAAGCCGTTTTGGTTCTCAATCTTTTGAGGACTACCAGTGCAAATACTGCGCCTATACCCAAAAGGATCAGGTGCATGTAATCCTCGAACGGTACTGCCGGTGGTGGGCCATCGGGGCTACCTCCGGGATCCTGGCTGAAGCCGGGTAGGGATAGGATCAACATTCCCAAAGCCATTATTGAAGCTTTGGTGTTTCTTAGGATTTCTATTGCCTTCATAGTCGTTATATGGTGTAGGGTTAAAAAGGGGGGTTCTTTAAGTTTCTTTACTTTTAAATATTGGGTTGCTGTTTTTGCAACCCACTATCTTATTTTCTTTAATCGTTGCTGATCACCATGTTTTGTGTACTGCGATGTCCTCCGTCACCAATAACTTCCATCCGGTAACTCCCGTTTCTTATACCCTGGCTAAGCACTATCTTCTGATAAGCGCTTCCGCCGTTGTGTATAAACTGACTGGTCATCATCACCTGTCCTGCATCGTTCAGTAAACGAACATTGTAGCTGCCCTTGTCCATGTTGGTCAACTGCAGGTTAACTGTCTTGTTCTTTACAGGATTGGGATAAACAGTGATCTCCGATTTGATCGCTCCGATGGTTACTTTGGCTACAGCAGTGTACCTAATATCACCTGATTTTGAAACAACTTTTATACGATAATAATGATCGCCATTCGATGGTTGTTCATGTATCCACGAGTAGCTCAATACAGGTAAACCATTGCTGATAGCGGTTAGAGTAGCGGTTTTACTAAAACCAGCTCCGTCGGTTGAGTGTTCCACTTCGTAAGCTTTGACTCCTTGCTCATTAGTCACTGTCCATGCTACCTGCACGTTTTTTTCCTTTTGATAAGCTTTGATAGTGGCGACCATTGCTGGTGCAGTTGCGCTATTTTTGAACACAATGCTGAACCTGTCTGATTTTGATGATGCAGCATCTGAAGTTATATTGAAGCTAATAAATGAATTACTGGTCAAATTAATAGATTGTCTGGTATTAAGAAACTTATCTTCAATGTAAGCAGATATGTTATTGCTCATGTTTCTTGGAACCAACTCAAGTTTGTACTGCTGCTTTTTAAAATTTGATAGAGAAAGGTGAATTGTATCAGTAGATTCAACTGCCTTCCTTGCTTCAATAGCCAAGATAAAGTTGTTCACTTTGATACCTATATTTTCTCCCATATTCATCATTTTAATGGCATCATCATCGTCAACATTATTGCTTCTGATTTCATCAAAAATAATGGAAGCCCCATCTGTCAGTTTATCATCGCTTATGGCATCTACTGAATAAATGTTGACTTTTATCTGACTTGAATTATTTACTTGTCTGAATCTGTTGTTGTAGCTACCATTTACTTTTGCTGATTCAGTCAAAGTAAGTGACCCACCACTAACTGAACTTACTATAAATGCCTGACCAGATTCAATTCTACTGTTTGCAATACTTCCATAACTACCACCACCAGGGGTTGGATCGTATCCATTGAGTGAACTGAATGTCTGAAATGCTCCTATTCCACTTGTACCGGCCAATTTAGGATCCCATACTTTAAATGATGTAATACCAGATTTAGTCATTTGATCAAAATCTATAGCAGATGCATATACGTTACCAACAAGAACATTGTTTCCGGCTGCCAAAGTTGTTGCGGGCCTTGTTCCCTGATACAGCGTACCATTAGTGCGTAAAGTTGTAGCACTTTGTGTAATAGGGCCGCCAAATAGGATTGAACTTCTGTCTCCTCTTATATAAACCATATAACCTGAAGTGGTTGCTATGGGGCTGCTTGTAGAAGCAACTCCAGCCCAACCACCCGGGTTACCCGGTGTGAAACTTAATAAAGAATTACCAGCCGTTGCTGCATCATAACCATTTGCACCGGTTGTATTGGTGAGTAATGTACCATAACCCGGATTGCCATTGGCCATAGCAGTTTGCCCCTCTTGCCATGCAGCATTTATTGATTGGCTACCTGCGGTAGGAACTGACAACATTCTCCATGCACGACGACCAAAAGCAGGAATATAACGTTCAACTATTACATTACCAGTTATAGTACCACCCGATTGACCTACACTTGCAGTTCCACTTACAGTTGACTTTAATGTTAGGTTATTGTTGGTAGTAAATGTTGCTCCGGTTTTAACTGTAAGCTTGCCTGTTAGATTTACAGCGCCGGCAAGGGAAGAGTTTCCAGTAACTGAAATGTCTTTATAAGTTCCCGCTACAAGAGCTACGCCTGTCTTGGCAAGACGACTGCTGCCCGTTCTGGCATCTATATTAGCCATTGTTACAGCACTAAAATCAGTACTGTTGTTGTTACCGTCAACTCCGTCTGTGTTTCTTTTTAAACCACCAAAAGCAGTAGGCGCTGATGCAGGGGCAACTTCATAATAAGTACCGCCTGTCAGGGTACCATAACCCAACTTATCCACATCGCTTAAATCATTTTTCTCAACAAGTGAGATTTGGCCATTTGCCCCAAATCCACCATTAATTTCTCCATCACGTACTATATTAGTCTGTCCAACAGTTACCAGAGATTTTGGAGAAAGCAACCAGAAGCTGTAAGGCAACAAAGTACCAGACAATACTCCACCTGCACTACCCGGATTGCCGGCGGCATCCTGATAAGCTATTTTTACGTTAGATAAATCAAATGTTTTATTTGTTGCATTTACTAATTCTATGTAAGCATTGGTTGCCCCTGCTGCGTAGCCTGGGTTAAACTGATTAATCAGTATTTCTCCGGGTAATACAGAAGCAGGGCCGGTAAGTCTTTGACCAACTTTACCTACAGCATAAGATGAATCGTCTGAAGTAAGTGATGCTATTGTTCTTGTCGCCGTGTTGGTAGTGTTATCACCACTGCCAGATGAATAATCCCATAGACTTACTGATCCATCATAGCTTGATACCCCTATCTGCCCTGCGGTAAATGCTCCAAAGTTTAGTCCTTCTAAAGATGCAGGCCAACCTAAAGTTAGGGTTGCACTTCCTGAACCGGATGTTCTTCTTACTGACCATTTTGCATCAACTATATCCTTTTTAGCATTTGTTGTTAAAGCTGTTCCCGTTGGGGTTGCATCTACTGTTGCACCATTTAATGCACCAACTGCAAAGTTTGAAGATGATGCTGCATTAATAGTTACCGGCAAGTAATAAAGTGTGTCACCTACCGGGAATAATTTGGAACCTGCAAATCCTTGAATTTCTAATAACCCCTTTCCATCAGCTGCATCTGCCTGTGTAATGATATATTTAGAAGAGCTAAACGGTGAACCCGCGATAGCATTTCCTGAAGATACCCTCAAAGTGTCATTGGCCGGAATAGCTATCTTACCGGATGTCAATGTCAACGTTCCGGTAATAGTTGGGGAACCCGTTAAACTATCAATAAAAGAGTTATTGACTTCAAGATTGGAAAGTGTTGCACCACTTATTTTTTGAGAAGCAACACCCCCTGTAAGTATAACCTTACCAGATCCTGTAAACGCTCCGGTACCTGTAATGCTACCTGCTACTGTCACATTATTAGTTCCTGCTGCAATTGTTCCTGAAGTTAATACCATATTAGCGGATAACGCCACAGGATGAGCCAACGTTAAAGTACCCAAAGGATTTGTAACTGCAAGGTTTCTTGCAACTTGTGTTCCACTGGTTAATTGTAATGTACTGGAAAGACCCCCATAAGTTATTGATGCATTTGTATTGCCATTTATGGTTCCCGTTCCAGAAATTGTTCCATTGATTGTAAAAGTTAATGTAGTTGTTGGAGATAAAGTTATGAAACCATTATTTACAAGATCAGTTATCGTTTTACCACCAGTCATTGTATAGGTTATAGCCGGGCTAACTGTTAATGTACCAACTCTTCCCGGACTGCTTGGGTTAGCACTACTTCCCAGATCAGAAAGTTCTGTACCGGTAGAAGAGTTAACATTGATTGTAACATCTACAAGGTCGGTGCTTTGTGTACCGTATTGAATAAATCCGCCACTTGCATTTAGGGTTCCGCCATTTCTGTAAATTAATGACCCATCGTTCATAATAAGTGTGTTTCCATTGTTAATAGTGAATCCGGCAGCATTTATTCGTAACGTACCTGATAAACTTCTGGTAATATTTGCAGCAGAAGCAAATAATAGTGTATTTGTATTTATAGTTACATAAGTAGGCCCGTTAACAGCTGGCCATTCCGGAGGGTTAGTAGAAAGTGTAACCGAAGATGTACCATTCATAAATAATGTAGCACCGTTGAAATAGGATAACGTTCCAGTGCTTGCTGCTAATGCTCTGCTACCGCTAAACGTCAACGTATCTACTATAACTACTGTTGCACTTGCAGCAATAGAACTTAATGTAGAACTGGTAGCTGCTAAATTTAAATGTCTGTAAGTACCCCCCACAATGGTTTGTCCACCGGCATTATAAGTTACTGTACCCTGCCAGTTAACACCCGTTGGAATTGGGGCAACACCCACAAAACCTGTAATAATTTTACCGAGCGTGTTATTATTAACCACCGATGATACTGTTAGAGCAGAGGCACCCATATTGAGTGTGTAAGCATCAATATTTAAAGAACCTGTACCGCTAATTGTTCTATTAGAACTACCGGTTATAAAGTTGAAATCGGAAGCCAATGTATAACTTGCACCACCACCAATAACAATATTGGTTTTATTAAATAAATTAGCTGAAGCAGTATTAGTAATTGTCTTCCCTACCCCTGTAAAAGTATAGGTTGTACTTTGAGTTAATGCCGGGGTATTAGAAATTCCACCAGTACCAGAAAGACTCAAATTTCCTACAATTCCGATTGTACGGGCTGTTGAATTTTCAGTAAAAAAAGTACCTGTACCAGATACTGTTAGATTACCATTGATAACCATACCTGTTGTAGCATATACCGGGCTTCCTGCACTAACGGTTACATTTCCAAATCCACCTGCAGGAAAAGCAGTTATGGTTGTACTTGCCTGAAAATCAATTGTTGATCCGGCATTAACGGCACCAAAAGTTGGCAAACTGCTTGTACTCTGAACAACCAATACATTACTACCAGAAGATGCAGCAGTAATATCTATTACCGCAGGTGAAGTAGTAGTAATTGCGCCAGAACTACCAATAGTTAAGGAGACAGCTGCAACTGAAGGATCTCCAACAATTACTTTTGAGCCTGTACCCGCAATTGTCCATGATGCCGTAGTGGCCCCCGAAGCCCTTACATTGTAGGTTATACCGTCTGTAACAAAATCTGTAGGGGTAGAAGTACCTGTACCATTTGATAGTGCAGACCAGTTTGAAGTTGATTGAACACCTCCGCTTCCTTTGTAATAGAATGTACCTATATAACCACTAACACTCACATTTTGAGTTGTAGCCCCAGTACTTGCTAAACTAATATTTCCAGAATATGCCCCGTTACCGGTTGGGCTGTATCTTGTATAAATGAACCCGGAGGCAGAGCCACCACTTTGAGTTAGTGTTACGCTTGATGAGAAAGTAATATTATCATCTGATATTTCAAAATTAGCTGGTGCAGTAACAACAATATTTGCAGTTAAATCACTTCCTGTTACAGAGAAACTGGTGGAAGTACTGCTTGAACCTGCATTGGTATTTGGAAATTGTGATAGAGAAACTACACTTGGTACAATTACTGGTACTGCCGCTGCAGTAACGTTGCTTGTTGGAATTGCTATATTTAATGTAGCAGCATTAGTACTTGTAACCACAAGATTATTACCCGATCCACCATAGGTGCCTACAGGGGCAGCTGCAGTTAATCTAAGATATAAATTTGGTATTGAAATGGTACCCGAACTACCTACTATAAACGAGGAGGAAAATGTTGAATTGTCAGTAGAAATTTCAAATCCGGAAGGTGGAGTAATAGTTATACCCGCAGCTATATTTGTGCCTGAAATAGCAATACTCTGAGAGGCCGAAGGAGTACCAGCGATTGTATTAAAAGCTGTAAAACTTCCTGTCGGAGTCATAACAGGATATGTAATCACAATTTGCCCTCTGAAACCTGCGCCACCTACTACACCTGCAGATCCTATACCTGTAGCACCAGCACCGCCGCCCCCTACCGTAGTTGCGGTTGTATCATTAGTACCGGTTGTTGCATTGGAAGAACTATTACCTGTTGCACCTGCTCCACCTCCGGTAACACTTCCGCCACCAGTTGTTCCACTTCCATTATTTCCATTAGACGCAGTTCCTGCAGAACCGCCCCCGCCTCCACTTATATTTGTGATCGAAGTAGCTAAATATGTTCCATTTCCACCAGTGCCCCCAATGTAAAAAGTAGAAGCCCCTGTAAGATTAATTAGATTAGTTATAGCTGTTGCAGTTGCAGCAGTTGTTGGTGTACCCCCTGTTAATGTTACTGTAGGTACAGAAATATAACCGCTACCCATGCCCGCATTACTGGTAACGGTAGAACTAGTTCCAACTGAAATATATTGTACTGTTTGAAGGGGTGCAGTTCCGGTCATTGTGGCGGTTGCAGTAGCTTGAACCCCAGCATAGGTTAAGGTTGCAAATGGGCCGGTACCACCTGAACAGGCAACGGCACCTGAAGTATGTGTGGGTGCAGCTGTACCAGAGTTTCCTGCTGTTGTTACTGTATATAATTTACCCGCGTTGAAAAATTGTTGATTTAGCGTGTAAGCCTGATTACCACTCCATGCCGTTCCAACTGTTACGGTTGGGGCGGATGAATAGCCTGCACCTGCAGTGATTGAATAAGCTCTCACACCCCCATTTACTCCGCCAAGTCCTACTTTGTTAGACACCTGACCACCTCCACCACCAGAGCCACCGCTGGCAAATAGCACTCCATTAAATGAAGTGGTACCCCCATTGCCACCATATGCTATGGTAGAAGAAACAACCCCGCCGGTACCGCCGGCACCAATGGTAACGGTATAAGAGTTTCCCGGTACTACCGTAAAGGTGGCTTTTGAATAATTGCCCCCAGCGCCGCCGCCACCAGGATAAAGGTTAGAAGAATTTTGAGAGCTTGCGCCACCACCACCTCCACCCCAACACTCTACCTGAACAGAAGTAACACCTGCAGGGCAAACCCAAGTACCCGATGTAGTAATTGTAGTTTGCGCTAAGCCCAATTTTGGGAGAATAATTATTAAACATAAAGAAAGAAATAGGGTCAAAAATTGCATAATTCCTGGAAAAAGGGTAGGTGTTCTTTTCATGTGACAAGGGTATAATTCGTTAGGAAAAAGAAAAATAGTTTAGAAATCTTAGGTATTTTAATTTTTAAACTAAAATTTCAACATACAATAATAACTCCTATTTCAAAAAATTTTTGAAATTCTAAAATAATATTTTTTCAAAATTTTATTGAAAAATAAGATAAAATGAGGCGTTTTTTAAATAATGTTAAATATTTTTCAACATTTTAAGCAAATATCGTTACCGGTAACGATATCGAACATTCTATTTTTTCCCGAAGAAGCTGTTTTAAAATGAATAATTTATTAACCATTATCTGTTTTAATTGCAACGGCATTGATGATGCTCAGTTCAAAATTAGTTTTCTATGGCATCAATTGCCTTCTAACTTGTAGTGCAAAATAAAATTTAAATAGCTTCTAAGATCATAAGAATTTACCCTTATAAATTAAACACTGCCTATAAACTTCTGTAACAATCAAGTCTTAGTATAATTAGTCGTCTCTCAAACAGTCTAATTTATTTTTTGGGCAAAAAAAGACCAAGAAACATCTAAACAGGATTTTAGGATGAGTAACCAACGTCTTATTGTCTCTGTTCGCCAGAGGTTTTGTAAAATTGCTCGATTCCTGGCGAGGCCACAAGTCTTTACAGCATAACCGCGTAATATTTCTTACCAAAATATTGTGTAAAGGGCTGCTATTATTCCAGCAATTATTAACGACCCTGCAATAAAACCCTGTTTTAAATTAAATAATTTTGTGTCTACCTCTAGCCCATGAGGTATTATTCCTTTTCTGTTTTGGTACAGGCTGATAATAACCATACCAAAAACACAAAGCATAAATACAATTCCCATTCTGTCTAAAAATGGTATTTCATATACTCCATCAGAATTTGGAACTGAAAATCCTGATGGGTTTAACCACCTCAAATCCATAAAGCCGGGTAAAAACTTAAGCAGTAACGAAATAAAAAATCCCCCAATTGTTGCAAATAATGCAGCGGCAGAAGTTGTTTTTTTCCAAAAAAATCCAAGAATAAACATGGCAAATATGCCCGGGGAAACAAAGCCGGTATATTCCTGAATATATTGAAACCCTCCTTTTTTATCAATACCTAACATAGGGGCTATAATAATACCAAGTATCATAGCTACCAATACTGTTGTACGTCCTACAGTTACCTGTGCTTTTTCATCGGCATTTGTGTTTATTCTTTTTTTGTAAATGTCTAATGTGAAAATGGTAGAAATGCTATTTAGTTTGCCTGCAAGAGAAGCCACAATAGCAGCCGTTAGGGCTGCAAAAGCCAACCCTTTTAGACCCGGACTCAACAGATTGAGTAAGACAGGATATGCAAAGTCTGGGTTTACGCCACCCGCATCACTCATTTCCTGTGCAAAAGAGCCATTTTTATACAAAACATAAGCTGCAATGCCCGGTATAACAACTATAACAGGCATTAATAATTTTAAAAAAGCGGCAAATAAAAGACCACTCCGTGCAGTTGGCAAGTCTGCTCCCAATGCCCGTTGAGTAATATATTGGTTACAGCCCCAATAATTAAGATTGGCAATCCACATACCTCCAATAAGCACAGAAAGGCCGGGCAAATCCATATAGTTTGGATTGTCTTTTTTAAAAATCATGTGAAAATGATCAGGTGCTTGTTGCATCAATAATTTAAACCCGGTTATTGTACCTGATACGCCAAATTTTTCCGAAACCAGATTGAGTGCAAGATATGTGGTTACCAATCCACCCAAAATCAGAAAGAATACCTGAATAACATCGGTGTAGCCAATAACTTTCATTCCACCTAATGTGATAACTATGGCAAACAAAGCGAGAACATACATACATAATCTTGTGTCAAGCCCCGAAATACTATGTATGGCAACAGCGCCAAGATATAAGATAGAGGTAAGGTTTACAATTACATACAACAGAAGCCAAAACACCGCCATAATCATAGCAACTGTACCATTATAGCGTTGTTGTAAAAACTGCGGCATAGTGTAAATTTTATTGCGCAGATAGACAGGGATAAAAAATATGGCAACAATAATCAGCGTAGCAGCAGACATCCATTCGTAGGTAGATATAGCCAACCCCATTTTAAAACCACTTCCACTCATACCTATAAACTGTTCCGCCGAAATATTGGAGGCAATCAATGAAGCCCCTATTGCCCACCATGTAAGTGAACCTTCTGCCAAAAAATAATCATGGGAAGCACTTACACTTTTCTGTCTCTTTCTACGATATACCCAAAATCCATAAGAGGCTACAATAATAAAATAGATAAAAAAAACAGAATAGTCTGCAGTTGACAAGCTTTTCATTTGTTACATTTAAGATATTTACTCATGGCTATTTTTCATTAATGAACCAGATAATCCAAACAGTTATTGAAGGCGATTAGAAATTTCTGAAGCCATCAAAATCTATAGTTGAAATATCAAGCTAAGATAGCCGAATAACTTAATCACTCTTGCATTATGCCAAAAGAACTATTGTCCTTCATTTGGTTAGGTGTAACCATTTATTAACTTGCATCCAATTATAAAATTATTTGGACTAACAAAAGTAAAGTGTGCAGATAATGCTATAAATTTAAGTTCCAATTTATTTGAGCGATTATTTCTTTACTCGTATCATTGGTCCATTAACGATTTGTTTTTGCCGTAGCCATTTTTTCTAAATTAAAAATATTATGGCAGGCTTCGGTTTATACTCCTCTTTGTTAGAACACGTGTAGAAACCGTTATGTTGCTTATTTATTAAATCAGCCCTTATTCAATAATAAAATAAATGATTTTAACATCAACCCGATTAGAGGGAATAGGAGAATACTATTTTTCGCAAAAACTGAAAGAGATACAAGAACTCAATCGGCAGGGAAAAAATATAATTAATCTGGGTATTGGCAATCCTGATTTGCCCCCGCATCCTGAAGTAATCAGGGTATTAAATGAAGAATCAGCTAAGATAAATGTACATGGTTATCAAAGCTATATTGGTTCAGAAATATTGAGAAATGCTTTCGCAAAATGGTACAAAGAATGGTATTCAGTTAACCTGAATCCGGGTTGTGAAATATTGCCACTTATTGGTTCAAAAGAAGGCATCATGCACATTTGCATGACATATCTGAACGAAGGGGATGAAGCACTCATTCCTAACCCCGGCTATCCCACATACAGCAGTGCAGTAAAACTTGCCGGTGGCAAATGTGTTGAATATTATTTGCTGGAAGAAAATGACTGGCGAATTAATTTTCAGGAAATAGAAAAAAAAGACCTTTCAAAAGTGAAACTGATGTGGGTAAATTATCCGCAAATGCCCATTGGGATACTACCTACAAAAGAATTGTTTAATGGGATTATTTCTTTTGGGAAAAAATATAATATTTTAATTTGCCATGACAATCCTTATAGCTTTATTTTAAACGAAAACCCCATGAGTATTTTGGCCGTAAATGGTGCAATGGATATTGCTATAGAACTCAACTCCTTAAGCAAATCGCACAATATGGCAGGGTGGCGTGTTGGAGTTTTATGTGGAGCTAAGGAAAGAATAAATGAAGTATTGCGTTTCAAAAGCAATATGGACAGTGGTATGTTTTTGCCCTTACAATTAGCTGCAGCAAAAGCTTTGAGCCTTGGCAAAGAATGGTTTACAGACCTGAACGAAATATATACCAAAAGAAAACAAAAAGTATTTCAATTGCTAGACTTGTTGCAATGCAGCTATTCTACACAACAGGCTGGTCTTTTTATATGGGCAAAAATTCCTGCACAATACAAAGACTGTTATGAATTAAGCGATAAGGTTCTGTATGATGGCGGAGTTTTTATTACTCCCGGTGGCATATTTGGCGAAGCCGGAAATAATTTCATACGGGTAAGCTTGTGTAGCCCTGAAGAAAAGTTTGAAACAGCAATAGAAAGAATTAAAATGATAAAACTATAAATGACAGTAGCGATAATAGGTGTGGGATTAATTGGTGGCTCGTTGGCACTTGCATTGAAATCAAAGGGCATTGCAGATAAAATTATTGGCGTTGAGGAGAATGATGTGCACCTACAAAAAGCAATGGAACTTGGCCTTGTGAATGAAATGCTCCCGTTGGAAAATGCAATACAATCAGCAGACTTGGTAGTACTTGCCATACCGGTAGAAGGGGTTGTCAGACTTTTACCAATCATACTTGACCAGATAAATAATCAAGTGGTGATAGATGTTGGTTCAACCAAAGAGAGTATTGCTACAGCCATAATTAACCATCCTAAAAGGAGCCGCTTTGTAGCAACACACCCCATGTGGGGAACCGAAAACAGCGGCCCGGAAGCAGCTGAAAAAAATGCCTTTATTAATAAAGCAACTGTCATTTGCGATAAAGAAAAAAGTGATGATGACGCAGTGTTGATGATAGAAAATATCTACAGAACCTTAGGAATGCATATTATGTATATGAACGCTAAAGACCATGACCTGCATGTGGCTTATGTAAGTCACATTGCACACATTACATCATTTGCTTTGGCAAATACTGTATTGGAAAAAGAGAAAGAGGAGAATACAATATTTGAATTGGCAAGTGCAGGATTTGAAAGTACTGTGAGGCTTGCAAAAAGTAATCCTGCCACCTGGTCTTCTATATTTATGGAAAACAAAGACAACGTTTTGGATGTATTAAATGAACACATTGTTCAGCTTCAAAAATTCAAGACAAGTTTGGAAAATGAGGATAATGTTTATCTTGAGGAATTAATGACCAATGCTAATAAAATAAAACGAATTTTAATATAAATCTAATGAGATGGAAAGCAGTATAAACGTTACAGGCAAATTAAGTATAGATGAAGTTTGGGTAAAAAGGCCATTAATTATCTCCGGTCCCTGTAGCGCAGAAACAGAAGAACAGGTAGTAGCAACTGCACTACAACTGGCACAAACAGGAAAAGTAGATGTACTTAGGGCAGGTATTTGGAAGCCAAGAACAAGACCGGGAAGCTTTGAAGGTATTGGCACCAAAGGCTTGCCATGGTTGCAACGGGCAAAAAAAGAAACTGGCTTATTTACAGCTGTAGAAGTTGCTACAGCCAAGCAGGTGCAGGATGCACTCCATTTTGATGTTGACATACTATGGATAGGTGCCCGCACTACCGTAAACCCTTTTAGCGTTCAGGAAATAGCCGATGCACTCCGGGGTATTGATGTACCGGTGCTGATCAAAAATCCTATTACCCCTGATATTGAATTATGGATTGGCGCAGTGGAAAGGGTGGCAAAAGCGGGAATAAAGCATATTGGACTTATTCATCGTGGATTTGGGTCGTATGGCAATACAGAATACCGAAATGCACCTATGTGGCATTTAGCAATTGAAATGAAACGGCGCAACCCGACCATGATGATGCTTAACGACCCATCGCACATTTGTGGTAAAAGAGACAACCTATTGGCTGTTGCTCAAAAAGCAATTGACCTTGATTATGACGGACTGATAATAGAAAGCCACATAGACCCCGATAACGCATGGAGCGATGCAAAACAACAAATCACACCACAAAGACTTAGCGAAATGCTGGGTGAAATAATTTGGCGTAAGGAAGATATAAATTCTGAAGAGTACCGAAATGCCCTGGAAGGTTTGAGAAATCAAATCAACCAATTGGATGATGAAATGATGCACATTTTAGGACAAAGAATGTTATTGGCTGAAAAAATCGGTCAATACAAAAAGGATAATAATATAACCATTTTGCAAACAACCCGATATAACGAAATACTGGAAAGAGCTTTTAAAAAAGGTGAAAAACTTGGACTAAGCAATGAGTTCATTACAAAGTATTTTGATGCAGTGCATTTTGAAAGCATCAATCACCAAACAAAAGTTATGAATTCATGAAAATGATTTCATCCAGACCCTTGACCAGGGCTTGCTCAACAACACTATATATTTTCTGCCTTTAGCTTTTGTGTCATCAAATTCTATCAGATGAAAGGAATAGTAGGCATAGGCACTAAAAAGCCTACGTCCCCTTCAAAACTGATAAGTTTATGGTCTTTCAATTCAAGGAAAGTGTTGCTTTACTTTTTTGCCAAGAAAAATGGCACAAAATCAAACGTGGAAGCCAACTAGCTTCCACTTTTGATTTACATAAAAATGAGCGACTAAATCCCAATGATTTTTTTAATGCCCTGCCACCACCATTTTTTTGGTCTCGCCCACTTTGCCATCTACTACCATGGTGTAGGAATAAGTACCTGCAGCCAGTCCCGAAGTGTCCACGTTCAGTAAACCTTTGCCACTATTGTTTAGGGTAACCTGCTTTACTTTTTTTCCAAAGTTGTCAGAAATTATCAGCTCTGCCTTATCAGCTCCTTTTGGAATATTGTAACCAATTCTGGTCATGTTGTTTACCGGAGGATTAGGTACGTTTTGCTCTAACGTAGCAGTGGTGAGTTTAACATTGTTGACTACTATTTTAGTACCGGGGTTTAATTTCTCCACCAATTCTGTCAGCGCAGCAATCTTTGTATTTTGAGCTTCTATTAAAGCTTGCTGTTCCTGCATCCCTTTTATTATTATGGGAATTAGCTCGGTATAATTCACTGCTTTGAAGTTAATTTTTTCTTCTGCTATAGCACCTACCGGTAGATCCCCGGCTTTTTCAGCTTTGTCATTTACCTTTGTATTAGTTTCTTCTGAGCGTTTTGCAGCTACTTCAGGCTTGCCCGCATTCTTCACCATGTTTGGATCAAACTCTGTTTTCTTTACCAGACCCGGCAGTACTTCTTCCATGTCTTGAGCAATCAGGCCATATTGTTTCCCCCCGGGTAGGTTCATTAGTTTGTAATTACCGTCTTGTCTAAATTCATATGTTTTAGGCTTCAATTGGCTGATGATTTCCATGCCGCCAGTCATCTCGGCTATATCTTTTTTGAGTTTTCGGTCGCTGGTTGTATAGTTACCCGTGCTAAAAACATCACCTTGAAAAAAGCCGGCATACTGTGTAGTGTCTCTATTAGAACCCCAAACACCCGAATAATTATATGAATAACCATAAACTCCTACTCCTTCAGTGCCATAGCCTCCTACGCCGTACCCAAAAGAAGCATTATAGCCATATACACCAGAGGTACCATTAGGGGCAGGGATGAAATGACCCGCTGCATACCCATAAATACCATGACCAATACCATTATTGTATGATGATATGGCAGGAGAGCTGGATGAATCAGTAGAATAAAATTTGGGTGCGTAAAAAGCTGCCTTTGCTCTTGCCGTACCGCTTGATGGATTTATGTTTAAACCGCTAATACCATTGGCCATAAAGTCAAACTGGTCAGTTGTATCATTGTACTGTAAGCCCAATTTAGGATTGGCACTAGAGTGTGCTATGACCATTCGGGTTGGGTTTTGTGTTCCGCTAGGGAACATAGTCATCATAGCTACACTACCTACGGTAGGTGTTGCAAACTGAATTGTATTTGCCGGATTGTTCATGTTAATGTTACCTGCAGTCAAGTTAAGGTTCCCCGCATTTATTTTCAGGTTACCAGCGTTTAAGTTGAGTGCAGGAGTAGCCAATCCAATACCTAAAATGCTGGTTCCGGATGCCATGAAATCAAACTGATCAATGCTGTCTGCATATTGTAAACCCCAATTATTAAGCGTAGGTGAGAGGGCTAAAACCATACGCGTTTTATTTGATGTGCCACCTGGAAACATTGTTATCATGCCTGGGGAGCCAATTGAAGAGTTGGGAAACTGCATTGTTTTATTTGAAGCAAGCATGTTTAGGTTACCACTTACTATACTCACATCTCCACCACTCAATATTTTCAATCGTTCTTCACGGCTGTTGAAGTTGGTGCCTGTAACAAAAGAGATTCGAGCAGGCACATTGCCTGCACTTGGGGTACCATCCACATAAAAGTCAATTGCGGCGGGATTTTGAAATGCAGTGCCATCATAACCTGAAGAAAGAAAAGACATTAGGTAATCGTTGTTTACAACAGCACCTGGCGCAGCAAGGGTGCCTTTGCTGCGACGTCCGAGAAACACGGGACGGGCACTTGAAATAGTGGAAGCCAGAGAGAGTAAGAAATCAGCATTACCAATAGTTTCCTCGCCATAGCCAGTAAATAAAGGTGCCCCTGAGTTGATCCAAGAAGCTGCGGGGTTTCCACCACTTCCTTTAATCGAAAAAATATTTGCAGGGGTTGTAATGCCTACGCCAATTTGGCCCGATGAAGTTATCGTCATACGGTTCAAATTGTTGGTAGTCAGGTTGACAGGAAAAGCATTGGTAGTGCCAAGAATTGAAGTTCCGGTCACATTGCTGTTGCCAGTTAAGCTCCATTGTGCATAGAGGGTATTAACTGAAACAACAAGCAAAAATGTAAGCATGAGCGTGCTATTTTTTTTCATAATGCAATTGTTTAAAGGTTAAAATATAAAAGACAAAAGAGGTTGTAGAAATCTTTGCGAGGTAATGTGTCCCCGAAAAATAAAATACCACACACACTGGAATTTGTCCAATAGGGAATTTGGGAAAGTTTAAAACCAAGGCGACAAAAGTTGTCATAAGCTTGCGGTTTTAGTTTCGGCGATTAGTAAATTTAAGTATTTGTACAGAAAAATTTGTATCTATTTTCTTGGAAAGAAATTTGTTTTCTGGCAAAAAGGGATGAGTGGCAGTTGCAAAATCAATTCTTTACATTGCTAAAAAAGGAACAAATTGAGTTACACGGGTTGGATTGGCGGGAAGGTTAGATGGTCTAAATTATGTATAATCGTTTATCGTTAGCAAAGTTCATAAACTGAAAATACAATTTTTATATCTATTACAGAAAGTAAAAACTTCTACTGATTTACTTGCTTTTTGATGTTAATGTTTAGTATCAAAATACCACTAAACATAATAAGGGCAGCTATAAATAACAACTCATTTATAAAAGGAACAATAGTATAGGCTAATGAGGTAACTCCATGAACCATTAATAATGTTTCATTGAAAATAATACCCCCGATAAAAATCCAAATACCCAATTTAAAATATCTTTTTACAGGAAAAAGCTGCATTGCTATCGTAAAACCAAAAATAAAAATTGTTATCACCCCCAACAAAACCAGGTGCAGATAACCAATAACAATTGGCCTGAAACCAAATGCAATTTGGCTAAGTGCAGGATGGGTAGAAACCATTTGTAGCAATATTTTTATAGTTAGTGCAATTGCTGAAAGCACCAATAATTGACCACCTAATTTTGAAAAACTTGTACGGATTATTACTTTACCTTTTAAAATAAGCTTTACCAACATCCACCAACCTATGCACTGTGCAATAGCAGATGCAATTACTATCCAATAAACAATATTATGTATAGGCATCCAAAGTACAGATAAAAAATATGCAGGTAAACAGGCTAAGGCAAATAACCAAAAAACAACTTTCAACAATTTATCGGCAACGATTATTTTTTCAATTCGTGAAACAAACAAACCCATTACTGCAAAGAAAAACCAACCGTTGTATTGAAAATGGAGAAAGTAATAAACTGCTGCTAAATACCAGCTTTGATGAAGCATTTTATTCACCATCATAAAGGCTAGAGAGAATGCGCCAAGAGAGGAAAGTGCACTAAAAATTATAGCTGCTTTAAACCAATAATGACTTACACAATTTTCATTTAGCCTATTTAAATCTTTCCAATACTTTATTGCAAAAACATAAGAAACAAAAATAGATAACGTAGAAAAGGTAATGGATCCAAAACCATATCCCTGAATTGGAAAAAATATCAACATACCGTATGCCGTTACCAGGTTAGCATAGAGCAGCCCTTTGTAATCTTTAAAATTATCTTTACCGTTTTTTTGGTTCAAATACTCAATGAGCAATACCATGAGTATTTGTGTAATCCAACCCGCAAACGCAAAATGAGAATGGCCATGTAATAAATGTTTTTGATCTAAATATGGAAATGCATAAGCAATTTTATAACGAAGAATGACGCCCAGGCTGGCAACAATGAGGAGATTAACAAAGGAAATTCGCAACCAACGATTTATAGGTACTTGCATTAATTTTTTTGAAATAAAAGTAAACCCTGTGAACAATGACACTTATGACTTCAATCACAATTAACAATAAACTTTACCCTTATCAATCAGTAGTTCCCCCCTATCGTGCATATGGCGCATAGACCTTATTACTGTTTCAACACGCAAACCTGTCATGCCGGCTATCTGCTGCCTTGTTAACTTCAATTGGTGACAGTTGCCACAGAAATTTTTATTCTCTTGTTTGAAATAATTCAGAAGGATACTTATCCTGCTTTCAGGATCATTGAAAGCAAGCGATTTTAGTTGGATAAAATTAAACCTTACCCTCTGTGCCAGCAGCCGACTAAAGCTGATGCTAACCAAAGGGTATTCTTTTAACAACAGGAGAAAAGTAGGTTTATGTAGCCTTAGAATGACTGACTTTTCATCAGCTATTGCTGTAGCAGCACATATATCATCATCAAACATTGGTAGTTCGCCAAAACTTTCACCTGGCTCAATAATCTTTTGAATGAACTCTTTCCCATTATCATCTATACTTACCCATCTTACAGACCCGCTTACCAGTTGGTGATAAAAAGAACACATTTGTCCATCGCTGAAAATAATAGTACCCTTTGGCACTTCCTTAAAACTGGCTCCCCATGTAATTAGAAGGTCAATATCAATCATTACCATGATAAAATAAATTTATTATGTGGTTATTCAAAACTAAATGCCGAAACTGCTATTTATGATGATTATGCGCAGGTGTTTTTATGACTTTAGTCATGTTTACTGAAACTACAACTCATTTTGAATTTATTACAATGTAGGCAAATGCAATTCCTGTCAACAAATACTGCATTCATTAGGATCTTATGATTTCACTCATAAAAAATTAGTGCCAGCCATTGTAATCTTGTATCCTTAAAAAAACCTCGTTTATGAAAAAATCAATTTTTATCGGGATTACTACCTGTATCGTAACATTTATTATTTCTTGCGGCAATCAAAACAGTACACCTGTAACACAGGATACTGAAAAAAGTGCAGCTGCAGATAAAACAGCAAATGGAAATCCATCGTATGACCCACACCGTGGCGAAGGCAAATTTACCAAGGTGGAAATCAGTCCCGCCCTAAATGCTACAATGGCAGAATCAGGGAATAAAGTATATAATGTTAAATGCAGTGGTTGCCACAAATTAACAGATGAAAAATTGGTTGGTCCCGGCTGGAAAGGAATAACCACAAAAAATTCTCCTGAATGGATCATGAACTTTATGACCAACACCGATGCAATGTTGGATAAAGATCCTAAAGCACAGGCACAACTTGAAATATGCCTGGTTCGTATGCCAAACCAAAATTTGACAGATGAAGATGCAAGGGCCCTTTATGAATTACAACGTAAAAATGATGGAGTAAAATAATCATTCAATTTATGCTCCTCTTAACACTTAAAATAAATGAAATGAAAAAAATAAAATTAACTGTTTTGGCTTCCATTGCACTTTTGTTTTGCATGCAGGGGTGTAAACCAAAAAATGCCGGCAATGCCATAAGTTCCGATGCAGCAGCTAAAGTTTATGTAGCCCCCGGCAAGTTCGATGAATTTTACAATTTTGTATCCGGTGGGTTCAGTGGTCAGATGAGTGTATATGGTTTGCCTAGTGGCAGGTTACTCAGGGTTATACCTACTTTCTCTGTTGATCCTGAAAAAGGTTATGGCTATTCTGAAGAAACCAAACCCATGCTTAATACTTCGCACGGTTTTGTACCATGGGACGACTTGCACCACGTACAAATGTCTAAAACTAATGGCGATTACGATGGTCGTTGGGCATTTGGCAATGCCAATAATACACCACGTGTTGCCCGTATAGATTTAAAAACTTTCAGAACTTCGGAGATTATAGAATTACCCAACAGTGGTGGTAATCACTCCTCCCCATTTATAACCGAAAATACTGAGTATGTGATAGCCGGCACCCGATTTAGCGTACCACCCGATGATACTAATGGAGATGTGCCTATCAACACTTATAAAAAGAACTTCAAAGGCACTATAAGTTTCATTAGTGTTGGCAAAGAAGATGGTAAAATGGACATTGCTTTCCAAATACAATGTCCGGGAGTTAATTTCGATTTAAGCCGTGCCGGCAAAGGCGTTTCACATGGTTGGTTTTTCTTCTCCTGCTACAATACAGAGCAGGCCAATACCCTGTTGGAGGTTAATGCTTCACAACACGACAAGGATTATATAATGGCAGTAAACTGGAAAAAAGCAGAAGAATATCTGAAAGCAGGCAAAGGCAAAAAGCAGTCTGTAAGATATGCCCACAATGTGTATAGCGATGTGACACACTCTGCCACGTCCGAAATAAAAACAGAAGTTACTGTGCTAGATTCAAAAGAACTAAAGGACATCTGCTATTTCTTTCCCTGCCCAAAATCACCACACGGATGCGATGTTAGCCCAACAGGTGAATACATAGTTGGTAGTGGCAAACTGGCTGCACTCATTCCTGTTTTTGGTTTTGACAAATTGATAAAAGCCATTGCAGCCAAAGATTATGCAGGTGAATTTGAAGGTATTCCTATTTTAAAATACGAATCTGTATTGTATGGTGAGGTTAAGAAACCTGGCCTTGGCCCTTTGCACACAGAGTTTGATAATAAAGGAAATGCCTATACTTCTATGTTTGTTTCTTCTGAAGTGGTAAAATGGAACATAAAAGATTTGAAAGTGATTGACAGGGTGCCTACTTATTATTCTGTTGGACACTTATGTGTAGCAGGTGGAGATACAAAAACGCCTAACGCAAAATATTTGGTTGCCTACAATAAAATAACCAAAGACCGCTATCTTCCTACAGGGCCAGAATTATCTCAGAGTGCACAACTGTATGACATCAGTGGCGATAAAATGCAGCTACTGCTTGACTTTCCTACTATTGGTGAGCCGCATTATGCACAAATAATCCCAGCCGATTTGGTTAAAAAAAATTCACTAAAATTCTTTAAAATAGAGGAGAACAAAAATCCTTACTTCTCTAATGGTGAAGGGCAAACTAAAGTTGTAAGACAAGGCAATAAGGTTCATGTGTATATGACTGCTATTCGTTCTCACCTTACACCAGATAATATTGAAGGTATTAAAATGGGTGATGAAGTTTACTTTCATGTTACCAACCTGGAGCAGGATTGGGACGTACCACATGGCTTTGCTATAAAAGGTGCTAACAATGCAGAATTACTGATTATGCCGGGAGAAACACAGACCTTAAAATGGAGTCCTGATAAGGTGGGTATTTCACCTATGTATTGTACCGACTTCTGTAGTGCGTTGCACCAGGAAATGACAGGATATATAAGAGTATCGCCTGCCGGTAGCAATGTACCGTTGTTATTTAGTACAGGTAAAAATTATCCCAAAGCAGACAGTACAACTAAATAAAACAAAGTGTTGGTTGGTGAAAGGTTTTCATCAACCAACTCTTATACAAACAATGAAACCATTTTCCACAACAAAGCAAAAAAATCATGAAAAAGAAATCACCTTTATTTGCCTTGATAATATTGGCTGGCATGATGAGTTGTAACAATGCCACAGAATCAACTTCAACCACAGAAAGTACACCACAGGGTACAACAGCTACCGGAGGACAAGAAGCCATAAAAGATGACGAGTCGGCAAAGGATGTTGTTAAAGTGGCCGTTGGTTCTAAGGATCATACCACACTTGTTGCAGCGCTAAAACAAGCTGAACTTGTAACTTCTTTATCAAATGCCGGTCCGTTTACAGTATTTGCTCCTACCAATGAGGCCTTTAATAAGTTACCTGCTGGCACAGTTGAGTCACTTATGAAGGATGACAAAAAAGAAGATCTTCAAAATATTTTGCAATACCATGTAACGGTTTCAGCAATGAAAGCAGAAAGTTTTACTGATGGCCAAACACTGGGAATGGTGAACGGAGACAATGTAACCATAAGTGTAAAAGATGGAAAGGTTACCCTTAATAATAGTGCTCATATTGTAGCTTCCATACCGGCCTCAAATGGTATCATTCATGTGATAGATGGTGTACTGCTGCCTCCTAAAAAATAAACAAAAGAAGCCGGCATTTACACAAGCTGAAATACTAAAAACAATCAGGTATAATGAACAACAAAATTAGTTCAGTTTCCAGGATACTCCTACTCATAGCAGCAGCAGGTTTGGTAATGGTTCTGTACACACCCATTTGGCGAATTGACCTGGATGCTCCACAATATCCTGAAGGACTGCGGCTTACTATTCATGCAAATGGACTTCGGGGCAATGTGGATATCATCAACGGACTAAATCATTACATAGGAATGAAAACATTGCATTCTGAAGACTTTTTTGAATTTAAAGCTTTGCCTTATATTATTATCTTCTTTGCCGTGGCTTTAGTTTTAACTGCTATTTTAGGCAAAAGAAAATGGCTATACATTTTGTTTATAACATTTGTATTATTTGGTGTAGTAGCCATGATTGATTTTTGGAGATGGGAGTATGATTATGGTCACAACCTAAATCCTGATGCTGCTATCATAGTACCAGGCATGGCTTATCAGCCTCCACTCATAGGCTTTAAACAATTGCTAAATTTTGGAGCTTACTCAGTACCCGATATAGGAGGATGGCTGTTTATTGCAACAGGCATCATTCTTCTATCATTGGTCATAAATGAATGGAGGTCATACAAAAAGAGTCTAAAACTAATGATGAAACCAAATTTTGCACTTATGCTAATTGGCATTTTATTTTTAAGTAGTTGTAGCAATAAGCCTGAACCTATTACAGTGGGAAAAGACAATTGTACGTTTTGCAAAATGACTATAAGCGATAATAGGTATGGAGCAGAACTCATATCAACTAAAGGCAAGATCTATAAATTTGATGACAGCCATTGTTTGCTTTCGTTTCTTGAGACTAATGAAGTGACAGAAAAAAATATTTCAGCAGTCTATTTTACAGACTTCACAGGGCAACACAATTTAATTAATGCTGACGTAGCTCTACTTTTTCAAAGCAATGCAATTAAAGGCCCTATGAATGGCAACATAGCAGCATTCAGCAACACGGACAGTATGAAAAAAATGAAAGATCAAAACGATGGTTTGGTAGTAGAGTGGAAACAGTTAAAGAAATGAGAAAACTAATTTCAATATTACTGTTTATATGTATTTGCATAGCCGGATATTCAAATACCATTCATGTAGGTAAAAGTTATGGGTATAAAACAATTGCATCGGCCTTAGTAGCAGCCAACAACGGAGATTCCATCTTTGTACATGAGGGCATTTATTTTGAAAAAGACTTGCAGGTTATTAAATCTGTAATGCTTAAAGGCATTAATAATCCTGTTTTGGATGGAGAAAAAAAATACGAAGTCATTTCTATAAGGGCTAACAATGTAACCATCAATGGGTTTACAATTCAACATTCTGGCATTTCAAGTATTGAAGATTTTGGTGGAATTAAAATGTACAACTGCCACAATGTAGTTATAGAGAACAATATACTGGACGATACTTTTTTCGGAATCTATGCCTTGCAATGCATCAACTGTACTATCCAAAACAATCAACTTACGTCTTACCGTACAGAAGAGCAACAAAGCGGAAACGGCATCCACTGTTGGAAGAGTGATAGTATGCGCATCATTGGCAACAAAATAAAAGGCCATAGAGACGGTATCTATTTTGAGTTTGTTACCAATTCCATTATTTGGCGAAATACTTCTTTCAGCAACCTTCGCTATGGACTGCATTTTATGTTTTCACACAACAATGCTTACATCACCAACATTTTTGAAAATAATGGTGCAGGCGTGGCTGTTATGTACTCACATGGGGTTAAAATGTTCAACAATTATTTTATAGAAAACTGGGGCGATGCCGCTTATGGACTTTTGCTGAAAGAAATATCTGATAGCTATATTACTGGCAATCACTTTGAGAAAAATACCAGTGGCATTTATATGGAAGGTGCCACAAGAATTTTGGTTGATAAAAATGAATTCAGAAGCAACGGTTGGGGAATGAAAATACAGGCTAGCTGTATGGATATTACTGTTTTGAAAAACAACTTTATCAACAACACTTTTGATGTAGGCACTAATGGTTCTTTGGTACTGAATACTTTTCAAAACAATTATTGGGATAAATACGAAGGGTATGATTTAAACAAAGACAAAATGGGCGATATACCTTACAGGCCTGTCAGTTTATATTCCATGATTGTAGAGAAGAATCCTCCCGCAATGATGCTGTTTCGCAGTTTCATTACATCTCTTATGGATAAAACCGAAAAAATATTACCCGGCATTACCCCTGAAAATCTCAAGGATAACCAACCAATGATGAAACAATTGTTTTAATAATAAAAAGAACGGCAACGGGTCGTAAATTTTAATAAAATAGCCAATGATTATTGCAAGCAATGTTTCAAAAAAATTTGGAAAGCTGAAAGTGCTTGACAATGTATCTGTCACCTGCAACAAAGGTGAATGCATTGCACTGATAGGCCCCAATGGAAGTGGTAAAACTACTTTCATAAAAACTATACTGGGTATGGTAGTGCAGGATAGTGGCTTTATTACATTCAACGGCAACAACATACTCCATCACTTTCAATATAGGGAGGACATTGGTTATATGCCACAGACTGGCAAATATCCTGACAACATGACCATAGGACAAATACTCAATATGATGAAAGACATAAGGGGTAAAAATTCAGCATTAGACGAAGATTTAATTCATTCGTTCAAACTCAACAACCTGCTGAATAAAAGAATGATTACCTTATCAGGTGGTACCCGCCAAAAGGTTAGTGCCTCATTGGCATTTCTTTTTAGCCCTGCTGTATTAATACTTGATGAGCCAACAGCAGGGCTCGACCCCGTGTCTTCTGAAATTTTAAAAGAAAAAATAATTGCTGAAAAGAAAAAAGGTAAACTCATCCTCATCACCTCGCACATACTTAGCGAACTAGATGATTTGGTAACACAAGTCATCTATATGCAGGACGGTCAACTCCGGTTCCACAAAAATATTGAAGCCCTAAGAACAGAAACCGGCGAAGAAAAACTGAACAAAGCAATTGCTCAAATTATGATAAAAGCTTAGCATGAAAAAAATCTTCAAATATGTGATAGCAGACATACTCCGCAACAAAGTGATAATAATTTACACTGCATTTCTTCTTGTTACATCTTTCACGATGTTTAGCCTGGAAGACAACAGCAGCAAGGGTTTACTAAGCTTACTCAACATCATTCTCATCATAGTACCGTTAGTCAGCATTGTGTTTGCTACCATTTATGTGTATAACAGTGCAGAGTTTATTGAGCTATTGGTGAGCCAGCCGCTAAAGCGGAAAACAATCTGGCTTAGTTTGTTTACAGGCCTTGCTGCGTCGCTGTCCTTATCATTTTTTATAGGAGTTGGAATACCTGTTTTATGCTACCAGTTCAATACCATTGGCTTCATGATGATAGCCATGGGACTGCTGCTAAGTATCATTTTTGTTGCTATCGCTATGTTAGCAACAGTCAAAACCAGAGATAAAGCCAAAGGGATTGGTGCTGCGATTCTGCTATGGCTCTATTTTTCACTCTTGTTCGATGGATTGGTGTTGTTCCTACTGTTTCAGTTTGCAGATTATCCGTTGGAGAAGCCAATGATAGGAATAACCGCCCTAAACCCTGTGGACATAGGCCGTATCATGATTCTACTACGTATGGATGTATCAGCCATGATGGGCTATACCGGTGCCATCTTCAAAGATTTTTTCGGCACCACGCTTGGCTTAGCGGTATCATTCGGCACACTACTTTTATGGGCATTGATTCCAGTCTGGATTTCAACCCGCAGGTTTAACCGCAAAGACTTATAAAGCAATTTATGAAAAGACATCCATCATTGGCACCCTTATCCCGTCAACATCATGGAGCATTAATACTGGCGCAGTTACTTAAGAAAGCAGCACCAGCATACAAAGGGTTGCCTACAGATATTAAAGGTAAAGCCGCATACGCCATACAGTTTTACAACAATGAACTTCTGCAACATTTTGCAGCAGAAGAAGAAATTATCATCAAAAAAATAAAAGGCATCAATCCGGAGCTTGACTTGCTTTCAAAAGAAATATTGGAGGAACACGAAGCGTTAGGAATATTATTCACCTCTATTAGCAACCATGGAGACATGGCCACATACCTTGACGAGGTCGGAGTTGCCTTAGAGAACCACATTCGCAAAGAGGAAAGAGTTTTTTTTCCTATGGTACAAGACCGTTGTAGTGAAACCTTATTATCCGAAATAGCACAAGCACTCAACGCTTAAAATCATCCACTATGAAAAAAGATATTGAAGTAAGAAAAGACATTGAGTTGTTGGTCAATCATTTTTATGACAAAGTAAAAGCCGATGCGGTGATAGGGTATATCTTCAATGACATAATGCAAGTTGATTGGGAACACCATCTGCCCATTATGTACGACTTCTGGGAAAATACACTCTTTTACACTGGCGGATATAACGGCAACCCCATGCAAATACACCAGCGGCTCAATCAGGTTGTTCCACTCACAACCGAACATTTCAAGGCGTGGTTACATTTATTTATAACCACAGTTGATGAACTGTTCCAAGGCGAAAAAGCGGAACTCGCAAAGCAACGAGCCATGAGTATATCCACCATTATGCAGTTGAAAATTATACAGCAACCACAACAACCTGACAACATTTCTAATTCATAATATTATTGACCCCGCATTTGTACCTTGATGATGCTGTTGTGTTTTCAATGATAGCGCTAAAATTTAAGAAGTTCTGGCTTCGTAAGTACAAGGAGGAACACAAAAGCAATCTGTTGATTATTACTTTGGATTCACCTTATGCAGAGAATCAGATTAATTCACTCCCCTGCCAATAGCGAAAACCTATAATTTAATATTGTTGCGTGAGGGCTAAGATTTCCTCTATGTTTCTGCGATCGTTACTTAGGCGTGGCACCTTGTGTTGGCCGCCCAGCTTTCCTTTGGTACGTAGCCACTCGGTAAATATTCCTTTTTGTAAACTTCTGACAACTGGCATATGCAAGGCGATGTCTTTGTGGCGTTTGGCTTCATAGTCACTGTTCACAGTCTTAAGGGCATTGTCTAATTCATAAGTGAAATTGTTTAGGTCTGCCGGTTCATTTTCAAACTCTATCAACCATTCATGGCTTCCGTTTTCATTTTCGGAAAAATAGATGGGGGCGGCTGTGTAGTCGTTTACAATTGCACCGGTTTTTTCACAAGCTATGGCTATAGCTTTGTCAGAATTTTCAACTATTACCTCTTCACCAAACGCATTGATAAAGTGCCTTACTCGGCCTGTAACCTTTATCCTGTATGGCTTTAGTGAAGTGAATTGTATTGTATCGCCTACAAGATAGCGCCACAATCCACCATTGGTACTAATAACCAGGGCATAGTTTTTATCAAGAGATACTTCATCTAAGCCAAGGGTTTGTGCATTGGGTTTGCCATATTCTTCTGAAGGTAAAAATTCATAAAATATGCCGTGGTTAAGGTACAGCAACATGCCTTCTTCGTAAGGATTGTCTTGTGCTGCAAAGAAACCTTCGCTGGCATTGTAAAGGTCTAAATAGTGTATATGGCCTCCTATCAGTTTTTGAAACTGTTCTCTATATGGGGTAAAGGAAACACCGCCATGTATATATAATTCCAGATTTGGCCACACTTCCTTAAGGGTTTTCTTGCATGTTATTTCAAGAATCCGCTTTATAAGTACTAGTGTCCAGGTTGGTACACCACTAATACTGGTAACGTTTTCAAGTATAGTAGTTTCGGCCAGCTTTTCTATTTTAGATTCCCACTCGTCAAGCAATGCTACACTAAGTTCAGGTGTGCGTAGCCAATGCCCCCAAAAGGGTGTATTCTGCATCAACACAGCACTTAGATCGCCGAATTGTGTTTCTTCGTTTAGCTTATTTACCTGATGACTGCCTCCTATTACTAATCCTTTGCCCGTAAGTAAATCGCTTTCGGGGTTAAAGTTGTAATAAAGTGTAATAACATCTTTTGCCCCTTGGAAATGGCTTTCCTCCAGGCTCTCTTCGCTTATAGGTATGTATTTACTTTTATCGTTTGTTGTACCACTACTTTTTGCAAACCAATTAATAGGTGTGTTCCATAAAAGGTTTTGTTCGCCCTGCATTGTTCGTTCTATGTAAGGCTTAAGATCTTCGTATTCATGAATGGGAACAGCGGCTTTGTAATCTTTGATACTGAAGATATTTTCAAACCCGTATTTGCGGCCAAAACAGGTGTATTGACCTGCAGCAATCAAGTCTTTAAAAACTTCGTATTGGGTTGCTTCGGGGTGTTGCATCCAATGCTCAATTTTCCACAGTCTTAACCGTGCTAAACGTGATATGGCGGGACTTAACAACTTCATTTTACAGCCTACAAATTAATAAAAATATACGAATCGATTTTTGAGGGTGTTATTTTCTTAATGCTTCTTTCTGTTAAATCCTACTTTTTTGTGTTTAAAGGAAACTCTTTCGCCGGGATTGTATGCAGGCGTAGAACCAAAGCTTTCAGGCACCATTGCTTTTTCAATTGTTTTACCAATTAATTTTTCTATTGCTGCAAACTTTCTTTGTTCTTTTTCATTTACTAATGTAAAGGCTGTTCCATCCGTTTCAGCCCTTGCGGTACGACCTATACGGTGTACATAATCTTCCCCATCGTGTGGTACTTCATAGTTTATTACCAAATCAATATCATCTATATGTATGCCCCTGCTTAATATATCGGTAGCTACTAAAATTTTTAACCTGTGATTTACAAAGGCGGCCAATACTTCTTCCCGTTGATTTTGTTCAAGGTTTGAATGTATTTCATCTACTGAAAGTCCGGCTCTCTTTAGCTGATGTGTCAACTCCTTTACAGTATGCTTTTTAGAACAAAATATTAGTACGCTTTTGTAATCTTTTTCTTTAAGTAAATGTTTTATCAAAGCCTGCTTTTGACCATCATAAACTACATAGGCATACTGCTTTATTTTTTCCGGAGGTTTAGAAAGCGATATAGTAACTTCT
Organism: Segetibacter sp.; assembly: GCA_031373555.1. Classification (GTDB taxonomy): domain Bacteria; phylum Bacteroidota; class Bacteroidia; order Chitinophagales; family Chitinophagaceae; genus Segetibacter. Next base: position 3,031 of record JANMMU010000021.1, on the reverse strand, counting down.
TTGGGGTGATGGAGAATCTTTTTAGCAAGATCTCTAATCTTGGATGGCATTGTAGCAGAAAACAATAAGGTCTGCCGTTTCTTGGGAAGAAATGAAATTATTTTCATAATGTCATCATTGAACCCCATATCAAGCATACGGTCAGCTTCATCTAATACCAGATATTCCAGTTTTTGTAATTTTACATAACCCATGTTCAGGTGCCCAATCATTCTGCCCGGTGTGCATATTACAATTTCTGCACCCTTAGACAAGGCCTGTCTTTCCTGAACAAAGGAAGCCCCATCGCCGCCACCATAAACAGCAAGTGAGCTTATGGAAGTAAAATAAGATAACCCTTCTAAATTTTGAGCAATCTGAACCGCTAATTCCCTGGTTGGAACTATTATCAACGCATTGATATGGTCGTGCTGTTCAGAGTTAATTATTTTATGAATGAGTGGAAGCAAAAATGCTGCTGTCTTACCTGTACCTGTTTGTGCAGATGCAATTAAGTCCTGTCCATCCATTATTAGCGGTATTACCTGTTCCTGTACAGGTGTCGCATTATCATACCCATTAGCATCTATGCCCTCAAGCAAACGTTCGTCAAAACCAAAATCTTTAAAAGTCACAATTGAAAACCGGTTTTAATTATAAATACATTTTTACAAAGTACCCAAAGATAGCATTTACTAAGTGTACTGTACAATTCAAGCATTTAATGTAATAAATTTCAAAATTTTAATTTCTATTTTTAAGTCTGTTAATGAGTTTTATTTTTAACCACAACTATCGATTTTATAAAAAAAGCAAAAAAAATCCGGTAGAAGTAATTACCTCTACCGGAATAAATATGGTTTAAAAAGGGGAGCTGTTAAATCTTAATTTCTTCCTCATGTTGATCGTAAAAATGGAACTCGGTAATATGATAATTTGTATTAGCTACTATATCAATTTTGGTTTTGAACTTCTTGTTCCATTTATACTTTATAGAATTAAAAAACCAACCTTTTGTAAGATGAGAATGAACTATAGGATTTACATTAAGCGTAAGATTTCTATGCTGATGTGTGACAATGTAAAGCAGCATTTTTTCAATTTCATCTACCAATAATACAGTAGAAGTTATTTTACCGGTTCCGTTACATGCCGGGCAAACTTCCGATGTATTAATACTTATTTCAGGCCTCATTCTTTGCCTGGTAATTTGCATAATACCAAACTTAGAAATAGGTAATACAGCATGTCTTGCCCTATCGGTTCGCATAAATTCATCCATTGCGTCCTGAACCTTTTTTCTGTTGTCGGGCAACTTCATGTCTATAAAGTCAACTACAATAATACCGCCTATGTCCCTCAACCTAAGTTGTCGGGCAATTTCTTCAGCAGCTTCAAGGTTAGTTTGCAATGCATTTTCTTCCTGATTATTACTTATGCTTTTATAACCACTATTTACATCTACTACATGCAGTGCTTCTGTATGTTCAACTATTAAATAGGCGCCGCTTCCCAGATTAACTGTTTTACCAAAAGCACTTTTAACCTGTTTGGTTATTCCATAATGATCAAATATGGACGTACCATTTTGATACATACTAACTATATCAGACTTTTCAGGGGCTATCTTTTGTATGTAGTTTTTGGTATCCTGGTAAATATTTTGATCATTTACCACAATCTTATTAAAATCTTCATTGAGTAAATCCCGCAACATACTTGTTGCTTTTGTTTGCTCACTTAATATTTTTGCAGGTGCTACAGCCCCTTTCAGGTTACTTTGAATATTATGCCATGTATTTATGAGCATGGTAAGATCGTCAACAAGCTCACCGGGAGTTTTTCCTTCTGCAGCAGTACGCACAATAACACCGTAATTTTTTTGCTTTACACCTTCAATAATTTTGTGAAGCCTTTTTCGCTCATCGCTGCTGTGTATTTTTTTTGATACAGCAACAATATCATTAAACGGAGTCAGCACAACAAACCTCCCCGGCAGCGACAATTCGCAGCTTAACCGTGGACCTTTTGCAGCAATAGGTTCTTTTAATATCTGAACCAATACATTGGGCTTACCGGTTAATACCTCATTTATTTTTCCGGTTTTAACTATTTCAGGTTCAACTTCAAATTTGCTAAAATCAAGACCACCTTCGGATTTATCGTGAATACAAAGCTGTGTAAACTTTAGAATAGACTTGGCAAAAGGGCTTAAATCTGTGTAGTGAAGGAAAGCATCTTTTTCAAAACCAACATCTATGAATGCGGCATTTAGCCCCGGGATCAGTTTTTTTACTTTACCGAGATATATGTCACCAACTCCAAAAGTGGCATCACTTTTTTCATTGTGTATCTCTACCAGTTTTTTATCTTCCAGGAGGGCAATTTCTACACCTTGTGGGGTAGCATTAATAATTAATTCTTTGTTCAAAATTTGCAACTTTTAAAAAATTTCACACATAGTCAAGCACAATGAAACATTCAATGTGTGACACACCAATTCTACACCGTGTTTGTACCAACACGAAGTTATCCTGCCACTTTTTGTTTAGATAAGGTAAGGTAAAAGTTGCGAAAACAGGTTGGTAGGCATTCAGCAGAAAGTGAAAGATGCCGGAGAGGTAAGTTCTCCGGCAATCTCACTTATTAAATGACAGGATAAAAAGTCATAACCTAATGGTTATTTCTTCTTTTTATGACGATTTTTTCTTAGTCTCTTTTTACGTTTATGCGTCGCAATCTTATGACGTTTTCTTTTTTTTCCGCAAGGCATTTTTTAGAAATGTTTAATGTTTAAAAAATTGTTTATTTATTGTAATGCTTTTATTCTAACATCTAATTCTTTCTGCGCTTCAGGGTTATTGATTTTTGCTTTTACTTTTTTATACCAATTAACCGCTTCTGCTTTCTCTCCTTTTCTATCATATACTTCAGCAAGATTTAGCATGGCTTCAAGATTATCGGGTTCTTTAGTCACTACAATCTTAAATCGTTCAATTGCTTTATCGTACTGTCCGCTTTTTACTCCTCCCAATCCTAGTATAAATTGACC
>JANMMU010000020.1:0-29824 GCA_031373555.1 Segetibacter sp. | reverse complement strand
CAAAAAATTTTTTTCCCATTATTTACAAACAATGGAGGAGATTTTTTGCTTTACAATTTTAAAAATAATTTTATCTATTACTATTCTCCAGTTATTTTGGGGAAAAAGCCAATGAAAAAATATGATAACCTTAAAACAATGTTTGAAACAATTATAAATTGTTATGCTGAAAAAGCATATTATTTTGAAGATGATTTTTTTGAAATTGATTATGATAAAGAAGAACAAATTTCAAGACAATTAAATCCCAAATCGCAATATTGGTTGGTATGCAATTATTAAGGTTGAAAATTTAGGAGTCTAATAAAAATATATTCAAATCCCACCTAAAGCTTACTTAAAAAGGTTTACTTTATAAAACATTACCTTCGCCCCTTAGTAAAATTGAAAAAGCAATTGCCAAATTTGTAATATGGTTGTTGTTATTGGTTATGAAAGTTGGATTTGTAAACATATTTGGTAAGCCCAATGCAGGCAAAAGCACCCTCCTGAATGCATTGGTAGGTGAAAAAATGGCTATTGTGAGCCACAAAGTACAGACTACACGTCATAGGATTAAAGCTTTTCTTAATAAAGAATGGGAATATCAGATCATTTTTTCAGACACGCCGGGCATTATTGAGCCCAAGTATAAGCTGCACGAAAAAATGATGAAAGCAGTAAAAGGCAGCCTTGAAGATGCTGATGTTGCTTTATTGTTGGTAGATATCAACGACAATATGCAGGAGGCTGATGCTATTTTTACAGCCCTTAAACTAAAAGTGCCTGCAATAGTTGTAACCACCAAAACAGATCTGGCAAAACCTGGTCAGATAGAAGCTGCGCAAACCTTTTTTTCTGAAAAACCTTATTGTAAAAACTGGATTGGAATTTCTGTCACAAAAGACAATAATGTAGAACCTTTATTGCAATTAATTTTAAATTACCTGAAGGAAGGTCAGCCTTTTTACGATACTGAAGATTTAACCGATTTGCCTACAAAGTTTTTTGTGAGTGAAATTGTCAGAGAAAAAATATTTGAACTTTTTGGTGATGAAATTCCTTATCAATCTACTGTTTTGGTAAATGAGTTTAAAGAAAAAACAACATTAATTAAAATTCAGGCAGATATAATAGTACAGCGTGAAAGCCAAAAAGCAATTATTCTGGGCGAAGGCGGAAAAATGATTAAGCAGGTAGGTTCTCTTGCCAGAAAAGATATAGAAGAGTTTTTGGGGCAGAAAGTATTTTTAGAGTTGTTTGTAAAAGTAAAAAACAAATGGCGTGATGATGAACTGAAATTGAAGGAGTATGGATATAATAACTGAGAGTTTAATGTTCAGTGTTTAATGTTTAGAATTTAGGATTAAAAATAAGGGTTAAAAATGTTGAGGTTAAACCCTCAACTCTCAACCCTAAACAAAAAATAACAATGAGTTTTACAGTAGCAATAGTTGGTCGCCCAAACGTGGGTAAAAGCACTTTTTTTAACAGGATGGTGGAGCAACGGCAGGCAATAGTGGACGATGTAAGCGGTGTAACCCGTGACCGTCACTATGGTGTAGCAGAATGGATAGGAAAACCCTTTAACGTAATAGATACAGGCGGGTTTGTAGAAGGCTCTTCTGATATATTTGAAACGGAAATACGCAAACAGGTTAAATTAGCCATAGAAGAAGCCAATGCTTTAATTTTTATGGTGGATGCCTATACAGGAATTACAGAATTAGATGATGCAGTAGCAGATCTTTTACGTAGAAGTACAAAACCGGTTTTTCTTTGTGTAAATAAAGTTGACAACAGCGCTAAATTGCTTGAAGCTGCTGAATTTTATAGCCTTGGATTTGAAAATATATTTTTTGTAAGTAGCGCAAGCGGTAGCGGTACAGGCGAAATTTTAGATGCTATTGCAGCACTTATGCCCGAGATAGACCCAGATGCAGAAAATAAAGTTGAGTTACCAAAGTTTGCAATAATAGGTCAGCCCAATACCGGCAAATCTTCGTTGCTTAATGCATTGGTAGGGCAGGAGCGAACAATAGTAAGTGATATAGCAGGTACTACAAGAGATACCATACATACCCACTACAATCTTTTTCAAAAAGAATTTATATTAATAGACACTGCCGGTATAAGACGTAAGACCAAGGTAAATGAAGATCTTGAATTTTACTCCGTAATACGTGCCATAAAGGCGATGGATGAAGCTGATGTATGCCTGCTTCTGTTAGATGCTTCAAAAGGTATAACAGCACAGGATTTGAATATTTTTAGCCTTGCGGTGAAAAAGGGTAAAGGCATTGTTGTGCTGGTAAACAAGTGGGACCTTGTAGAATCTAAAGAAACCAACTCGGCCCGTGACTACGAGAAATTGCTGAAAGAAAAATTGGCGCCTTTTACTGATGTACCTATTTTGTTCATTTCAGTAAAAGAGAAAATACGAATAATGAAAGCTATGGAAATGGCTTTGGAAGTGTATGATAACAAAATGCAAAAAGTACCAACTTCTAAATTGAATGATGTAATGTTGAAGGCGGTAGAAGCTTATCACGCCCCGGTTGTAAGGGGCAATGCTGTCAAAATCAAATACATTACTCAATTGCCAACCCATGTACCTTCCTTTGCATTTTTCAGCAATTATCCCGATGATATTAAAACACCTTATAAAAACTATCTTGAAAATCAGTTAAGACAGAATTTTAAATTTACAGGTGTACCCATAAGAATTTTCTTTAGGAAAAAGTAATAATACTCACTTATAAACTTTATCGAAGAAGTATTCTCGTCGCCTTATCTATGAAGTATTAGGAGCATTTCTAGAATTTCAGGAAATCTTTTTTACCGGGATGGCATTTTGTAATAATAATTATTTCAAGTTGTTCAGATCAATTCTCGTTACAAAATGAACAAGAATTAAAAGTTTTGTTTTTTAATTATTGTAGTGTTTGCTTGAAAAACAAAAAAGGAATTTGACATAAGCGCATAATAGCTTTTAATCCAACAATTTACTCAGGTTCATCAACTCAAGGAATTTGTAATTGTACTTGTTGTTTTTAAAACATTTAGCTAACTCCTCCAACTGAATCTGAATAATTCTTTTATGCGTTAAGGGTTTAAAATAGAAAGGAGTTATCGGAACAGAAATTCGCTTAAAATAAGCTTCCATGTCTTTGTGCGAAAATATTTGTCCGCTTAAGGCGTCTATGTAAAAATGAATTTTGCTTTGGGGATCTTTCTCGGTCAGTTGATCATAATTATCGTGGAAATGGGCCAGGATAAACTGTTTTGGAATGTTTATCGCTTTTACATTAATATCTAACATTTCGCAAAGTAGAAGATACAAAATCCCGTTACTGATTGCATTTCCTTTTTTGCTTTCAATGACCTTATGAATGAAAAAATCATCGGGATTACTATAACCCAGTTCAACACCTTTGAGATTGTAGTAATTATAAACAATGCTGCTAATAACATTGGCCTGTTCCATAGCTGTAAGAAAGCTATTTAACTCAAGCCATACATTTCTTCTTATTCTTTCTAACTCCTGTAATACAGGTGCTGTTATTAATTCAGGGTATTGAAATTTAGCAACTAACAGTGATCCAAAAAGTAAATCATGGTAGGGGTTGTCTCTCCAATCCGTAAAATCTTTTGTGAGGTCATTGTAATGCAGTTTATGAATAAGCATTTCAATTCTGTCCTGTATTTCCTCGCTAGGGGTATTTTCCCAAAGATCTTCAAGGTTGGGTATTATGCTACGTCCTAAGTCAACTATGCGGCTACTAACCGTAGAAAAGACTTCCTGGTCAGGGTCGTCTATAAGTGAGAAAAGGGCCGATATTTCACGGGTTTCCTGCATAGGATGAAATTGTAAGCGGTGCTTTAAATTTGGGATTCAATTCTTTATCAAACTACGTATTTTTTTTTGAAATCGCAAGCAACAAGTTATCCATTGTGTGTTAATTATTAGAAGCACACTGAGAAGGTTATTAACTAATTTGCTATCTTTTTAAAAATAAGAGTAAAATTAATTTATAAGATTGTGGTTATGAGGATTAACCCTCTGTACAAATAAATGTGTCAAATACCCTTCTTTCTTCATTTTTTAATTTGGGGATCGTTCACCTTCTCTACTTTAAAATGTTCCAGGCAATATTTTAAAACACATGGCATAATTAATAAAAACTTGTATTCCTATTGATTAAGCAATCCTATTGAAAATAAAACAGGCTACCATATTGGCAGCCTGTTTTATTTTTATGAAGATTTCAATTGATTATTTCACCTCTTCAAATTCAGCATCAGTTACATGCTCACTGCCTTCTCCACTTGGTTGAGGACCTTGCTGACCATTAGAGTCAGGTTGACCATCACCATCTTGAGTTGCTTTGTACATGTCTTCGCTTGCTGCTGTCCATGCTGCGTTCATTTCAGCAAGTGCAGTATCTATTTGAGCTGAATCCTGTGTTTTATGAGCATCTCTCAATTTGTTAAGTGCAGCTTCAATTGGTGCCTTTTTATCAGCAGGAATTTTATCGCCGTACTCTTTCAATTGTTTTTCAGTCTGGAAAATCAAACTATCAGCCTGATTGATTTTTTCGATCTTTTCACGGGCTTCTTTATCAGATGCTTCGTTGGCTTTAGCCTCATTTTTCATTTTTTCAATCTCTTCTTTACTTAGTCCGCTACCGGCTTCTATACGTATGTTATGAGATTTTCCGGTTCCTTTATCTTTTGCAGTTACGTGTAATATACCGTTAGCATCAATGTCAAATGTAACTTCCACCTGTGGAACACCTCTTGGAGCCGGTGGTATACCATCAAGGTTAAACATGCCTAAACTTTTATTTTGCGAAGCCAAAGGTCTTTCTCCCTGCAAAATATGAATCTGAACACCGGGCTGATTATCGCTTGCTGTAGAGAATACTTCAGTTTTCTTGGTTGGAATTGTTGTGTTGCTTTCTATCAATCTTGTCATTACACCACCCATTGTTTCTATTCCCAGACCAAGTGGCGTTACATCAAGTAACAAAACATCTTTTACTTCGCCGGTTAATACACCACCCTGTATAGCTGCACCTATTGCTACTACTTCGTCAGGGTTTACGCCTTTGTTTGGTTTTTTGCCAAAGAATTTTTCTACAATCTCCTGTACCTTAGGAATACGTGTACTACCACCCACCAATATAACTTCATCTATTTGTGAAGTAGAGTAACCGGCATCTTTTAATGCCTGCTCACATGGCTTAAGGCAACGTGCAAATAAACTATCGCTCAATTGCTCAAATTTAGCACGGCTTAATTTCTTTACAAGGTGTTTAGGAACGCCATCAACTGCGGTTACATAAGGCAGGTTAATTTCTGTTTCAGAAGATGAACTCAATTCAACCTTTGCTTTTTCAGCAGCTTCTTTCAAACGCTGCCAACTCATAGGATCTTTACGTAAATCAATATTTTCATCTTTCTTGAATTCTTCCGCAAGCCAATCCATGATAAGTTTATCAAAGTCGTCCCCACCAAGATGTGTATCTCCGTTGGTAGATTTTACTTCAAAAACACCTTCACCCAATTCAAGAATTGAAATATCGAAAGTACCACCACCAAGATCAAAAACTGCAATTTTTTGGTCAGCATGTTTTTTGTCAAGGCCATAAGCTAAAGCTGCTGCTGTAGGCTCGTTAATGATACGACGAACATTTAATCCGGCTATTTCTCCGGCTTCCTTAGTGGCTTGTCTTTGTGCATCATTAAAGTAAGCAGGTACAGTAATAACTGCGTCTGTAACTTCGGTACCCAAATAATCTTCTGCAGTTTTTTTCATTTTCTGCAAAGTCATTGCACTTATTTCCTGTGGCGTGTATTGGCGACCGTCAATATCTATACGTACAGTGTTATTATCACCTTTTACTACTTTATAACTCCAATGGCCGGCTTCTGTTGTAATCTCATCAAATTTGTGACCCATAAAGCGCTTAACGCTCATAATGGTTTTAGAAGGGTTTGTAATAGCTTGACGTTTAGCAGGATCACCTACTTTACGTTCACCATCCTTGATAAAAGCTACAATACTAGGAGTCGTTCTCCTGCCTTCATCATTTGCTATTACAACCGGTTCGTTACCCTCCATTACAGCTACGCAACTATTGGTAGTTCCCAGGTCAATCCCTATTATCTTTCCCATATTATTTCTTTTTATTTAAGATTTATTAAGAAATGTCAATCATTGTGCCAATGGAATTGAAGTGAAAAAATGGCAGTTATAGCTATTGAAAACTACTGCAATTGACATTTTATGCTATCTGATTACCTCATAAGTCTTAATTTCATAATCAGTAATGTCAGTCTTTTTTAGATACCCGGGTTGACAGTGAGAGTTTTATGGAATAGGATAGAGGTAAGCTTTGAAAAAACCACAAAATGAATTTGATAGGCTAATCAGATTGATGTATAACTATCTTTTTTACTTTAAAAGTAAAGTGTTTCTGACTAAAATAGCTAAATGCTACCACAAAGAAAGTAGTGATAATTTTAGAAACAGTAGGTTCAATATGCATTTGTTCTATCAATACTTTCAAAAACATATAGTTCAATGCAAAACAAGCAAGCACCATTGAGAAATAGCGAACCAGCTGTATACGCCCCCTTAAGTTACTTTCGGAAAACACAACGTAACGGCTTAAATAAAATCCGATTGGAAACGTAATAGAGAAAGCTGCAATCATGGCGGCTATGTGTGTTGATACTGCAAATGCTCCAAAATGGAATAATCCAAAAGGGACAAATTTCTTTTCAAAGATGTGAAATAATATGATGTCTAATAATGTATTAGAACCCCCGCAGGCAGCATACCTAAAGGTTTGTAAAGGCATAAATCGTGAAAAGGGCGGATAGAAAAAATCAATGATTCGGAGTATGAGGTCTTTCATATTGCCTAAAGGTAAATAGATGCGAAGATAAGATTATAGAAGAAATAGATGTAGAGAATTGCTATAGAAAATTGCTTCAAATAATTATCATTTCGGGCACTTTTTTCAACACTATTCCACATCTTCTGTGTAGTCGTCTAAATCTCTTCTTTCTTTTTTTGTAGGGCGGCCAATTTTACTCAATCGTTTGCCGGTATGAAAAGTAGCAGGCTGTAATTTTATTTGTTCCTCGTCATTTTCGGGGGTAATATCTATGTAGTGTTTAATTGCCTCGGCATACTGTACCCTGTTATGTAGTAGGGATACCACTTTTATGACCCATTTTTTTGCTTCTGTTTTTATTTCATATTCATCCCCAATATTTACAGCCTTAGAAGCTTTTATAGCATCACCTTTTATTCTCACCTTTCCCTTATCACATGCATCAGAAGCAAGGCTACGGGTTTTAAAAATACGTATAGACCATAGATATTTATCTATCCTTATTTTATCTTTTTGTTCAGCCACTATTTTATATTATTTGAAAAAAAACGAAAAAAAGTAATGATAGGTTGTGTCTTCGATTTTTCCAATCATAGGAAGAATCGTTTTATCAATTGTTAAGAGAATAGTTATGGAAATTATTTACCTATTCAAACCTCATAAAATCATTGGGTCTTATTTCGCTACCACCACCATCTGTAAGTAAATAAATTTCCTTTGAGTTATTTACCACTATTTCTGGTAAACCATTGATACGCCTGATTTTTCCTGTAACACAAACACTTCTTTTTACAAGTGAGGTTTTACCATTATCAGTAAGTTTTTGGAGAATTTCCGGAGTTAAAAAAACAAACAAATTAACCTTCTTCTTTGAGTCGCCTACTTTTACTGCAGTAAATGCTTTTGAGCTTTCAGCAAAATCAATTCCATAAATTTTATCGCATATTGTAACTGTTTCTCCGTAATGATTTACAGCATCTTCAGCAGTTATTGAACGTTGTCCAAAAGAAATTAAAGTCACGAAAAATAGTATGAAAAAGAGGGGAAGTATTTTAATCATGATTTTTATTTTTCGTGAAATTACAAAAAGCTTATCAATAGAATATTAATTTTATTTAGCGTTATTAGATTTGTACTCCACTCTTACAACTGCGTTTTTCTGGTTTGTACTGGTAATAAAAAGCTCATAACGCTGGCTGCCTGCAGTTATGATCATTAAAGCCGTATTTGGTGGTATACTACCCAGATTTTCAGCAACCATTACAAAATCATGAATGGCTATATTTTCATCTGCTTGTATTGTAAATGTGATAGGTTTATCTGTCAGCATTTTATCCGAAACTATAAGTTCATTATTATGATAAACTGAAATTCTGTCCCCGTCAATTTCTCCATTATCATACAGCTCAACCTTAAATTCTTTTTCGGTTGTTTCAATTGTTTTTTGAAGATCATTTTCCCTTGTTTTCATTACCTGTGGTTTGGGAAATGATTTTATTGCACTTGAAGGGGCTGGTTTTACCGGTTCTTTTTTAGGTGTAATCTTAGCAATTTCGGGTTGGTTTTTTTTCGGTTGCCCGGTAATTACATTGTCTTCTGCTCCCGGTTTAATAACAGGCTTTTTACTTATATTGGATTTGTCATTGTCTGTAGGATCTGGTTTTGGTGCCATTTTTTTAGCCTTGCCTTTATTTTTTAATTCATTTTCTCTTTTTACAAGAAAGTCTTCTTTATAAAAATCACTTACCGGGGTTTTTTCCAGGTAAACTTTTCCGTTACCACAATCTGATTTGTCTTTTATACTTACACTGGTATAGGTCCCTGAAAGTGTCTCCATTTTGCCAATTTTATCATAATCAAGATAGCAAGTCATAAGACAAGCACCAGAACTTTGATCGGTCAGTTTAACTTCAGTTAGTTTAATCTCTTTAAGTAAAAAATTTTTGCTTTTTGCAGTGTAGATGCCGGAAGCATCGGCTTTTCCGTAAAATACAGTGGTTTTGTAAGAATATGTTACAGCCTGCAGACTATGGTTGTCTTTTTCTGCTACCTGTACTTCAAAACGGTATTTGTCTTCTATAAACCCTAGTGTACTCTGAACGAAATATCCCCTCCAAATGCCGGTTACATGATTCTTTTTGCCAGCAGGAATACGTTTTGATTTTGTTTCATCATCATGGATAGATTGAGCTTTGGTTGTTTTGTTACCGGGTGAACCAATCTTTGCATTTTGCTTTGTTTTACCACCATTTTCACCAGCGGAGTTCTTTTTGCCAGCAGGCTGCGCATTCAGTAATAGTGTAGAAAACATTAAACAAATAAATGTAAATCTCAATTTCATCTAACAAAAATATACCTGTAGGAACTAACTATGTTGCAAAAAACCGTTAAGGTTTTAGTGAATTTTATACCTAAGCCCAAATTTGGGATTTTGATTACTCATTTTAAGTGAAAAATGCATGGAGAGAGTGTTCAACTTATTGGATTATCTTGATAGTTTGCAGTAATTGCGAAACTTTTCCACTAAGGCTATTAATCACTGTTTTGTAGCTGACTATTATTATTTTTGAAATACTTATAGCATCTTCAAATAATTTTTCACTGCAAATTCAAATGAAAAAAGTGATTTTTTATATAATTTTTTCTTTTTTACAAATACTATTTGTTGACAGTTTTGGAGCAAAAATAACAATACCTGTACCCGATACCGCTACTCAATCAACATTAGACAATTCCACTATTCAGGAAGGTGTAAAGGCGTTTAAATCACTTTCTAATAAAGAGCAAAGGATTAAGATGAAGGAAATGAAGCGGGTTTTAAAAGCATTTAAAGAAGATAGGAAAGCTGGTAAGGATGTGGATAATGATCTAATTCTTCAGGTTATTCTTGGATTGTTTATACCGCCATTGGGAGTTTACCTACATGAAGGTGAAACCAATAATAAATTTTGGATTTCTATTTTGCTGACTGTGTTAGGATTGTTGATCTTTGGTTTTGCAGGCATATTATTTCTTGGCACATTGCCAAGTATAATTTATGCATTAATTGTAATCTTAGGGAAATAAAATATGGGTTTGTATTAATAAAACCTCCAAAGTGGGGGTTTTATTTTTCGTATGATATTCTCTCTATCCGTGATAGATGGGGCTTTAAGGCATAGTGAAAATTACGATTACATTTTGCTCTTTACTACTTTTACAAACTTTTCCAAATCAGCAATTTCTATTGTAGTAAGTATTTCATTATTTTCAAACTTGGATTGTAAAAAAAGGACCCGTTTGTGTGATGGATATTTTAGCAAAACCAATTCTATCATTTTCGCAATACTTTCATCTTTTTGATACAGTGGTTTAGCTACAGGTATATCTGAATTGTACCGGGTGGGCATTTTTTTTATGATTGCTTCTATAGTAGCCAGTTTGCCCGGTGGTAGTCCCATTATTTTAGACGCTTTTCCGTGGAGACCCTGCAATTGTTTCTTGCTTAGGCTGCCTCTTTCGCCGTACTGCTTGTACAGGCTAATCACAAATGATGAATCGGGGTAGGCAAGGATGCACTCTTCTAATATTTCGTTTATAATATCCAATTTGTAGTATTAGTAAATTTGGTAAAAGCTAAAATTGATACTTTTATGCGTAATCTTAAAATATAAATTGGATGGTGTTACTCACTACATAACAATAAATAAAAAAAGGCTGCCTATTTGGACAGCCTATTTCAATAATTAACAACTAAATTTTTATTTATGCCGCAGCCGGTTCATTTTTTCTTAACTTGTTCATTGCTTTAACCAACATAAATATGATCATTGCAATAATGAAAAAGTCTATGACAACTGTAATGAAATTACCCCAGGCAAGAATATTTGCCCCGGATTTTTTTGCATCTTCCAGAGACATACCCGGAACAAATTTATCACTACTGCCCAATACCATATATGAATTAGTAAATCCTTTAGGACCTACAATGATACCAGCAATAGGCATAATAATATCAGTTACTAATGAATCTACAATTTTGCCAAAGGCTGCACCAATGATAACACCAATTGCAAGATCCATAACATTGCCTTTTATGGCAAACTCTTTAAATTCTGATGAAAAACTCATAGTTTAAATTTTTTAGGGTTTAGTTATACAAATATATTTATGTAATACAATAACAAAACTAAGAAATTATTAATGAAAATAATCACCGGAAACATTTAATACCCTAATTGTTAATAAAATATGGATAAAGTTATTTTATGTTTACTTTATGTGATTAAGTTTTTTTTTTAAAAATTCTATATATAAAATGCTATTTAATGTTATAACTGACAGGCACTTTAGGTTCGTTACCTCTCTCATAATTGCAACAGTGGTTTTTTTATTAAACCTTCATTCAAAAACTAAGGTTGAATTACTAATATGGGGATGGGTATCTTTTGCAGTCACCTATCTTTTGTTTTCTTGGATAGTAATTTCCTTCTATCATCCTATAGATGTTAAAAAGCAAGCTACAAAAGAAGATACAACGGGTTCTTTTATATTTCTCCTGGTATTAACGGGGGCTGTTTGTAGCCTTGCCGGTATCTTTTTATTGCTTAAAACAATCCCTGCCGGTCATAACAAACCAATTAATGTTCAGGTGGTTTTATCATTTGCATCTATATTTTGTTCCTGGATTTTGATCCATACCTTATTTACTTTACGCTATGCGCATATGTACTATTCTACCAATGATTTGAAAAATGAAAAAACTTCTATAGGCTCTGGTCTTAATTTTCCAGGTGAAAAGCATCCCGACTATATAGATTTTGCGTATTTCTCATTTGTACTCGGTATGACTTTTCAAGTTTCAGATGTGGAAGTTACATCAAGGCATATACGACGGTTAGCGCTCTTACATAGCTGCTTATCATTTCTTTACAATACTATTATTCTTGCTTTAAGCATAAATATTATTTCGGGGATCATTTCTAATAAATAAAATGTCGGCATTATTACCGTTAATTGAATATGATTATCATGTAAATTGAATAATATTGCATATTAAACTTACCAGATTTTTTCTACCAGACCAATTCTTATGAGTGAAGATTTAATATTTACTATTGTTGGTTATAATTTTTATGTAATTGTATTTTTTCTTCTTGCAAAAGTTATTTTATTTGTTCTTATTAAAAGTAAGCGAAAGACTTTTAAAAAGTTTTTGTTTTATAGTGAAAGCAGCATAAATGGCACCAAGGATTCAAAAAAGAAAAAACAGAAACAAATACAAAATATTTTAAGTGTCATTCTGATATCATTATTACTTTTTCAGGTATTTATATTTCTTAGCGGGGCTATGTTCAAAAGAAGGGCAGAAGATTAAAGTTGGAAACATATGCCTTAATGTTTCTCCACAATAGTGTCATGTAGGTATTTTTTCAACGCCTGAAGTGTTTCCGGAGATTACACTTAATATCAATTTTCTACAATCCCTTATTTCAGAAGAATTAAAATCCAATCTGTGTTTTTGATTAGTAATTCATTAGCTGTCGACAATAATATGTGCGTTTCAAGTATTACTGATAAAAAGTGATAAACTAATGGCTATAATATAGGGGTATGATTTTTTTGTATTTCTTTAAAATTTATCATTATGAAAAAAAACATCCTTTTTACTGCCCTGGCCTTTGCAGGTGCCGGCATAGTTACATATTTACTTTCTGGTAAATGTTCAAATAAAAAGACCTCAAAAAAACAATTCACTCCACGCTCTCATCATAGAGTAGATATATTTTCTAAGGCAAAACAACACGCCTCTTAAACAATCAAAAATATTTTGGGCAATGTGGTCAAAATATTTTTGATTGTTTCTTTACATTATACTAATATTTTTTTTATTGTGTTAAGATTAAGTGGGCTCTGCTTAGGAGTAACCTACCCGAAATAGCTCAATAAATATACTGTAAACCGGATGCATTAATTGGCTTTTTTTAAATTTTTTGGGCATGCTTATATCTAAGAAAAAGTACTTCGCTTCATGATTTTTAAAGTTTAAATACCATTTTAATAAATTTCTTTTTGGCTTTAAATCTTAGACCTCCATGTAATGTAAGTTTCTCTTTAAGGTGCATTACACCAATCATTAAATACATATTAAGTGTTATGGGAAAAGGCCGGTCTATTGAACTTTAGATGAAGCAAATTCTGCTCCTGTTAAAAGGTAAGTTGTTGGTATTCAATTTTAATTAAACAAGGATACGTTGAGCCAATCTTTTTTTTTGTACATTCGGTTCTTAATTTTAACCAAAGTATATACCGTCATGCAAAAAATTTACCTTTTATTGGTAGCAATTTGCCTACAACTTGCTGCCTTTTCACAAACGGATATTCCGATTGGAACTAGCACAACCGGCAACACAGCTACAACATACCCCTGTCCATTACAGGATTTTTATGAGGGAAGCAGGATGCAATTTTTATATCTCGCATCAGAATTGACTGCGGCAGGTATGGGTCCTGGTAATATCAGTGCTATCAAATATAACGTAACCAGCGTGAATGCTTTTTTAGGAACCATTGAGCAAATGAAAGTGGGCATAGGGAGCACCACAAATGGTAGCCTTGGTACAAATACGTGGGAGACAGGTATAACTGATGTGTACGGACCTGTAAATGATACAGTTTTTGTAGGTACAAAAGTGATCACTTTTTCTGCTCCATTTTTCTGGAATGGCAGCGATAATATAGTGGTTGAGATTTGTAATGGTGATCCTACCAATGGTGGCACCGGAGTTACAACTTATACTGAAAATGTATCAGTACCATGGACCACGGGCTTAAGTTTTAACGGGTCACATACCTATCGTGCTGATAATTTAGGAAACTTATGTGGAACAGCTAATACCGCTAATACAGGTAATCAAACCGATCGCCCCGATATTATCTTTAGCTGGACTGCAGCTTCGCCTTCGGGCTGCTATGTTCCTTCTGGAATCATGGTTTCTAATATTATGCCTACTACTGCTGATGCTATGTGGAACCCACCTGCAGCCGGATCTACCCCTACACAATATATGTGGGAGCTAAGGACAAGTGGCGCAGCCGGTAGTGGTGCTTCGGGTTTAGTTGCCAGCGGTACTTCTACACTTACTACATTAGCATTAAGTTCGCTTACACCAATTACAACTTACAAACTATATCTTAAAACAGATTGTGGTAGTGGTAATATTAGTTTGTGGAGCGGAGGTCTTACTTTTACGACAGCCTGTGCCCCTATAGCAACTCTAAATGAGAAATTTGATGGCGTTGCTATTCCCACTTTACCACTTTGCTGGTCTTCACTTATAAGAAGTTCAGGAACAGCGGTACCGACTGTAACAACCAACAGTACTGCAGCAAATGTTTACAGCTCCCCTAATGCAGTATCATTATTTAATTCAAGTGCTACTGCTACCGATGACATTATCCTGATAACTCCACAACTGAATAATGTAGGAGCAGGTACCTATCGTCTTACTTTTTTTGCCAGAAATTCAAATGCCACACAGGATATAGAAGTCGGTACACTTGACAATAATACAAGCACAGCTTCATTTACGATGCTTGAAGCTATTGACATTAATACAACCTATACAAAATACACTGTAAGTTTTGCCAATTATACGGGAACTGATCAATACATTGGAATAAGAAGACAGAGTACAACTACTTTTACTTATGTTTATATAGATAACATAGTATGGGAATTGATCCCCGCTTGTCAGGAGCCTACAGGACTTATGCATACAAATGTTACTTCATCCGGGGCACAATTGGACTGGACTGCACCTGCAGCAGGAGGGACACCTACAGGATATGATATTTACTATAGCACTACAAGAACCGACCCTATAGATACAACTACAGCTACAGCTACAGCAGCCACAAATACCTACAATATGACTGGTCTTTTACCAGCTACGAAGTATTATATCTGGGTAAGAACTAAGTGCGGAGTAGGGGTACATAGCCCATGGTCAGGAGTAGATAGCTTGCTTACAGAGTGTGTAGCAACCAATGCTTTTAGTGAAAATTTTGATGGAGTAACCACGCCTGCATTACCCATTTGCTGGTCTAAACTATTAAGGTTTGCAGGTACACCCATTCCATCAATAACAACCACTGCTATTGCCGCTAATGTATATAGTTCACCTAATGCAGTTTCTTTGTACAATTCAAGTGCGGTAGCTACAGATGATATCATTTTGATTAGTCCTCTACTGAATAATGTAGGTGCAGGCACCCATCGCCTGACCTTTTATGCAAGAAATTCAAATGCTACGCAGGACATTGAAGTAGGAACACTTGACAATAATACCAGTACAGCTACGTTTACCTCGCTTGAAGCAGTTGACATAAATACTAATTATGCGAAGTACACGGTTAGCTTTGCAAACTATAGCGGAACTGATCAGTACATTGGAATCAGAAGGGTTAATACTACAACATTTACCTATGTTTATGTTGACAATATTGTATGGGAAGCGGTTCCATTGTGTCAGGAAGTGACAAATTTAACGCATACCAATGTTACTTCATTTACTGCACAACTGGATTGGACTGCACCTGCAGCAGGAGGAACCCCTACAGGATATGATATTTACTACAGTACTACAAGGACTGCCCCAACAGATACCACTACTGCAACAGCTACTGCCGCCACCAATACTTATAACATGACAGGCCTATTATCGGCTACTAAGTATTATGTATGGGTAAGAACCCAATGCGGAGTAGGGGTACATAGCCCATGGTCAGGGGTAGATAGTTTGCTTACAGAATGTATAGCCACCAATGCTTTTAGTGAAAATTTTGGTGGGGCAACCACGCCTGCATTACCCATTTGCTGGTCTAAACTATTAAGATTTGCAGGTACACCCACCCCGGCAATCACAACTACAACTACTGCCGTAAATGTATATAGTTCCCCTAATGCAGTTTCTATGTTCAATTCAAGTGCGGTAGCTACAGATGATATCATTTTGGTTAGCCCGTTACTGAATAATGTAGGTGCAGGCACACATCGCCTTACATTTTATGCAAAAAATTCTAACGCCACTCAGGATATTGAGGTTGGTACTTTAGATAATAATACCAGTACGGCTATTTTTACAGCACTTGAAACAGTTGACATTAATACAGCTTATACAAAATATGCAGTAAGCTTTGCGAATTATTCCGGAACAGACAAGTACATTGGAATCAGAAGATTAAATTCTGCCACCTTTACCTATGTTTATTTAGATGATATAGTTTGGGAGTTAACTCCTTCATGTTTAGAACCAAATGCTTTAACCATTTCAAATATTGCAACTACTTCTGCCCAAATTGACTGGACAGCCCCAACCTCAGGTTCACCTGCATCGTATGATGTTTTTGTGAGCAATGTAAATACTGCACCAATTGCTTCTACTACTCCTACAGCAACTGTGGTTGCAACTACATACACAATGTCAGGCCTTACACCGGCAACCCAATATTTTGCATGGGTTAGATCCGGTTGCGGTGCGGCAGGAAACAGTGTTTGGGCAAGAGCAGATAGTTTTTATACACAATGCAATGCAACCAATCTTCCTTATACACAAAACTTTGAAACAGCAACGGTACCGGGCATGCCAAATTGTACAAATCGCCAAAATGTAGGTACGGGCAATAATTGGATAACAATAAATAATCCCGGATCTGGATTTACAAGTAAAACACTGGAATATCCATACAATGGAGGCAATGCTGCAGATGTTTGGTTCTATACTCAGGGACTGAACCTTACAGCAGGCAGTTCTTATAGAGTAACATTTAGGTACGGATGCAATAGTGCCACTTACACAGAAAGCCTGAATGTAAGCTATGGCAGTACTGCAAGTGCCGCTTCAATGACAGATTTAATAGTAGATTATCCGTCTATCAAAAACACTACCCCTAATTTATCTACAACAGATTTCACACCTTCTGCAAGTGGTGTGTATTATATAGGTTTCCATGCCTATTCAATTGCAAACCAGTTTAATTTGTTTGTAGATGATATTGTTGTAGATATAACTCCGACTTGTGTAGCACCCAATACCGTAATTGCTTCAAATATTGACAGCACATCGGCTTATATATCCTGGCAAGCCCCTGCTGTTACTACACCGCTATATTATCACATTTACAGTAACACAACCCGCATTGCTCCAACAGCATCAACCCCTGTTACTGACTCTGTACCTGCACCAACAACTACTTTTAACATGACTGGATTAACTCCTTCAACAAAATACTATGTTTGGGTAAGGAGTAGTTGTGGTGGTGGCGATGTAAGTTATTGGAGCGGGTTAGATAGCTTTGTTACTTCTTCTCCTGTTTATACCTGGGTAAGTGTCTCCGGATTTAATGCCGATGTAATTGCAGATGGCACCGGGCCGGCAAGTAATTCTATAACTGCTGATATTGACAATGTTTCTTATAATTTTGTAGCAGCGGATTATCAGTATGATGCAACATGTCCATTTCCAACACGAAGCCTGCCTGTAAGCCGTCAAATATATTATCCGGCTGCCGGATTCTATTTTAAATTAGCTCCATACAATGGCGATAATAGTTTGCGACTGACTTCAACAAATGTTGGTACACTTACGTTTGCTACACCACTACCGGCGGAGGAAGTATACCTGCTTGCAACATCAGGAAGCGGTGCATCTAAAATATCTGCGGTTGTTAATTTCTCTGATGGAAGTACAAAAGCCTTTGACAGTCTTAGTATAAGTGATTGGTACGGAAGTGCCACAAATGCAGTGGCCCAGGGTATTGGCAGGGTGCTTAATACTACCACCACTTGTGGAGGACTTGAAACAAGTACCGTTAGCCCCAAGCTTTACAGGGTTCTCCTTGCTATAGATACAAGTAATCAGGGAAAGAATATTACAAGTGTTACAGTAAGCAGGTTAGATGGCATAACTGGTTTTGGTGGTATACCAAATATTATGGCAGTTGGTGCTAAATATGGCAATAGAGCTTTACCAGTTACATTGTCTTCGTTTAAAGGTTATGCAACTGATAAAGGAAATAGATTGGAATGGATAACACAATCAGAGTCTAATAATACCGGCTATGAAGTACAAAGATCTTTTAATGGAAGCGAATTTGCTAAGATCGGGTTTGTTTCAACTAAAGCTATAAACGGCAATAGTTCTGTGCCACAACAATATGGTTTTATAGATATAAACACTTCTGCCGGAACTTCTTACTACCGGTTGAAACAAATAGATAAGGATGCAAAATATAGCCTTACTAAAACAATTATTATTAAGCGGAATGGAGACAATGCACCTAGCATACTTGATGTTTATCCAAATCCTGCTACTGATAGGGTGAATATTGTTTTGAATGTTCCTGTAAGCGAAAAAGCCGCTATCATTATTACAGATTTGACAGGCAGGGTTGTTCTTCAACAAAAGGTACAAACTCAAATCGGGGATAATGCATTTTACATTAATATTCAAAGCCTTGCTTCAGGCAGTTATATGATAAAAGCAGTTTGCAGCAGCGGTTGTGAAAGTGCTGTCAGAAAACTGATAAAACAAAAGTAAGTAACAGGTTTTAGTACCTGATAGTACGAAATGGAGAGCAAAGGTTAGTCCTGCTCTCCATTTTTTTGTTAGTATAATAAGGTATGTTTTATACCATTGTTATATAGCCCAATTGGTCTACTCCTGTAAATGTTGATGGAAAATATGAATCATAGGAACGTTTATTTTTGGTGAAAAAGATGAAATGATTGCAAACAAAGCAATCAATCTATAGCTTTACAACCGCCATAAAGGGGTAGAAAGTTTATTGTTCAGAGAGGTAAAATATCCCCTGCTGCAAAATCAAAATTATTTGTTCATTTTGTATCCAAATAAAACGGATGCCGAGATACCAACAGACAATATCGCTCAATGGAATGGATACAGAAACAGGACTTGCATTGGCATACGAGGCCATAAAAAATCTGCATTGGGAAATTGTACTTGCAGGACAGGATACATTATTGGGCCATACGCCTAAATCATGGAAATCAAAAGGACAGCAAATAAATTGTCTTGTCAGCTTTTCTACACTCACCGTTACAAGCGAGTCTGTCACCAGGGATATACCTGATATGTCCGGCATCCACAAAAACAATACGAATGCTTTGTTAGAAGCATTTGAAGCAGCAAAAATTTCCGCTGATGAAAACACAATCTCCGCCAACCTTCATGCTATTTATGAGTTACGGAATGTAACCCAGCAGTCAATAGCGCAACAAAAAGCTGCTTTTGAAGAACTTGATAAAGCCATGAACCTGACGGGCAGTAACTTATATGCCACTTACGCCATTATTGGACTCAATGTATTGGTATTTCTATTAATGATCTTTGATGGGGCAGGCCTGTTTGAACCTAACGGGTTGGTACACTTGAGGTGGGGGAGCAACTTTGCACCGTTAACATTAAGTGGCGATTGGTGGAGGTTAATCACCAGTACTTTTATACACTTTGGTGTCATTCACATAACTATGAACATGTATTGCCTGTATTCCATAGCTACCTATCTGGAGCCTATGCTGGGAAAAAGGAAATACCTGACAGCTTATCTCTGTACTGGTGTCATCGCAAGTCTGGTAAGCCTGTGGTGGCATACCGAACCTGCTAATAGTGCAGGCGCATCGGGAGCTGTGTTTGGAATGTATGGCTTGTTTCTTGCTTTTTTAACTACAAGTTACATACCATCCTCGGTAAGGCAATCTTTGCTGCGAAGTATTGGGATATTTGTCATTTTCAACCTGGCTTACGGCATGAAAAGTGGCGTAGACAATGCGGCCCATGTAGGTGGGCTTGTTAGTGGGTTTGTAATAGGTTATACTTATGTGTTTGCTGTAAAAAATGAAAAGGAAAATGGGAAAAAAATCAATTGGTTGTTACCTGTTGTGGTATTAATAACCATAGCTATTACATCAGTTTATATAAAGCAGCACCCTTCTGAAAAAAATGCGAGGTTGTTCTTATTGGGTGAGTTGAAAGAGTCATCCTACAAAGACTATGAAAAATATTCAGGCAAGCTAAAAGCCTTTGACCAAATACATACATCAGCATTGGAGATAATGGCCGATACTACCCAAAAAGGTAACGAAAGGGTTAATCAGATTACATATCAGTTATTACCTAAATGGGAACAGGCAATACAAGTCATTGCAACTACTAAAAGTTATGATATTTCAACTGCAGCACACAACAAAGCAGATAAAATATTAACCTACATCAATCTTAGAAAAAAAGAATCAGAGTTATTGAGGGAAATGGCAGTAGATAACCCAAACTTACACATAGAGATGCAACAAAAGGAGTTAAGTAAAAAGGCAGAGAAATTGTTTAGCGAGGTTGCAGGTAAATGAGATTATTGTGGCAATTACAAAATATAACAGTTGAGTCAATTTCACTGCACTACATTTTAAAGTTATTTAGTTTTCAAATAATTCACTTTGCTGGTTGATTATCAATGCTTCATTAGTTTTGGATAAACAAATCATTGGTTAATATTTCCCACGGTTGGTTCTTTGCACTATTTAAAAAGGGCTAGATAATACTTCTTTGATACATTTGATGAGAAGTAATGAAAATGCAATCCCTGACATTTCCCATATTGACGACTAAAAGATTGATTCTGCGGCAGGTAGCTGACGAGGATGCGCCAACAATTTTTTTTCTAAGGTCAGATGAAACTGTAAACAAATTCATAAAGAGGGAAAGAGTGAAACACATGGATGAAGCCTATGCTTTTATCCATAAAATGATTAAAGTATTTGATGAAGGTATTGGCAATGATTGGGCAATTACGCTCAAAGAAAATGCTGTGATGATAGGTAGGGTTTGCCTGTGGAATTTTTCAGAAGACAGAACAATTGCCGAAATTGGATATGAAATGGATACTGCTTATCACGGGAATGGATTTATGAATGAAGCAATAAGGAGTGTAATTGATTATGCTTTTAATAAAATCTCTCTCAAAAAAATTGAAGCTTATACTGACTGTGCGAATGCCGGCTCTGTAAAACTACTTGAGACGTTAGGCTTTGTGCATAATCCCGGAAGAGTGGATGAGGACAACATAGCAAACTGTATTTATTCTTTAGATAGGGTTGACTGATACTGTTCAATAATATTGAAGAAATGCTGGTTTCTGAAAGATTGTTGTCAACTCTATGAAACGATGGACTGTACTTTGTACAGAACATATTGCCCTTTTACAATAAACTACCAACTCCTTCTGACTATGACAGACTTTGAATTACAACCAACCCTTAAAGATAATTTACTAAAAATTCAACCTCTAATGGCTGATGATTTTGAAATCTTATACAGTGTAGCATCAGACCCGTTGATTTGGGAGCAACACCCTAACAGGGACCGCTACAAAAGACCGGTATTTGAAACCTTTTTTAAAGGTGCAATGGAGTCCGGTGCAGCTTTTCTAGTACTTGATAATAAAACAGGGGAGGCCATTGGCAGCTCCCGTTTCTATGATTTGAATGTAGAGGATAAATCAATTGCAATAGGTTATACTTTTTTGGCTAAAAACCATTGGGGGGGCACTTATAATAGAGCCCTAAAGACGCTTATGCTAAATCATGCATTTGCTTTTTTTGATAAAGTAATACTTCACATTGGGGCAAGTAACATCCGTTCTCAAAAAGCGATTGAAAAGCTTGGAGCAACAAAGATTGGTGAAATAGAAATGGAATATTATGGAGAAGCAAGCCGGTTAAATTTTGTTTACCGGATAGATAAAGAAAAATGGGATAAAAACTTTTAAAATTATATTCGCAACATTCAAACAAAGGAGAAAAAATTGAAAATACGATTGCTTCTTATAATATTCGTTTTACTATTTACATGCAATCCCTTTTGCGCCACAGCGCAAAAGAATACCCCATTTCCATTATTGGAAAAAGAAGATACGGTCAAAACAAATTTTAAAAATGTATCACCGGCTACAAGGGCGGTACCATTGGTTGATCTGGCAGATGTAATATTTGGGCTTTTTAAAAAGAAAGGAAAAAATAATCTATCCATTATAGAAAAGCCTGTTTCTAAACCGGTTTTTTCAGGGGTGGCGGCAATAGGTTATACCCTGCAAACAAAACTAGCCGGCACTATATCCGGTAACGTGGCTTTTCGCCCAGACACACTCACCCATTTATCTACCATTACTTCCAATGCAACTTACACGCAGAATAAGCAGTTTTTTTGGCCTATACAATCAAATATCTGGAGCCGAAATAACAGGTATGCTTTTGTAGGGGATTTTCGCTACTACAAATACCCCCAAAGCACTTTTGGCCTGGGCAGCAATACTTCTACAGAAACCGAAGACCCTATGGATTATCATTTTTTCCGTTTCTACGAGTTTGTGCTTCGCAAAATAAAAGGGGATTTTTATGGTGGCCTTGGCTATATAATAGACTACCGGTGGGGCATTTCAGAACAAGGCAATAAAAATGGTACCCAAAGTGATTATGTAAAATATGGAGGAACCCAATCTTCTAGTTCATCGGGCATTACAGTCAATGGGGTATTTGATACAAGAGATAATCCAATTAATCCCATTGGTGGGGTATATGTAAGTGCCCAATTGCGCAACAACCTGCAAATACTTGGCAGCAATACCAACTGGCGTTCACTCATCATTGATCTTCGAAAATATTTTTTGCTGAACAAACGGACCCAAAATGTGCTTGCTTTATGGTCATACAATTGGCTGGTTCTAAACGGCCGCCCACCATACCTTGACCTGCCAAGCAACGGTTGGGATAGCTACAGTTCCACTGGCAGGGGATATATACAGGGCCGTTTCAGGGGCTCACAAATGGTTTATGCAAAAGCAGAATTCCGGTATAGAATTTCTTCTAATGGTTTATTGGGAGGTGTATTATTTGCCAATGCCCAATCTTTTAGTGCAGAACAAGGCGAACTAATACAAAAAGTACAACCCGGTGCAGGAGTAGGTTTAAGAATAAAAATTAAAAAAACAAGCCGTACCAATTTAGATATAGACTATGGTTTTGGTACACAAGGCAGTAAGGGGCTGTTTATAGCAGTAGGGGAATATTTTTAGCTATAAGCTATGAACTATGAGCGATGAGCTATGAACTGTGAAGTATGAGCTATGAACTATGAGCTATAAACTATGAGCTATGAACTCTAAGCTATGAACTCTAAGTGATCGATAAACCTTCAACTAATAACTCTACACTCATAATTCATAACTCTACACTCATAACTCTTACCCCCCTTGCGCCATAGCGCTTCCAAATACTTTTTTCAATAATTCCGTAGTACGTGCTACAGGGTCTTTTCTTATTTTCTGTTCTTCGAGTCCGACCTGATAAAATATACCATCCATAGCTTTTTGGGTAACGTAAGCACTAAGTTCTGTGGTTACTTTTGTAGAAGCAAACTGATTGTAAACCGAAGTTACATCGCTCCAGTATTTTGTAGCATTAACATTTTTCAATGCGTTATCAATAACGGGTTTAAAGGAAGCCGTAAGGGCTGCTGTTGTTTTGTCTTTGAAATAGTTGGTAGCTGCAAAATTGCCACCTTTTAAAATATTTACAGCATCTGTAATAGTCATTTGCTTAACTGCATTAATAAAAATGGTGCCTGCACCTTTTGCTGCATCTTCAGCTGCACGGTTCATACTTAGCACCGCTTTATCTACAAGGCTACCCATACCCATATTGCGTAAGGTGCTTTCAACTTTTTTAGCGTCGTCGGGGAGTAGGATTTTTATTGCAGCATCTTTAAAAAATCCATCAACAACGGATAGTCTGTTGGTGCCGTTTTGTGTACCAATAGTAAGCGCCTGTTTTAATCCACCAACTATATCATCATTGGTAAGGCCGCCATTAGCATATACACCGCCTACAGTACTAAGTACCTGTGTAGCAGTTTCACAACTAGAAAAGCCTGTAAGAATTAAGGCTGATACAATTAATACTTTTTTCATGATTAATGATTTCGTGGAGTAAAAACTATAGCAATTTATTTACCAAATACCTGCTTGAGTAAAGCTGTAGTTTGTGCTGCCGGGTCTTTTCTTATTTTTTGTTCCTGAAGCGCCACTTCGTGAAAAAGTCCGGCAAGAGCCTTTTCAGTAACATACGCAACAAGGTCAGTATTCACTTTTTGCAGGCTAAATTTATTATAAGTTGAGAAAACGGTGTTCCAGTATTTTGTAGCATCAACTTTGGCAAGCGATGCTTCAATAGCAGGCCTGAAAGCCTCGGTTAGATTGGCTGTTGTTTTGCTTTTCAGATAATCTGTAGCTGCAAAATCTCCACCTTTTAAAATACCTGCAGCATCCTGTATGCTCATTTGTTTTATGGCGTTTACAAATATTGGTGCGGCACTCTTGCTTGCATCTTCTGCTGCACGGTTCATGCTAAGTATTGCGTTATCCACCTGACTGCCCATACCAAGGCTTCTTAACTTTTGTTCTACTTTTTGGGCCTCTTCGGGCATTAAGATTTTAATAGCAGCATCTTTAAAAAATCCATGAGCAGCCGATAGTTTTTCAGCACCTTTCTGTGTTCCTACTTCTAAAGCCTCTTTTAATCCATTTGCAATAGTGGAAGAAGACAAACCACCCTGATTGTCTCCACCGCCTAAAATATTTCCAAGTGAGGGTTTAGAGCTACTGTCACCAGTCACTTTTTTCATAAACCCCTTTAATCCTTGAGCCTGACTTGTATATATAATTGCGAATGATGCAACTGCTAAAATCCATTTTTTCATGTAGTAATTTGTATTGTTTTGCTGTAGAAAGTCAAAAATAGTACCATTATTTTTAGATTTTCAATTATTGGATGTAGAATAATCAAAAACCTTTAGTGACCATTGAAAAGACTCTATTTATGGCGCTTAGATGCTTTTTCTTTAACCTTTCCTTTGCGTTGTTTTTTATCTGAAATTTTTATTTGTTCTGTCTCTGCCAGGTTTTCTGAATCGTCTGACTGTTTTAAAACCCATTCAAAATCTAACTGTCGTTTAGTAAGATTTGCTGCTACTACTTTGATATGCACTTTATCACCCATTCTGAATTTACGTCCACTTCTCCGACCCACCAAACTATAATCGGATTCTATGTGTCTGAAATCGTCATAATCCATCAGGCTGTTGATGCTGACAAGACCTTCGCATTTATGGTCCACGGTTTCAACCCAAAAACCAAAACTTGCCACACCACTGATAACTCCCAAAAATTCTTCGCCCAGGTGATCTTTTAAAAACTCAACCTGCTTGTACTTATTAGCAGCACGTTCACTATCCATGGCACTGCGTTCATTTTCGCTGCAATGCTTACATTTCTCTGCCATTTTCTTGTCAAAAATAGGTGTGCCTTCCAGGCAGCTTTCCAAAATGCGGTGCACCAAAACATCGGGGTAACGGCGAATGGGTGAGGTGAAATGGCAATAAAATTCAAATGCAAGGCCGTAATGACCTATGTTGTCAGCAGCATACACTGCTTTACTCATGGTTCTTATACCAAGTTGTTCCAATACATGTTGCTCCGGTTTGCCTTTTACATCCTGCAACATTGAGTTGAAACTATTTGCAATTTTTTGTGGAGATGAAATGTCAAATTTATGACCATAACGTGCAGCAAAAGCAATAAACGGAGTCATTTTTTCTTCATCGGGCAGATCGTGAATACGGTAGGGGAAGGGTACTTCGGTTTTGTTTACTTTTTGTTTGCTTACATATTCTGCAACTGTTTTATTGGCCAGCAACATAAACTCTTCTATCAGTTGATGCGCTTCTTTGCTTTCCTTTACTACAATACCAATTGGCTTGCCTTTTTCATCTAACTTAAATCTTACTTCAGTTGAGGAGAAGTTAATAGCACCTTTTTTAAAACGCTCTGCCCTGAATTGTTGTGCAAGATTGTTGAGGAGTAGCACTTCATCTACATATTTTCCTTCTTTGGTTTCAATTATCTGCTGTACATCTTCGTAGGTAAAACGCTGATCGCTGTGTATGGCTGTTTTTCCAAGCCAAAAGCTTTTGATACTGCCCTTAAGATTAATCTGGAAAACTGCAGAAAATGTCAGCTTATCTTCATTAGGCCGAAGCGAACATAATTCGTTAGAAATTCTTTCAGGCAACATTGGATTAACCCTGTCGGGCAAATACACCGATGTTGCCCTTTTATAAGCATCATCGTCCAATACAGTTCCGGGTTGTACATAATGGCTTACATCTGCTATATGCACACCTATTTCATACAGATCATCTTTTATTTTTTTTATAGAAATGGCATCGTCAAAGTCTTTGGCATCTACAGGGTCAATGGTAAACGTAAGAACATCCCGCATGTCTTTTCTCTTCTTAATATCCGCAGAAGATATCACATCGGGCAGGCGCAAAGCTTCTTCCATTACATCATCATCAAACACAAGCGGAAAGCCATTTTCAACTAAAATCTCTTTCATGGCAATATCGCTCTCTTCACCTTCCTGTAAAACCTGTACTACTTCGCCTTCGGGCTTTTTGTTGGTAGTATCCCATTTTGTTATTCTGGCCAATACTCTTTCTTTGTCCTGTGCATCATTCAATTTATTCAATGGAATAAATAGATCTGGAATTCCCTTTTGCCCATCAGCTATGAAAAAAGCAAAATTTGCACTCACCTGTACGTGACCAATAAATTCACTTTGTTTTCTACTTATAACTTCTGTTATACGGCCTTCTTTTCTTCCCGTTCTTCCATTTTCTTTGGTCACTTTTACTCTTACTGTATCACCGTTCATTGCTGTGTTAAAGTCATTAGGTCGTACTAATACATCTCCCTCATCATCTTTAACCACAACATATCCTATACCACTTCTTGTAATTTCAAGTGTGCCTTTAGGCTGACCTTGATCGGTCTTTTTTGCCTTTTCAGGCTTATGCTTCCTGCTCATTTTTTTTATTTATAAAGTTTTCTACAAATTCCAGTATTTGTGTATCAAATTGCATTCCCTCTTCAAAAAGAAAACGGTGCTTTACCGGTAACACATACATGGGTATTTCAAATAGTTCATCCTTAAATTTTAATAACCGCATGGCATCTTTCTCTGTAGTTATTATCATTTTATCCAGGCCACCGGTTTCGTCAAACTTCTTTTTTATCTGGTTTAAATCGTCTATTGTAAATATATGATGATCAGAGTAAGAAAGTTGAATATAACTCTTCACCTGTTGCATCAGATAGTTTTTCAAAGGTTCAGGATTTGCTATGGCGCACACCAACAAAAGCTCCTGTTGAGTTGTAATAAATTTTAGGTTGTGGTTTATGATATGATATGGTGTGCCGTACTCTATGGTTGTGAAATAGATTTTCTGCAACCGCATTAGTTCTATTTCATTAATTAATTTTTGCTTTTCCTCTTCATTTATACCGGGGGGGCACTTGGTTACTACAATAATATCAGCCCTTTTATAAGAGGATCGCTGATCTCTTAAATCACCTGTTGGCAAAAAGAAATCTCTTGTAAAAAGGTTGTTATAGTCAGTAAGCACTATGTTGAAAGAGGGCTTAATACTTCTGTGCTGAAAAGCATCATCCAAAATGATAACATCTGTTTCGGGCCGGTCGTGCAGAAGTTGTGGAATCGCTACAATTCTTTCTTCTCCTACAGCAACTGCCACCTGTGGAAACTTAACATGAAACTGCATGGGTTCATCACCAATTTCTAATGCTGTAGTATCCTCATTTGCTAATGCGTATCCTTTTGTTTTTCGTTTATAACCCCGGCTAAGTGTTGCTACGTCATACTTTTCTTTCAATAATTTAACTAAATACTCAACCATAGGCGATTTGCCTGTACCGCCAACAGACAGGTTACCAATATTAATAACAGGCAGATTAAAGGCGTATGATTTTAGTATGTTTTTATCAAAAAGATAATTGCGGATAATTACAATAAGGCCATACAGCAATGAGAAAGGAAAAAGTAATATTCTGAAAGACTTAAGCAGGTAAAAATTAAAATTCATAGTTCCGTTCGGGGGTAATACAATAGTTTAAAGGTACGTCATATTGATTTGTATCTTCAATTTTATCAATGGCTTCAAAATAAGAAAAGCCAATTTTACAAACATCAGGCCGGCAATTTGCCAAATATTTATCATAATAACCTTTGCCGTACCCAACTCTAAAACCATTGGTGTCAAATGCAAGCAATGGCACAAAAATCAGATCAATTTCAACAGGGGTAATTATTTCATCAGTACTATGATCGGGTTCTTGTATGCCAAAATGATTTTCTATAAATGTGGTTTCATCATGGGCATAGGCTGCTTGCATTTCGTGTTTTTTTACATCTATAACCGGATAAGCGATTCTAAGATTTGGGATAGCAAATTGGAGGTAGCGGTTGTAAATATGTGTATTGGGCTCCGATTGTTGCTCAAGTGGCCAGTAGGATAGGAGCGTCTCAATATTTTCAGGAAGTGGTAGTCTTTGTAATTGAATCAATAACAAATCATCCAACTTCAATTTTTGCGAAGCAGATAATTCTGATCTTTTTTGTTTGTAAAGTTTTCGTAGACTTTGCTTGGTCAAAGGTGGTAGTTTGAGGATGTAAAAAATACGATTTTGCCAAAAAAAGATTTTCCTGAATGGATAAATATTATTGTAAACAAACCCTATCTAAAACTCCCATTTTGAAAATAATAATAAGCAATGGCGGCAATAGCAAGAATAGTGAGGATAATTGCATCAATCCACCACTCATGCTTGTTAGGGCTTGCATCATCAAGTGTTTCATTGGTATGAGTGGCTGCATCGGTAAATGTTGATCCGGCATCTTCAAAAATTGATTTATCGCCATTTTCACGAACAACCCTTTCTGCAGCTATATCAGGGAAATACTGGTATAAACGATTTTCATTTTTTAATTCATATGCTCCTTCATTGTTTTCTGTTAGCAAGCCAATTTTCGGCAATTCCAGTTTTTTGTAAACAGAAAATTCACGTTTTATATCAAATACATATTTGTCAACCCTTTTTATTGCTTCTTCTTCGTCAATTCCTTGCATTTGAGCAACAAGGGCATAAATCTTTTGGTCTACAATAGCATTGCCTTTTACAAAAGAAATTACCCATTCAGGTGCAGTAAATGTTTTTTGGGCAAAATTGAGTTGAGCAGGAGTACGTGACAGGGTCAAAGTTCCCAACCCCGGAAGGGTAACTTTTTTATTAATTATGAGTTGTTGGTAAAATGCTTCAAACATATACAGGGTTTCTTAGAACGAATATACAATTCCTGCCAATACATTTAAGCCTAATACCTGGTATTGGTGCCATCTTTCATATTTGTTATTCAAAATATTGTTGAATTGCAACCATACACTAAACTTAGGCAAAACAAAAAATTCGGCCCCGGCATTAAGGTCAAATGCCCCGCCTGACCTTTCTTTCTCTAATGATTTTGTTTTGTACAATGCGCCATTCCAGATAAAAAGGTCAGATTTGAATTGCAAATCCTTTAAGACCTTCCAACGTAAGGAACCGGTAATTTCAAGAGGCAAAAGCCCCCATGCTTTATCATTATTCATCAGCCCCGAAAAATTATTGATAACAGCACCTGCAAGCAGGCTAAATTTTTCCTGGGCGGTGTAGCCAATCTCACCGCTGATCCGTAATGCTTTCATATCCGATTCATAGGCGGGCAAAAAAGTTTTGCCGTCCAGGGAATCATTCAGGTACAGCACAGGGTTATTGTATTTCAAGAAAGACAACCTTGCATTGTAAGTGAAATGGCTTCCTGCAGATCCCTTAAATCCCCCATATAGTTCATTGATCCTGGTATTAAATAATATTTCGGGCTGATTTATCCAGGGGTTAAGAAGAGAGAGGGATTGGTAGGTGTTTTTTTGGTA
>JANMMU010000114.1:0-10172 GCA_031373555.1 Segetibacter sp. | reverse complement strand
GCTGTTGTTACCCAAAACAATACACTTTTGCTGGGTGATGCAACTAATGCAAGTTTAAATGTAGGAATAGGTACTAATGCTCCCGGTCAAAAGCTGGAACTCATGAATGGGAACCTGTACATCAACAATAACAATAACACAGCCGGAGAACTCCGCTTCAGAGAGCCAAGCGGTGGAGGTACAGTCTATACTGCTTTTAAAGCACAGCCACAAGTCGCTAATGTGACTTATACACTGCCCGCTGCTGATGGTGCAAATGGACAGGCTTTGACAACTAATGGTACAGGAACTTTGTCTTGGGCAGCGCCATCGGCTACTGCTTGGGGGCTAACAGGTAATGCAGGCACAACTGCAGGCACAAATTTTGTTGGTACTACCGACGCTAGAGACCTCGTTTGGAAAACAAACAACACAGAGGTAATGCGTGTAACAAGTGGGGGATTGGTGGGATACAATGTCCCTAACCCTACTTATCGTTTACAATTAGATGACCCGGGTGGCCCTAATGCTGACATTTGCACACGTGTTTACAACACCAATAACTTAGGCTACTTCCCTACTATGCAGTTACAAGCATCAGGAGGTACCCGTGCGGCCCCTACAGCAGTTGTAAATACTACGCTGTTAGGTGGGGTACAATTTGCCGGCTATGACGGTGCGACTTGGAATGATGTGAGAGGTGTGGCAATACGGGCATACGCTTCTGAAAACTTCTCAACTACTGCACACGGCTCATACATGAGTCTATTCACCGTGCCAAATGGTTCTACAACCCCAGCAGAGCGTATCCGTATAGAAAATAATGGAAATGTAGGGGTTGGCACGATAACTCCGACCTCCGTATTGGAAGTAAATGGTGCAATGGCGACTAAAATATCTACACAAGCAGGTGCTGCAGCAGTTACACTTGATAACACTGCTACTGTTTGGTATTTTACAGGAACAGCAAGTATTACATTACCAACTGCAAGTACTTGCACAAATCGCCGGTATATTATTGTTAATCGTAATGCTGCTGTACGATCAATCTCATCTTTTACAAGTTTAAGTGGTGTAGCAACTAATACAATTGCTGCAAATAGCAGTATAGAAATAATTTCAGATGGTGCTGCTTGGTTGCAAATCAGGTAAATGATAGCCAATGAAATAAAAGATAAGTTTACATCAATTTCATTTTAATAGCACAACCCTTCGAAAAACACAACTAAGCCCTTACAAATTGTAAGGGCTTTTACTTTTTCCCGACTCAAATATCAACTTAACCAAACTTAACAGAAATATATTCAAGCAATCTTTCATCACTCATTTTATTAGAAGTGCTTTCAGATGTTTTGGTATTTTTATACTGGGGAGTTTCGGCCATATAATTTATTAGTTGTTCCTGACTTGTACCTGTCCCCGTAATATGCACTTCATCTGCATTTTGCATATGAGAAAGAATTTCTTTAAAAAATTTTTGCTGAAGAGTTTTTTCCTCGTTGTGTTCATTTTTCTCACTACTGTTTGTTACAGCTCCTTCATTTTTAGCATGACCTAATACTATAAAATCGCTTACTTCTTCACCAAATCTACCAACAATTGTTGCCTGATGTGTATCCATCCAAATTCCAAATTGCTTTTTGCTTTTTTGAGACATGATTTATCTGTTTTCTATAATTGCACTAAAATCATACCTGCAATGAACATCGGCTCTTCTAACACTGTATTTTACCTTTCTCCTTAAAGCCTCTAACTTCATAAAACTGTAAAGCGTAAAATGTAAAAAATGCTGTTATGAAAAGATATAGTACAAAATAGTCCCGATGATAGCATTGGTGTCAACTTAAAAAGCCTGAAAGGCTTTCACCTGAATAGCCAGGGGTGCAACCCGTGGAATGAAATAACCAGTTTTATTTTCAACCCCAACGGGGTTGTACAATACAAGGCGTACAATTAATGCAACCCCGTTGGGGTTGTAACATGATAATGCTGCAATCTACTACTACCGTGGGTTTCACCCACGGCTATTGAAATGTTACCGCTCCGGGGTAAAAGAAACACCTATAAAACCCTTACTAAAATGATGTTTTGTACATTTCATATTTAATTAATTTGACGCCAATGCGATGATCGGGATTAGGATAACACAACCGGAGTTGAATAAAGAACAACTGAATGCCCCAAAAAACTAAATCCGATGATATATCTTTTATAAATAAATCGTTGGTGAATGTGAATAAGTTTAGCCATTTACTAATATCGAATTTCCCCAAAACTACCCTTCAAAATCAACTCATTTTGTGTTGCTGCTTCTACCCTACCAATTACTTTGGCTTTTATCCTGTAAGTTTCAGCCAAACCAATAATTTTATCAGCATTTTTTTCAGCGACAAATATTTCCATGCGGTGCCCCATATTAAAAACCTGATACATTTCTCTAAAATCTGACTTCGATGCTTTTTGTATAATATCAAAAATAACGGGTGGTTCAAAAAGATTATCCTTAATTACTTTAAAAGTGCCGGGCAAATACTTCATACATTTAGTTTGTCCGCCGCCGCTACAATGCACTAATCCATTTATTTCATTAAAATGCTTTAAAAACAATTCCTTCATAAAAGGGGCATAAGTACGGGTTGGACTTAGCAATAGTCTGCCAGTAGTTATATGTTCGTTATTCGCTTCAACTTTATCATTTAAACTATGCCCGCCAATATAAACAACATCTTCAGATAGCAATGGCTCGAATGTTTGCGGGTAATTGGATGCATAATGTTTATTGAGTACATCATGTCTGGCACTGGTAAGCCCGTTACTGCCTATTCCACTATTATATTCATTTTCGTAAGTTGTTCTTCCATCGCTGGCAAGGCCAATAATGACATTGCCGGCTTTAATTTTATCGTTGGTAATTAATTTGTTTTTGGGCCAGCGGGCTGTCATAGTACCGTTAACTGCTATGGTACGCACCACATCTCCTACATCTGCAGTTTCGCCGCCCAAATAATGTATGTTGATGTCAAAATCTTTTAGCCAGTTAAAGATTTCCTGTGTAGCATTAATTAATACCTCCAACACTTCGCCGGGTATATGTTGTTTATTTCTATCAATAGTACTGGAGAATAAAAAATTATCATGCACCCCTACGCACAAAAGGTCGTCCAGATTCATAACTATTGCATCTTGTGCTATACCTTTCCAAACGCTGATATCTCCTGTTTCTTTCCAGTATAAATAGGCTAAAATACTTTTGGTACCGGCACCGTCGGCATGCATAATGTTCACAAATTGATCATCGTTTCCTAAAAAATCATTATAAATTTTACAAAAAGAATGATCATACAAACCTTTATGAAGATGTTTGGTAGCGTTTAACACTTCTTCTTTTTGGGCACTTACTCCACGCTTTGAATACAATGACATAAACCTGTTAGTTATTTTATCAGGCAAATGTAATATGAAATATTTGGGGAAACCGGTGTTTTGTAATGTGGGTATTATATAAAATGTTGTATGTAGTTTTGCGCCAACTTATGATTAAAGTTCACAGAGATTTATCCCATTTGCCCTTTTTTAAAAATGCTGTAATCACCATCGGCACTTTTGATGGCGTACATACAGGTCATCAACAAATAATAAAACTTCTGAAAAAAGAAGCAACTGCAATTGGCGGCGAAACTGTGATCATTACCTTTTATCCACATCCACGTAAAGTAATACATGATGGGAAAAAAGAAATTTTTGTATTAAATACATTAGAAGAAAAAATAGAACTCTTAAACAAACAGGAGGTCGAACATCTTGTAGTAATACCTTTCGACGAAAATTTTGCATTACAAAATGCGGGGACATATGTAGAAGACTTTTTGGTAGCCAAATTTCACCCTAAAACTATAATAATTGGTTACGACCATAAATTTGGAAACAATCGTTCAGGAGATTATCATTTACTTGAAAAATTGGGTGAAAAGTTTAATTACAATGTGAAGGAAATTCCCGGACATATGCAGAATGAAATAACAGTAAGTAGTACAAGAATAAGGGAGGCATTGCAGACATGCAGCATTTTAGATGCTAATACTTTGTTGGGCTATCCTTATTTTTTTGAAGGAAAAGTAATTAGAGGAAATCAATTGGGACGTACCATAGGATATCCTACGGCAAATATCAGCATTGAAGACAAAGAAAAATTAATTCCGGGAAATGGTGTTTATGCTGTACGGGTAAAAGTAGATAATGACACTACAACTTATAATGGCATGATGAACATTGGTATAAGACCAACTATCAATGGACAATCTACCACAACGGAAGTAAATATTTTTAATTTTTCCAGAGATATTTATGGCAAAAGATTAAGAGTGTATATAATAAATTTCATTAGACCAGAAATTAAGTTTAATAATCTTGAGGAACTTAAAAATCAACTGGCTAATGATGAAAAAACAACTGCTGAAATTTTAGAGTAGGCATGAATGACAACAAAGTGCAAGATTACTTATCAAAGATTCACATAGAATTATAATATCCTTCCTTAATTTCAACATTTATAATTTTCGAAAACCAACCGCTACAATGAGATCATTTTTATTTTTCATTTTATTTATAATTACAACATCTCCGCTTTTTGCAGGTAAAATATCAGGTACTGTTACCGATAGCAAGAATCAACCACTCCCATTTGCATCGGTTATTGTAAAAGGCACACTACAGGGCACTACAGCCAACAATATCGGCGAATTTACCATACAACTACGGGAAGGTGAATACACACTTGTAGTACAGCATGTGGGTTATAAAACACTTGAAAAAAAAGTAAGTATTGGCAAATCAGATGTAGTCCTCAACTTTCAATTGCAGGACCAAACCTATGAACTGGGAAATATAATTATTAAGCAAGGGGAAGATCCGGCATATGAAATTATCAGAAATGCAATAAAGAAAAGAAGCTATTATGAAGAAGAAAATAAAAAGTTCACAACGGAGGTTTATATAAAAGGTCAAATGAAACTTAGAAATTTTCCGGATAAATTTTTAGGTTCAAAAGTTGACTTTGAAGATGGAGATACAAGTAAACGAAAAATGATTTTTCTTTCTGAAAGCGTGGCTAAATATTCTGTTGATCATAAGAAAAGAAAAATTGATGTCATTTCTACCAAAGTCAGTGGACAGAGCGATGGCTTTGGATTTAGCAGCCCACAAATTTTTTCATTTTACCAAAATAATATTAGACTGGGCAACCTTAATCCGAGGGGATTTATATCACCAATAAGTAGTAATGCGCTAAGCTATTACAAATACAAATTTGAAGGTACCTTCTTTGAAGATAAGAAGATGATAAGCAGGATAAAAGTAATACCGCGCCGCAACTATGAACCATTGTTCAATGGCTACATTAATATTATAGAAGATGAATGGCGGATTCATAGTGTACAAATGGTATTGTACAAACAAAATCAAATGCAGTTAGTAGATACGCTGCAAATTGAGCAGCTATATGTACCATCGGGCAAAACGTGGGTAATTAAACAACAAACTATTAAACCTGCAGTTAAAGTTTTCAGCTTTGATGCTATTGGTTATTTTGTTCAGGTCTATGATAAATTTAACCTTAACCCAGATTTCCCTAAAGGATACTTTGACAATACTTTATTAAAATTTGAAGATAGTTCAAACAAGAAAAGCCTTGCATATTGGGATAGCATAAGACCTGTACCACTATTACAGGAAGAGGTGAAAGATTACATTAAAAAAGATAGTCTGGAACAAGTAAGAAAAGATCCACGATATCTTGATTCTCTTGATAAAATACGCAATAAACCAAACCTAATAAATCTTTTTCTTACAGGTCAGACATTTAGTAAACAAAAGTATAAAAGCACATTACAATTTCCCCCGCTCATAAACAATATCAATTATAACACCGTTGAGGGAGTTGTAATTCAACTTTCGGCACAATATGAAAAAAGGTTTAGCGATACCAGACGAGAAAGGATTACTATTGAGCCTACAATAAGGTATGGGGTAAGCAATTTGCATTTTAACCCATGGATATCAGCCAATTATTCTTATGGGAAAAAATATTCTTCCAGTATAACCATTGCCGGAGGCAAAAGGGTTTTTCAGTTTGACAACAATAGCCCTGTAAGGCCTTTGTTTAATACTATTTCTACCCTTTTATATGAACATAATTATCTTAAAATTTATGAAGCTCCTTTTGGGCGGGTTATTTATAACAAGGAATTGGGTAACGGATTTACGTTAACAGGCGATGTTCAATACCAGGATAGACAAGGGTTAGAAAACACATCTGCAGCTCATTGGAAAGACTATACTGATAGGACTTTTACACCAAACTATACATTACCTCATCATCAGGCACTGACAGCATCTTTAAATATAAAATGGCAACCTGGTAGCCGCTACATTGAGTTTCCTGATCGTAAGTTTAGCATAGGTTCCAAGTACCCAACTTTTAATTTTCTTTATACACAGGGAATAAAAAATATTGCAGGAAGCGATGTAGACTATAGTAAGTGGCGTTTCAGCATAAGCGACAATTTCAATCTTAAACTCTTTGGCAGCATTGATTATCGTTTGGGTGCCGGTGGGTTTATTAATGCCAAATCTTTATTCTTTCCCGATTACAGACATTTTATTGGTAACAATTTCACCCTCGTTTCACAGTATCTACAAGGGTATCAGCTACTCCCTTTTTATACTTATAGCAATACCGAAAAATTTTATGCAACTGCCTTTGTGGAGTATCACCTGAATGGCTTACTCACAAATAAAATTCCATTATTTAAGAAACTGAACTGGTTTTTAGTAACCAGTTCCAATGCATTGTATCTTAAGGATGGCACATGGTATTCTGAAGTTTTTATAGGCATAGAAAACATCTTAAAGGTATTAAGGTTAGATTATTTGAGATCATTTTCGGGAGATAGTAATCATGGGTTATCTGGATTCCGTATCTCATTACCTTTATTTGTAAACAAGGTTGTGAACGACTAATTTTATAGTTTGTGAACAGTGATGTTAATATTGTCTATAACGCTTCATCCCTGCTTCCATAAGTTTATAAACAGTTTCTTTAAGACGAGGCAAGTCCTCTAAAGTAAGGCCTTCAACCTCTATTTCATTTAGAAATACAGATCTGCACAATCCCGGAGTCAAACTAAATAAACTTCTATAATGGAGCCGATCTTCTGTGTCAACAAATAATACAGGTTTGATAGGTGTTTGGGTTTCTATTGCCATACGAAAAGCTCCATCAAAAAATTCTTTCAGAGGCTTGCCAGTAAGATTAAAAGTACCCTCGGGGAAAAGGAAAATGGAGATATGCTTTCTTAAATAACTTTTTAAAATTCTAACACTTTTAGCTCTTCCTGCTGCACTGCTTCTATCAACTAAAACTGCGGTATTTCTATAGATAAATCCAAAAACCGGCACTTTGCTCATCTCATATTTTCCTAATACTCTTAGAGGTTGATTAAATGACATGAAAGCAGGTGGAATGTCCAGATAG
Source organism: Segetibacter sp. (assembly GCA_031373555.1). Classification (GTDB taxonomy): domain Bacteria; phylum Bacteroidota; class Bacteroidia; order Chitinophagales; family Chitinophagaceae; genus Segetibacter. Next base: position 2,662 of record JANMMU010000114.1, on the reverse strand, counting down.
GAAATATGGTTTGCAACAAAAATATATTGTCGTGTAGCATCATGCGGTACTTCATAAATATTTTTATGCCTTAATCCAACAAAAAAATACCAAACAAAACCCCAGATTTTACAGGCATTGTAAATAAGGTTACCACCTTTAATTTTTCCGAGAAAAAGGGCCACAACAACAAACGGCAAAACACCTAACATCAATACTATAAACATGGCTAATGCATAAAGGCAGTATATCCATTGTATGGGCTTGAGAAGAAGTTTCATTTGTAATAATCAAATATGCATTACTTCATAACCACGGTTTGATTAAGCGACCATGCTTCTGCTTTGCCTGAAAATAATTGTTTGGTTTGTTGCCATGTATCTCTAAAGAAGGAGGAGTTACGATAATGCAATAATGCTTCTTCGTTTTGCCACAAGCTAAAGGTAAAAAAAATATTGGCCTGTGTACTATCCTGCCACAATTCAAGATGTTCACATCCATCAAATGATCTTATTGTAGCTTTTCGGGTTTCAAAGAATTTTTTGAAATCTTCTATTGCTTCATCCCTGAAAGTCATTTTTACAATACGCACCAGCATTACTCAAAAAATATTTTTACAGTTTGATAGAACCAGTTGTTTTGAAGCGTAATGTTTTGCTTTTGCATAGCTTCTGAATATCCTTTCAATCCAAACAAACCTGCGGCATTCCCTTTATTTACAGCTATTTCAAGATAATCTGATGAATTAAAAAAAGCTACTTTCTCTCCTTGAGGCACACATGCATAAGTATCACTTATAGTATCTATAACCTCATCTCTTTTAAACACAATTTTAAACTTTCGACCGTTTCTTTCTTTTTCAAAATCAGTTTTCGTAATATTGACAATTACGTTTTCAAAATTGTCAATGTATAATATTTGGCCTTCCATTGTAGTTGGACTTGTTACATACTTCAACCTGAGTTTTTCTACAAATTTTATATTTTGATTACCAATATGATCCAGGTTTTTACCGGCCATTAATTGCCATATAGCATTAACCACTACCTGCGAACATGTAAGTGTTGTTGGCCTTTGATTATCAGGAAGCGGTAGTCCTACAACTCTTTCGGGAGAACCGTTAAGAATCATAGTAAGCAAGCCGTTATCAGCACAAGCAATATACTGTTGGTTATGATATGCCAGCAACATTTGTGTTGGTTTATCATCAAACATATTTACAAGCAATATATGGAATGTTTCAGGTGGAAAGTGCCTGAATGAACTATCACAAAAGTAAGCAGCCTGTGGGTAGTTGAATGAAGAAAGCTGGTGCGAAATATCAACTATTGTCACATTTTCGCTCATACTATATAGTTGCCCTTTGACTGCAGCAACCAGGTAATCCTGTTGCCCTATATCAGTAGTAAGGGTTACAATTGGCATTTTTTTAGTGTTGTTTCCAGGGTTTTGCTTTATTGAATCAATTTAATTTCCCTTTCAACCGTGTATTTATTTTTTAACCTAAAATAGGATTTTATTATGAAGGGAAAAGTTTACAATCCTTTCGGATAAAGGATAGAAACTCCACATTTTATTTTACCAGTTTACCATCTTTAAAATAGAAATTCCTAACCATTTTATCCGTTATTTTTGGAAAGAGTTTACTCATAATTGCTGTACGTTGTCCTAAAAATGTAAGTACACTGTTTCTTTTTCTTTTTTCAATCGCATGAATAATTATTGTTGCACACTCCTCTGCACTCATCATTTTACTTTCATCCATAGGGTTTTCTTTTTGTGCTGCAGCATCTTTATCCAGCGCCTCATTTCTGATATTGCTTGTTGTAAATCCCGGGGCAACCCACATTACATTTACTCCATCATCTAAAAGCTCTGTTCTTAGTGCTTCTAAAAAACCATTTACAGCAAACTTACTTGCACTATAACCTGTTCTGCCAGGTAGACCTCTTAATCCTGCTATAGAGGAAACGCCCACAATAGTTCCCTTGTTTTTAATTATTTCTGGCAAAGCAAATTTTGTGCAATAAACAGTTCCCCAAAAATTAACATCCATAAGTGTATGCAATGTCTTCAATTCTGTATCTGCAAACAATGCCCTCATTGATATTCCTGCATTATTTATTAGTATATCTATCGTTCCGAAGGCTTTAATAACAGATTGAATAAAATGAATACAATCAGATTCCTTACTAACATCTGCTGTAGCAATATGCAATGGCATACCCGGATTACCAGCCTGTAGTTCATATAGTCTTTCGTAATTACGGCCACAAGTAGCCACTTTACAACCTTTTTGCAATAGCTGTTCAACCAATGCTTTCCCTATACCATTGCTTCCACCTGTAACTACTACCACTTTACCAACAAAATCTGACATGGGGAAAATATTAATTGCTGCAAATGTAAAAGAGTTGAACTACAAGTAATGTCAGTCGTAATATCTATAATAATAAAAAAATGTTTTTCAAAAATTTGGCTGATAAGTCACACCCCCCTATTTTTGCACTCCCAAATCAAAAGGCACTATCAGCAAAATGATTTGAAAAAGTAACTAGTTTACTTAAAAATTGAAATAATGAATTGGTAGCTCAGTTGGTAGAGCATCCCGATTTTATCGGGAGGGCACTTGGGTTGCAAAAGTGAAATAATGAATTGGTAGCTCAGGTGGTAGAGCATCCCG
>JANMMU010000095.1:0-19815 GCA_031373555.1 Segetibacter sp. | reverse complement strand
AACTCGGGCCAGTTCAAATCTGATGAAGGTGCCGATGGCTTTGCCATACTAAGATCTGTGATCGATACTGCAAGAAAAGCAGGTCAAAATATTTTGAACCAACTACTGCTTATTGCTAAATTGGGTACTGAATAGTTACCTCATTTTTAGATATAAGTCCCTCCCCCTGCACAACTTAAAACACTGAAAAGCTAAAATAAGTTTGATAGCGATTGTTTCATGTAATAAATTGCATTGCCAAAATAACCCGGCAATAACGGGTAAGACTATTTGGTGGAATATTTGGAAAAGCAGAAAGTTTTTTCACGGACTCTCGGTAGTTGCAATTTTACTGAACGACTGTGCAGACATAGAATAACAAATTTTTTTTACAAAAATAAAATATGAAGAACATTAAACTTGAAATCAAATGGGCAGTCATTTTTACCGTAATGGCTTTGCTTTGGATGGTGTTGGAAAAACTTAGCGGACTTCACGGCAAGTATATTGACTATCATCTTTACTTGACAAATCTGTTTGCTATTCCTGCAATTTGGGTTATGGTTTTGGCACTCAAAGACAAAAAGAAAAATTTCTACAACGGAAATATGAACTACAAACAAGGTTTGATTTCGGGAATTATCATTTCCGTTTTCATTGCCTTGATTAGTCCCCTATCCCAATGGATTGTATCTTACGTAATAACTCCTGAATATTTTCCGAACGTAATAAAACGTTCTGTTGAATTGGGTTATTACAAAACCGCGGCAGAAGCTGAAGCTAATTTCAACTATCCGAATTATGTCAGGCAAGGAGCAATCGGAGCTTTGGTTATGGGAATAGTAACTACGGCAATCGCAATGATATTTATAAGAACAAAAAACAAATAAAATGGCACAAGATTGGACATCTTTTACAGTATCAATAGGAGTAAAATCTTCTTTAGAAACCATATACAACGCCTGGACAAAATCTTCCGAAATAGAAAAATGGTTTCTTGAAACTTGCAAATACACTAACACAGAACGCAATCAGAACGTAACCGCAGCATGTGAATACGAATGGACCTGGTATTTATATGATGTTTTGGAGAAAGGAAAAATTATACAAGCCAATGGAAAAGATTTTTTTCAGTTCAGCTTTGCAGGAGAATGTTTAGTAGATATTCAACTCAAAGAAATTGGTGAAAATATTTTGGTAACACTTACACAACATAACATTCCGACAGACGAAAGATCAAAATTCAATATCAGAATCGGTTGTTTGGAAGGGTGGACTTTTTATCTTGCCAACCTAAAATCATTTTATGAAACAGGTTACGATTTACGAAACAAAAATCCCGAACTAAAAGGTATTAACAATTAATTTTTAAACTTTACAATAAAACAAAAAGAACAATGACAACACAATCAAAAAATCCATTCACTTGGGTAGAAATTTATGTAGAAGATATGAGCAGAGCTCAAAAATTCTATGAAACAGTTTTAGAAATTTCTATGTCTGCATTACCAATGCCTGAAGGAATGGGCGAAATGCAAATGATAAGTTTCCCTTTTGCAGAAGGTGAAAGAAACATTAGCGGTGCATTAGTAAAAATGAATGATATGAAACCGGGAACAGGCGGAATTTTGGTTTACTTTGCTTGCGATGATTGTTCGATAGAAGAAAGCCGAATTGAAAAAGCAGGAGGAAAAGTTTGCCAACCTAAAATGTCTATCGGTGATTACGGTTTTTGTTCTGTCGTAATGGACACAGAAGGCAACACAATCGGACTACATTCCATGAAGTAAGAACATCGGATTGCATCGGAAGACAACGATCAGACTTGACTTAACGGACAAGAATTAAGAGTGCAAAACGCAAGACGTAAAGTGACAGAGTTATTTTTAGCAAGTGTGCTTTAAATAAGTTTGATAGCCAATGGTTCCTGTAATAAATTGCATTACCAAAAATTACCCGGCAATAACGAGTAAGCCTATTTGGGGAATGCTTGGAAAAATAGAAAGTTTTTTCACAAACTCCCGTTATATGCAAACATTCTAAAGCTATACAAGACAGACCACAAAAAGCCAACGCTTCGTAAAATTAAAAGAACTACAAGCCGACACACAAAACCAATGCTTTTGTAGCACATTTCATTTTACCCTACCACACCAAAGCCCTCCCGCCATCCAAAGGGAGGACAAATTTGAAAGTGTGCTTTTCTATTTCTCTATTTCACACTTAGTTTTCGAACAGGTTTTGCCAATGATGCAATTTTGACAAACCACAAAAATATTTTCGGCAAATTTTTGACTTACAGACGACTTTACTCCATTAACTTCAATAACAAGTAAAGCATCGTATTCTTGTTTTGACAACACTTTTATTTCATTGTTTATACCTAAACCTACTTTGACAACATATTGTAAGAATGAACTTGAATTATCTTTAACAGCAACCATTCTGCAACTATTCCCAACTTCTACATCAGACAAAGTTTTTTTAAAATTTACTTTTATTTCGCCTTTTTTATTGGGTATTGGGTCGCCATGTGGGTCAAACTGAGGGTAATCTAAAAACTTGTCTAACTTGTCTATCAATTTTCCCGACTGTATATGTTCTAATTGTTCTGCCACTTCATGCACTTCGTCCCAGGTGAACTCAAATTTTTCATATAAAAAAGTTTCCCACAGTCGGTGTTTTCTTAAAACTTCTATTGCATTTTTTCTTCCATTCGCTGTTAATGTAATTTTACCATATTTTTTATATTCAACCAATTCCTTTTCTTTCAACTTTTTAAGCATATCGTTAACAGTTGCAGGTTTTACAACTAAAACATTTGCCAATTCATTTGTGCCAACTTCCTCACTTCTATTATCAAAAGTAATTTTTAGCAAGGCTTTTAAATAGTTTTCTTCAGTATATGACAACATTTTCTTTGAATAGGTTATAGTGACTTTGCAAAAGTACAATAATAAATAAAACTTTTTATGTTAGATTAGCCTAACTTTATTATTTTTGCTACCACAACAAATAAATTTGAAGAAAAATGTATATCCATAAAATAGTGATAACAGTAATATTTGTCTTACTAGTACAAATATCAATGGCTCAAACAGCCACTATTTCAGGTAAAATAATTTCGGAAAGCAAACCTATTCAATATGCTACTATATTCCTGGTAGGTACACAAACAGGAGCAAGTACGGATACTTTGGGATTTTACAAAATCGAAAATGTGAAAGCGGGAACATATCAAGTAGAAGTTTCTTGTGTTGGGTTTAACAAAATGTCAAAACCAATTACTGTAAAAAAGGGAGATAATATAGAACTTAGTTTTGACCTAACTAATATTGCAAACAATTTGGGAGAAGTCGTAATAACAGGTACTTTAAAAGAAGTTAGCCGTTTGGAAAGTCCTGTACCTGTGGAAGTTTATAAGCCAGGTTATTTTAAGAAAAATCCAACACCAACCATTTTTGAAGCCTTGCAAAATGTAAATGGTGTAAGACCACAATTGAATTGCAATGTGTGTAATACCGGCGACATACATATAAATGGGTTGGAAGGTCCTTACACAATGGTTCTTATTGACGGTATGCCAATAGTAAGTAGTCTTTCTACCGTGTATGGTTTGTCAGGTATTCCTAATTCTTTGGTAGAAAGAATTGAAGTAGTAAAAGGTCCTGCGTCTTCTCTGTATGGAAGCGAAGCAGTTGGCGGGCTTATAAATATCATTACCAAAAAACCACAAAATGCACCTTTGTTTTCGGCTGATATATTTTCTACAAGTTGGAAAGAATACAATGCAGATATAAGTTTTAAAGCAAATGCAGGTGAAAAAGCAAGTGTACTAACAGGAATTAATTATTTTAATTTCCAAACCAAAGTTGACAATAATAATGACAACTTTACTGATATGACTTTACAAAACAGAATTTCAATATTTCAAAAATGGAATTTTGAAAGAAAAGAAAATAGAAGTTTTAGTCTTGCAGGTAGATATATGTACGAAGACCGTTGGGGTGGCGATATGCGTTGGAATAAAATATTTAGAGGTGGCGATAGTATTTATGGTGAAAGTATTTATACAAAGCGTTGGGAAGTGTTGGGAAATTATCAACTACCAACCAAAGAAAAATTAATGCTATCATTTTCTTATAACAACCACGACCAGGACAGCCGATACGGAACTACTTCATATATTGCTCAACAAAATATTGCATTTTCACAATTAACCTGGGATAAAAAAATTGGTAACAACGATTTGTTGGTTGGAACAGCATTGCGTTATACTTTTTATGACGACAATACACCTGCAACAGCAACAGCAGACACAATAAACCAACAAAACCAACCACAAAAAACCTGGTTGCCAGGCGTATTTGTGCAAGATGAAATTACATTAGCCTCCAAACACAAATTATTGCTTGGTATACGATACGATTACAACTCTTTTCATGGCAATATTTTCACACCAAGATTTGCTTACAAATGGACTGTAAATCCTCAAAATATTATTCGTATAAATGCAGGTACGGGTTTTAGAGTGGTAAACTTGTTTACTGAAGACCATGCAGCACTGACAGGAGCAAGAACCATAGAAATTAAAAATGAGCTAAACCCGGAGCAATCATACAATGTAAATATCAATTTTATCAAAAAAATATTTGCAAAGAATGGAACATCTGTTGGGCTTGACGGTTCGGTCTTTTACACTTATTTCAACAACAGAATTGTAGGCGATTATGACACTGACCCAAATAAAATTATTTATAATAATCTAAACGGTTATGCCGAAAGCAAAGGTGTAAGTTTAAATATTGATGTTGCTTTTAATAACGGGCTAAAAATTATTGCAGGTGGCACAGTAATGGAAAATACATTAACCGAGAATGGAATAACTGAACAGCAGATTTTGACTGAAAAAATTACAGGAGTTTGGGCAATATCCTACAAAGTCAAGAAGCTAAATTTAGCGATAGACTATACTGGCAATGTTTATAGCCCAATGCGTTTGCCAATATTAGGCGATACAGACCCAAGGAGAGCTACATCGCCGTGGTGGAGTATTCAAAATATTCAATTAATTTATACTGGCTTAAAAAACATAGAAATTTATGGTGGCGTAAAAAACTTATTAAACTGGACACCCAACAAAGGCAATCCCTTTATTATAGCAAGAACCAACGACCCTTTTGACAAAGAAGTACAGTTTGGCAGTAACGGACAAGTAATTGCTACACCAAATAATCCGTATGGATTAACCTTTGACCCAACTTATATATATGGCCCAAATCAGGGTGCAAGGGCATTTTTAGGTGTTAGAATAAATTTAAAATGATAAAGAAATATTTTGCCCTCGTTGGGTCTTCTGCAAGAGACCCCACGATTCTGCCACTGATTCATAGGCAATTAAATTTCAACTTCAACAAAGCACCGGTGCAGCCCGCACTAAGTAACCGTTCTGTGCTTTTGCTACCTAAATGCGATAAATTCAGAAGTTGAGGCTAAGACGGAGTAGATAATTCCAATTATTTCTTTAAAATAATATGACAAATTTAAGAATAATTATTTTTACTAAAATTTTTGTGCTAAATCATTGAAACCTCAAAATGCCTTCACACTACGACATAAATTGGTTGAAACAACGATTTGAAAGTGGAGATACTTTAAAGTTCATTTACTTTTGGGGACACATCAACAAGTACAATGAGACTGTTGGAAAATTTTGTTTTAGCCAATGGTTTGAAAGCCCATTTATAGTCAACAATATAGAGTACAAAACTTCTGAACATTGGATGATGGCACATAAAGCCTTGCTTTTCGGTGACAGAAACAACTTCGACAAAATAATTAATTCCCACAAACCTGGAGAAGCAAAAGAACTTGGTCGACAGGTATTATGCTATGACGATCAAATTTGGAACGAAAAAAAGTTTGACATTGTAAAACTTGGAAACATTCACAAGTTTAACCAGCACCCAGACTTTGCTGAATATCTATTGAAAACAGAAAATAGAATTTTAGTAGAAGCCAGCCCAGTTGACACCATTTGGGGAATAGGTTTATCGCAACACAGCAAAGACATTGACAATATTAATGCTTGGCGTGGACAAAATTTACTTGGTTTTGTTCTTATGGAGACAAGGAGTTTTTTAAAAGACTTCGGACACTTTAAACCTCTTGACAATTCTTTGCAACCGCCTTGGATACAGTTTAAGAATATTGCAAGCAATGATATGTTTTGGAAAATGGGCAAAGGCGAAGAGTGTTTGGCAAAATTCGCCAAGTATTATTTAACACTTAACGATAGAGAAAAAGTTATTTATCAATTGATAAATCCAGCACCTTACGAATGGACAAACTTTTATGACTGACAAATACAACTGTAGGCAACATTATGCCCTTGCAGATGTTAGCAAAAAGAAGCGCTATTAGTAGCGCCGTTGCATGGTGTTATCATCTGCAACTGATTGCGTAATATAAATTATGTTGGTAAAGGATAACAACTGCGGCGGTAAAAAAAGATTTTGTAGGGGAAAGGTTTATTTTTACTTCCGACTTATTATTAAATTTATTATGCAAAATTTGTTCTTATTTAAAAAGCAAATAGTACAGACTATATTAGTTAGTATGATTAGTTTAATCGGGTATGCACAAAAGGATATAGTAAAAAATAAGGTAAAGATTAATCACTTAGACAAAAATGATATAAAACAAGGTGACTGGTTTTTTTTTGATGATAATGACGACATTGTATTGTCGTGTAAATACAAAGATGATTCAATTGTTTCTCCACTAACATTTTACAAAAATAATGATACCGCTTTTATTAGGTTTCCTGAAATTAATGGTAGTGAGACCTTTATTATACACATGAATGGTCAACAAATAGTAGGTAACTATGAGCAAGTTACAAAAGACTCTTCAGTAATTGAACCAGTCGGCCTGTATAAACAGGTATCTAAGGACTCCTTTTATATTGAAACTGATTCTATTGTTTCTTATTCTACAGAAACAATTAACGAGGTTCATTACTGGTTTAATAAAGAAATTCCACCCATTTATATGTTTGGAAACGCAAAACTTTATAGCTATTTTTTTGCTAGACTAAATTTTTCAACTTTTACTTTCAACAGAAAGATTAATGCACTCATCAATATAAATGAATCAGGAATTGTTACCAGCGTTGATTTTCCAAGAGATAAAAATAGTCTTTCTTCCAGCGAAGAAACTGAATTGTCTTACATTTTTTCAGCATTACAAAGATGGCAACCTTATTTTTTAAAAAATAAAACTGTTAAGTACTCAAAACCTTTTATACTTACATCAACAATAAAAAACTAAAATCGCTTCAGACAGGCTGTTAGTGAAGAAAACGAACAGCGGAGCAAGAGGGTTGGTTAAAAAGGGGCAAAATAATTGGTACCAAGCATACCTACGGCAGATTCAGCTTGCTCATATCGAAATCACGTTAAGTCATCCAATCATGGTTCCTTTTATTTAGAGTAAAAAAGTAATTTATTAAACATTACTTGCTGAAAAGTTACCCTACTTTATCATTTTCTTTCGCCTCATTACATTTACTTTGCGGGTCACTTGTGTTTGATAAATAAATGAATAAATATCTTTTGCTGAAATTTTTAATAATGGTCACGCTCATTGCAGGGTGGCATAATCAGCAATTGAATGCTCAATCCAGAAATACAAGGCCGGGTACTATTACCTCTGAACAAGCACCCGTTCAAACTGACAGACAGGGGAGGGTTATGCCCAACAGACCTGTACAGAGTAGTGGCACAGATTCCTTAAAGCACAGGGATAATACTGATGACTCTATCACCATTTATTTTAAATATTTCGACAGTACCCGCATTAGGTTTTTGGACTCTTCAGTCTCGGATTTTTCTACAAGATATCCTTTGCCTGCACATTATATAACCTTAGGTAATTTTGGTGCTGCTGCCAGGTCGTTGCTGTTTAGCCCAAATCTTTCACCCGGTTTTGACCCCGGTTTTCATGCCTTTGATATTTATAAATTCAGGATTGCTGATACCCGTTTTTTTCAAACGACAAGGCCTTTTACAGAACTTGGCTATATGATTGGGGGCAAAGGTGAACAGGTCATTAATTTGATACATACGCAAAACATTAAGCCCAATTTCAACATGGCGCTTCAGTACAGGCTAATTAACTCTCCGGGTGAATATCAGAATCAAAATACGAACCATAACAGTTACCGGCTCAATGGCAATTATCAAAGCCGCAACAAACGATACTCCATTTATGGAATATATATGGTCAACAAAATAGGGGCTTCTGAAAATGGGGGAATTCAACGGGATACTTTGCTGAATGATTACCGTTTTACAAATCGGTTTGTGATACCAACAAGATTATCAGGTGATGGCAATGCTTTGCGTAATCCTTTTAATTCCAAAATTACAACCGGTAATATTTATGGAGAAAAAACCTTTTTGGTAAGGCAACAATATGACTTAGGACAAAGAGACTCTTTAAAAATTAATGACAGTACTTATGCGCAGCTTTTTTATCCCAGATTCAGGATACAACATACACTTACATCCTCTAAGCAACAGTTTGAGTTCAGAGATGATTTTGTGGGAGCCGGAAAAGTAAGTGCATACCAGAATTATTTTAATACTGATACTGCATTTCCAAATATTTTATATCGTGATAGTTGGAGCAATTTGCAAAATGATGTAAGCGTAATTTCATTTCCTGAAAAAAATAACCTCAATCAGTTTATTAAAGCGGGCATAACTCATCAGTTGGTCAAGGGTACTTTTGTAAATACATCAACAACAGACAGACAATTTTACAACATCTTTTTAACGGGAGAATACCGCAACAGGACACGTAATCAGAAATGGGATATAGAAGCAATCGGAAGTTTGTATGTAAATGGGTTTAATAGTGGCGATTACAACATGCAGATAGAAATGAAACGCATTATCAGCAAAAAATTAGGGTTTCTGCAGGTAGGCTTTCAAAATGTAAACCGAACGCCATCTTATATTTTTGGCAATCAAAATGCTTTTCCGGTTACACGCCCCGACAATGTACGCAAAGAAAACTCATCCCGATTCTATGGTGCTTATACCAATGATGCTAAAGGGTTTTCTTTATCTGCTGATTATTATCTTGTAAGTAACTTCAGTTATTTCGACAGTTTTTTTCATGCTGCACAATATGCACCATTATTCAATTTGCTGCATATTGCCGGTAAGAAAAAGTTTAGACTTACCAAAGTGTTGAATTTTTATTCTGAAGTTCATCTGCAACAAAAAACCGGCTCACCTCCGGTAAATATTCCACTTATTTTTACAAGTAACAGAGTTTCTTTAGAAGGTGTTTACGCCAGAAATATGTTGTATGCATTTGGTGTTGAAGTCAGATATTATACCCGTTATAAGGCAGACGATTATTCGCCTTTTGTTGGTCAGTTTTTTAATCAGAATGATTATACCGTTAAAAACCGTTCCGAAATAAACGCCTACTTTAATTTTAGGATCAAGCGGTTTTATGCTTTTCTACGATTCGAAAATCTGAATACATTAAGCAGAAATACCGGCAGCCTTGGTTTTAACGAAAACAATTTTGCTGCCCGCCATTACCCTCAACAGGGTCTTTGGATACGATTAGGTATCTGGTGGACGTTTATTAATTAGAGGGTTCAACCAACGTCATTAATTTAAGCATTTTGGGGGACGAACTATTGTCCTTGATTGAGCTCCGGTTGTGTCACTCACTGCATCTTTTGGGTAATTCTGTTCATCTTTTTCTATGTTTTGCTCTTGTCAAAGTTTCTTAAGTTAATGACATTGAGGGTACAACATGATTTTATGAAATCGTATTGATTTTTTTGATTTAATTTTACATCGCAATGAAGAAATTATTTGCACTCATATTGTCCATAATCTACTTAACCGCTAGTAGCGGGGTAGTGTTGAATGTGCATTATTGTATGGGCAAGTTGTCTTCAGTAAGTGTCCAGAATCTGAAAGGTGATTTGTGCAAATGTGGTATGAAAGCCGCTAAAAGCTCTTGTTGCCATTCTGAACTTAAAGTGGTTAAATTAAACAATGTTCATAAAGAGACAGTTGCGAATTTTTCCTTCAATGTTCCTTTAGCAGTTATTTCTAACGCAGTTTCTTTGATAGATATCTCTAAGACTTATTCTTCCGAAATTCCGGACTCATTTACAAATGGGCCACCCCTTAAGTTATCTGCCAAAATTTATTTACAAAATCAGGTTTTCAGAATCTGATATTCCTCTTAATAGCCCCCACTAATTCATTGTCCAATTCTATAGAATGAATTTTCGGCTATCCTATTTCTTGTGCATCCATATTTGTTCTGGGTATTCATAATTAAAAAGTTCACTATTTTATTAATTTATTAAAAACTACAAAAATGAAAAAGATTCAATCATTTTTTATGCTGCTTTTTATTGCAGTTTCCTTTACAGTTGCAGCGCAGGATTCAAAATCTGTAAAAAGCGAAACTGTAAAAGTTTGGGGTAATTGTGGCATGTGCCAGGCTAAAATAGAAAAGGCTGCAAAAAAAGCCGGTGCTACAACCGCAAAGTGGGATGAAGAAAGTAAAATTTTAACCGTTTCGTATAGTCCTGCAAAAGCAACTATGCAAAAAATAGAAAAAGCCGTTGCAAAAGCAGGTTATGACACGCAAAATGAAACTGCTGTAACAGCAGATTATAATAATCTTCCCGGTTGTTGTCAGTATGACCGTAAAGAAAGTGCTCCACAAAAAAGCACTGAACCAGATTAGGCCCGTGAAAGACTCAACAAAAAAACCTGCCGGGTTGCTACTTTGCAATCCGGCAGTATTTTAGATTCATGCTAAATTTTAATTATGAAAAAGCTACTCATTATTATAGCTGCCTTAATTACCATTAATATAAGTGCACAGGTAAAGGAAGTTACATTGCAGGCAAGCGGCCTCACTTGTAGTATGTGTTCTAAAGCTATTTACAAAGCATTAGAAAAAATGGCCATTGCAAATCATATTTCATCCAACATTGCAGAGTCAACTTATACATTAAGCTTTAATGGTAGCGAATCTGTTGATTTTGATGCTATTAGAAAAGTAGTTGAAAATGCGGGTTTTTTTGTTGTAAAAATGGAAGTGAAAGCCAACTTCGACAATGTAAAAGTTCAAAACGATACGCATATTAAACTCAATGGAGTGGCGCTGCATTTCTTATCTGTAAAAGAGCAAACACTTAGCGGTGATCAAACTTTTCAAATAGTAGATAAAAAATTCGTGCAGGATAAAGTGTATAAAAAATATGCTTCTACTACACAAATGGAATGTGTAAAAACCGGTACTATGAAAGCTTGTTGTAATAATAATGGTAAAGTGGGCGAAAGAATTTACCATGTTACGGTGTAGCAATATTAATGAAAAGAGTATTAAACTAATCTGCGGAAAACTAGCATACATTTTGAATTGTTCGTTTATAATACTAATAACTACATGAAAAATAACCTCCTTCTCTTTGCCTTTTTTCTTTTCTCAACTACCATTTTTGCCCAACCTCCCGTTGGGAGCAAAGCACCGGAAATAAGCCTGCCAAATAACAATGGCGAAATGGTGAAATTGTCTTCTCTAATTGGCAAAGTTGTAATTATAGATTTTTGGGCATCGTGGTGCAGACCTTGCAGGGAAGCCAACAAGCATATGAAGTCTATTTATGCCAAATACAAAGCACAGGGACTTGAAGTATATGGCATATCGATAGATGACAATGAACGAGCCTGGAAAAATGCCATTAAGCAGGATAATATTAGCTGGCTTCAGGTAATTGATAAAGAAGCTGCCCATGGCAATGAACTTACTCAAACCTGGGGCATTCGTTATATTCCATCTACATTTTTAATTGATAGAAATGGGAATGTAGTAGCAGTTGAACCATCAGAAGGTAAATTGGAGAAACTACTGAAAAAGTTATTATAGCCTTTAGACGTTATGAAAAAGATAGTTTTTTCTCTGTTGTTTTTGTTTTTTGTGTCGCTAACTTTCTGTCAGGAGTTATATGTCTTTAGCGAACCTGCTTCTAATATGCCATCAAAATCTATCAGCTTTAAATTGACCGGCAGATTTCCTTCAACCCGGGATTTTCGTCAGCGCTATATGCCTGAAGCAATGATAGGAATCAACAGGTATCTGATGGTTCATTTGACTGGCACCTTTTCAGATATTTACACCAGAAACCTTCAACCCGAAAGTGGCAGGTTATATGTGAAATATAGGTTTTATAGTAAAGATGATATTCATAAACATTTCAGAATGGCTGCTTTTGGCGATGTATCTTTTTCCAATAGTCCATACACTTATGACGAAACTTCTTTGGAAGGTGATAACAGTGGTTTTCAATACGGTATTATAGCTACACAATTACTGAACAAACTTGCTATTTCTTCTACATGGGCTTATACTAAATTATTCAAAGTAAATGCTCATAAAATAATACTAAAAGACCCAACCTATCATTTTCTCAATTACAGTTTGTCGGCAGGTTATCTTCTTTTACCCAAAAAATACACAAGCTATAATCAGCTAAATGTAAATGCTTATGCAGAATTATTGGGAGCCAAAAGTCTGCAAAATGGAAACTATAATCTTGACCTTGCACCAGCCATTCAATTCATATTCAATAGCAATTCAAAAATTAATTTGGGTTATAGATTTCAGATAGCAGGAAATATGAACAGAATGGCTTCAAATACCTATCAGGTTGCTTTTGAACATACTTTTTTCAATTTATGGAAATAGTAAAGGAGTGAATAAATTGTAATGATGGACAATAATTTTCGCAATCTATATTACTGATTTTTTTAACCCCGAAAGATTCTAACTTTACCTCAAACTATATGAAATGAAATTGTACAATAACGTATTTAAAGCCATAAGTGCTATCTGTGTATTTACCTTAGTATCCTGTGGAAACGGTACGGTAAGTGATCAAAATACAGCAACTACGCCCAACGAAATGAACATTAAAGAAGAAGCTATAACCTACAAAGCAGATACGGTTACAAGCAATGGATATGTAACGTACAATGCCAATCAGCAAGGCAAACGCCCTGTCATATTGATTATCCCAGAGTGGTGGGGGTTAGGCGATTATGTAAGAGGAAGGGCTAAGCAACTTGCAGCATTAGGGTATGTAGCTATGAGTGTAGATATGTACGGCAATGGTAAAACGGCAGAAGACCCAACAACAGCAGGGGAGTTGGCAACACCCTTTTATATAAATCCTCAATTGACGAAAATTAAAATTGATGCAGCGCTCAATGCTATAAAATCTTTTGAACAGGCAGATATGTCAAGGGTAGCGGCTATTGGCTATTGCTTTGGAGGATATTCTGTCTTAAATGCTGCAAAACTCGGAGCTCCGCTAAAAGGAGTGGTAAGTTTTCATGGCAACTTATCCGGGGTTTCGCCAAATAAAGAAACTTTAAAAGCAAGCATACTTGTATGCCACGGTGCGGCAGATAATTTTGTTCCTGAAACAGAAGTCAACGCATTCAAAAAAAGCATGGACTCGGTAGGCGCCGATTATACTTTCAAATCGTATGCAGATGCCACACATGCTTTTACCAATCCCGGTGCAACTGCCAAAGGCGAAAAATACAATATGCCTATAAAGTATAACGCTGCAGCAGACAGCGCTTCATGGGGTGATATGAAAGTGTTCTTAACACGGGTATTAAAGTAAATTTTCAGCAGACTGCATAATAATTCAGTTGCAATTAAAAAGTCTTTTTTATCACCAATTTGAAAAATGAAAAGATTACTACTTTTTCAGGTCGTTGCAATTTTGCTATCGCTTACTGCAACCGCTCAAAAGCCAACAGAGAAAACCCTTTTATGGGAAATTTCAGGAAAAGGGATAAAAACCCCTTCTTACTTGTTTGGTACTATACATGTAATGTGCCCCGGGGATATAAAAGTTCCCCAAATAGTGAGTGACAAATTCAATCTGGTTAAATCCCTTTATTTAGAAATAGATTTAACCGATCCGGAAATGATGCAGAAAGCTATGGTACACATGCAAATGAAGGATTCATATACTATTAAGAAACTCATTGGTAGTCAATATGATACTGTAAATCAGTTGTTTAAGACTTACACGGGCATACCCCTGGATTTAATGAATAGTACCAAGCCAATGATGATTGTTTCTGCACTATTACCGGCCATGATTGGTTGTTCACCCGCAAGTTGGGAAAGCGTATATCAGAAAATGGCCGGTGAAAGAAAAATTTCCATAAAGGGATTAGAAACCATTGAAGATCAAATGGCAGTATTTGATAGTATTCCATATGCTGATCAGGCTAATTTTCTTGTGAAATCTGTAATAGAAATGGACCAGTCAAAAAAAGAATTAGCAAATATGCTTAAGATTTATAATCAAAAGGATATAGACCAAATGAATATTCTGACAATTATGGACGAAGATTTTAGAAAATTTGAAGATGTGTTACTTAACAAACGAAATAATAAGTGGATTCCTGTTATTGAAAAGGCAGCGGAAAAAGAACCTGCATTTTTTGCATTTGGAGCAGGGCACCTGGGTGGAGAAAATGGTGTAATAAATTTGCTTAGGCAATCAGGGTTTACTGTTAATCCAATAATGTATTGATTATCAGCATTATAAATTGTTTAATTGCAATTAAATAAGCACTTAATAAAAGAATATGGGCACAGGTTAAAGAAGTGCTAGCTTTAATCTGTGCCCATAATAAAAATAGATTAAGACAACTTTGACTCTATTGTAATTTCTAAATTGTATGCTTTGCTTACAGGGCAATTTTCTTTTGCATCCTGTACACATTTATCAAATTCTTCCTGGCTAATTCCAGGTACAATAGCTGATAAATTAAGATGAGAAGCTGTAATAGCCCCATTCTCCAAAGTAATTGTACAGGTAGTCTCAAGCTTTTCCGGGGTAAATCCCAGGTTACCCATTACAAAACTTAGCTTCATGCAGAAACACCCCGCATGGGCTGCAGCCATAAGTTCTTCGGGGTTTGTGCCAATGCCATCTTCAAACCTTGTCTTGTAAGAGTATTGACTATTGTTGAGTACGTTGCTTTGAGTGGTAAGCGTACCATTTCCTTCTTTTCCGGAACCATTCCAGATAGCAGTTGCATTTCTTTTCATAGTGTTTGATGATTTATTTTTTGTAAAAATATGAATAAATGATTTGGCATTTGTACTTAAAAAACTGAATTGAAAATGATTAAGTTTCTTTCCGATATGTAAAGTACAATTGAGCTTATTTTTTTAACCCTACCTAAATTGTTTTCTATATACATAATAAGAAGGAAATAGTTCTACGGGTTCCACAAAGCTATTTTCTAAAAGGAAAAGTTAGAAATGATGTTTGTTAACTATTGCGTTAGGTATAACAGGAAATTTATAACCATTGTACAGTTAATAAGTTAGTAAATGCATTTACCTGATATATAATTGCATTTAGCAAACTTGTGTTCAAAGGATATCTAAAGAAAATTATTTTTATCTTCTTTTTTATCAACTCCATTTTATAAAATATTAAATACTTAAAGATGAAAAGAAAACTAATTCTGCTGCTTTTTATTGGGGCAGTTGCTGTAGGTGCAAACGGGCAAAAACTGGGCAAATTTGGTGCAGACCTTGGCAAAAAGAGTGTTATGGGTAAGGAAATAAGGGTGCCATATACCTCCCTGACCAGCTATTTTGGTTATGTGGGTGGAGATAGTAAGCCAGATGAAGAAAAAGGAGGCAAAAAATACTATTACCTGTATGTGTGGATACCAATAGCGGCCCCCGAAATCGGGCTTCGTATGATTTCCCCCGTACCTGATAATGAAAAGCCTTCAGGTACCGACTTTGTAAGTGCCAATTATGAACAAAGTATAGCTGACAAAACAAGCTATTTTGATACATGGATTTCATTTGATAAGGCATCGGGCATTTTGGGTGCTGCAGATGTAAAATCAAAAGGGAAAAGTGCAAGCTGGAATACGATCGAAAAAAACGATGACAGCGGCGAAATGCCGGCTAATCCGGGTGGAAGCAAATACAATTCTTTGATGCGCATGACCAGCGAAGTCAGCAACCCTTTAAAAGCATTGACCCTGGGCCTGTATCGTATTGGGTTTACTACTTTTAAAACAGGAGATGTAAAAGGTGGTTTTTTAGCTCAAATTGGAGCACCTGTTAATATTCCGGGTATTGTAGTTGCCAATTCATTAGAAGAATTGATTAAAAAAATAGGCGATAAATAATAGTTTTTTTTGGGGTTTTTCATTTCAAAAGACTGTCCTTGTGCTAACCAGGATGGTCTTTTTTTTAGCACCAATTACAGTACCTGTACTATTAAAAATTTAAGATAGTTAGTATTTTCAATTCCCCAAATAATAGGGTGGTCGCTTGATTGTGCTTTAAAAGTAACCTGTCGCAGCCTCCTTTTAGCATCTTTAGCCGCCACATGGATAGTTCCCAAAAATACATCTGGCCCAACCAGGTTTGTACAACTACTTGTAACAAGAAATCCCCCCGGCTTAACCAATTTCATTCCTCTAAGATTAATCTCTTTATATCCCGTTATTGCTTTTTGAATGTTTTCACGGCTTTTTGTAAATGCAGGCGGGTCAAGCATAACAACATCGTATTGTCGCCCATCTTTACTCCACTGTTTTAAAGTATCAAAGGCATTCATAGCCTTAAAAGTACAGATATCCCCCAATCCATTTAATTCAGCATTTTTTGTGGCTTGTTCTACCGCACTTTCAGAAATATCCAAGCCTAACACACTCCTGGCACCATATTTTGCAGCATGTATTTCAAATGTACCAGTATAGGTAAATGCCCCTAATACCGAAGCATCTTTTACAATATGCTGTATGGCTCTGCGGTTGTCTTGCTGATCCAGAAAATAACCCGTTTTTTGTCCTTTCTCCACATCAACATAAAATTGTAACCCATTTTCTTCTATGATAATATTGGTATCAAAAGGGGAGGAGAGAAAACCTTTTACCTGCTGCAAACCTTCTAATTCCCTTACCGGCACATCGTTACGTTCATAAATCCCTTTTGGTTGAAAAATTTTTTCCAAAGCACTGACTATAGCAGCTTTCCAAACTTCTATACCGTAAGAAAGTGTTTGTATAACAAAATAGTCGTTGAATTTATCAATGATTAATGCAGGCAAAAAATCGGCTTCGCCAAATACCAATCGGCAGTTTTCTGTATAACCTATTTTTTGCCGGTATTGCCATGCGGCCTGTATTTTATTAAAGAAAAAATGTTCGTCAATCGTTTCATTTTTATTTCGTGTAAGCAACCGCACCATTATCTGCGATTGTGGGTTTATATAACCTTTACCTACAAATTTTGAATCATGTGTGTACACTTCTACAATATCCCCTGCAACTGTTTCTCCTTCTACATTATTGATTTCATTTCCAAAAATCCATGGATGTCCGTTTGCTATTCTTGTGCTTATTTTCTTATTTAATACCACTTTTGCCATAATACGCAAAGGTTGATTTTTTCGTTGTATAAAAAGTGGGTGGCCAATAAAATATCGGTACATAGAATATTGTTTTGTTTGCATGTATGGGTTTTAAAATCATTCAGAAAGTGCCAATTTGACTTTAAAACTCCTTTGGCAAAGTGTTTGAAACTAGCAACATGCAATAAATAAATACAAGTATGGCAGATAAAGACATGGGACAAACTGACAATCAATCATTAGACGAAATGGATATAAATGCTGATGATAGTATTCCGGGTACTTCTCATATGAACGATATGATGCAAGAGGAAAATGAAATGGAAAAGCTGCAATCAGAATTAGATCAGCAAAAAGATAAATATCTACGTCTTGTTGCAGAATTTGATAACTACAAGCGCCGCAATGCTAAAGAAAGGATGGAGCTTATTCAAACTGCAGGCAAAGAAATTATCACTGCAATGCTTGATGTTTTGGACGATACAGACCGTGCAGAAAAGCAATTGCAAACTACTGAAGATTTACAACAAGTAAAGGACGGTGTTCAACTGATTTTCAATAAGTTAAGAGCTGTATTAAAAAGCAAGGGACTTAGTGCAATGGAAAGTATAAACACTGAATTTGATGTTGAAAAACACGAAGCCATTACCGAAATTCCAGCCCCAACTAAAGAGCTAAAAGGAAAAGTGGTAGATGAAATTACCAAAGGATATTATTTGGGCGACAAAATAATTCGTCATGCTAAAGTGGTAATAGGTAAATGATTTAAGGAAGGTAAGAGTGGTTAAGATAATTAATATCAATTACTTATCAAAAAAAACGCTCAACCAAAATAACAGAATATGTCAGCAAAAAGAGATTTTTACGAAATATTGGGCGTCAGCAAATCTGCTTCTGCCGATGAGATTAAAAAAGCTTATCGCAAGGTAGCCATGCAGTTTCATCCGGACAGAAATCCCGGTGATAAGGCAGCAGAAGACAAATTTAAAGAAGCTGCTGAAGCCTATGAAGTTTTGAGCGATGCTGACAAAAAAGCCAAATACGATCGTTTTGGCCATCAGGCTTTTGGGCCGGGTACAGGAGGCGGTTTCAGAGGCGCAGATGATATTTTCTCACATTTTGGAGACATTTTCAGCGATGACCTTTTCGGAAGCTTTTTTGGCGGTGGTGGAAGAAGCAACGGCGGCGGCAGAAGACAAACCGGTCAGCGGGGCAGTAACCTTAGGGTTAAGCTTAAGCTCAACTACGAGGAAATAGCCAAAGGCGTTTCCAAAACAATAAAGGTAAAAAAATACATTAATTGCAATACCTGCCACGGCACAGGAGCAAAAGACAGTGGCAGTACCCAAACCTGCAGCACGTGCCAGGGCACGGGACAGGTAAGAAGGGTGCAAAATACATTTCTTGGTCAAATGCAAACCGTAACCACCTGCCCAACCTGCAATGGAGAAGGCAATATTGTTACAGCCAAATGCTCCCCATGCAAGGGCGAAGGCAGGGTGTATGGTGAAGAGCAGGTAACACTTGATATACCTGCCGGTGTACAGGAAGGCATGCAGTTAAGCATGAGTGGCAAGGGCAATGCAGGCGAAAGGGGAGGAATGCCCGGCGACCTTATAATTCTAATAGAAGAAGAGCAACATGCAGTATTGCACAGAGATGGATTGAATGTTGCTTTTGATTTGTTCATTACATTTCCTGATGCCGTATTTGGCACAAGTGTAGAAGTGCCAACAATAGATGGAAAAGCAAAAATTAAAATCCCCGCAGGTACACAAAGCGGTAAAATATTCCGGTTAAAAGGAAAAGGTTTTCCCGAAGTAAATGGATACTCAAAAGGAGACCAACTCATACATGTAAATGTATGGACCCCACAGAACATAAACAGCGAAGAAAAAGAAATGCTGGAAAAGCTCAACGACAGCAACAACTTTAAGCCCCAACCCGATAAGAACGATAAATCGTTTTTTGAGAAGATAAAAGAAGCGTTTAATTAATTATTGAACCACAATACTTGAAGCACCGGATTGAATAAGTCCGGTGCTTTTTTTATTAATGCTTGCCGATTATTTTTTGCATAGGGCCCCTGCATGGTATTTACAAAACGAGGGTGTTTTCTAATTTATAGTCATTAAGTAGTTTAGCGATTGAGTATAATATAGGGTCTTCCTGAAAACACGTAATCCACACTGGGCGTGAGTTTGGGGATAAAAATCTATTAAAAAAGCCCCACGATGGCACAATATATGAGCAAAGTGGGGCAGCATTAATAGTTAGACCCATGACAAATTTACTGTTTC